>NZ_DATBTV010000038.1:0-99639 GCF_036559105.1 Lapillicoccus sp. | reverse complement strand
CGTCCCCGGGCTGGCCCACCGGATGTCCGCGGCGTTCCGACACCTCGACGAGTCGCCGGACAACCCCGCCGACGCGCCCGCCACCTCGTGAGACCGGAGTCCGACCGGCTCGGGGTGCTCACCGACCACCACTGCCACGGTCTCGTCACCACCGACCTCGAGCGCGACGGGTTCGAGGCCCTGATGAACGAGGCGCCGGGCGCGTCACCCCTCGGGACGTCGTTGTTCGACTCGATGCTCGGACTCGCGATCCGACGGCACTGCGCGCCGTTGCTGGACCTAGAACCGCTCGCCCCGGCCGACGCCTACCTGGCCCGACGACGCGAGCTCGGCGCGACCGAGGTCAACCGGCGGTTCCTCACCGCCTCGGGGATCGGCACCTTCCTCGTCGACACCGGCCTCGACGGCCCCGGCGGCACCGCCCTCACGACCCCGGCCGAGCTGGCCGGGCTGGCCGACGGCGACGCGTACGAGGTCGTCCGCCTCGAACGGGTGGTGGAGGAGGTGCTCCGCGAGGAGACCGCCGACGTCCCGGGAGCCGTCGAGGACCGGCTCCGCACCAGCGGCGCCATCGCCGCGAAGAGCATCGCCGCATACCGGGTCGGCCTGGACCTCCCGGCCGAGAAGCCCGGACCCGATGCCCTCGTCGCCGCCCTGCGCGACGCCGACCCCCAGCGGGTGGCCGAGCGGGCCGTCAGCGGCTGGCTCGCCCACACCGCGCTGGAGCTTGGACTTCCCCTCCAGATCCACACCGGCTACGGCGACCCCGACCTCGATCTGCTCGCCGCGGACCCGCTGCACCTGACGCCGTTCCTGCGCGGCACCCAGGACCTCGGCGTCCCCGTCCTGATGCTGCACACCTACCCGTTCCACCGCCACGCGGCATACCTCGCCCAGGTGTTCGACCACGCGTTCATGGACCTCGGCCTGGCGGTCCACAACACCGGCGCCCTGTCCGCCGGCCCGATCCGGGAGACCCTCGAGCTGGTGCCGTTCGGCTCGCTGCTGTTCTCCACCGACGCCTACGGGCTGGCCGAGCACTACCTGCTCGGCGCCCTGCTCTTCCGGCGGGGGTTCGCCCGGATGGTCGACGACCTGCTGGCCGACGGGGACCTCGGCGAGGACGACGCAGCGCACCTGGCCGGGATGGTGGCGCGCGACAACGCGGCCCGGGTCTACGGCCTCTGAACCTCCCCGCCGTGCTGGAGAACCCACATGTGCATGGCGATCGCCCCCGCGGCGCCGGCGTTGATCGACCGCGTCGAGCCGTACTGGGTGATGTGGAGGACGACCTCGCAGGCCTCCCGCATCTCCGGGGAGAGGCCCGGCCCCTCCTGACCGAAGACCAGCACGCAGGCCGGCGGCAACGCATACCCCTCGATCGCGACCGAGCCGGGCAGGTTGTCGATGCCGACGAGCGGTATGCCGGTGGTGGCCGCCCAGGTCGCCAGGTCGGCCACCGTCGGGTGGTGGACCTCGTGCTGGTAACGGTCGGTGACCATGGCGCCGCGCCGGTTCCAGCGCCGGCGCCCGACGATGTGGAAGGCCGCCACGTTGAACGCGTTCGCGGTCCGGATCACCGAGCCGATGTTGAAGTCGTGGCCCCAGTTCTCGACCGCCACGTGGAGCGGGTGCCGCCGGGTGTCGAGGTCGGCGACGATCGCGTCGTGCCGCCAGTAGCGGTAGCGGTCCTCGACGTTGCGCCGGTCACCTTCGGCGAGCAGCTCGGGGTCCCAGTGGTCGCCCTCCGGCCAGGGTCCGGGCCACTGGCCGACGCCCACCTCAGTCACCGGGACACCGTATGCGGCCGTGCGACGCGCTCAGGATGCGACGGAACCTGGCTCTGGCGCATACCGTTCTCCCTGTGATGCTCCACGCGGTCCAGTTCGCCGTGCCCATGCTGGGTCCTAGCTGGATGGACCCCAACTACCTCCTGACCCAGTACGGCACCGCCCTGATCTGGGTCAGCCTGGCCATCCTCTTCATCGAGTGCGGCCTGTTCTTCCCGATCCTGCCGGGCGACTCCCTCCTGTTCGCCATCGGCCTGTTCATCGCCACCGGCAAGCTGCCCATCAGCCTCTGGCTCGCGCTGATCCTGCTGTTCGCCGCCGCGTTCCTCGGCAACGTCGTCGGCTACGAGATCGGCCGCGCCCTCGGCCCGTCGATCTACCGCCACGACGGACGCATCATCAAACGCAGGTACTGGGACCAGACCCACGACTTCTTCGACAAACACGGCAACAAGGCCCTGGTCATCGGCCGGTTCGTCCCCATCGTGCGCACCTTCGTCACCGTCGTCGCCGGCATCAGCAAGATGGACCGGCGCCGGTTCCTCACCTGGTCAGCCGTCGGAGCCGCACTCTGGGTCTGCTCCGTCACCTTCCTCGGCTACTTCCTCGGCCAGGCCTTCCCCGTCCTGCAGGACAAGCTCGACATCGCCATCGTCCTCGTCGTCCTCGTCTCACTGATCCCCGCCGCCGTCGAATGGTGGCGCCACCGCCGCGACCGCACCCCGTCGGCCACGGAGCTGGAGCGGGACACCCCCACGCCCGAGGAGCTCGAGACCGGCAGGCGCGACCAGGTCTAGGCGTCCGGCCGGCGGCCGGTGCGGCCCCTGAGTCCGTCCCGGACACCGGCGACGGCGGCGCGGGCCAGGTCCGCCCGAGCGGGGTCGAGGGCCAGGCGGAGGGTATGCGCCTTGGCCTCCTCCGCGAGCCGCCGCAGCGCCCACGTGGGTTCGTCACGGGCGTGCCGCCGGGTGATCAACGTGGCGTTCCGGGCCATGTAGTAGACCCGCTCGGGCGAGTGCCGGTTGTACGCGACGTCCCGGCCCAGCACGTGCGCCGAGGTGCGCTCGCCCATGCCGTGGGTGAGCTCGCAGCCCGGCGCCACCAGGGGTTCGAGCCCGGCGGCGAGGCACCGCACGGTGAACTCGGAGTCCACGGCGTCGATGACCAGCCCCTCGTCGTAGCAGCCGACGTCGCGGTAGGTCGTGGCGGGCACCAGCGCCCCGGACTGCATCGGGTCGAACGCCCGCGCGTAGCCCTGGACGACGCCACGGGTGGGAGTGCGTCGACCGCTGTAGCTCGAGGCGCAGACGAAGGCGACGGGTATGCCGCGGTTCACCGCGTCCCTCCAGGCTCGGACCGCTCGGGCGACGTAGGTCGGCGGGAGTCCGGAGTCCTGGTCCAGGGTCAGGACGGCGTCGGCGCGCTCGTCGGTGAGGGCGGCCCGGACGCCGGCGTTCAGGGCCGCAGCGACACCGGCGTTGGCCTGCCGGATCACGCGTACGCCGGGGCGCTCCTCGAGGGCAGCGACGACGTCGAGCCCGGAGGTCGAGCCGTCGTCGACGACGAGGACGCTCTCGACCTGGGGCGCGACCTCGTCGATCAGCCCCGCCAGCCCCGGCCCCGGGCCGTAGGCCGTGACAACGGCCACCACCCGGAGGTCCTGCGGTGCGCCACTCACGACGCCTTCCCGCTTCCAACCCCACGTTGTTGTGAGTTCTGGCCCCTCGGCGGCGTCGAAACTGGCAACAACGGGCGTCTGGAAGATGGATGGGTCATGGGGTGGCCGATCGGGACGCGCGGAGGGCGGGGCCGAGCAGGCCGGCGAGCAGGACCGCCTCGCTGACCGCCATCCCGGCCGCGACGCCGGCGCTCCACCCGGCCACGGCGGCGCCGATCATCAGCACCAGGCCCACCACGGCCGAACCCAACGTCCACCCCAGCACCAGGCGGATCCGTCCGGCGGGGACCAGCAGGTTGCGGATCGGCGGCGTGCTCACGCTGAGGAACAGGAACGCCACGCCGTACCAGACGCACACGTCCCGCGGCGCCGCCACGGCCGGACCGAACACGAACCCCGTCACCCAGGGCCCCAGCGCCGCGAACAGCAGACCGCCGACAATGCCCAGCACCAGGTGCGAGAGGAACGCCGCACGGTGCCGTGACCGCCGCTCGCCACCGGTCCCCGCCTCCAGCGTCCACCCCTGGAACGCGTTCCCCATCGCGGTCACCGTGAACAGCCCGAGCCGGTATGCGGCGTCGGCCGACGCGAACGCCGAGGACACCTGCGGGCGGAAAGCGACCGTCACGACCGGGACCGGCGTCGACGCATACGCCGTCGCGGCGAGGTTGATCCCTGCGGTGCCCAGGTGGGTGCGCAGCTCGCCCCCGGATCGCGAGACCGGGAACGGCGAGCTCCGGACCACCCCCGCCACGACCCGCCGCCGGAACGCCATCAGCGCGACCACCACCGACAGGGCGAGCAGCGCCGGGTACGTCCAGACGAGTCCGGTCGCCCACACCACGCCGGCACCGACGACCGCCGCGACCACACGCGGCATGGTGTCGTACCAGAACAGCAGCCACGGGTCCCCCACGCCGATCCCGAACCAGGACGGCGAGAGCCCGAGCAGCGACGTCGCCACCGCCATCGCCGACGCGTCCACCCGGTGACCGGGCTGCGCGACCAGGGCGCTCACCACCGCCGTGGCCGGGACCACCCCGAGAAGCAGGAGGTACCGCGTCCGCAGGCTCGCCGCATACACCTCGGCCCGCTCGACCGCGGACGACGCCTGGGCGACGAGGACGGGGCCGCCGACGTTCCAGCCCCAGAAGACGACGGTCGCCCCGACCATCCCGACAGCCTGTCCGGCGAGGAAGCTCGACCAGCCCGACGGACCGGCGACCCGGGCGACGACCGGCAGCAGGAGGAACGGCGTGACGAGCGAGAGCAGCGGCAGGACCGTGAAGCCGGTGAGCCGCCGCAACACGGAACGAGACCCCGCCGGCGACGTCACCCCTGGGGCGGCGGCGAGTCCTGCGGCCCAGGCGGGAGCTGACCGCCGGCCGCCGGACCCTGGCCGACCGACGGCCCCGACGGTGCTGCCGGGGTCGCCGGCCCGTTGGTGCCGAAGCTGACCTGAGGGGCCTCTCGGGCGATGCCCTCGGTCTCGAAGTACTCCGCCTTGGTCACGCCGGCCATGCCGGCGATGAAGTTCGTCGGCAGCGTCTCGACCTTGGTGTTGAGGGCGCGGACGTTGGCGTTGTAGTAGCGGCGCGCGCCGGCGATGCGGTCCTCGGTCGAGCTGAGCTCGTTCTGGAGCGACATGAAGTTCTGGTTGGCCTTGAGGTCCGGGTAGGCCTCGGAGACGGCCTGGAGGTTGACCAGGGCCCGGGACAGCTCGCCCTCGGACTGTGCGGCCTGCGCGGGGCCCTGGTTGGGCGCCATCGCCGCGGCGCGAGCCCGGGTGACCTCGTCGAGCGTGCCCCGCTCGTGCGAGGCGTAGCCCTTGACCGTCTCGACGAGGTTGCCGATGAGGTCGTGGCGGCGCTTGAGCTCGACGTCGATCTGCGCCCAGGACTCCTGGACGACGTTCCTCAGCTTGACCAGCCCGTTGTAGAGCCCGGCGAAGATCAGTCCGAGCACCACGACGATGACCAGGATGACGATCAGGGTGGTGGACATGGGGGAAGCCTAGGGGTTGGGCTACGGGTCGGGGTCCCCGCGAAGTATCGGAGCGGAGCGGAGAACTTCGTGGGGCGGCTACGCCAGACCGAGGTCCTCGAGGGTGTAAGCGAACCGGTAGGCGACGCCCTCGGCCTCGATCTTCGCGGCCGCGCCCGTCGCCCGATCCGCGATGGTCGCCACGGCGACGACCTCGCCGCCGGCCTCGCGGACGGCCCGGATCGCCGCGATCGGCGAGTCGCCGGTGGTCGTGGTGTCCTCCACGACGACGACTCGGCGCCCGGCCACCGACGGACCCTCGATCCGCTGCTGCAGGCCGTGGGCCTTCCCCTCCTTGCGAACCACGAAGGCGTCGCATCGCTCACCGGCAGCGGCCGCGGCGTGGAGCATCGAGGTGGCCACCGGGTCGGCGCCCAACGTCAACCCGCCCGCGGCCTCGTAGTCGAGGTCCTTCGTGAGGTCACGCATGACCACGCCCACGAGGGGCGCGGCCTCCCCGTCGAGGGAGATGCGGCGCAGGTCGACGTAGTAGTCGGCTTCGCGGCCGGACGACAGGGTGACCTTGCCGTGGACGATCGCCTTGGCCTTGACGATGTCGAGGAGCTTGGCTCGGGCGGTCGCGACGTCGGGGCGTTCGTCGTTGCTCACGGTGACAAATCTAGGCGACCGGCCCGGTGGCCCTCCCGTAGCCTCGACGGCATGACGGCTGCCGCTCATGCCACGCATACCGCGTACGTCACCGACGAGGAGGACCTGCGCGCCGTCATCGGATACCCGATCCAGCGCGTCGTCGACAAGGTCCAGCCCCGGCTCGCCCCGCTGCACCGCCAGTGGATCGCGGCGTCCCCCTTCTGCGTCGTGGCAACGTCGGCAGGCGGCGGCGTGGACGCGTCACCGAAGGGCGACCCCGCCGGCCTGGCGCACGTGCTCGACGACTCGACGGTGGTCATCCCCGAGCGTCCGGGCAACAAGCGCGCCGACGGCTACCTCAACATCCTGGCCAACCCGCACGTCGGCCTGATCTTCCTCATCCCCGGCCGGACCGACACGCTGCGGGTCAACGGCACATGCCGGCTGGTCAGCGACGCGCCGTGGTTCGACGAGCTCGTCGTCAAGGGCCACCGCCCGGTGCTCGCCCTGGAGGTCCACGTCGAGGAGGTGTTCTTCCACTGTGGCAAGGCGTTCCTGCGCAGCCAGCTGTGGAAGCCGGAGACGTGGAACCCCGACGCCGTCCCCTCCCGCGCCTGTATCGCCCAGCAGCTGGAGCGCCCGGACGACTCCCTCGAGGAGCTCGAGCGCTACTACGGCGAGGCCTACTCGGCCGGCCTCTACTGAGTCGCTACTCCGCTACGAGCCAGCCGTCCTGGAGCATCGGCACCGCCTGGCTCGCGTCGAGCTCCGCGGCGATGGTGACGTCCGACGCATACCCCCAGCCGGTCAGCTCCTGACCGCTCGGGCACGCGGCGAGCGCCGCCTCGATCCGGGGTTCGACCAGCCGGTATGCGGAGGCCGCGGCCAGTGCCTCCTCGCTCGCCTCGACGGAGGAATCGGTCTCGAGGAGCGCGGCCACGACGCCGCCCGCCCCCCAGAGGTCCTCGATCGCGGGCCGCAGTGAGCCGTCCGGCCACCGCTCGCCCGCAGGGACGACCAGCACCCGGCCGCCGCGAGCCGACAGGTGCGCAGCGACGGCCCTCCGGTTGCGCAGGCCGGCCACGACGACGTCGGCGCCCGCCTCGGCGAGGATCGCGCAGATCGTCGACCCGTTGGGCGACGGCACCACGACCCGGCTCAGGTCGCCCGCCGTCCGGAAGGTCTCCGGCGAGAGGCTCACGTCGCCCGGTTTGGCCTCTCCGCGGGACCTCGCGAGGGTCGCATCCAGCCGGCGCGCCTCGTCCTCGGCGGAGGCATCCGCCCACCGAAACGGCCGCACCGCGACGCCGCGGTCCGCCGCCACGGTGACCGTCGTCGAGAACGTGAGGACGTCGACCACCACGGCCACATCGCACTCCGGTGCCAGCACCGCCGCACCGGTGGGGCCCCACTCCAGCCGGACGTCCACCCGGTCACGCTACGGCCCGGCCCACCTCAGCTCGGACATGTCCGAGTTGTGGAGCCCCGGCGCGGGCTCAGCTGCCCTGGGTCCGCCGGCGTCGCGCGATCACGCTGGACACGTCGCGCACGAGGACCCGCGGCACGGCGTTCATCACGCCGACCAGCGTCTTGTACTGCACCCCCGGCACCGACACGATCTTGCCCTTCGCGGCGTCGTCCAGGCCCTGCCGGGCCACCGCCGCGGCGTCGAGCCACATGAACTCGGGCAGCCGCGACATGTTCATCCGGCCCCGCTCGTGGAACTCGGTATGCGTGAAGCCCGGGCACAGGGCCATGCAGGTCACACCGGACCCGGTCAGCTCGCGGGAAAGCCCCTCGGAGAAGTAGCGGACCCAGGCCTTGGCCGCCGAGTAGGTGCCCATCGACGCATACGAGGCCACCGAGGACACGTTGATGATGCCGCCGCGGCCGCGGGTCCTCATCGCCCGCGCGGCCGCGTGCGAGAGGACGAGGACGGACGTGCACAGCACGTCGAGCATCGCCTCCTCGACCTCGATCTCGTTGGCCAGAAACCCCTTCTTCATGCCGTACCCGGCGTTGTTGACGAGGAGGTCGACCGGTCGCGCATCCTCGGCGAGCCGCTGGGCGACCTTCCCGATCTGGGCGCGGTCGGACAGGTCGGCGACCAGCACCTCGGACCGGATCTTGTAGTCGCGGCGCAGCTCGTCGGACACGTTCTCCAGCCGGACCCGGTCGCGAGCGACGAGCACGATGTCGTGCCCGCGTTCGGCGAGCTGACGGGCGAACTCGTACCCGATCCCGGCCGTGGCCCCGGTCACCAACGCGGTCGTCATGGGCGTCAGCGTAGGCCGATAGGTTGCCGTGATGCGCATCGCGACCTGGAACGTGAACTCCATCCGGTCCCGCATCGAACGCGTCGAGGACTGGCTGAAGCGAGCCGACCTCGACGTGCTTGCCATCCAGGAGACCAAGGCTCGCGAGGACCAGTTCCCCTACCTCACCTTCGAGGCGCTGGGCTACGAGGTCGCCCACGTCGGCGTCAACCAGTGGAACGGCGTGGCGATCGCCTCGCGGGTGGGGCTGACCGACATCGAGATCGGGTTCGACGGGATGCCCGGGTGGGGTGAGCCCATCGCGAGCGAGGCCCGGGCGATCGGCGCCACCGTCGGCGGCATCAGGGTCTGGTCGCTCTACATCCCCAACGGGCGCAACATCGACGACCCACACATGGTCTACAAGCTCGACTGGCTGGCCCGGCTCCGCGACGCCGCCGCCGGCTGGCTCGAGAAGGACCCGTCCGCCGAGATCGCGCTCATGGGCGACTGGAACATCGCGCCGTTCGACGAGGACGTCTGGAGCATGGACTTCTACGTGGACAAGTCGCACGTGTCGCCCGGCGAGCGCGCCGCGTTCCAGGGGGTCGTCGACGCGGGTTTCCAGGACCTCGTCCGCCCGTACGCGCCAGGCCCTGGTACCTACACCTATTGGGACTACCAGCAGCTCCGGTTCCCCAAGAAGCAGGGGATGCGGATCGACTTCGTGCTCGGCTCCCCGGCGCTGGCCACCCGGGTCGAGCACGCCGAGATCGTCCGCGAGGAGCGCAAGGGCAAGACGCCGTCCGACCACGCGCCGGTCCTCGTGGAGCTCGCCGGATAGCGGGACACTCACCGGATTCTCCCAACCGCGCTGAATTGTCGACGCCGTTACCCGGCGGATAAGGTCGCCCCTCGTGGTCGCGACCAGCAGGCCGGCGCACCCAGCGCTGGTGTCGGCCTACCACTCCGAGGTGGATGCCGCCGTCGAGGCGATGACGGCTGCTCTCGACGCCGGCAATGACAACGCCACAGCGCTCGACGTCCTCGGCGGCGAGCTCCACGGCCCCGCCGCGCGACAGGTCATCGACCGAGCGGCGGAGACCCGCGGCGCGCTCCTGGCCGCCGCCCGCCAAGAGCTCGAGGACCCCAAGCTGCGGCTACCGTCCAGCCCCAAGAGCCGGTCGGCCCTCGTGCGGATCCTCGTCCTCCACCAGCTCGACGCCATGTGGTGGTCGCACGTCACGCCGTACGCCGACGAGGCGGCGGTCGAGGACGCGCCGGATCTCGTCTCGCTCCCTCGGCTGGACAAGGCAGGGGCGCTGCGGTTCCGGTTCGCGGTGCAGCCCGAGGGCTTGGTGGGCCGGGGCCGCGACGCGGCGCTGCGCCGGTTGACACCACGCCGTCGACCGCAGGTGTCGGGGATGAAGTTCCTCGCCGCCCGACCGGAGATCGTCGCCCTGCTCAACGAGGTGGCCGACCTGCTCCAGAAGGAGGCGCCGACCGGAACCCCCCCGTTGTGGGTCAACAGCATCGTGCGCAGCATCGAGCACCAGCGCCACCTGAGCGAGCTGGGCTACTCGGCCCTGCTGCCCAGCTCGCACTGCCTCGGCTGGGGCGCCGATGTCGAGATGACATGGTTCGAGACGTTCGGTGCGGCCGAGAGCCTGCGGGGCATCCTCACCGACTACCGGGACCGCGGGGTGCTCAACGTGATCGGCGAGGGCCAGGCCTGGCACCTGTGCCTCAACCCCGAGCACGTCGCCGCGTACCGTGACCCCTCCCTGACCCTCCCCTGATCCTGCCCTGACTCTGACATCGACGGACTGCGAGTGACGAACTAGATGTGTGGCATCGCCCTGCTCGTCGGCCCGGGCGCGCGTGAGCACGCCGCGACCTTCGCGGCCATGCTCGACACGGTTCGGCCCCGCGGCGAGGTCGAGGAGACCCTCCTCGACGACGAGGCCCTGCTCGGCACCCACCGGTTGCGGATCGTCGACCGCGACCGCGCGGTGCAGCCGTGGCTGTCCGCCGACGGCCGCTGGGCGCTGTCCTACAACGGCGAGATCTTCAACTTCGAGCGGCTGCGCGAGCAGCTGCTGAGCGCGGGTCACGAGCTGCGGTCGATCTCCGACACCGAGGTGGCCCTCGAAGGGGTGCTGGCCTGGGGCGAGGACGCCCTGCTCCGCTTCCGGGGTGAGTTCGCCTTCGGACTGGTCGACCGGCATACCCGCCGCGTCTTCCTGGCTCGCGACCCCGCCGGGGTCAAGCCGCTCTACTGGACGCTCGTCGACGGCCGGCTGGCGGTCGCCTCGGAGGTCAAGTCGCTGGTCGGTCCGCTGGGCCGCGGGATCGTCGTCCACGAGGTGCCGCCGGGTCACTGCGGCTGGGCCGAGCCCGGCGAGGCCCCCGAGCTGCACCCCTACCTCGACCTGCTCCGGCTCGGCGAGGGCCAGCCGATGGTCGACGACCTCGACGACGCGATGGACCTCGTCCGGCGGACCTACCGCGAAGCGGTGCGGATGCGGGTCGACACCGACCTCACCGTCGGCGTCATCCTGTCCGGCGGGTTGGACAGCTCGCTGGCGCTCGCTCACGTGCGCGATATGCACCCGGACTGCGTCGCGTTCACCGTCGGCACCGAGGGCAGCGAGGACCTCGCGTATGCGCGTCGCCTCACCGCCGACCTCGGGGTGCGGCACGAGGTGGTCACGTTGCGGCCGAGGGACATCGGGCTGGCCGACGTACGCGAGGCGATCCGGGTCAGCGAGGCGACCGAGTACGGCGACGTCATCAACGCTGTGGTCTCGCTGAAGCTGTTTCAGAAGGTCCACGCCAGCGGCGTCAAGGTCGTCCTGACCGGAGACGGGTCGGACGAGCTGTTCGGCGGCTACGACATGTACCGCGAGATCTCGCCCGAGCAGTCGAATGCGTTGTTCCTCCACAAGATCCAGCACCTGAGCCGCACCGAGCTGCAGCGGGTCGACCGGACCAGCATGGGCAACGGTGTCGAGGCGCGGGTGCCCTACCTCGACCTCGACATGCTCACCATGGCGATGCGACTGCCCGCCTCGATGAAGATGCGGGACGGGTACGAGAAGTGGATCCTGCGGCACACCTTCGCCGACGTGCTGCCCGACTACATCCTCAAGCGCCACAAGAACCCGATGTCCTACTCCAGCGGGCTGCACGAGCGGGTACGCCTGTTCCAGCCGCTCTTTGCTGGGATCTACCGGTCCTACGGCTACGAGGCGATCGGCCCGATGCGGCGCGACTTCTGGCGAGTGCTCCAGGACGCCGACCACGACCTGGACCGCGCACTGGCCGACGCCGAGAACGCCCGGGACTTCACGGCCGCCGAGCACGCCCGCGAGGTCGCCGGTGCGGTGAAGTGGAACGTCATCAACGGTGTTCGTGCGACGAGACGTCGCCTGACGCGGCGATGACGAGGTGACCGGTCCGCTCAGCGTCCGGCCCGTCTCGGTGACCGAGCATCTGGACTTCGTCCGCTCCTGCGCGAGCGCCTCGTACCTGCAATGCCCCTCGTGGGGCGTGATGCCGCCCCGATGGGCCCCAGAGAGCGTGGGCTGGTTCGACGGGTCGGTGCTGCGCGGTGTCGCCTTGGTGCTCTACCGGCGCGTTCCCGCGATGGGGTCCCTGGCGTACATCGGCGAGGGGCCGGTCGTGGACTGGGCCGGGCTCGGACCGGAGCGGATCCTCGAGTCCCTGCTGGCGTATCTACGGACGTGCGGGGTCTTCTCGGTCAAGATCGCGCCAGACCTGGTGCTGCGGCGGTGGCGTATCGAGACACTGCGGTCAGTGCTCCGCTCGCGCGGGCCTGGGCGGCTGCGGGACGTGCCGCCCGACGAGGTCGGGGAGGTGGCCGCGTCAGTGGTGAGGAGCCTGCGCGAGCAGGGGTGGACGCAGTACGAGGCGCCCGGACCGGGGTTCGGCGGCCAGATGCATCCTCGGTACCGGTCGCACGTGCCGCTCGCACCGGACGCGGACCCCGCCGAGCGGCTGGACGCGCCGTGGCGGCGCAACCTCCGCAAGGCCTCCGGGTCCGGAGTGGTCGTCACGACCGGAGGCTCCGACGACCTGCCGACCTTCCACGAGCTGTATGCGGAGACGGCCGCCCGCGACGGCTTCCCACCCCTGCCGCTGGAGTTCTTCGAGCGGATGTGGCGCTCCCTGCGCGGCGAGGACCCGTCGCGGCTGGAGCTCTGTCTCGCCTCCCGGGAGGGGCGGGTCTACGCGGCGGGGCTGCGGACGCGGGTCGGGACGGCGGTGTCCTACACCCACGGTGCGTCGGCGTCGGCCGGACGCGAGTGGCGGCCCAGCAATGCCATGCAGTGGCAGATGCTGCAGGACGCCCACGTGGGCGGCGCGGACGTCTACGACCTGCGCGGCATCTCGGACACCCTCGACCCGGGTGACCCGCTGTTCGGGCTGCTGCGGTTCAAGACCGGGCTCGGCGGTGAAGCGGTCGAGATGGTCGGCGAGTGGGACTACCCCCTCCGCCCCGTCCGGCACCGGTTGGTGTCGGCCTACCTCGACCGCCGCGTGCGCTGAGCCGGACCGCAATGGTCGGACGGTGGTTCACGCCAGGGCGCTGACGCTTGCCGCCGGAGACGAGGACGGCGTGCGCGTCCCGGAGTCGTCGGACCGCCAGCAGGTGTCGGCCGTTGCGCCCGGTGACGAAACGCTGCGCGGTGACCGGGTTCAGCGGCTGTCCGTCTTCGCTGTAGGGCCGGGTCCCGCGGCTCGCGTCGTGGAGGGTCAGGCGACCGTCCACGGACCAGGCCACCGAGACGGTGGGCGCCCCACCCGAGCCGAACGGTCCGACGGCGATCGACACCGGGTAGTCGAGTGGTTCGCCGGCCACGCGGTGGTTGTCGCTCCAGAGCAGCCGCCCGGAAAGACCATGGGTGGCGACCAACGCGGTTCCGTCCTGCGTCACCCGCCCGGTGAGCAGCACCATCCCGTCGTCGTCGGCGCCCAGCTTCACCGCGACCACCGTGTCGGTCCAGCTCTCGTGAACGGCGTGGTGGTCGGGCAGGCCCGGACGGTCAGCGCGGACCACCCGGACGCCACCGGTGTTGTCGTCAGCGCGGCCCGTTCCGACCGTCCGCTGACCGGCCGTCCGACGGGACGACGCAGGGGTCCCCCGATCGACGGAACGGCAATCCCCTTGAGATGCACGGGGTCGCAGCGGTTGGCTGCACACCATGACCGAGAACCCGATCCGTGTCAGCCGCACGACGGACGCCGACCGCTTCCTCGCCACGGACCAGACCGTCTGGTTCCAGGAGGTCTACCCGGCCCCGGCCGAACAGCAGCTGGTGGGGCTTCCCGAGGACCAGCGGTTCGCTGCGGACGTCGACGGTGCCGACCCGGCGACCTACCCGGGCGTCTACGGCGTCTTCCCGATGACCCTCGCCGTTCCCGGCCCCGACGCGGGAGTCCGCCACGTTCCCTGCGCCGCCCTCAGCTGGGTGGGTGTCCACCCGGACCATCGCCGCCGCGGGGTCCTCTCGGCGATGATCCGGGACCACCTGGAGCGGGTCCACGAGGAGCCCGGCAACCACGTCTCGGCCCTGCACGCCAGCGAGCCGGCCATCTACGGCCGCTACGGTTACGGGTTGGCTTCGCTGGAGCTCACCGTCGAGCTCAGCCGCCACGCGACGCTGACCGCCCCAGGCCTCGACACCGCTGCGGCCGAGGTCACGTCGCAGTTCACGACCGTCACCGACCCGGACGTCCCTACCCGGATGCACAACTGTCACGTCCGCGTGGCCGGCCTCGGCGCGGTCGTCGGCGACGTCGCCTACTACGACCGGATCTGCTACGAACCGCCCGAGCAGCTGCGCGAGAAAGAGGCCTGGCGGGTGCTGTTCGCCCGGCGCGACGGTGAGGACATCGGGTTCGCGGTGTTCCGCCGGTCGCACAAGTGGGAGAAGTACCGTCCCGCCGGGGAGCTGGCCGTATGGCTCCTCGTCGGTGAGCCGGTCGCGCAGCTGGTCCTGCTGCGCCGGCTCGTCGACTTCGACCTCATGGGCACGGTCAAGGTCGGAAAGGTCGGCGCGGACGACCCGCTGGTCCTCTGGACCGGTGGCCCACGGTCGACGTCCGACGTCGGGACCTTCGACAGTCTCTGGGTGCGAATCGTCGACCTGCCCGAGGCGCTCGAAGCTCGGACGTGGACCCAGCCGTGCGACGTCGTCCTCGAGGTCGCGGACGTCCACGCCCCCTGGAACGACGGTCGATGGCGGATCCACGCCGATGCCTCGGGGCAGGCCTCCGTCGATGCGACCTCCGCCGACGCTGAGGTCACGCTGCCGATCCAGGCCCTTGGCGCCGCATACCTCGGCGGTGGGAACCTCGCCGCCCAGCACCGAGCCGGCCTCGTCGCCGAACAGCGCGTCGGAGCGGTCCGCGAGCTGTCACAGGCGATGCGCACGCCGTTGGCCCCGTCCGCGGCCATGGCGTTCTGAGCAGTCGTGATCGAGCCGCGGCGTAGCATCCATACCGTGACGGCGTCGAGTCGCGCCCCCAGCACTCCGCCGCAGGAGGTCCGGTTCTGCCGGTCCGCCGACGGCGTGCGGATCGCGTATGCCGTCCACGGCTCCGGGCCGCCGCTCGTCATCTCGACGTGCTGGCTCAGCCACCTGCAGTTCGACTGGGAGAGCCCGGTCTGGCGGCACTTCCTCGCGGATCTCGGCCGCTTCGCGACGGTCATCCGGTTCGACGAGCGGGGCTACGGCCTCTCCGACTGGGACGTCACCGACTTCTCGCTGGACATGCGGATCGCCGACCTCGAGGCGGTCGTCGAGGACGCCGGGTACCCCCGGTTCGCGCTCATGGCCATGGCCCAGGGCGGACCCGTCGCCATCCGGTACGCCGCGGAGCACCCCGAGCGGGTCACCCGGCTGCTGTTCTACAACAGCTATGCCGACGCGGCCCGGGACCAGACGCCGGAGGAGTCCGAGGTCGAGGACACGTTCGACCAGATGATCAAGGTCGGCTGGGCGCGTCCGGACTCGACGTTCCGCCGCGTGTTCACCTCGATGCTCATCCCGGCCGCGACCGAGGAGCAGAAAGGCTGGCTCGACGAGCTGCAGCGGGCCTCGGCCTCGGCGACCTCTGCCTACGCCTCCCGTCACGAACGCCGCCACCACGGCGCTTCGGAATGCCTGCCGCGGCTGGACGTCCCGACCTTGGTGCTGCACGCGACCGGGGAGCAGATCAACGGGTTCGACGAGGGGCGGTTCCTCGCGTCGTCGATCCGGGGCGCCCGCCTGGTGCCCCTCGACAGCGAGAACCACATCATCCTGGCCAACGAAAAGGCCTGGCCGGTCTTCGTCCGCGAGGTCGAGGATTTCCTCGGCCCGGACCGCGAGGCCGCGGCGGCCAAACCCGCGACGGCCATGTCGCTGTCCGCCCGCGAGCGCGAGGTGTTGACTCTGGCCGCTCAGGGCTACGACAACGACGACATCGCGAAGGCACTGCACCTGAGCGTCCGCACCGTCGAGCGCCACCTGCAGAACGTCTACGTCAAGCTCGACGTCCAGGGCCGGTCGGCGCGGGCGGCGGCCGTCGCCCGGCTCCTCACCGCATAACGACTACGCGCGCACCGCCACGAACCCGACCCGACGTGGCCGAAGGTTACGCGTACGCACGGATGCCGGCGCATACCCAGCGTTCCTACCGTCAGAGACATGACGGACACGACAACCACAGCCCTCACGCTCGACCCCATCAAGACCAAGCACCGCGCCATGTGGGCGCTGGGCAACTACGACAACGTCGCGACCGAGGTCATCCAGAGCCTCGGGCCGCGGATCGTCGAGGCGGCCGGAATCGCACCGGGTGACCGCGTCCTCGACGTCGCTGCCGGTTCCGGCAACGCCAGCCTGCCCGCCGCTCTCGCCGGCGGGCAGGTCTGGGCCACCGACATCACGCCCGAGCTGCTCGAGACCGGGCGCCAGCGCGCCGAGGCCGAGGGTCTCGAGATCACCTGGCGCGAGGCCGACGCGGAGCACCTGCCCTGCGAGAACGGCGAGCACGACGTCGTCCTCTCGCTCGTGGGCGTCATGTTCGCGCCGTTCCACCAGCCGGTGGCGGACGAGCTCCTGCGGGTCACCCGATCCGGCGGCACCATCGCCCTCGTCAACTGGACGCCCGAGGGGTTCATCGGTCAGATGTTCGCGGCGATGAAGCCGTATGCGGCGGCTCCCCCGCCCGGGGCCTCGCCAGGACCGTTGTGGGGCAACGAGACCCACGTCCGCGAGCTGTTCGGAAGCGGGGTGTCTTCGCTTACCGCAACGCGGGAGGAGCTCGACGTCGACCGGTTCACGACCGGCGCCGAGTTCCGGGACTTCTTCAAGGCCTACTACGGCCCGACCATCGCCGCCTACCGCAACATCGCCGACGACCCGGGGCGGGTCGCGGAGCTCGACCAGGTCCTCACGGACCTCGGCGACCGCTACCTCCAGGACGGCCACATGCCCTGGGAGTACCTGCTCGTGACGGCCACTCGGGCCTGACTGGGCCCGAACACCGACCAGGGCGGCGTCTTAGAGCATCCGGTGCTTGCGCATCCACTCCCGGAGCTCGTCGTAGGTGCCGTCCTGGTTGGCGAACTGGACGACGTTGCGGGCCGAGTCGAACCACGGGGTGGTCGACGGGCGTACCTCGCGCAGTGCCGCGTCCAGGTCCTTCATGCCGATCATCCGCACCGTGCCGGTCCGGACCCCGTCCATGAGGGCGTGCTCCGACGCCGTCTCGCAGAGGTGCGCGATGTCGGCGCCGGAGTAGGCCTCGGTCGCCTTGGCCAGCCGCTTCAGGTCGATCCCCTCGACCGGGCGGTGCGCCAGGTGGTGCCGGAAGATCGCCTCCCGCGCGGGCTGGTCCGGCGGCAGCACGAGCAGGGTGCGGTCGAGCCGGCCCGGCCGGCGCAGGGCGGCGTCGACGTCCCACGGCTGGTTCGTCGCGGCGATGACGAACACGCCCTCGTTGACGTCGTTCACGCCGTCGAGCTCGGTGAGCAGCTGGTTCACCGCGGTCCGCATCCCGGAGCTGCGGGTCAGGCTCCGCTTCTGTCCGAGGGCGTCCACCTCGTCGAGGAACAGCACGCAGGGCGCGTTGGTCCTGGCCAGCCGGAAGACGTCCTGGATGTTGCGTTCCGAGGTTCCGACGTACATGTCGAGCACGTCGGCCAGCCCGACGTTGACGAAGTGCGCGCCCATCTCGCCGGCGACCGCTCGCCCGATGAAGGTCTTGCCGCAGCCGGGCGGCCCGTAGAGCAGCATCCCGCCGCGCAGGCTCTTGCCGTAGAGGCGCCGCAGCTCCGGGTTGCGCATCGGAGCGAGGAACGCGGCGGTCAGCCGTTCCTTGACCTGGGTCATGCCGCCGACGTCGGCGAGCGTGATCCCGGACTTCTCGACGTCCCAGGCCGACACGTCGGGCGGCGGGGCGTTCTCGTCGTCCACGAACATCGGCTGCGGGGCGACGTCGGAGATGTCGGACTCGGCCTGGCGCCAGTCGAACTCGCCCCTCACCGGTGTCGGGGCGGCGCCGGCCGACGGCTCGGTATGCGTGACGCCGCCGCCCATGGCGCGGCTCATCAGCTCACGAGCGGCCGCGTTCCCGGGGTCCCGCTGCAGCGCCGCGGCGCAGTGGCTCACGGCGGCGTCCTGCTGGCCGTCGCCGAGGAGCAGCTCGGCCAGGTGCACCCGGAGCGTCACGTCGCCCGGCGCCGCCTCGACGGCACGAGCCAGCGAGGCGATGAGCGGGTTCCCCGGGTCGGTCACACCGGTCAGGCTACGAGGCCCGTCGGTCACGGAAGAACCGGACCCAGCTGAGCACCGCCCCGAGGAACAGCGGGCCACCACCCACGACGAACAGGGTCAGCGCGAGGGAGGTCGGCGACACGGCGGCGGCGAGGAACAGCAGGCAGGTGAGCAACAGGCATACCCCCCAGACCGCCGCCAGCCGCTGCCGGCGGGCGAAGCCGCGCAGGAACCCCAGGCGCATGTCGGCGGGCACCTGCGCCCGGAGCTGCCAGGCGATCCAGCCCAGCGCCACCGCGCCGATGGCGCCGAGGAGGACGAGCAGCCATCGGGGCGGCTGACCGTTGGCGGCGCCGACGACCTGGGTACCGACGAACCAGACGAGGAACAGGATCCAGTGGAACCGTGCGATGAGACCGGTGAGGACGAGGTCCATGTTCCGCTGCATGACGGTCTCGAACGGCGCCGCGCGCACCGAGGTGGAGAGGTGGCCGGCCGCGCTGACCAGACGGCCGCGGGCCATCTGGATGCGGGCGAGCTCGTTGAGCGCCACGTGATCGTCCGGCCTCAGGGACAGCGCCGTCCGGGCGTGCTGCTCGGCCTCGCGCATCGTCGCCTTGGATGGCGGCGATCCCGGAGGGAAGAGCGCGGCCACCATGGCCAGGTGGGCGGACGGGCTCGACGGTGCGAGGCGCAGCGCGTACTCCGCGGCCATCCGCCCGTTGTGGGGGTCGCGCAGGTCGGACGCCGAGTGGGCGACCTGGATGTGGGCGCCCGGGTCGTGCGGCGCGAGCTGGGTCGCGCGGACGGCGGCGTGGTAGGCGCCGACCCGGTCGCCGGCGCCGCGCAGGGCCACCGACAGGACTTTCTGGACGACGACGGAGTCCGGGTCGGCGGCGGCCGCCGCGAGGCAGTAGCGGACGGCCTCGTCGTCCCGGTCCAGCTGGACGAGGGCCACCGCGCCCTGGACGAGCAGGTCGACGTCCTGCGGCTCCTCGGCCAGGCCGGACGAGACGACGGTCAGTGCCTCGGCCGCGCGGCCGAGGGCGTTCAGCGTCTGTGCGCGGCCGGCCGCGCTCCCCTCCCGCACGCCGGTCATGGTAGAAGCACGCTGCCCTTGTGCCCTCAGGAGGTGCTTGACAGGGTGGGGTAGTGAGCAAAGGCGCTGCGAAAACCGAGTCATCCCCTGCGCCCCAGCCCCGGACCCCCGAGGACATCCGCAACGTCGTCCTCGTCGGTCCGGGCGGAGCCGGTAAGTCCACGCTGTTCGACCACCTCGTCGCGGCCCGCGTCCCGGGGCGACGTCCCCAGGAGGGCGAACGCAACCGGTCGGTCGGGTTGTCCGTCGCCTCGTTCGAGAGCAACGGTGTGACGATCAACCTCATCGACGCCCCCGGGTTCCCCGACTTCGTGGGCGAGCTCCGGGCCGGCCTGCGCGCCGCGGACGCGGCGATCTTCGTCATCTCGGCTGCCGACGACATCGACGGTGCGACCGCACTGCTGTGGCAGGAGCTCGCGGCGGTCGGCGTGCCCCGGGCCGTCGCCGTGAGCAAGCTCGACATGCCCCGGTCCGACTACGACGACACCATCGCGCGGTGCCAGCGGGCGTTCGGGGACGCGCAGGCGCTCTACCTGCCCGTCCACGACGCCGAGAAGGTCGTCGTCGGGTCGATGGGGCTGCTCAGCCAGCGGGTGTTCGACTCGTCGGACGGTTCGCGCTCTGAGCGGGATCCCGAGGGCGACGAGGCCGCCGCGATCGAGGACCGTCGTGGGCCGCTCATCGAGGCGATCATCGAGGAGTCCGAGGACGACACCCTGCTCGACCGCTACCTCGAGGGCGAGGACATCTCCACCGACACGGTCATCGAGGACCTCAAGGCGGCCGTCGCCAAGGCGACCTTCTTCCCGTTGGTCCCGATCTCCCCGGCCACCGGCGTCGGCCTCGAGGAGGTGCTCGAGGTCATCGAACAGTGCTTCCCGTCGCCAGCCAGCCGCACCGCGCCGACCGCATACAGTCCCGTCGGCGCCACCCTCCCGGCCGTCACCTGCGACCCCGACGGACCGTTGGTGGCCGAGGTCATCCGGACCACCAGCGACCCCTACGTCGGCCGGCTGTCGCTGGTCCGCGTGTTCTCGGGCACCCTGCGCGCGGACGATGTCGTGCACGTGTCCGGGCACCTGGGCGAGTTCGTCGAGCGGCGTGGCGGCGCGCCGGTCGAGGGGCATACCGACCACGACGACGACGAGCGCGTCGGCCCGCTCAGCTCGCCGCTCGACGACGCCACCCGTCACACGAACCGGGGCATTGCCGGCGAGCTGGTCCTCGTCAGCAAGCTGTCGCACGCCGAGACCTCAGACACCCTCTCGGCCAAGGACCGGCCGGCGCTCATCGAGCCCTGGGTGCTGCCGGACCCGTTGCTACCCGTGGCGATCCACGCCTCCAACAAGCGCGACGAGGACAAGCTCGCGGGCGCGCTGCAGCGGGTCGTCGCCGAGGACGTGACGATGCGGATGGAGCACAACCCGGAGACGCACCAGGTCGTGCTGTGGACGATGGGCCAGGCCCACGTCGAGGAGATCCTCAGCCGGCTTCGCGACCGCTACGGCGTCGAGGTCGAGGCCGAGCCGTTCCGGACCGCGCTGCGCGAGACGTTCGTGCGCAAGTGCACCGTGCAGGGCCGGCACGTCAAGCAGAGCGGTGGCCACGGCCAGTATGCGGTCTGCCAGATCGAGATCGAGCCGCTGGAGCGCGGTGGTGGCGTCGAGTTCGTCGACAAGGTGGTGGGGGGTTCGGTGCCGCGGCAGTTCATCCCGTCGGTCGAGAAGGGCGCGCGTGCTCAGCTGGAGAAGGGCGTCCTGAGCGGCTATCCGGTGGTGGACGTGCGGATCACCCTGTTCGACGGCAAGGCCCACTCGGTCGACTCGTCCGACATGGCGTTCCAGACGGCGGCGTCGATGGCCCTCAAGGAGGCGGCCAACGAGGCGACCGTGTCGCTGCTCGAGCCGATCGACAGGGTCGACATCACCGTGGACGACGACTACGTCGGGTCGGTGATGTCGGACCTGCGCGGCCGACGGGGCGCGGTCCTCGGGACCGAGCCGGCCGAGGTGTCCGGACGGACCGTAGTGCACGCCGAGGTGCCCCAGGTCGAGCTGTCGCGGTACCCGATCGACCTGCGCTCGGTGTCGCACGGGACCGGCCTGTTCACCCGGTCCCTGCTGCGCTACGACTACATGCCGGCGGAGCTGGCCAAGCAGCAGCACCTCACGGCCTGAGGACGACCTCTACATCGGAGGGTTGTGGTCGCTTTGACCGCCACAACGCTCCGACGTCCCACACTCAGGTGACGCAGTCGCGCCGCCGGCAGCGTCGCAGGCGGCCGGACCGCCCGCAAGACCCGAGGATCACCCCGACCTCCCGGGCGAGCTCGCACGGCGTGACGGCGACGTCGACCCAGAACGCGCGCACGGTGAGCCATCCGAGCGTCGCACTGCGCCGGTCACGGATCCCGTCGCCGACGCGGGCCGGACCCTCGTGACCGAGCCGGCCGTCCAGCTCAACGAGGACGCGCTCCTCGTCGTAGGCGACATCGTGGAGTCGCAGCCCGCTGGAGAGGGTCGGGGCCTGACGACGGCCCAGCGGCAGGCCATGGGCCCGTTCGACGTCGCGAACGAACCGCACCTCCATGACGCTCTGCGCTCCGTCGGCGACGTCGGCAAGGACGTCGTCCAGGAGCCCCCGGTGCGGATACCGCGTGCGGGCGGCCAGTCGCGGCCGCAGCGCCGCCTCGCTGGTCAGGTGGCGGGAGAAGGCCCGTCCAAGGAGGGCCACGGCGTCGCTCTCCGATCCTTTGGCGGCCAGATCGAGCACGGTGTGGTCCACGTCGACGCGCCACGGCCAGTGCAGTGGGTCGACGAAGGCGTCCGCATCGACCCGACGGTGCAGCCTGGCACCAGCCGGCGTCGCCACCCGACGACGTTCGTCCACCAGCAGGTCGACGACCAGGGGCGGCGTGCCCACCAGCCCCTCGACGAAGCCTGCGGTCTGGTGCGACCACGCCGAACCAGGAACGGCGAGCAGGGCGGCGAGGGCAGCGGTGTGCCAGTCGTCCTTGCCCGGCCGCGTCTGGTAGACCCCGCGGTGCACGGGCTCCCAGACGCGCCTATCGACCTTCCACCGGACCGCCGCGGCCGTCATCCCGGCACCGAGGCACTGCTCCCGCGTCAGCAGGCCTCGCTGTTCGACACTGGTCGCCCGCAGCTCACTCGCCTCCCGGGGTGGGTTGGGCGCGCCAAGCACGCGAAAGTCCGGTCGGGCGTCGCTCGATCGAGGCATACCGCCAGCCTGGCGTCAGCCGAGCCACCGGCCGTGGACTCATCCACAGGGCTTCGCCGGAGGCTTGGTGTTGCCCCCACGACCACAGCCCTCCGCCGTCAGCTGGGGACCGCGGCGGCATACCTCCGGGCTTGGACCCGCAGGGCCTCGACCAGGGCCGGCGGCTCCTCGACGTGGAAGTCGAGGCCGAGCATGCCGATCCACACCGCGACCACCTCGACGCTGTCGCCGCCGGTGACGAGGTCGCAGTGGGACTCGTCGACCGGTTCGACCACGCCGACCGTCGGGTTGACCCGCGCGAGGACCTCCTCGGCCGACGCATCCACGCGGACCCGGCAGTGCACCGCCCATCCCGCGACCGCGACCTCGCGCAGCACGAACGACGTGTAGTCACCGGGGAAGGCCACCGGCCGAAACCGCCGTCCCCCAGGGGTTCTCAGCGTCAGCCAGTCCACGCGGTAGGGCGCCCACCGGTCGGTATGCGCGTCGCGGGCCACGAGGTACCAGCGCCGCTGCCAGGAGACCAACCGGTAGGGCTCGACCTGCCGGCGGTCCGTCGGCGCCTCGCCCTGGTAGTCGAACCGGACCTCCTCGTGGTCGCGGATCGCCGCGGCCAGGGCCGTCAGCACAGCCGCGTCGACGACGGGGTCCTCGACGTTGGAACCGGTGTTCTCCGGCCCCTTGAGGACCGCCTCGTGCATCGCCGAGACCTGGCGCTGCAGATGGTGCGGGAGCACGGAGTCGAGCTTGGCGAGCGCCCGCATACTCGTCTCCTCGATCCCGGTGATCCCGGTCGCGGCCCGGAGGCCGACGGCCACCGCCACGGCCTCGTCCTCGTCGAGGAGCAGCGGCGGCAAGGACGCGCCGACCCCGAGGCGGTAGCGCCCGTGCGGCCCGCGCACCGCGTCGACCGGATACCCGAGCAGCCGGAGCCGGTCCACGTCCTTGCGGACGGTCCGGTCGGTGACGCCGAGCCGCTCGGCCAGCTCCGGCCCCGTCCAGTCGCGCCGGGACTGCATGAGCCCGAGCAGGGCGAGCAGCCGTGCCGAGCTCTCCAGCACGTCGGAACCTCGCAGAACTGATCGGACTAACAGGAACGAAACGTTCCTGAACCCTTCCTAGCGTAGCGGTCATGACGACCACCACGAACACCCAGATCCGGCCCTTCACCATCGACATCCCGCAGGACGCCCTCGACGACCTGCAGCACCGGCTGGCCCACACCCGCTACCCGGTACCGGCCCTCGGCGACGCGTGGAGCTACGGCACCCCCGTCTCCTACCTGCAGGACATGGTCGAGCGCTGGCAGCGGTTCGACTGGCGCGCACAGGAGGCGCGGATGAACGCCGTCCCGAACTTCGTCACCGACATCGACGGGCAGACCGTCCACTTCGTCCACGTCCGCTCGGCCGAGCCGAACGCCACCCCGCTGCTCCTCCTGCACACCTACCCCGGCTCGTTCGCCGAGTTCCTCGACCTGATCGGCCCGCTCACCGACCCGGTGGCGCACGGCGGCCGGGCCGAGGACGCCTTCCACCTCGTCGTCCCGTCGATGCCGGGCTTCGGCTTCAGCACCCCGATGGCCCCGGCCCCCGGCGGCGGCGACTGGACGACGGCCGCCGTCGCCGGCGCATACGACACCCTCATGCGCCGGCTCGGGTACGACTCCTACGGGACCCACGGCAGCGACGGCGGCGCCATGGTCTCGCGCGAGCTGGCGGTCCTGGACCCGCCCGGGTTCCTCGGCGCGCACGTGCTGCAGCTGTTCTCGTTCCCGTCCGGAGCGCCGGACGAGATGGAGGACTTCGGGCCGAAGGAGTACGCGGCGCTGGAGTTCCTCGGCTGGTTTCAGTCGGTGGGCGGGTACAACGGGATGAACGGCACCCGCCCGCAGACCATCGCGGCAGCGTTGTCCGACTCGCCGGTGGGCCAGCTGGCCTACAACGAGCTGTTCGAGAACTTCGGCAACGGGTCCAGCCTGGTGTCCACGGAGCAGGTCCTCACGCAGGTGTCGCTCTACTGGCTGACCAACACGTCCGCGAACGCGGTGCGGTACCACTACGCCGAGGGGCACTCCGGAGCCGAGCCGCAGGTCAGCCACGGTCGGATCGGCGTCGCCGTGTTCAAGGACGACTTCCAGACCATCCGGCCGTTCGCCGAGCGCGACAACACGGGGATCGAGCACTGGTCGGAGTTCGAGCGCGGCGGCCACTACGCGGCGCTCGAGGTGCCAGAGCTCCTCGTCAGCGACCTGCGGACGTTCTTCGGCTGAGATCGATCGGATCGGAGGGTCGTGGCCCGGATCAGGGCCACGACCCTCCGATGTCAGCGCAGGACGAGGGTGTCCGCCTCGGCGTCGAGGTCGACCTTCACGGTGCCGCCGTCACGGACCTCGCCGGACAGCAGTGACTTGGCCAGTCGGTCGCCGATCTCCTTCTGCACCAACCGCCGCAGCGGGCGGGCGCCGTAGCTCGGGTCGTAGCCGGTCAGGGCCAGCCACTCCTTGGCGGCGTCGGTCACGTCGAGGGTGATCCGACGGTCGCGCAGTCGGTTGGCCAGCGCGTGGACCTGCAGGTCGACGATCTGCGTGAGGTCATCGGTCGACAGCGGGTCGAAGATGACGACCTCGTCGAGGCGGTTGAGGAACTCGGGCTTGAACGTCTGCCGCACCACACCGAGCACCGCCTCCTTGCGCGACTCCGGCGTGAGCAGCGGGTCGACGAGGTACTGCGAACCCAGGTTCGACGTCATCACGAGGATGACGTTGCGGAAGTCCACGGTGCGTCCCTGGCCGTCGGTCAGGCGGCCGTCGTCGAGCACCTGCAGGAGGATGTCGAAGGTCTCCGGGTGGGCCTTCTCGACCTCGTCGAGGAGGATCACCGAGTAGGGCCGACGGCGCACGGCCTCGGTGAGCTGGCCGCCCTCCTCGTACCCCACGTAGCCCGGAGGCGCCCCGATGAGCCGCGCGACCGCGTGCCGCTCGGAGTACTCCGACATGTCGATCCGGACCATCGCCCGCTCGTCGTCGAAGAGGAAGTCGGCGAGCGACTTGGCCAGCTCGGTCTTGCCGACCCCGGTCGGGCCGAGGAAGAGGAACGACCCGGTGGGCCGGTCGGGGTCGGCGATGCCGGAGCGGGCGCGGCGAACGGCGTCCGACACCGCACGCACCGCGTCGACCTGGCCGATGAGGCGGGCGCCGAGGTGCTGCTCCATGTGCAGGAGCTTCTCGGTCTCGCCCTCGAGCAGCCGCCCGGCGGGGATGCCGGTCCAGGCCGAGATGACGTCGGCGATGTCGTCGCTACCCACCTCGTCCTTGACCATGACGTTGCCGACCACCGCCGACTCATCGCCGGCCGCCGCCTCCAGCTCCCTTTCGACCGAAGGGATCTGGCCGTAGAGGATCGCCGACGCGCTGCCGAGGTCGCCCTCACGCTGGAGCCGCTCGGCCTGGCTGCGGAGCTCGTCGAGCTGCGACTTCAGGTCACCGACCCGGTTGAGTCCGGCCTTCTCGGACTCCCACCGCGCGTTGAGCGCGTCGAGCTGCTCCTGGCGGTCGGCGAGGTCCTGTTGCAGACGGGCGAGCCGCTCGCGCGAGGCGTCGTCGGTCTCGGCCTGCAGGTGCAGCTCCTCCATCTTCAGCCGGTCGACCTGACGACGCAGCTCGTCGATCTCCACCGGGCTCGAGTCGATCTCCATCCGCAGCCGGGACGCGGCCTCGTCGATGAGGTCGATCGCCTTGTCGGGCAGCTGGCGCCCGGTGATGTAGCGGTCGCTCAGCGCGGCCGCCGCGACCAGCGCGGCGTCGGCGATGGCCACCTTGTGGTGCGCCTCGTACCGCTCCTTGAGCCCGCGGAGGATCGCGATGGTGTCCTCCACCGACGGCTCGCCGACGAAGACCTGCTGGAACCGTCGCTCCAGGGCGGCGTCCTTCTCGATGTGCTTGCGGTACTCGTCGAGCGTGGTCGCGCCGACGAGCCGCAGCTCGCCCCGGGCCAGCATCGGCTTGAGCATGTTGCCGGCGTCCATCGTGCCCTCGCCGGTCGCGCCGGCACCGACGACGGTATGCAGCTCGTCGATGAAGGTGATGACCCGGCCCTCGGACCCGGTGATCTCCTCGAGCACGGCCTTGAGGCGCTCCTCGAACTCGCCGCGGTACTTCGCGCCGGCCACCATCGCCCCGAGGTCGAGGCTCATCAGCGTCTTGCCGCGCAGGCTCTCCGGCACGTCGCCCGCGACGATGCGCTGGGCCAGTCCCTCGACGACGGCGGTCTTGCCGACACCGGGGTCGCCGATGAGGACGGGGTTGTTCTTGGTCCGCCGCGAGAGCACCTGCACGACGCGCCGGATCTCGGCGTCGCGACCGATCACCGGGTCCAAGCGGCCCTCGCGGGCGGCGGCGGTCAGGTCGGTGCCGTACTTCTCCAGCGCTTGGAAGGTCGCCTCTGGCTGCTCGGAGTCGACGCGACGCCCACCGCGCAGCTGCGGGATGGCCGCCTCGATGGCACCCGCGTCGAGGCCGAAGGCGCCGGTGCGCGCGAGTGCGAGCAGCAGGTGGTCGGTCGAGATGAACGTGTCGCCCATCGACGCCATCAGCGAGCGGGCGTTCTCCAACACGGCCAGCGCCCCGCGCGACAGCTGCGGGGTGGGTACCGACGAGCCGGACACCGACGGCAGCGCGGCGAGGATCCGGTCGGCCGCGGCAACGGCGACGGCGACGGTGGTCCCGGCGGCCTCGAGCAGCGCCGGCGTCGTCGTCTCCGACTGCTCGGCCAACGCCTTGAGCACCTGGGCGGGCTCGATCTGGGGATGTCCGTGCGCGGCGGCCGCGCGCGTGGCGGCCGCTAGGGCCTCGTTGGCCTTGGTGGTCAGCTGCAGATCCATGGAGTGCGGGTACCTCTTTCAGCGGGAATGCGGGTATGCCGGTTCACCGAGGACAACGTCGGACAAAGTTGAGTCTATTCCGCTCAGGTTTACTCTGGGAACCCCGAGCGAAGGAGCCCCGGTATGCGGACAGTGGACTCCCCGTCCCGCCGGGTCGAGGCGGTGCGGGGCGACATCACCGTCGAGCGGGTGGACGCGATCGTCAACGCAGCCAACTCCTCTCTCCTGGGTGGCGGCGGCGTGGACGGCGCCATCCACCGGGCGGCCGGACCTCGGCTGCTGGCGGCCTGCCGGCAGGTGCGGCGAGACGCGTACCCCGGCGGTCTTCCGGTGGGCGACGCGGTGGCGACCTCTGGCGCGGACCTGCCCGCGCGCTGGGTCATCCACACCGTCGGGCCGAACTGGCACCGCGGCCAACGCGACCCGCACCTGTTGCGACGCTGCTTCACCCGGTCGCTCGACGTGGCCGCCGAGATCGGGGCACGGTCTGTGGCCTTCCCCGCGGTGAGCGCCGGCGTCTACGGCTGGGCGCCGGCCGTCGTCGCCGACATCGCGGTAGATGCAGCGTTCCAGCCGGACCACGGCGAGGGTGTCGAGCTCGTCCGGTTCGTCCTGTTCACTGACGCGGTCCTCGACGAGTTCTGCCGCGTGCTCACCGTTGACGGGGTCGACCCGGCAGGCTAGGGGAGTGAGCACCGCGGAACGCAGCAACCTGCACGACCTCGAACGCGAGCTGACCCGGTTCTTCCGGCGGTCGCGGGTGGCGTCGTCGTCCATCGCCGCCCAGGTCCACCCCGACCTCGACGTCGCCTCCTACACGGTCCTCGTCACCATCTCCGACCTGTCCGACTCCCTGCCCCATGGGGTCCGCGCGATCGACGTCGCCGAGACGCTGGGCCTGCACAAGTCGACGATGAGCCGCAACATCGCCGTGCTGGAGCGGCTCGGCCTGGTCACCCGGGAACCGTCCGCGGAGGACGCTCGGGCCCGGCTCCTCACCATCACCGAACCCGGCCGGACCTCCCTCGTTGCGGCGATCAGCGCCCGCCGTCAGCGGGTCTCGTCGATCCTCGGCCGCTGGTCAGAGTCCGACGTCCGCGAGCTCGCGCGGCTCCTCGGCCAGCTCAACGACGACCTGGCCTTCTGACGCCGGGAATATTCGTTGCGTTGGTCAACCTTTAAGGCTATAGTTGCGTGTCACAACCAATTGGAGCCCGTCATGACCGTCAGCGAACCCGTCGCCCTGGAGATCGTCGGTGCCTTGTCCGGACTGATCCGGACGGCGCGTTCCTACTCCCACCTGCGTCACGAGCAGCTCGGTCCGACCGGCATCGCCCTCGCCATCCTCAAGCGCCTGCACGAAGAGCCCAGCCGCTCGGGCGACATCGCGTGCGCGCTCGGCGTCTCGGCGTCCGCCGTGTCACGGGCGGTCGCCACCGTCGAGTCCCTGGGCTACGTCGTCCGCCGGCCCGACCCGGCCGACGCGCGGGCGTCGCTCCTGTCGCTCACGGCCGGCGGCGTCCAGTTCCTCGCCGAGCAGCATCGCGAGCACGCGCGTCGCGTCGCCGCCGTCCTCGACGGGTGGGACGACGCCAAGGCGCGCGAGGTCCTCCAGGGCCTGACCGAGCTCGACACCGCCCTCAGCCGCACCGTCTCGGACATGCGCACGGGCGGCATACCCGCACTGAACCCCCTGACGGATCCCTTGAGCACCGCGTTCGCCGACAGCGTCGCCGACGACACCACGAAACAGAACCCGAACCAGAACCAGAAGGCGTACGCATGACCGTCACCACCGAACGTCCCACCGACTCCGAGGGCGGCACCGTCGCCCTCGAGGAGCCCAGCAGTCGTACCGCGCTGCGCACGCGCCCCAAGGGCCGCCACCGCGCGACTGCCGTCGTCCGCGCCAATTCCATTCCCGGCGAGATGAGCCACGGCGAGATCCTCCGCGCCATGACCGGCCTGCTCGCGGCGCTGTTCACGGCGATGCTGTCGTCGACCATCGTCGCGACCGCGCTGCCCACGATCATCGGCGACCTCCAGGGCACGCAGAGCCAGTACACCTGGATCATCACGGCCTCGCTCCTCGCGACCACCGTGACCACTCCCATCTGGGGCAAGCTCGCCGACCTGTTCAGCAAGAAGGTGCTCGTCCAGAGCGCGACGGTCGTGTTCGTCGCTGGTTCGGTAGCCGCGGGGATGGCCCACAACGTCCCGTTCCTCATCGCCTGCCGCGTCGTCCAGGGCATCGGCATGGGCGGCCTGACCGCGCTCTCCGCGGCCATCATGGGCGCGATCGTCGCCCCCCGCGAGCGCGGTCGCTACGCCGGTTACATGGGGGCGGTCATGGCCGTGGCCACGGTCAGCGGCCCGCTGCTCGGCGGGTTCGTCGTCGACTCGTGGGGATGGCGCTGGACGTTCTACATCTGCGTCCCGCTGGCGATCGTCGCGATCGTCGTCCTGCAGACGCAGCTGCACCTGCACACGGTGCGGCGGCAGCCGAAGATCGACTACCTGGGCGCGTTACTCATCGCCGTCACCGCCAGCCTGCCGCTGCTCTGGGTGACCTTCGCGGGCACCGACTTCGCCTGGCTCTCGTGGCCGTCCGCGGCGTTCGTCGTCGCGACGATCGTCTTCGGCTGGGTCACCCTCCGCGTCGAGCGTCGGGCCTCTGAACCGTTGGTACCGCTGAAGGTCCTCGCCAACCGGACCGCCATCCTGTCCATCGTCGCCAGCGTCGCCGTCGGGATCGCGATGTTCGGCGGGACGACGTTCCTCGGCCAGTACTTCCAGGTCGCGCAGGGCTACAGCCCGACCAAGGCCGGACTCATGACCATCCCGCTGATGGTCGCGGCGATGCTGTCGTCGACGATCGCGGGCCAGATCATCAGCCGGACCGGACGCTGGAAGGCGTTCCTCGTGGGCGGCGGCATCTTCCTCGTCGTCGGCCTGGCCGGGCTGTCGCTGCTGCGGCACGACACCCCTGCCTGGGAGAGTGGCATCTCGATGGCGGTCATGGGCCTCGGTATGGGCGCGCTGATGCAGAACCTCGTCCTCGCCGTCCAGAACACCGTCGACGTCCGGGACATCGGCGCGGCCTCCGCGGCGGTCTCGTTCTTCCGCTCGCTCGGTGGCGCCGTCGGGGTGTCCGCCCTGGGTGCGGTGCTGGCCGGCCTCGTCCAGAACAAGGTGCACGACGGTCTCGTCGCGCTAGGCCCGGCGGTCACCGCGGCAGCCGGTTCCGGCGAGGCGGGCACGCTGGACCTCAAGGGCATGCCCCCGGTGATCGCGACCATCGTGCGGACCGCGTACGGCGACGCGACCGGCCAGATCTTCCTCGTGGCCGCCGTCGTCGCGGTCGTCGCCCTGGTCGCGGTCGTCTTCATCCGCGAGGTTCCGCTCCGCACGACAGTCGCCCTCGAGCGCCCCGAGACCGTGGCCGCCGAGCGCGCCTGACCGCGGGCTTCCACTCGTGTGGAGCCATCGCCCGATGGAGGTATGTCCGAGCGCTCCAGCGTCTCGGATATACCTCCACCCGGCTGATTAGGCGTGCTCCTCCTGCGTGACCTTCGGGAGCAGCCCCACCAGGGCGAGCGTCACCGCATACAGGACCGTCGCACACACCAGCACCACCTGCGTCGCTCCGACGAACCCGCCGTCGAGCTCCACCCGCGAGAAGAACAGCGTGCCCAGGGCGGCGACGCCGATCGCCCCGGAGAACTGCTGTACCGCGTTGAGCAGGCCGGAGCCGGTGCCGACCTCGGCCTCCGACACGTCGCCGAGGATGTAGCCGAACAGCGGCACGAAGACGAGTCCTGAGCCGAACCCGGACACCAGCAGCGCCGGGGCGACCGACCACGACGTGAGGTCGGTGCCGAAGTGTCCGACCGACCACCACAGGCCGATCATCCCGATCAGCGCGATGCCCAGGCCGAGCTGCAGCGTGGCCCGACCGAGCTTCGCCGCGAGGAACGCCCCGGCGAGCCCGGCGCCGATGGCGGTGCCCAGCGCCCACGGGATCAGCGAGAGGCCGGAATGCAGCGGCGTCCAGCCGAGGCCGAGCTGCATGAGCAGGTTGAAGGCCAGGGTGAACCCGGTCAGCGCGGTGAAGAAGGCGGCGATGACGACGAGGCCGACGACGAAGCTGCGCTTCTGGAACAGCGACGGCTCGATGACCGGGTGGTTGCTCCGTCGCTCCGACCGGACGAACAGCGCGAAGACGCCGAGCGAGCCGATCATGAGGACCCACGTCCAGGCCGGCCAGCCGAGCTCGCGGCCCTGGACCAGCGGCACCATGAGCATCGCCGAGGCCAGCGTGAGCAGGGTGACTCCCCGCAGGTCGAGCCGCGCGTTGCGGTTCTCACCGGTCTCGTGCGGCAGGCAGCGCCACGCGAGGGCGAAGGCCACGACCCCGATCGGCACGTTGATGAGGAAGATCGCGCGCCAATGTGAGCCGGCGAGGTTCGCGTCGATGAGCCAGCCGGCGAGGATCGGTCCGGCCACGCCCGCGAGACCCATGACCGGGCCGAAGGGGATGAACGCCTTGCCCAGCTCTTCCGGCGGGAAGGCGACCTTCACGAGCGCCAGTCCCTGGGGGATCATCACGGCGCCGAACAGGCCCTGTAACACCCGCGCGACGATGAGCCAGCCCGCGCCCGGCGCGAGGCCGCAGGCGAGTGACGCCAACGTGAAGCCGGCCATGCCGACGAGGAACATCCGGCGCCGCCCGAACAGGTCGCCCAGGCGGCCGCTGGTGACCAGTCCCAGGGCGAAGGCGGTGGTGTATGCCGCGAGCACCCACTGCAGCGTGGTGTCGCCCCCGCCGAGGTCGGCCCGGATCGACGGGCCGGCGAGGTTCGCGACGGTCGAGTCGACGAGGTCCATGACGTCGGCCACCAGGACGACGACGAGGACCATCCAGTAGTGCTGCGCGACGAGGGACGGGGCGGTCGAGGTCTTGGACGAACGCTGTTCGATACTCACGAACGGTGTTCTACCGACGAACGGCGTTCGTGTCAAGTAGAGTCCGCGGTATGCCCGTGGACCGGCGGATCGAGCGGCAGCTCCGCAAGCTCGAGAAGCGGGCCGCCCAGTCCTCCCGGAAGCCACCGCTCAGCGTCGAGCGGATCGTGCAGACGGCCCTGGACATCGTTGCGGCCGAAGGGTTCGAGGCCCTGACAATGCGTCGGGTGGCGGCCACCCTGGACACCGGTCCGGCGTCGCTGTACGCGCACGTCGTCAACAAGGCGGACCTCGACGAGCTGCTCATCGGGTACCTCTGCTCGCGCATCGTCCTACCCGAGCCGGATCCGGAGACGTGGCGAGAGCAGATCTTCGACCTCGCGGCGCAGATCCGCGACCAGTACCTGCGCTACCCCGGCATCTCCCAGGCGGCGCTCGGCGTGGTGCCCTCCAACCCCGAGGCGCTGCGCCTCAGCGAGGGCATGCTCGGCATCCTCCTGGCCGGCGGCGTGCCCGCTCAGACGGCAGCGTGGGCGATCGACGCGCTCAGCCTCTACATAAACGCGTACTGCCTCGAGCTCGGGCTGTGGGCGAGGCAGCTGGAAACCGACGGCGGGTGGGTGGCCACCCACGACACGTTGATGGGCCGGTTCGAGGCGCTGTCGGCGGACGACTACCCGCTCACCAAGCGGTATGCGGCCGAGCTCACCGCCGGTGAGGGCCACGATCGGTTCGACTTCGCGATGCGGACGATGATCAACGGCCTCGGCCGCTGACTGACCGACCGGTCCAGAGAGCAGTACGATGCGCTGATGATATGATGCGGTGATGCGAACGACCCTGGACATCGATGACGTGGTCCTCACCGTGGCCCGAGTGCGAGCCCGCGAAAGGGGGATATCGCTGGGTGCTGCGGTCTCCGAGCTCGCTCGACGCGGACTGTCGACGAGTGCTGGCGTCTCGAGGGCGTCCACGACCGGGTTTCCCGTCTTCGAGGCGCCTACCGGCGCGCCGGTCGTCACCGACGACACGGTCCGCCGGTATCGAGACGAGTCCGAGGGGTGAGTGACTTCCTCCTTGACGTCAACGTCCTGGTCGCTCTCAGCCTCACCACCCATCAGCATCACGCGGCAGCGACACGCTGGTTCGGGCAGGGCGTCACCTGGGCCACCACCCCGATGACGGAGGCCGCCTACCTGCGGCTCCTGACCAATCCGCGGGTGACCGGTCACGAGATCGGCGGGGCCGAGGTGCTCGCTGCGCTCGGGGAAATGAGGGCGGTGCCCACGCACCGGTTCTTGGCGGACGACTCGTCGCTCGCCGAGCCCCACGTGGACACGTCGTGGCTGGCGGGACCGTCACAGGTGACGGACTTCCACCTCCTCAACCTCGCCGCAGCCCATCAGCTGCGGCTGGCCACGTTCGACGCCTCGTTCGCGCGTGCTCTCGCGCCAGGCGATCGCCGGCATCTCCACGTGCTGACCGACTGACGACGGCGCTCGGTTCAGGGCATCCACAGCGCCCAGCGGTGGGCCGCGGTCAGCGGGCATCCTGCGGGCCACCACGCGAAGGCCGGCGACGAACTGCGTCCTGGGGTCCGTCTGCCAGCGGCGCCGGCGTGATGTCCTCGAAGTGGGCGACCACCGCCGAGAGGGGGGCGACGGGCCACGCCATCAGCAGACGCGGTGAGAGGCGCAGGTCGTGCGCGGCCTGCTCCCGCTCCCAGTCCGGCAGCGTGCGAACGCGGAACGGCCGACCCTCAACGGTGACCTGTTGCTGCGTGAGGTCGAGCAGCATCGCCGGTCCCGCGACGCCGACAGCGGTCCCGTCCGACCCAGCGGGGAACCCGCCCTGTCCCCACGACGCGTGCCAACGCAACGACCTGGTGTCGGCGAGGCGTTCCGGCCGACGCACCGTCACGACCTCGAGCGCCAGACGGCCCCAGAGACCGGCGGAGGACGTCCCGTCGAGGCCGTCGAGCCGACCCAGGAAGCGCGCCGTCACGCGCTCGACCGGCGCGTCCTGAGGCCCCGCGTCGATACCGGCCCCGATACGTGCCCGCAACGCGAGAGCCGCCTGGAGCAATGTCCAGTCAGCGCTGCGCAGGACCAGTGCGGCGGGCAGCTCGGACGTCCTCGTGGAGCCGAGGCCGACCCGTACCCACCCCTCCCGCGTTCGGATCGCTGCTGGATCACCGGACGCGTCACGAGCGGCGTCCCAAATGCGGGTCGCTCTCGGAAAGTCGGCCGGGAGGACGAGCCGGTCCAGGCCGGCAGCGGCGCGGCCGGGGGCCAGTCGCACGAGCACGCCGATCTGGGGTGGGTCCGAGACCGTCGAGCCGGGTGGGCGCAGGAAGTACACGGGCAGGGCGACCTCCCGGCCGAGGCCGGCGTCACCGGTGCGGCGGCGAGCCGCCCGCTCGGTCAACGACGCCGGGTCGAGGCCGCTGGAGATCGCGGTCTCGCGCCGCTCCCAGGGAGGCCTCACCGAGGAGCGCTGGGGCGACCGAGGCCGGGCCGCCAGAGGACCACGGCCTGCGAGGCCGATCCGAAGCGGGGCGGCCGCTCGCCCGGGCGGACGGCGACGATCTCGCCCCCGGTGCCGGCGGCGAAGATCCGGGAACCCAGCTGGGCCCGCGCGTCGGCCCGGTCGGCCTGCTTGGTCAGGGCGTCGGCGAGCTCGGAGATCCGGGCGCGCAGCGCGGCGACCTGGTTCTCCAGCTCGAGGATCCGCTGGATCCCGGCGAGCGAGACGCCCTCCTCCTGCGACAGCCGCTGCACCTCGCGGAGCAGCGCGACGTCGCGGCCGGAGTAGCGCCGGCCGCCGCCGCGGGTGCGCGACGGCGAGACCAGGCCGAGCCGGTCGTACTGCCGCAGGGTCTGCGCGTGCATACCGGCGAGCTGGGCCGCGACCGAGATGACGAACACCGGGGTGTCGTCGTCCGGGCCGAAGCTCGATGGCTCCGTGGAGGTCTTGCGGGGCGCGACCATGCCGGAGCCCCGCTCAGGCCCGCGCCCGCTCGAAGAGCTCGGCGCGCGGGTCCTGGCCGGCCTCGTCGGCCTGCATGGCCTCGAGCGCCTCACGCCCGGCGTCGGTCAGCCGCTGCGGCACGACGACCTGCACCTTGGCCAGCAGGTCCCCGCTCTTGTCGCCGCGCTTCACGCCGCGGCCCTTGACCCGCAGCACACGACCGCTCGGGGTCCCCGGCGCGATCTTCACGCGGACCGGCGAACCGTCCAGGGTCGGCACCGACACCGTCGCACCGAGAGCCGCCTCCGGGAACGTCACCGGCAGGTCGACGGTGAGGTTGTCGCCGTCCCGGCCGAACACCGGGTGCTTCTCGACGGTGACCGTGAGGATCAGGTCGCCCGGCTCGGCACCGGCGTCACCGCGAGCACCCTTGCCGCGCAACCGGATCTTCTGCCCGTCGCGTACGCCGGGAGGGATCCGCGTGGTGATGCGCTGGCCGTCGGCCGCCTCGAGAGTCACGGTCTGACCGGCCACCGCGTCGCGGAACGACAGGTTCGTCCGGGCCTGCACATCGGCTCCCTTGCGTGGTCCGCGGGGGGCGCCGAAGGTGTCGTACCCGCCGTAGGTCGACCCACCCGGGTAGGAACCACCGGCCTGCCCGAAGAGGCTGGCGAGCAGGTCCTGCATGTCGGGGTCGTTCGCCGAGCTGTTGCTCGTCGAGTAGCGGGTGCGGGTGTTACCGCCGCTGAACATGCCGCTGAAGATGTCCTCGAAGCCGCCGGCCGACCCGCCGCCCCCGGCGGTGAACCGGGCGCCGCCGCGCGTCATGGCGCGGAGCTGGTCGTACTGCTGGCGCTGCTCGGGGTCGGACAGGACGGAGTACGCCTCGCCGATCTCCTTGAACTTGGCCTCCGCCGCCGTGTCGCCGGCGTTCTGGTCCGGGTGCAGCTTGCGGGCCAGCTTGCGGTAGGTCTTCTTGATCGTCGCCGCGTCGGCGTCGGAGGAGACGCCGAGGATGGCGTAGAAGTCCTTGTCCAACCAGTCCTGGCTAGCCATCTCGGCGTCCCTCCTCTCGGTTCCGTATGCGAGCGCTCACTGCGGGTCGGCGACCGAGACCCGTGCGGGCCGGACGACCCGCTCCCCCATCTTGAACCCCGGCTGGATCACCTGGACGACCGTGGTCGTCGTGGCGTCCTCCGGAAGCTCGGCCTCCACGTGCATCAGCGCCTCGTGGATGGCCGGGTCGAACTCCTCGCCCTTGGCGCCGATCCGCTCGACCCCGAACCGCCCGAGGATGCCGTCGAGCTTGTCGGCGATCGCCGCGAACGGCGTGCCCTCGAGGTCGCCGTGCTCGCGCGCGGCGTGGACGTCGTCGAGCACCGGCAGCAGCGCCTCGACCACCTGCGTGACCCCACGGTCGCGCGCGAGGTCGCGGTCGCGGTCGACGCGCTTCTTGTAGTTGACGTACTCCGCCTGGAGGCGGCGCAGGTCTTCGAGGTGCTCGGCGGCCTTCTGGGTGTCCGGGTGGACATCGCCCACCGGCGCCTCCTCGATGACCTCACCCTCGATCTCGTTGTCCACCAAGGATCCTGGCGTGTCGGGGATGTAGACGTCGTACTCGTCGTCACCTCCGGGCTCGGACGAGGCCTCACCGCCGTGGCCGCCCTGCCCGGAACGCCCGGCGGCCTCGTGACGACCACGCCCGGATCCGCTGCTCGCGGGTCCGGTGGGACCGGCCGGCTCCTCGCCGACCGGCTCCACCGGCTGGTCCGTCATGTGCGGTCCTGCGGGCCGTCGGTCTCGTCGTCGACGATCTCGGCGTCGACGACATCGTCGTCGGCGGAACCAGAACCCGAACCGGCCTCGGCGTCGGTGGCCGAGTCCTGCTGACCGGCGTCGCCGGAGCCGGCCGAGGCCTCCTCCGCCGCACTGGCCGCATACATGGCCTGACCCATCTTCTGGGAGACCTCGCTGAGCTTCGCCGTCTTGGCTTTGATGTCCTCGACGTCGGTACCCGGAGCGTCCTTGCTGCCGACCGCGGTCTTCAGCTCGGCGAGCGCCGCCTGGACCTCGGACTTCTCCGCCTCCGGGACCTTCTCACCGTTCTCGGCGAGGAACTTCTCGGTGGAGTAGACCAGCTGGTCGGCGGTGTTGCGGGCGTCGATCTCCTCGACCCGCTTCTTGTCCTCCTCGGCGTGCGCCTCGGCCTCCTTGACCATCCGCTCGATCTCCTCCTTGGGCAGGGCGGACCCGCCGGAGATCGTCATGGACTGCTCCTTGCCGGTGCCCTGGTCCTTGGCGGTGACGTGGACGATGCCGTTGGCGTCGATGTCGAAGGTGACCTCGATCTTCGGCACGCCGCGCGGCGCCGGCGCGATGCCGGTCAGCTCGAAGGTGCCGAGTCCCTTGTTGTGCTGCGCGATCTCGCGCTCACCCTGGAACACCTGGATGAGGACGGACGGCTGGTTGTCGTCGGCCGTCGTGAAGATCTCGCTGCGCTTGGTCGGGATCGCTGTGTTGCGCTCGATGAGCTTGGTGAACCGGCCGTGCTGGGTCTCGATGCCGAGGCTGAGCGGGGTGACGTCGATGAGCAGGACGTCCTTGCGCTCACCCTTGAGGACTCCGGACTGGAGGCTCGCGCCGACCGCGACGACCTCGTCCGGGTTGACGCCCTTGTTGGGCTCCTTGCCGCCGGTCAGCTCGGTGACGACCTTGGAGACGGCCGGCATACGGGTCGAGCCGCCGACGAGGACCACGTGGTCGATGTCGGAGACCTTGATGCCGGCGTCGGCGATGACCTTCTGGAACGGCGCCTTGGTCCGCTCGAGCAGGTCGGCGGTCAGCCGCTCGAACTCAGCGCGGGACATCGACTCGTCGAGGTGGATCGGTCCGTTCTCGGACATCGACAGGTACTGCAGGTTGATGTTGGTGTTCGTCGAGGAGCTGAGCTCCTTCTTGGCCTGCTCCGCAGCGTCGCGCAGGCGCTGCATGGCGATCTTGTCCTTGGACAGGTCGACGCCGCTGCTGTTCTTCACCGTGGTGAGCAGGTGCTGGACGATCCGGTCGTCCCAGTCGTCGCCACCGAGCTTGTTGTCGCCGTTGGTGGCGCGAACCTGGATGGTCGAGAAGCCGTCCTCCGGGTCCTTGCCGACCTCGAGGAGGGACACGTCGAAGGTGCCTCCGCCGAGGTCGAAGACGAGGATGAGCTCGTCCTCCTTGCCCTTGTCGAGGCCGTATGCGAGCGCAGCGGCGGTCGGCTCGTTGATGATCCGCAGGACGTTGAGGCCCGCGATCTCCCCGGCCTCCTTGGTGGCCTGGCGCTGGTGGTCGTCGAAGTACGCCGGGACGGTGATCACCGCGTCGCTGACGCTCTCGCCGAGGTAGGCCTCCGCGTCGCGCTTCAGCTTCTGGAGGATGCGCGCGCTGATCTCCTGCGCCGTGTAGTGCTTGCCGTCGATCTCCGAGGACTTCCAGTCGGTGCCCATGTGGCGCTTGACGGAACGGATGGTCCGGTCGACGTTGGTGACGGCCTGGCGCTTGGCGATCTCGCCGACGAGCACCTCGCCGTTCTTGCTGAACGCGACGACGGACGGGGTGGTCCGGCCGCCCTCGGCGTTCGCGATGATGGTGGGCTCGCCGCCTTCGAGGACGGCGACGGCCGAGTTGGTGGTGCCCAGGTCGATTCCGACCGCACGTGCCATGGTGACTCTCCTGTGGTGCTGGGTTTCGGGTGGTTCAGGCGGGCTCTGTGCTCCGGCCGCCCACACTGCCGCGCCGGACGCCGGTTGTCAAAACCAGACTCCGCAAAGTTGCGTACACTTGACTCAACTTCGTGCATGGGGTGATTGTTCCCCCCCACGACGGAAAGTTGCCGCCTACTCGGCCAGGGACCACCATCGCTGTCGTGCCCGAACGAGCCCGCCACGTCCCGCTGACCGAGCGCCGGATCCTCGTTTATGGGGTCACCGGATCCGGCAAGAGCACGGCCGCGGCGAGGCTCGCGGCGCTGAGCGGTCTCCCGCTGCACCTGGTCGACGAGCTGACGTGGCTGCCCGGCTGGGTCGCCGTGGAGCCCGACGTCCAGCGCGAGATCTTCGCGGCCATCGCGGCGACCGACGCATGGGTCCTCGACACCGCATACGCCTCCTGGCGGGACCTCGTCCTCCCCCGCACCCAGCTCGTGGTGGGCCTGGACTACCCGCGCTGGCGGTCGCTCGGGCGTCTCGTCCGGCGCACCGCGACCCGCCTGGTCGACCGGCAGCCGATCTGCAACGGCAACGTCGAGACCCTGCGTGGTGCCCTGTCGCGGGACTCGATCATCGTCTGGCACTTCCGGTCGTTCGCGCGGAAGCGGGACCGGATGCGGGCGTGGGCGGCATCGGAGGACGTTCCGATCCTGCTGTTCCGCCGACCCGCCGAGCTCGAGCGCTGGCTCGCGGTGCTCGAGCGTGACGTCGACCGGCCTAGTCAACCGGCCCCGACCCAGGGTCCTGACCGATGACCTCGGGGACGATGCGATAGCCGGCCTCGTCCGGCTCGATGCGCAACAGGGTTCCGGGCGGCAGCTGGTCGCGGATGTGCACGGGGATCGGGATGAACCCGTCGGCCGTCACCACCGCATACTCCTTGCCGCTGCGGCCCTCGCCGCCGATCCGGCCGTCGCGGATCGTCACCGTGCGGGGCAGGCGGTCGGCGACCTCGGGGTCGTGGGTGACGACGACCACGGTCGTTCCCTGGTCCTCGTTGACGCGCATCAGGGTGTCGACGATCCGCTCGCGGGCGACCCGGTCGAGCGCGCTGGTCGGCTCGTCGGCCAGCAGCACCCCAGGTGACGGCGCCATGGCTACGGCGAGAGCGGCCATCTGCAGCTGACCCTGCGAGAGACGGCCGAGCTTCGCGTCGGCGAACTCCGTCGCACCCACCAGCTCCAGGCCGCGGCCCACCCCGATGACGTCCGCCCCGAGCCGGCGCGCCTCGACCTGCGCGAACTCCACGTTCTCCCGGACCGTGAGGTAGGGGATGAGGTTGCGCTGGGCGCCCTGCAGCATGAGGGACGTCTCCCTGGCCTGGAAGGCGTCGAGCTGGCTCGGGGTGAGCGCCGACAGCTCGTGCTCGCCGACGAAGATCTTGCCCGCGCTCGGCCGGAACAGCCCGCCGAGCAGCGCCAGGAGCGTCGACTTGCCCGACCCGGACGGCCCGAGCAGCCCGACCACCTCGCCGGCACCGACGCTGAGGTCGACCCCGGACAGGGCCGCGACGTCCTGGCCCTCGGACCGGTAGATGTGGACCAGCCCGAGCGTCGTGATCGCCTGCGCGGTCGTCATACCGTCTCCCGTAGCCGTTCGAAGCTGGCGCGCCGCGCGATCCGCCGGCTGGTCACCAGGCCGACCACCGTCAGGACGACGAGGCCGAAGGCCCCTGCGACCAGCGCCGGAGCCCAGGCCGTATGCAGGTCCACCGGGAAGGTCGCCGGCGACGTCGTGAAGAGGGGCACCATGCCCACCGCCGCGGGCGCCGACCAGAGTCCGACGGCGACGCCGAGCAGGGCCGAGACGACGATGACCGGTCCGGTCTCGAGCTGGGCCAAGAGGGACAGCCGACGTGGTCGCTGACCGACCAGACGCAGGACGGCGTAGTCGCGGCTCCGGGCCCGCCGTGACGTCGATGCGAGGACGATGATGCCGGTGGCGGCGACGATGAGCGCGAGGATGCCGACGGCCAGGGCCAGCTGCAGGCTCCAGGCCGCGGCGCTCCGCCCGTACATCGCGGCGACGTCGTCGGCACGGGTCGTCTCGGACACCGTGATCCCCTGCGCGGCCAGACCCGTCGTCACCCGGGCCACGGTGGCCGGGTCGGTGGTGTCGAGGTAGGCGTAGAGGACGGCCGAACCACGCCCGCGCCAGCCCTGGGCGAGCAGGTTGTCCAGGTTGACGATGCTGGCCGAGGCGGGACCGCCCGGCACGAAGGGCACGCTGCCGCCGGAGCTGAGCAGCAGGGCGGTGCCGTCGACGTAGGACCCGCCGAAGGTGGCTCCCGCGGCGCTCGGGGCCGAGGCCGGGGTGGTGAGGGCCGGGACCACGTCGGGGACCGAGGCGTGCGGGAGGAACGCCTGGTCGGCGCCGTTGGTGGCGTACCGGAGCGTGAGGCCGCCGTTCGCGAAGGTTCCCGTCACGACGACGTCCTCCGCCGCAGTGTCACGCCAGGTCCCGGCGCCGCCCAGCTCGACCGGTTGGCCGTCGACGGTGAGCCGCGAGATCGTCACCGAGCCCTTCACCGCCGCCGTCGACGCCGGCGCCTGGACGCCGATCCCGGTGATCCGGCACCCGTCGGCGCAGGTCACGGTGGCCTGCTGGTCCCTCACGACGCCGCTGTCCGGAAGGACGCCGATCGGGACGGTGTCCACCGACCCGTCCGCCCGGGCGACCCGAAGGGCCAGCGCCAGCGACGTCGGCGCCGGCCGGACAGCGGGCGTCACGACGTCGAACGCCGGCGCGTCGAGGTGGTACGTCACGTGGGTACCGGTGAGGACCAGCGGCGGCACGGTCGGCGCCGTGAGCCGCTCCCAGGCCAACGAGCCGACGTCCACCCCCGGCCACAGGGCGATCCGACGGAAGGCGCTCGGGACGACTCCGACCGTCGTGGTCCCCTGCCCGTTCGGTGCGACGACCGCCACCGGCGTGACGTGCTCGCCCGTGGGGTCGACGGCCCGGACCGCCTTGGCCGCCGCGGCGAGGTCACCGGTGCCCAGCGTGAGGACGGTCGCCGCCCCCACCTCCGCGGCCGCCCGTCCGGCCCAGTTGCGCACGCCGACGGCGAGCGCATCGGCCGAGACGACCGTGATGCTGAGGGCGACGGTGACCACCGGCACGAGCCACCGGGTCGTCCCGCGCCGGCTGGAGGTGAGAGCCGCGGCCCCGGCGGTCGGCCGGCCGCGCTGCAGCAGCCACCGCCCGCCGACTGCGAGCAGCGACGACAGGACGCGTGCGGCCACGACCCCCACGGCCAGGGCGAGCAGGGTCGGCGCGAGCTGGCCGACCGGGCCCTTGACCGAGCCGGTCACCAGGGCGATGAAGGCCGCGGCGGCCGCCGCGACGAGCATCGCCTCGAGCACACCGAGCCGTACCCCGGTGCGCCGCGGCGGGACGCTGCGGATGAGGTCCGCCACCGGGTCCCGGCACACTCGCCGGACCGAAAGCACGGCCAGCCCGACCATGAGGAGCAGGCCGGCCAGCAGGGCCACCACCGCCGCCACGGGTACTTCGAACGGCGGGTCGGACGTGAGGACCGTGTTGCGGGCCACCGTGGACAGGCCGACCGCGAGCAGCGCCCCCAGGGGTGCGCCGATGACGACCGGCGGGAGCGTCTCCGAGAGCAACAACCGGCGAGCCCCGCGCGAACCACGGCCACGGAGGCGGGCGACGGCGACCTCGCCGCGGCGCTGGTCGGCGGCGGAGACGAGGACGAGCCAGAGCACGCAGACGAGCAACAGGGCCATCTGCGCCATGAGCAGAGGCACGGTGATCGACGCCTGCTCGCTGCCCACCCGGGCCTCGTCGGCGATGGCCGGCAGACCACTGCGTACCGTGATCGTCTCGGACGCGCGGCTGGCGGCCCGCTCGACCCCCATCGGGTACTGGACGAGACCGGTGATGGTCGACCCGATGGTCCCGATCTGGTCGATGCCCACCCGGTCGGCGAAGAGCGGGAAGTCCAGGCCGTAGACCGGCTGGAACCACGGCTCCGGCGTGCCCTTCGGTGAGGTCACGGGGTCGGTCAGCGTCTGGAGCGGGGTGAGCATGGTGTCGAAGCCGAGCTTCTGTGCGGCCGAGCCGGTCAGGCGGTCGCCGAACCAGTACGGGCCGTCGACCTGCTCGTAGACCCCGACGACCCGGAGTGTCGTGCGCGGCGCCCCCTCGAGCGAGCTGACCGCGCCGTCGAACTCCCCCACCTCGATGGTGGACCCGACCGGCGTCCCGTAGGCCTTGACCTGGTCGGCCGACACGGCGACCTCTCCGCGCGCCCGCGGACACTGACCCTCGGTGATCGTCACGTGCTCGCACATGCCCGCCCGGTTGAGCAGCCGACCCCCCGGCTGCGCGGCGAACGGCAGCGTGCGCACGTCGACGCCCGTGCTGGGGATCGGCGACCCGACGACGGTCCGCAGGCTCTCCGGGAGGAGCTGTTCGAGGGCGTCGGGGTCCAGGGCGTCCTGCCGCGCCGTCGGACTCGTCGACACGAGCCGGAGGCTGGTCTGCGCCACGCTGGCCTCGCGCAGCATCGTGCGGATCATCGCCTGCTCGAGCGCCCGCGTGTAGAGCGGCGCGAGGACGAGACAGGTCGTCACCAGAGCCCCGAGCACGACGACCACGAGGGTCTGCGCGCGGCGGTACCGCAGCGCTGCGAGCATGTGTCCTCCCGGTCGGCACTGGTGCGCGTCGACCCGCTTCGCACGGTACAACGTGCCGCCTCCGCCGGAGCCCGGGTCGCTGTAGCGTTCGATGGTGCCGACCGACAACCGGGTGGGCGAGCGCGACCGCGCCGCCGACGAGCGGCGCCGCCCCCTCCCGCTGACCGCCTCGGGCGTCACCCTCGACATCGCGGGCCGTCGTATCCTCGACGACGTCAGCCTCGACCTCGCGCCCGGCACCTTCACTGCGCTGACCGGGCCCTCGGGGGCCGGCAAGACGACGCTCCTGTGGGTGCTCGCCGGGGCGCTCGGTCCGACCAGCGGCACGGTGGCGTATGCGGGCAGCCACCTCACCGATCGCGCGGCCGCCGCCCGCGAGGGGATCATGCTCGTGCCGCAGGGCATCGCCCTCGTCGCCCCGCTCACCGCCCGGGAGAACATCGTCGTTGCGCTCATGGTTCTCGGCGTCCCGGCGAAGGAGGCCCACCATCGGGCCGACACCGCACTGGAGGAGGTCCGGCTCGGCGGCTCGGGCGACCACCTCGTCGAGGAGCTCTCCGGTGGGCAGCAGCAGCGGGTGTCCGTGGCTCGGGCGCTCGCCCTGCGCAAGAGCGTGCTGCTCGCGGACGAGCCGACCAGCGAGCTCGACGCCTCGACCCGCGAGCCGATCGTCGCGCTGCTGCGCGCCGAGGCCGACGCCGGTGCGGTCGTCCTCATGGCGACCCACGACGCGTGGTGCGCCGATCAGGCGGACGCCGAGTACCACCTCGACGAGGGCCGGATCCGCCGGGTCCGCTAGCGCCGGCTCCGGCCCTCGAGCTCCGCGAGCCATACCGCGAGCCATGTCGCACGTGATGTCGCGAGCCAGTTCGCGAGCCAGTTCGCGAGCCAGTTCGCGAGCCAGGTCGCGAGCCAGGTCGCGAGCCATGTCGCACGTCAGGTCGCACGTCAGGTCGCACGTCAGGTCGCTGTTGGTGTGGCCATCGCTCCACGTCAAGCGACATGACTCGCGACGTGACGTCCGTGCGACGATCGGGCCGTGGTCGCTGACGAGGTCGGATGCCGACGGTTCGCCGGACGCGTGGTCCTCGTCACGGGTGGCGGCTCCGGCATCGGTCGCGGCTGCGCGCACCGGCTCGCCGCCGAGGACGCGGTGGTCGCCGTAGCCGACCTGGACCGCGAGTCGGCCGACCGCACGGTCGCGGAGCTCGACGCGGCATACCAAGCCGGACATCTGGCGATCGGCATGGACGTCACCGACCGAGCATCGGTCGACGACGGCATCGCCGGCGTCGTCGCGAAGACCGGCCGGCTCGACGGTCTCGTGGCCGTGGCGGGCGGGGACGTGGCGCACCCTGGTGTGGAGCAGACCGACGACGAGGTGTGGCGGGCGATGCTCGACCTGAACCTGCTGGGCACGGTCCGTGCCTGCCGGGCCGCGATCCCGCACCTGAGGAGCAGCGACCAGGACCCCGCGATCGTCATGATCAGCTCGGTCAACGGGCTCACCGGAATCGGTGGCGAGCCCTACTCCAGCCCAAGGCCGGGCTGCACTCGCTCACCCAGAACCTCGCCGTCCAGCTCGGGCCCGACGGCATCCGGGTCAACACTGTCGCGCCGGGCACCGTCCGGACCCGCGTGTGGGAGGGCCAGCCCGGCGGCGCGGACCGGATGGCCCCCCTCTACCCGCTCGGCCGGGTAGGTGAGCCCGAGGACATCGCTGCGGCCGTCGCCTACCTGCTGTCCTGCGACGCCGGCTGGGTCACCGGCGTCGTGCTCCCGGTCGACGGAGGGCTGCTCGCCGGCCACCGCGCGCCCTAGGCTCCGGCCATGGAGCGACCGCCCGGAGCACCAGCCGTGTTCGACGTCCGTACCGTCGTCTACCTGCGCCGCGGCGACCACCCGCCCGAGCTCGACGAGGACGCCTCGACCGCCCTCCACCACGCCCATCTCGCCTACCTCGGGGAGCTCGTCGCTCGCGGGATCATTGCGGCCAACGGCCCGTTGCTCGACCAGTCCGACCCGACCATGCGGGGTATGTCGGTCTACACGGTCCCCGTGGACGAGGCCCGGCGGCTGGCCGAGTCCGACCCTGCCGTCCGGGCGGGACGGTTCAGGGTCGACGTCGCGCGGTGGTGCGTCGCGGCCGGCCGCGTCGCCTTCCCCGAGCAGGACGGTCCGGTCGGTGAGCGGGTCCGGTTCGAGGACCTCTAGTGGCGGACGGCGACCATCCCCACGCCTACCTCGCCGCCCTCGTCGAACGGTCCTGGGGCATCCTCGGCGGGAACCTCGTCGGCGCGTATGCGGCGGGCTCGGTCGCCCTCGACGCGTACCAGCCGGGGCGCAGCGACATCGACGTCGCGCTCGTGACCGCCGAGCCGCTCGACGACACCGAGAAGCACGCCCTGGTGGCCGCCCTGCGGCACGAGGCGCTCCCGGTGCCGGCCCGCGGGCTGGAGCTCGTCGTCTACACCCGGGCGGGCGCCGGCTCCGGAACGACGGATCCCGGGTTCGAGGTGGAGCTCAACACCGGCCCGGCCATGGCGTTCCGCGCGACGTACGACCCCGCCGACCGCCCAGCCGCCGACGGCCGGTTCTGGTACGCGCTCGACCGCAGCATCCTCAGCGGTCTTGACGGAGCGTTGCTCGGGCCGCCCGCGCGCGAGGTGTTCGCCGACGTCGCGCCGGACGACCTGCGCGCGCTCCTCGTCGAGGCGCTGACCTGGTGGCTACGACAACCCGGCGACCCGGGCGACGGGGTGCTCGGTGCGTGTCGCTCGCTGGTGCGGGTTCGCGACGGTGAGTGGCTGCCCAAGATCGCTGCGGCGCAACGGCTGGTGGCGTACGGGTACCAGCCCGCGGCCGTGGTGGAGGCGGCGGTCGCCGAGCGACTTGAGACGGGGCCGCCCCCGCCGAGCGTCGCGGCTCAGGCGTTCCAACGGGCCGTGCGCACCGAGACCCGGGGCACCCGACTGCGTCTGCTGACCGAGGCCGACCTGCCGGAGCTCGTCGCCCTGCAGGAGGCCGGGGGGATCACCGGTCTCGGCCACATCTTCCCGCAGGACACGAACCCGTTCCCGCGCGAGCGGGTGGCTGACCGATGGCGTACGGAGATCGCCGACCCCGGCACGGAGGCCCTCGCCGTCGAGGTCGACGGCCGGCTCGAGGGTTTCGTAGCGCTTCGCGGTGACGAGCTGCTGCACTTCGGAACCGCAGTGGACACGTGGGGAACCGGCCTGGCCGAGGACGCCCACGATCTCGCCGTGGAGCGACTGTCCCGCCGCGGAGTCGACACCGCGCGGCTCTGGGCGTTCGCGGACAACCAGCGGGCCGTCCGCTTGTACGAGCGGCTCGGGTGGCGGCGCACCGGAGAGATCCGGCCGACCACCTTCCCGCCCTTCCCGACGCTCGTCGCCTACACCCTCGACCTCACGCCGCCCTCAGCGAGCGGGATGGGCGATCGGCTGCGGGCGGTTTAGTCGGCGCCACCGTCGACACGGGTGCGGTGCCGATCCGTGAGTTCCGTGATCGCCTCGAGGTGCCGGCTCATCAGCCGCAGCTCGCGGTCGGTGAACCCGTCGAGCATCGCCTGGCCCTCCTCGACCATCGGACCGTAGAGCCGCGTGGTCCGCCCCATCCCCGCGTCGGTCATCCGGACCATGACCTGTCGGCGGTCCTCGTCACTGCGGTAGCGCTCGACGAAACCCTTGCGCGCCAACCGATCCACCAGCGCGGTGGTCGCGGCCGGCGTGAGCGCCGTGGCGACGGCCAGCTGGCCCGCGGACTTCGGCCCGTCGGCCAGCCAGTCGAGGCACCGCAGGTCGGCCGGCCCGAGACCGAGCCGACGGCCGACCGCGTCGTCGAACGCCTGCACGCTGCGCTGGTACCGCTGCATCGCCAGGCCCAGGCCGCCGACCAGGTTGTCCCGAGACGCCATGGCTGTTATTCTTTCGATTGTCGAACTATCAGATTTTGGTAAGAGAGGGTATCAGGATGACCGCGATCATCGTCGGAGGTGGCGTCGCCGGACCGGCGACGGCGCTAGCGCTCCAGCACGTCGGGGTGGAGGCGGTCGTCCTCGAACGCCGCACCGACCACAACCCCACCGAGGGCTCGTACTTCACCATCGCTCCGAACGGCCTCGATGCGCTTGACCTGCTCGGCGTCCTGGACCTCGCCCGTGAGCTCGGCTTCCCGTCGACGACGAACACCATGTACGGCGCTACCGGACGACTGCTCGGCGAGCTCAGCCTGGGCCGGCCGCTCCAGGACGGGTCGGTGGCGCTCACGGCGAAGCGCTCGCTCCTCGCCGCCCGGCTGCTCGACGAGGCCGAGCGCCGGGGGGTCGAGGTCCGGCGGGGCGCCGAGGTGGTCGACGTGGCCGGAGTCGCCAACGGTGCGACGGTCACCCTGGCGAGCGGCGAGCGGCTGACCGCCGACCTCGTCGTCGGCGCGGACGGCGTGCGCTCGCAGGTCCGTCGGGCCATCGACCCCGCAGCGCCGGAGGGACGCTACGTAGGCCTCACCAACTTCGGCGGCATCACCCGCGGCTCCGCGCTCGCGTCGACCCTTCGTCCGGAGGCCTGGCACTTCGTCTTCGGCGCGCGCGCGTTCTTCGGGGCCCACCCGACGCCCGACGGCGACGTCGTCTGGTTCGTCAACGTGCCCGAGCCCGAGATCAGCCGCGAGCGCCGGGCGGCGACGAGCCCGGAGGAGTGGCAACGACGGCTGCTGGACCTCGTCACCGGTGACCACGGCCCCGCGGCCGAGCTGGTCGCCGACGGCGTCCTGGAGCTGGCCGGCGACAACACCTACGACCTGCCGCACGTCCCGCACTGGACCCGCGACCGCCTCGTCATCGTCGGCGATGCCGCCCACGCCCCGTCGCCGAGCTCCGGCCAGGGGGCGTCGATGGCCCTCGAGGACGCCATGGTCCTGGCCACCTCGGTCCGCGACCACGCGCCGACCGCTGCCGACCTACCGGCCGCCCTCCGCCTCTACGAGCAGGCTCGTCGAGCCCGGGTCGAGCGCATCGTCAAGGCGGGCGCGCGCAGCAGCAGCTCCAAGATCCCCGGCCCGGTGGGCCGCCGGTTCCAGGAGGCCGCGATGACCGTCGTCTTCCGGTACGTCGTCACCGACCGGAGCACCGCCTGGATGACCGGCTCCCGGCTGAGCTGGGACGCCTCCGTCGTGGCGTGACCGGTACCGCCACCACCAGAACAGCATCAGCGCGCTGCTGACGACGTAGAACGAGTGCAGCAGCCAGACGGTCCGGCGGGCAGGCTGAACACGTACGCGGAGTGGACCACGTTGCCGACGTTCGCGACGACGACGTTGCTCGCGCTGTAGGAGCGCAGGTCCCGCGTCCGGACCGCCTTGACGAGATCGGCAGGTAGCTGACGACGAACAACGTGGTCGAGATCGTGCCGGCAACAAGACCGGTCTCAGATCCGGAAGGACGGCACCTCAGGTTCGGGCGACCGACCCTCAGGCGGCGGGCATCTCGGCCGACAGACCGGTCTCGTGCCAGTTCAGATGCTCGCCGCCATGTCCGCGACGAAGGCGGGGACGGTGGACGGCACCGCGTCGTCGTCCACCCCGTCGTCGTACCACCACCGCTCGGCCCACCCGAGCAGAGCGGACCACTGCGGGTACGCCGCCGCCGCTGCCGGTCGCCCGCCACCCACGAGCCGTGGGCCGCCAGCGACAGCAGGCGGTCGCCGAGGGCCGAGGCGAGGTCGGTCGCCAGCCGCTCGGCCAGGACGTCGACGCTCGCCGGCTCGTGCCCCACCCGGGCCACGGTAGACGGCGGTCTAGTCTCGTGCCGTGACGAGGAGCAGCGGATGAGGCGGCCGGTCTTGGCGATCGTGGGCGTGCTGCTGGTCGTCGTCGGCGCCGTCTGGACCCTGCAAGGACTCGGCTACCTGCCCGGCAGCGCGATGTCCGGGGTGACCCTCTGGGCGGTGGTCGGCCCGGTGGTCGCGCTGGTCGGGCTGGTCCTTCTCGTGCGGGGTCTGGGCCGGCGAGGCGCCACTCGCCCACCCGACCAGGAAGGCCCGTGACGGCGGCCGACGTCCGCGCGTACTGGGACGCCGAGGCGGCGGGGTTCGACGAGGCCGCCGACCACGGACTGCGCGACCCACAGGTCCGGGGGGCGTGGGGCCGGCTCCTGCGGGAGCACCTGCCGGAGCCGCCCGCCGACGTTCTCGACCTGGGTTGCGGGACCGGGACCCTCACGGTGCTGCTCGCCGAGGGCGGCCACCGCGTCCACGGCGTCGACCTGGCCCCGGCGATGGTCGCCGCCGCCCGCGCGAAGATCGCGGCGTCCGGAACGACGGCGACGGTCGAGGTCGGCGACGCCTCGGACCCGCCCGGCCGGGCCGGCGCCTACGACGTCGTCCTCACCCGGCACGTCCTGTGGGCCCTCCCCGACCCGTCGGCGGCGCTCTCGCGCTGGGTCCGCCTGCTGCGTCCGGGCGGTCGGCTGCTGCTCGTCGAGGGGCGCTGGTGGACCGGTGGCGGTCTCACCGCGGCCGAGACGCGACGGCTGCTGGCTCCGTATGCGCCGCGGGTCCAGACCGTGCCGCTCAGCGACCCGCTGCTCTGGGGCGGCCCGGTCGAGGACGAGCGGTACCTCTGCGTCGCGACCCCCTCCTCGTGACGGGCGACCTCGACGTCCTGGTCGTCGGCGGGACCGGCGTGGACCACACCACGTACGAGTTCCGCTGCTGCCGTTGCCGGTTCGGGACTCCCTGACCGTTCCGCCGATCCAGAGCGTGGTCGGTCCCACCGGCACCGGGGTGGCGCTCGGCTGCGCGGCCCTCGGGCTGCGGACCGCCCTCGTGGACGTCATCGGCGACGACATGGAGGGCCGCCTGGTGCAGGACCGGTTCGCGTCGGCCGGTGTCGAGCTGGCGACCGCCACGCACCCCAGCGGCACGCGCCGAGCGGTCAACCTCGTCACGCCCGACGGGTCCCGGATGTCCCTCTACGACCCGAGGCCACCGGTCGTCGTCGTGACCGACGGGGCACACGGCAGCGCGGTGCACCGCCGCGACGAGAGCCCGCTCCGCGTCCCGGGCGGTCAGCCTTCCCGGTCGGCCGGTCGTGGACACCAACGGGGCCGGCGACGCCTACGCCGCGGCGTGCCTTTTCTCGTGGCTGGCCGGTGCCTTTCACGCCGACGCCGCCCGGGCCGGCGCCGTCCCGGGGGCGTAGGCCTGCGGCAGCCCCGGCACGCATACCGGCCTGGTGGACGAACCGACGCTGCGTGGACTGATCGGCTGAGACGGCTCCGCCTCTGTTCGAATGAGGCATGCGACGCGACATCTCGGCCCACCTGACGGTGACCGTCATGGGACCGGCGACGCTGCTGTTCAGCACCGCCGTCTCCGGGACCGGGATGACGCTCGACGAGCAGCTGAGCATCCGCGTCGACGGCCTGCTGGTCGAGCCCACCACGTTCACCGACCACTACGGCAGCCGGCTGCACCAGACCACCTGCGGCGCCTCGCGGGTCACCTTCGACTACACCGCGACGGTGACCGGCCAGTCGGACCCCCTCGGCGCCGAGCCGGTCGACCTCGTGACGTTCCTGCGGCCGAGCCGTTACTGCGAGTCCGACACGCTCGCGCCGACCGCCGACGCGGAGTTCCGCGGTCTCGAGGGGCACGCGCTGCTGGCTGCGGTGGCCGCCTGGGTCCACGACAAGCTCGCCTACGTGTCCGGCTCCAGCCAGCCCACCGACGGGGCCGTCCAGACCCTGCTGGCGCGCCGGGGGGTGTGTCGCGACTTCGCGCATCTCACGATCGCCCTGCTGCGGGCTCGTGACGTCCCCGCCCGGCTCGTCTCGGTGTATGCGCCGGGGCTGGCGCCCATGGACTTCCATGCGGTCTGCGAGGCCTGGGTCGACGACTCCTGGCACGTCGTCGACGCGACCTGGCTCGCGCCTCGGCAGACGCTGTTGCGCATCGCGACCGGACGCGACGCGGCCGACACGGCGTTCCTCACCAACAACGGCTCCGAGCTCACGCTCGACGAGCTGCAGGTCTGGGCCGTCGCCGACGTGCTCCCGAGGGACGACTGGACCTCGCTCGTGCCGCTGCGCTGACCAAGGACCCGCGTCGGGTCAGTTGAGGCTGGGCGGCGTGTTTCCCGGGCTGGCGGCCAGGCCCAGCTCGGCCGCTAGCGCGGACTCCCGCTGGGCCAGCCGGCGGACCAGCGCGAGCCGCGCGGCGGTCTCCGAGACCTCCAGCAGCCGCTGCCGGTCGTCGCGGTCCAGGTCCAGCGACTCCGCCGCCCAGTACGCGAGCAGCTCAGGCTGGTCGGGCGGCGTGGTCAGCTCGAGGCCCAGGGCGACGCCGTGCACCTGCACCGCCTCACGAACCGCCTTGCTCAGCAAGGGAAGCCGCGCCTCGTCACCCGTGAGCTCCTCGAGCCACGTCACCTCGCCGGTCATCCACGGCGTGCCGGCCGCCTCGTCCACGGCGTCCAGCCGGAACCGCCTCGTCCCGTGGCTGAGCACGAGGAAGAGCCCGTCGGTCACCTGCACGAGGCGGTCGAGCACCGCGAGGCACCCCACCGAGTACAGCTCGTTGACCCGCTCGCCGACCTCGTAACCGTGCCGGATCGCCACGACGCCGAACCCGAGCTCCTCGCCCTGGCTGTCGATGAGGCGGCGCAACAGGGCCAGGTAGCGGTCCTCGAAGACCTGCAGGGGGAGCTGCATACCGGGCATGAGGGTGCCGCCCAGCGGGAAGAGCGGGAGCAACGCCACCTGTCGATGCTAGAGCGGCGAGACGAGGAGCATCTCGTCGGCGGCGACCTGGAACGCATACGGAACGATGACGGTCCTGGTCTCGACGTGGGTCAGCCGCTCCCGCAGCGCACCGACTAAGCCACGAGCACCTAGGGGATCGGGTACTCGGTCAGGTAGCTCACGTTCGAGCCGTTCGGTCCGGGCGTGGCGGGGGCACCGACGTCGTTGACGATGTGGTCGATGGTGCCGGCGTTGTTGAGCGACACGGTCAGCAGGCTGTGCAGCCTGACCCCCGGTGTGACCGGCACCTCGAACCCATGGGTCGCATGGAGAGTGGGGTTGACGTTCGTGTAGATGTACGCGCCACCCACACAGCTCGTTGGTCTTCACCGAGTCGGCGACCTTGTAGGCCGCATAGCCGAGGATGCCGTCGTGCTGCCAGTCCGCCTGGGTCGGCGCGTCATAGGGGAACTCGTTCTGGAAGAAGATCGTCTTGCCCCGCTCCCCGGACCAGATGACGTTCTCCTTCTGGAAGTGCTCGGAGAACATGCCGGTGGCCGTGACGTCGTCACCGCGGACGATGACCGAACCGGTTCAGCCCGGACCGTGGCCGACGAGGTCCCAGGTGAACTCGGAGACCGACCCCATGCCCCCGGTGGCCGACTGCTGGGTGTAGGCGACGTGGATCTTCCCGAAGCCCAGCGCGACGTTCTCCACCGGCCGGTCGGGGTCCACCGCGTCGGCGAGCAGACAGGCGGTCACGAGGACGTCCTCGAGGTCGACGACGAGGTACTCGACCGGCCGCGGACCACCGCCGGTCACCGTCAGCCGGCCGGACCGTACGTGCCGCCCGCTCGCGACCGCGAGCATCAGGGCGGGTGACGCCCTGTCGATCAGCTTGCTCACCGAGAGGTCGGTGAACGTCGCCCGGCCCGCGCCGCCACCACCACCGCCACCACCGCCGCCGTGGCCGGACCCGGCGTTCGTCACGCCGAGCGACCAGGAGGTCACGTCGATCTCCTTGGCGTGGCGGGCGTCCCGGGACTCGCCCTCGATGCCGTCCAGCTTGAGGAACACCGCCATTGCTCGACTCCCCGTCTCGTCACCGATACGACACCCGAAGGATGGCAGTGAGCGGGGTGGGAGGGAAGACGACAGGATGAGATCTCGTGAGCACCTCCACGTCGGGCATCACCGAGTACACCCGTGACGGGCTGACCTTCGACGTCACCGACCGCGGCGACCCATCGGCGCCGGCGGTCCTGCTGCTGCACGGGTTCCCCGAGGACCGACAGTCCTGGGCCGCCGTCGCCGACCGCCTGGTCGACGCGGGACTACGGACCCTGGCACCGGACCAGCGCGGCTACAGCCCCCGGGCCCGGCCCGACGAGCCCTACCCGCAGGCTTATGCCCTGACCGAGCTGGCCGACGACGCACTCGCCCTGTTGGACGCCGCGGGGGTCGACCGGGTCCACCTGGTGGGGCACGACTGGGGCGGAGCGCTCGCATGGATGCTCGCCGGGGCGCACCCCGACCGGGTGGCCACCCTCACCGTGCTCTCGACGCCACACCCGGCTGCCCTCCGCCGCGCGGCCACGAGCACCCCGTGGCAGCTCGCCCACTCCAGCTACATGCTCTTCTTCCAGATGCCGCGGCTGCCGGAACGCGTGCTCCTGCGGCGGCTGGAGGGCCTGCTGCGCTCGTCCGGGATGCCGCGGGCCGAGGCCGAGCGCTACGCCGGCCGGATGCGCGAGCCCGGCGCCCTCACCGGCGCCCTGGGCTGGTACCGCGCGATGCGGCACTCCCGCGGCGCCGTGCACCGGAGCCGGGTCCCGACAACGTTGGTCTGGGGCCGGCACGACGGGTTCCTCGGGCGCCAGGCGGCCGAGTCGACCGGGGCGATGGTGCTCGCCGACTACCGCTTCGTCGAGGTCGACGAGGGCCACTGGTTGCCGGAGCGCCAGCCGGACCTCTGTGCCGCGGAGATCGCGGCCCGGGTGGCCGGCACGGTCTGACGGTGGTCCGTGATGGGCTGGTCACGTGCCCGTCACCGTTGAGGACGTCCGCGCCGTCGCGAGGGAGCTGCCCCGCGCCTACGAGGTGGTCGTCCACGACCGGGTGAAGTTCCGCGTCGGCCAGAGCGTCTGGGTCGCCTTCTCCCGCGACGAGACGACCATGGGCTTCGCCTTCCCCAAGGAGGAGCGCGAGGCCCTCGTCGCCAGTGATCCCGCGACCTTCCTCATGCCCGGAAAGGGCGACCTGCGCTACCACTGGGTGGTCGCCCGGATGGACGCACTGGACCCCGAGGAGATGCGCGAGATCGTCGTCGACGCCTGGCGGATGGTCGTCCCGAAGAGCGTCGCGCGCGCCCATGACGAGGCCACCGGGCCGCGCACGCCCCACCGCTGAGCGACGTGGCGGACGTCGGTTCCGCAGCAGCCATCGAGCACACGTCCCGCGCTCGTTAAGCGTTCGCGCGACATCGTGCACGCCACCGAGATCCGGCGTTCCGGAGTCGGCGCGCTGCCCTTGCGACCCGGTGCCTAGGGTGGCGGACGTGACCGACGGCAACGAACCGGGGCCCGCCGCAAGCAGCTACTACGTCCGGCTGCCCGACGGGCGCTACCAGCCCACCCTCCACGCGCAGGGTGTGTGGAACGACCACGAGCAGCACATGGGGCCGGTCTCGGGGCTCATCGCCCACATGATCGACCAGCATCAGCCGCGACCCGAAATGCTCCTGGCGCGGATCTGCTACGAGATCCTCGGCGTCATCCCGGCCGAGCCCACGTCGGTGACGGTGGAGACCATCCGGCCCGGCCGGACCATCGAGCTCGTCGAGGCCACCCTGGTGGCCGGGGAGCGTCCCGTGGTACGCGCCCGGGCCTGGCGGATCACCCGCGGCGACACGGCGGTGGTGGCCGGCGGTATGCCGGAACCACTGCCGCTGCCGGACACCTTCGCGCCGTGGGACGGCCGAGCCGTGTGGAGCGGCGGCTACATCGCGTCGTTGGACATGCGAGGGCATCCGCAGAACTCGCCCGGTCGCGGTCGCGGCTGGCTCCACCCCGGTGTACCCCTCGTGGAGGGGCTCGACGTGAGCCCGACCGCCGCATACCTGGGCCTGGTCGACACCGCGAACGGCATTGCGGTGCGGGAAGATCCGCGTTCGTGGATGTTCCCGAACGTCGACCTGACGGTGCATCTCTTCCGTGAGCCGGTGGCCGGCTGGGTCGGCTTCGACACGACCGTGGTGTTCGGGTCCGACGGGCTGGGGGTCACCAGCTCGACGCTCTACGACGTGCAGGGTCCGGTCGGTCGCGCGGAACAGTCGCTGACGGTGCGACGGCTCACTCGCCCGGGTACCTGACGCCGACCTGCCGGCGGGCCTCGTCCATCACGGACATGACGGCGCGGGAGGACGCCCACGTCATCCGCTCGCTCTCCTGCTTCCCGTCGGCGACGCAGCGGGCCACCTCGGCGACCTGGAACTGGAACCCGTTGGGGATCGGGCCGCCCCACTCCTCGACGACGGTCCGGTCGCGATCGGCGCGGCGGAGGCGCGTGAGGTTCGGACCGTAGAAGTCGCCGTCGATCTCGATGCTGCCCTCGGTGCCGGAGATCACCGCCGTCGTCGGCGTCTTGGTCCACAGGGTGGTGTCGATCTGCGCGAGGGTCTTCGGGCCGTACCCGAGGACGAGCGACACGTGGCCGTCGACGCCGGTGTCGGTCAGCCGACCGGTGGCCGAGACCTCCTGGGGGGCGCCGAGGAGGTCGACGGCGAAGGAGATGGGGTAGACGCCGAGGTCGAGCAGCGCGCCGCCGGCGAGCTCGGGGTCCTTGAGCCGATGGTCGTTCGGCAGGTCCAGCGACTGGCCGTGGTCGGCGGAGACCGTGACGATCTCACCGATCGCGCCGTCGGCGATGCGGCGACGCACCCCGGCGATGTGCGGCAGGTGCCTCGTCCACATGGCTTCCATGGCGAAGACGTGGTTCCGCTGGGCCGCGGCGAAGATGTCCTCGACCTCGGAGCTGTTGCGCGCCAAGGCCTTCTCGATGAGGACATGCTTACCGGCCGCCAGCGCCAGCAGGGCGTGCTCGCGGTGCCCCGAGTGCGGTGAGGCGACGTAGACCGCCTGTACCTCGTCGTCGGCAACCAGCTCCTCGTAGCTGCCGTAGGACCGGGCCACCCCGTGCCGGGCGGCGAAATCCGCAGCGCGGCCGGCGTCGCGTGAGCCGACGGCGACGACGGTGCCGGCGGTGAACTCGCTCACCGCCTCGGCCAGCTTGTTGGCGATGCCACCGGGGGCGATGATCCCCCACGTCAGCGGCGGGGCGTCCCGCGGGTCGGGCACGAGGTCGGCGTCGGGCATGTGCCGAGTATGCCGGTAGGCCTCAGCGGTCAGGGACCGTAGGTCTCCTCGTCGGCGGTCATCAGCAGGTCCATGAACGCCAGCGCCTGACGACGCCGGGTGAACGGGTCGCGGTAGAGCGACGGCTTCGTCGGCCGGTTCCGGATCCGCAGGCACTCCTCGAGCAGCCGGCGCCACTCCGGTTCGCAGACCGTGAGCGCCCACTCGCCCGCGCCGCACTTCGAGGTGACGCGCCCGGTGGTCAGCATGTAGTGGACGCGGGTGACGCCGAGCACGCCCGACGCCGGCGCCCAGCCGCCGAGGCTGCCCATCCCGGAGCCGGACCAGAGGTTGGCATTGCGGTACCACCAGGGCGTCCACTGGTTGGCGATGCTCCCGAGACACCAGTCGCGCAGCATCTCGTCATCGCGGGCAATCCGCCGGTTCTCCAGCCCCGGGCCGTGGACGTGCAGCCCGTGCTCGGCCAGCTCGTGCCAGGTGAGGATCGACGGCACCCAGTTGGACCCGAAGTGCAGGACTCCGCCCTTGGCCTGCAGGCCGAGGGTCGTTCGCCGGTCGGGCGCGCTGGCCAGGTCGGCCCAGCGCAGGTAGTGGCCGTCGAGTCGCGGGGTCGGGTGTGACTGCGCCACGCGTTCATGGATGTCCGCGAGCAGCATCCGCTGCACGTCGTCGGGCTCGTCGTTGACGACGGTGACGAAGTCGACGTCGCTCCACGCGGGGTGGAAGTCGGAGAGGGCGACCGAGCCGAGGAGATAGACCCCGGAGACGAGGCCTGGGACGGTCGACTCGAGGTCGTCGAGGTAGTCCTCGACGACGCGCGCGACGACGTTGGAGACGTTGACGGGCAGCGCGTCCACGGCGCTGCCCTTCGTCACGCTGGTCACGGTCACGAGGGTAGGTGCGGCGGGGCCGATTTCCGGCGAGACACGGCGGGTGGCGGCCGGTTCGGTATGCGGGTCACTCGATCCGGGTGGTGATCTCCGTGCCGAGGGTGATCGTCCGGCTCACCGTGCAGAGCCGCTCGTGCGACTTCCGGACGATGTCCGGCAGCAGCCGACGGGCCGCATCGCCCCCGTCGCCGGCCGGGAAGGCCACCCGGAAGGTCATGACGATGTCGTCGAGATGGTTGCCCTGCTCGTCGGCCACCTTCTCCGCGTCGACGTCGACCTCGAACGCCTCCGGCTGCGCCCGGCGACCGGTGACGTAGTCGACGTCGATCGACGAGCAGGCGGCGATTGCCGAGAGCAGCAGCTCGACGGCGGTGAAGTCGTCGTCCCTCGCGCCGATACTGAGGGTCCCGCCGCGGGCGTTGGTGATCGTGTAGCGGCCGGTCTCCTCGCGTCTCAGGCTGACGTGACGATGGTTCGGCTTCTCCGGCGGCAGCTCGGCCGGTCGCTCACTGTCCATCCCCAGAGCGTAGGCGGGCCCTCCTAGGCTGCCTCGATGACCTACTGGGAGACCTGGCACGGCGCCTATGCCGACCCCGACTCGTCGCTGAGCCGCCGGCTGCGCGTCGTCCAGGACCAGGTCGCCCATTGGCTGGACGCCACGGCGCCGGGTCCGGTACGGGTGGTCAGTCTCTGCGCGGGGGACGGTCGCGACCTGCTCGAGGTCCTGGCCGGCCGCGACGACGCCGACCGCGTCACGGCGACCCTCGTCGAGCTCGACCCCCACCTCGCCGGGCGCGCCCGCGACCGGGCCCGCGGCTGGTCCGGCGTCGAGGTGCTCACCGCCGATGCCGGCGACCACGACGTGTATGCCGACCTGCCGCCGGCCGACCTCGTCCTGCTCTGCGGTGTGCTGGGCAACATCTCTGACGCGGACGTTCAGCACACCATCGCCGAGCTGCCCGCGCTGTGCGCGCCCGACGCCCGCGTCATCTGGACGCGGACGCGCCGGGCGCCGGACATCACGCCACGAGTGCGAACGTGGTTCGCTGACCATGGTTTTCGTGAGGTGTCGTTCATCCCCATCTCCGACAGCGAGGCGGCCGTCGGTGTCGCCGACCTGGCCGACGACCCGGGGCCGGCCCTCGGCAGCGGTCGGTTGTTCACCTTCGTCGCCGCCTCGTCCAACGCCCGCACGCTCGCCGTCTACGAGCGCCGGGCCGACCGCTACGACGCGACCGTGGGTTCGGCTCCGGACTGGCACGTGGCGTTCCTCGACCGGATTGCCGCCGCCGTGCCTCCTGGGGCGGCCGTCCTGGAGCTGGGCTCCGGCACCGGTGTGGATGCGCGCTACCTCGCCGACCTGGGGCTGGCCGTCCAGCCCTCCGACGGCGCGACGTCGTTCGTCGATGCCATGCGGCACGCGGGACTCGCACCACTGCACATCGATGTGCTGACCGACGGCCTCGGCGGTCCCTGGGACGCCGTCGTCGCCTTCGCCATGCTGCTGCACCTCACCCCGGACGAGCTCGCCACTGTCCTGGACCGGATCCACGGCGCGGTGCGAGCCCGCGGCACCCTGGCCCTGTCGGTCAAGGAGGGCGACGGGTCGGCGTGGAGCGACCACAAGCTCGGGCTGCCGCGGTTCTTCACCTACTGGCGTCCGGAGCCGCTCGCTCGGCTGATGGACCAGCACGGTTGGACCGTGGACGTCCTGGAGCGACATGCCGGTGCCCGAGACGACTGGATCCTCGTCATCGCCACGAGACGCGACGACGACGGCGTTAGGCTGAACCGGTGAGCAACGAGGGGCCGAGCTACCCGCAGGACCGACCGGCGCAGGACCGACCGGCGCAGGAGTGGCCCGCCGAGCAGGCATACGGACAGCAGCCGGCGTACGGCCAGCCGTCCTACCGGCCCGCTTACGGTGGCGGCGCCCCCGACCAGGTTCGCTTCCACGCGCCCGGACCGACGGTCGAGCACCCGCGGGCGACGCTGGCCTTCGTGCTCGGCCTGCTCTCGGTGCTCGGGCTGACCATCCTCGGCCCGTTCGGCTGGTACTACGGCAACAAGGTCGTCGCGGAGATCGACCGGGACCCGCGCGAGTTCGCCAACCGGGGAATCGCCATGGCCGGCAAGGTCCTCGGCATCATCGGCACGGTGTTCCTCACCCTGACGGTGCTCGCGATCGTGGTGCTGATCGTCGTCGCCGTGGTCGTCGCCGCCTCGTAGCCGCTAGGCGTAGGACTCGAGGAAGCTGGCGATCCGGCCGATCGCCTCCTCGAGCTCCGGCACCGCCGGAAGGGTCACCAGCCGGAAGTGGTCCGGCTCGAACCAGTTGAAGCCGGTGCCGTGCGTGACGAGGATCTTCTTGGCCCGCAGCAGGTCGATGACGAACTGCTGGTCGTCGACGATCGGGTACATCTCGGGGTCGAGGCGCGGGAAGCAGTAGAGCGCGCCCTGCGGCTCCACACAGGTCACGCCGGGGATGTCGTTGAGCAGCTTCGACGCCAGCTTGCTCTGCTCGTAGAACCGGCCGCCGGGGACGATGAGCTCGTTGATCGACTGGTACCCGCCGAGCGCCGTCTGAATCGCGTGCTGCCCCGGGACGTTGGCGCACATCCGCATGTTGGCGAGCAGCGTGAGCCCCTCGAGGAAGTCGGTGGCGAGGTGCTGCGGGCCGGAGATCATCACCCAACCGGAGCGGTACCCGCATACCCGGTAGGCCTTGGACAGCCCGCTGAACGTGAGGCAGAGGACCTCGTCGCCGCAGAGGCTCGCCGCGTGGTGGTGGGTGCGCTCGTCGAAGATGATCTTCTCGTAGATCTCGTCGGCCATCACGACGAGCTGGTGCCGCCGCGCGATGTCGACCATTCCCTTGACGATGTCCTCGCTGTAGACGGCGCCGGTCGGGTTGTTGGGGTTGATGATGACGATCGCGTAGGTGTTCTCGGTGATCTTCGACTCGATGTCCTCGAGGTCTGGGTTCCACCCGTTGGACTCGTCGCACCGGTAGTGGACGGGGATGCCGCCGGCCAGGGACACGGCCCCCGTCCACAACGGGTAGTCCGGCGCCGGGATCAGCAGCTCGTTGCCGTCGTCGACGAACGCGGTGAGCACCATCGAGATCAGCTCGGAGACACCGTTGCCGATGAACACGTCGTCGGGGACGGTCTTGGTCAGGCCGCAGGACTGGTAGTACTGCGCGACGGCGGTACGCGCGGAGTAGATGCCGCGGGAGTCGGAGTAGCCCTGCGAGTCGGGCAGGCTCTGGACCATGTCGACGAGGATCGCCTCGGGGGCCTCGAAGCCGAACGGGGCGGTGTTGCCGATGTTGAGCTTGAGGATCTTGTGACCCTCGGCCTCCAGGCGGTGGGCCTCCTGCAGGATCGGACCCCGCACGTCGTAGCGGACGTGTTGCAGCTTCTTGCTCTGGACGATGTGGCGCACGAGAGCCAGCCTCCCATCACCGTTGCGGCGACGACAGTGACGTGGGTCCAGTCGTCACGCGTCGCCGACGGTGACGGCCTGGGCCTCCCGCTCGGCCTCGGTGTCCCGCGACTGGTCCGCCTCGGGGTCGTCGATGTGGCGCAGGTAGGGCCGGGTCAACGCGAGCGCGCCCACGGCGACCGCGACCGCGAACGCCCCGACCCAGAACGGAACGTGCACGTTGAGCTCCTCGCCGAGCTTGCCGGCCAGCCACGGGGCGACGGCACCGCCGGAGAAGCGGACGAAGCTGTAGGCCGCCGACGCCACTCCGCGCTCGACCGGCGCGGCCTTCATCACCGTCTCGGTGACCAGGGTGTTGTTGACGCCCAGGAACAGACCGGCGACGACGACGCACGTCGCGAGCAACGCCTTGTTGTCGGTCCCGATCGCCATGACGACGAACAGCGCGGACAGCAGGCTGAGGTTGACGAGCAGCGTCGGGACGGTGCCGAAGCGGGCCTGTAGGCGCGGAGCGACGAACACCGAGGTGAAGGCAAGAGCGACGCCCCACCCGAAGAAGATCAGACCGATCTCGTGTGCGCTCATGTCCAGAGGGAACGGCGTGAACGCCAACAGGGTGAAGAAGCCGAAGTTGTAGAGCAGGGCGGTGATGGCCACGCCGAAGAGGCCGCGGTGCTTGAGCGCTCGGAACGGGTCGAGCAACGAGGTCTTCTTGGCGGCCGGCGGGGTCTTTGGTAGCAGGAACGCCGTGACGACGAGGGCGACGGCCATGAGGGTGGAGACGCCGTAGAACGGACCGCGCCAGGAGATGCCGCCGAGGATGCCGCCGACGAGCGGTCCGACCGCGATGCCGAGGCCGAGGGCCGCCTCGTACAGGATGATCGACTGCGCGACCGACCCCCGGGCCGACGACACGATGGTCGCGAGCGCCGTGGCGACGAAGAGGGCGTTGCCGAGCCCCCAGAGGGCGCGCCAGCCCACGATCTCCATCACCGAGCTGGACGACCCGGCCAGCCCCGCGCCGACGATGATGATGACCAGGCCGATCAGCAGGGTGCGCTTCGCGCCGATCCGGCTCGCGATCGCGCCGGTGAGGAGCATGGCCAGGCCCATGACGGCCATGTAGCTGGTGAACAGCAGCGAGACCTGCGAGGGCGTGGCGTGCAGCTGGTCGGCGATCGGCTTGAGGATCGGGTCCACCAGGCCGATGCCCATGAACGCGATGACGGACGCGAAGGCGACCGCCCAGACGGCTTTCGGCTGGCGCCACATAGAGGAGTTCCTTGGTGTGGTTCGGGTTTCAGACGGTGGGGGTATGCGCGGGGCCGGCCTCGACGAGCAGCCGGCGGAGGATCCCGACCGCGTTCGCGAGCGTGTCCTGCTCCTGGCCGGAGAGGGCGGCGACGTAGGGCGCGACGACGTCGGCGCGACGGGCGCGGGCCTGGCCCAAGGCGTCGGCGCCCGACTCGGTGATGGTCACGAGGACAGCCCTCGCGTCCACCGGGTCGGCCTCGCGGGTCACCCACCCCTCGGCCTCGAGCCGCTGGACCTGGGTGGTCATCGTCGGCTGGCTGCAGTGGTCGGCGGCGGCGAGCGCCGAGATCCGAGCCGGTCCCTGCTCCTCCACCTGGGCGAGCAGCCGGACCTGGGCGTACGGCACGTCGAGTCCGGCGCGCTGGGTGGCCAGCCGGTTCAGCCGGGCGACCACCGACAGCAGGTCGGAGCCGAGCTGCTCGGCCTCGGAACGCGGTCGGCTGACGAGATCCACAGGCATACCGTCGACTTTACATAGGTTGTCTATGCAACTCAACCACCCGAGGCTTTTCCGAACGGACGTCACGGGCCAGTCCGACGAGGAGCGGACGGCCATGCTGCACGGACCGAGGAGCGGTCCGCTGCGCTGTGACCGTCAGTCGAGCTGGGGCACCGGTTCGTTGGCCCACGTGTCGACGACCCAGCCGGACTCCGGGTCGCCGTCGAGCACGATGACCGCGGTGTTGTGCAGGCGGGTGTCGGCGACGAAGGCCTTGTCGACGTTGACGGCTCGGGCGCCGGTCCAGGCCCGGATCACGGCGCCGTGGCTGATGATCGCGGCGCTCTCGTGCTGCGCCGCCTCGGCGACCACCTCGTCGAACCGCGCCATCACCTCGGCCCGGGACTCCCCACCCGGTACGCGGGCGTCGGGCTCTCCGTCGGCCCACCGGTAGAGGACCGCGAGGTAGGGGTCCCACCCCTCGCCGCTGGCCATCTCGTGGACCCCCGCCTGGATCTCGCGGACCCCGTGCCGTTTGATCGGGACCAGGTCGCGGGCAGCGGCAAGTGGCGCCGCCGTCTGGTGGGTCCGGACCAGGTCGGAGACGTAGATCGCGTCCAGGGGGGTCTCGGCGAGGCGGTCGACGAGCTCCGCCGCCTGGCCGCGCCCGAGCTCGGTGAGGTCGGCCCCGGGGGGCGCCGTGTCGAGCAGGCGCTGGGCGTTGGCGGTGGTCTCGGCGTGGCGGATGAGGAGCAGGCGCACCCGGACAGGCTAGGCGGCGCCGGCCCGGACCCGTGCAACACGCCACCAGGCCCCGGTCCGCTCGACGGCACCTTGGCCAGGATCGCCCGGTTTCGGGTCGAATCGGTCGCTCGTGCCCGTCGAGCTGTCCGCGGGAGGGCTCAGGTGACCAGGAGCCGGGCGGCGGCCGCGGTGACCAGCACGAGGAGCGCACCGAGGAGGACGAGGGTGTCGGGCAGCCGCCAGGGGGCCGGGCCGGCCCACGTGCGCCGGTGCGCGCCGGCGAACCCACGCGCGTCCATGGCCAGGGCCAGGACCGCGGCCTGCCCGAGGATCACCGTGAACAGTGCGAGCGTCGTGGCACCCCCCTCCCGGAGCTTGGCCACGAGGGAGCGGCCGGCCCCGATGCCGCGAACCCGGCGAGCACGGGTGAGCTCGGTCCACAGCGAGCCGAACGTCTGGAACCGCTGGAGCGCCGCGGTCGCCGCGACCACCGGACGGGCGGGCAGGCGGAGCCGTTGGGCCAGATGGTCGCCGAGGGCGTCGGGGTCGACGTAGGGCAGCAGGACCACCGACGGGAGGACGAGGGCGAGCACGCGCAAACCGGCACCGAACGCGGTCTCGAGGTCGTGGCCGCCGAGCAGCCAGGTCGACCACATCACGCCGGCGATGCCGATGAGGGCGGGCACCGACCGTGCTCCGAGGCGACGCCAGCGGCCCGGTGGGGCCGGACCGGTTCCCGGCGCCCAGAGGGCGACGAGACCGAGCAGGGCCTCGACGGCCAGGACCACGAGCAGCGGTCGCCAACCGGAAACCAGGGCGGGGAGCGGGAGCACGACCAGACAGGCGAGCAGCAGTGACAGCGGCCCGCAGCGGGCGGCGATCGAACGCCGCGGCGAGGTGGACGCCGCCGGGTCCGACGGTCGGTGGTCCAGGGCCGTCACCGCATCGGCCCGGGCCACGACAGCGTCGTCATGGGTCGCCACCACTACGGCCGAGCCGGCGGCCCGGACCGCGTCGAGGATCCCCACCACGGCGGCCCAGGTGAGCCGGTCCTGGCCGACCGTCGGCTCGTCGGCGAGGACGACCGACGGTTGGTGGACCACGGCAGCGGCCACGGCGAGCCGCCGCTGTTCACCACCGGACAGCTGCCGCGGGTCCGCCGTCGCCAGGTGGGCCAGACCCAACCGCTCGAGCAGGAGGTCGGCCCGGGCGGACGCCGTGGCCGGGTCGAGCCCGACGGCCAGCGACGTCGCGAGCACCTCGTCGCGGACCGAACGCCGCACGATCGTGCTGGCCGCCCGTTGCGGTACCCAGGCGACGGCCCGGGCGAGGTCCGGTGACGACCGCCGGAATGGGTCACGCGGTGGCGCCACGTCGCCTCCACCTCCGCCGAGAGGCCAACTTCGGTCGCTATTCACGCCGGATAACGACCGAAGGTGGCCTCTCGGCGGGTCGGGGGCCAGCATCACGGTGCCGGCCGACGGGCGGATCAGACCGCCCAGCGCCTCCAGCAGGGTCGACTTGCCCGACCCGCTCGGGCCGACCAGGGCCACGGTCGACCCGCCGCGGACCTCGAGGTCGACGTCGGCCACGGCGGTCGTGGCCCGCGGCGGCCCGTTGAGGGGCTGGGAGGTACGCCGCACCGACAGCCCGCGCGCGCATACCGCGGGGTCGGGCGGAGGCCCGAACGCCGTCGTGAACGCCTCGGAGACGTCCACCGGCTCCGGGTCCGGCTGCCCGGGTACCCAGATGCCCATCGCCGCGAGCTCGGCGCCCCGCTCCGCGAGGACGATCGGCGGCGGCCCGTCGGCGACGATGTCGCCCTCGGGGCCGAGCACGACGACGCGGTCGACGAGGTCGAGCCAGGGGCCCCACCGGTGCTCGACGACGACCGTCGTCAGCCCGCGCGCTCGGACCACGTCCCCGACGACCTGACGCACCGAGGCCGCATTGCGCGGATCGAGCATCGCGGTCGGCTCGTCGAGCAGCAGCACCCGTGGCGACATCGCCAGCGCCCCTGCCAGCGCCAGCCGCTGCTGCTCGCCCCCGGACAGGGTGAGCGGGCTGGAGCCCGCGAGATGACGCAGCCCGACCTCGTCCAGCGCGGCGGCGATCGGCGCGGACATCGCGTCCCGCGGCATCCCGACGTTCTCCAGCCCGAAGGCCACGTCCCGCCAAACGGACGAGGCGACCACGGCGGAGCCCGGGTCCTGGAGCACCAGGCCGACCGACCCGGCGGCGCCACCGGGAGCCACGCCGTCGACGAGCACGGTGCCGGTGAGGTCGCCGGCGTCGGCGGTCAGCAGCAGCCCGGCAATCGCCCGGAGCACGGTTGACTTGCCCGAACCACTCGGCCCCACGAGCAGCACCCGCTCCCCCGCGGCGATGCGCACCGTGAGGTCGGTGAGCACCGGCCGGGTCCGGCCGTAGGGGCGCCAGGTCAGTCCCTCGACCTCGACCGAGGCGCCCGTGCCGGCGGTCAGGGGCGACGGTGCGACGCGGAGGGCGTCAGACAGCGCGCGCCTCCCGTGCTTCCTGGCCCGGTGGCAGGGAGCCCAGGGCTCCCGCTCGCGCCAGCCCCGTCGTCAACAGCCAGCCGAGCCCGCCGGCGATGAGCGCACCCCCGGCGGTGAGGATGACGAGGTACGCGACCTTGTAGCCCATGTCCCAGTCGGTCCAGTAGCTGAACCACTCGTAGACCGCCTCCATCGGGGCCGCCAGCGCCCCGGAGAGCATGGCCGCGCCCAGCCCGAACGAGCCGTAGGCGAGGATGGCGAACCCGATCTCGGCGCCGAGGCCCTGCAGGACCCCCGAGACCAGCGTCGCGGCGCCCCACGAGCTGCCGATGAGCGCCTCGACGGACGCCGCGATGACCTCGGCGAAGAGCGCGGCGCCGGGACGGCGGATCACCAGACCGCCGACGACGCCGGCCATCAGCCATGGCGCCCCGGTGATGCCCTGCAGCGGCGGGTAGACGGCGGCGAGCGCGGTGCTCGGACCCTGGTACAGCAGGTACCACGCCCAGTACGCCACGCCGAAGGCGACGCCGATGAAGGCGCAGGTGAGCAGGTCGATGGTGCGCCACCGGGTCAGCGGCCGGGTGGCGAGGATGGTGCGGCGGGTGGTGCGGCCCGTGTGCGGCGAGGTGGTGCTCATGATGGTCTCCCGGGTCAGGTCCTTCTGGGCTCCCGGGGGAGGTGCGCCCGCGCATACCGCGTATGCGAAGCCACACCTGAGATGGAAACCGACTCCCTTCGCCGGTGCTAACCGGAGCAGGTTTGGAGGGTCTGCGGCGTGAACCGCACTCTCAGCGCTATGGGGCGCTCCCCTGTCGTTGTGGAAGGTGACTTTACTCCCCCGCCATGGAAGAGTCGTCCGGACGGGCGGCGGGATTCGCGCAAGCAAAGGAGTGGCGCACATGGGCACGATGGGATGGCGGCTTCTCGGCACCGCGGCCGCGCTGGCGGCCGGCGCGGTCGCGACCAAGGTCGTCGGCGTCGGGTGGCGTGCGGTGTCCGGCCGGGAAGCGCCGGTGGACCCCGCTGAGGTCGACGAGACCAGCTGGGGCGAGGCGCTCATCTACGCCGCGATCCTCGGTCTCGCGGTCGGCGCCGCGCGCGTCGTCGCCGAGCGGGCGGCCGCCCAGTACTACCGCAAGTCCACCGGCCACCTGCCGAACGCCGACTCCATCGACGACTGAGCGTGACGGCGTTCCGGGCCGGCGTCGTCATCAGCCTGGCGACGCCGAGGCAGTTCGCCGACCTCGCGGTCGCGGCCGAGGACGTCGGGTGGGACGCGATCTTCACGTGGGAGGCGGTCTGGGGACAGGACGCGTGGATCACCCTCGCGGCGGCGGCGATGCGGACGTCGCGCATCCGGCTGGGCACCATGCTCACGCCGTTGCCCCGCATCCGGCCGTGGGACCTCGCGGGTCGGGTCGCCACCCTCGACAACCTCTCCGACGGCCGGGCCCAGCTGGCCGTCGGGTTGGGCGCGCTGCACCCCGGATGGCTGGCCTTCGAGCGTGACGAGGGGCGCAAGGTCCGGGCCGAGAAGCTCGACGAGGGCCTGGCGGTCTACGACGGGCTGATGCGCGGGCAGCCGTTCGCGTACGCGGGTTCCCACTACTCGGTCGAGCCCACCGACTTCGTCCCGCCACCACCCCCGGTCCAGCAACCGAGGGTGCCGGTATGGGTGGTCGGTGCCTACCCCGCCGGCCGCTCGATGGAGCGCGCCGCGCAGTGGGACGGGATCATCCCCACCACCGTCGGGCGCAGCGGGGACGGCGAGTTCGGGCCCACCGACCTTGCGCGAATTGTGTCCGCCATCAAGGAGATTCGCGAGTCCAAGGGACTGCCGTGGGAGGGCTACGACGTGGTTGCCGAGGGTGTCAGCGAACCGGGGCCTGCGGGCGTCGCCACGGTGAAACGGTGGGCCGACGCCGGCGCGACGTTCTGGGTCGAGTCGGACTGGTCGATGGGCGACGACGCGGTCGCGAGGCACCGCCGTCGGATCGAGGCCGGTCCACCGGCACCGTAGCGGCCGTCGGCAGCGCGAGCGGTTCAGCGGGTCGACGAGCCGAGGTTCGGCTCGATGGAACGGTCGAACCGACTGTCGTCGTCGTGGGTGGGCCGCCCGCCCGGCGCTACCAGCTGAACGCGCGCCAGGCGCGGTAGTTCTCCATCCGCACCACCGCCGCCATCCCCGTGCCCGAGACGATCCGGACGCGGGGCCGGGGTACCAACGCGTCGAGCGCGGCGAGGTTCGCGCTGGCGCCGTCCGCCGCGTACACCGAGGCCGTCCCGCTGAGGAGGACGAGCACGGTCGCGCCGGCGATGCTCATCGGCCGCCCGTCGGAGAGGTCGGCGACGCGGACCGCCGAGCTCATCCGGCTCGCCACGGTGAAGACGTTGAGGATGCTGACCGGACCGTGCGTCAGGCGGGCGTGCGCGTCGGCCTCACCGTCGAAGGTGAGCGGCTGGAACGGCGCGAGCTCGTGCTCGGTTCCGGCCACGTCGAGGGTCATCCCGTCGCCGTGGATGAGCGTCGCGGACCGCTGCACCCCCGGGAACGTGCCGAAGTCGGCGTCCTTGTCGATGTCGGACACGCTGAGCCGCCAGACGAAGTGGGGGCCGCGGACGCCGAGGAGCCGCCGGGCGATCTCCCGCGTCGCGCCCTGGCCGTTCTTCCACGGCATGGGCTCGCGTTCGCCGGACCGGACGATGCCAAGCGAGTGGGGAGTGACCGCCATCAGGGGGCGGTCGTCAGACGTCGGGCGAGCGGCACGCCTGCACGATACGCAAGATGCCGGTGCGACGGCGCATCGATGACCGTCACACCACCTCGAGCAGCCACCGCGATCCTTCCGATGTCGTCACGTCCCAACGAGTCTGCCGCACCACGGGTGGCGGCCCACAAGGCCTCCTGCGGGGTGAGACGCAGCTCCCGGACGGCCAGCGCGATGACGAACGGCATCGACGAGGTGAAGCAGGTACCCGGGTTGCAGTCGGTCGCCAGCGCGATCCGGACGCCGGCGTCGAGCAGGGCGCGCGCGTCGGGGTAGGGGTGCCGGGTCGAGAACTCGACGCCGGGCAGCAGGGTCGCCACGGTCGAACCGCCGGCGAGCGCGTCGACGTCCGCGGCCGTGAGGTACGTGCAGTGGTCCACGCTCGCCGCGTCGAGCTCGACGGCGAGGCGTACCCCGGGCCCGGCGCCGAGCTGGTTGCCGTGGACTCGCAACCCGAGCCCGGCGGCCCGGCCGGCGACGAGGATGGCGCGGGCCTCGTCCTCGGTGAAGGCGTACGGGCTGTGCGGTTCGCAGAAGACGTCGACCCATCGGGCGTATGCGGCGGCCGCGGCGAGCATGGGACCGGTCACCAGGTCGACGTAGTCGCCGCGGCACGAGCGGTACTCGGGGGGGACGACGTGGCCGCCGAGGAAGGTGACCTCGCCGGTCACCTCGCGGGCGAGACGAAGGAGCCGGGTCTCGGTGGCCATGTCGAGGCCGTAGCCGGACTTGATCTCGACGACGCCGGTGCCCTGGTCGCGCATCTCGGCGACCCGGTCCGCGAGCAGCCGGCGCAGCTCGTCGTCGGTCGCCGCCCGAGTTGCCGCAACCGTGCTCGCGATCCCGCCACCGTCGTACGCCGCGCCGGACATCCGGGCTTCGAACTCGGCACTGCGATCGCCGGCGAAGACGAGATGCGTATGGCTGTCGACGAAGGCGGGAACCACCGCTCGGCCACCGAGGTCGAGGTGGTGGTCAGCGTCGGGCCCGTGGTCCGCGGCGGCGCGCCCGACCCAGAGCACCTGGTCGTCGGGGCCGAGGACGAGGGCCGCGTCGTGGAGGGTACCGACGGCGTCCTCGGTGTCGGGATGCTCCGGGTCCATCGTGGTCAGCTCACCGATGCCGGTGACGAGGGTCGTTGCCGTAGCGGTCACCGTTCGACCCGCAGCGCGTCGAAGGCATCGCGGAACAGCGGCGCTACCGAGCCGAGCCGCTGGTGCTCGCCGCGGTCGACGACGACCTGGCCGCCGATGACGACGGTCGCGACATCGGCCCCGGTCGCCGTGTAGACGATCTGACCGGCCCGGCTCCCGATGGTGCGGATCGTGTCGTCCCGGACGACGACGAAGTCGGCCAACGCGCCCTCGGCGATGACGCCGCCACCGAACCAGCCGAGGCTGCGGTACCCGTTCGCCGTGGCCATGCGGACCAGCTCGTCGGTGCGGAACCGACCGCGCTCGTTGGTCGAGAGGCGCTCGTTCATCTCCAGGCCGCGGAGCTCCTCGAAGGGGTCGACAACGGCGTTCTGGTCGGAGCCGAGGCTGAGGCTGACCCCGGCGTCGGCGAGGTCCCGCGCCGGGCCGATCCCGTCGGCCAGGTCGCGTTCGGTGGTGGGGCAGAACGCGGCCTGTGCGTCGGCCGCCCCGAGCAGCTTCACGTCCTCGGCGCTGACGTGGGTCGCGTGAACGGCGGTCACGTCGGGTCGCAGCACGCCGGTGTCAGCGAGGAGCTCGGTCGGCGAGCAGCCGTAGAACATCTCGCAGGCGATGTTCTCGGCCGGCTGCTCGGAGAGGTGCACGTGGATCGGCCGGCCCTCGACCCAGGCGCCCACCTCTTCGAGCGAGGGCTTGGGCACGGCCCGGACCGAGTGGACGGCGGCACCGACTCGGGCGGTGGCGGCGTGCGGCGGGGTGCGCACCGACATCCGGTCGAGCCACTCGCCGACGGAGCCGTCACAGAACCGCTGCTGGACGGCGTCGGGCGCGGTGTGCCCCTCGCCGGTCAGCCCGCCGGCGAGGTAGCACGTGTCGAGCAGCGTGATCCGGATACCGGCCTCGCCCGCCGCCGCGATCAGGGCGTCGCCCATGGCGTTCGGGTCGGCGTAGGGCCGTCCGGACGGGCTGTGGTGCAGGTAGTGGAACTCGCCCACGACGGTGATGCCGGCCAGCGCCATCTCGGCGAACGTCGCTCGGGCCAGCGCGAAGTAGGTGTCGGGGTTCAGTCGCTGGGTGACCGCGTACATCTGCTCGCGCCATGTCCAGAAGTTGCCACTACCTCCGTGGGTCCGCCCCCGCAGGGCGCGGTGGAAGGCGTGGCTGTGTGTGTTGGCGAGCCCCGGGAGGACGACCCCGGGGATCCGGACGTCGTCGTGGTGGGCGTGCACGTGGGTCTGGATCGGGCCGAAGCGACCGTCCTGCACGGTGATCCGCACCGAGGTCGCCGGGCCGGTCGGCAGCCACGCGTGCTCGGCCCAGTACGTCGTCACGGCGCCGCCTCCGAGAGGTCCGTGAGCACGGCGGTGAGGGCGGCGACGCCGGCGTGGCAGTCGGCGGGGTCGGCCTGCTCGACCGGGGAGTGGGAGACGCCGGTCGGGTTACGGACGAACAGCATCGCCGACGAGATCCCCCGAGTCGCAAGGATTCCCGCGTCGTGACCCGCGCCGGTACCGAGGACTGGCGTGTCGGGTCCGAGCGTGGTCGCGAGGCGCTCCACCAGTTCGGTGTCGAACCGGGTGGTCCCGGTCCAGGACTCGTCGGTGACCGTCGCGCCGTGCGGGGCGGCGGCACCCACCACGTCGGCCACGACCCGGCGGACCGCCGCCTCGTCGGCGCCGCGAGCGTCGAGCCAGGTGGCGACGTGGCTGGCGATGGCGTTGACTCCGCCGGGCTCGACGCGGACCTTGCCGATCGTCGCGACGCAGCCGTGCCGGGTCGCCGCTGCCCGGGTGGCGAGGACGAGGGCCGCGTGCTTGAGCATGGCGTCGTCGCGGTCCTCCAAGCGGGTCGTGCCGGCGTGGTTGGCGGTGCCCGGCACGTCGATCCGCCAGCGGCCGTGCGGCCAGATGTCGCTGCCGACACCCACGGCGGAACGGCTCTGGTCGTAGGCGTCCGGGTCGGCGAGTGCGCGGCCCTGTTCGACGTGCAGCTCCACGAAGGTGTGCACCCGGGCCAGCGTCTCGGGGTCGTCGCCGAGGCTCGCCGGGTCGCGGCCGGCAGCCGCGATCGCCTCGGCCATCGTCGTCCCGTCGGCGTCGGTGAGGCCGAGGGCGCGGTCGGCCGTGAGCGCTCCGGTGATGAGGCGCGATCCGGCACAGGCGATACCGAACCGGGCGCCCTCCTCGTCGCCGAAACAGGCCACGGCCAACGGAACCCGCGGCCGTAACCCGGCGGCACGCAGCGCGTCGACTGCCGCGAGCGCCGAGACCACACCGAGCGGGCCGTCGAAGGCCCCGCCGTCCGGGACCGAGTCCAGGTGGGACCCGACGGCCACGCCGCCGGTGGACCCGTCTGCACGGACCGCGTCGGGGTCGCCCCACCAGGCCCACTGGTTGCCGGCTCGGTCGAAGGCGAGGTCCAGCCCCCGAGCGGCGCACTGCCCGGCGAACCACTCCCGCAACGTGTGGTCCTCACGGGTCCAGGCGTACCGCCGGTACCCGCCGGTCGACGCGTCCCGGCCGATCGGGGAGAGCTCGGCCCACATGGCGTCGAAGGAGCGCAGCGCCGACACGGGCACAGGGACACGAGAGTGTTGGGCGTCCACGGCGGCGCTCACGGGACCAACCTAGGCTGTCGTCCGTGGAGATGCTGGGGGAAGCCCGTGCACTGGCCGCTGTCGAAGCCGCCGGTATTCCCTTCACGGTGACCCGCCACGGTCCGGTCCGCAGCCTCGAGGAAGCCGCGGCGGCCCGCGGCGTCCAGCCGGGCGACATCGTCAAGTCGCTGGTGGTGCGACGCGGCGAGGGCGACTACCTCTTCGTGCTGGTGCCCGGTGACCGCCAGTTCTCCTGGCCCAAGCTGCGCGCCCTGCTCGGGACGAACCGCCTGTCGATGCCGGACGCCGCGGCCGCCCGGGAGGTCACCGGCTACGAGCGCGGCACCATCACGCCGTTCGGGTCGACCCGGGCGTGGCCGGTCGTGGCCGACGTCACGGTGGCCGGCCGTACGGTCTCGCTCGGCGGCGGCGCTCACGGCGTGGCCCTCACCGTGAACGGCGACGACGTGGTCCGGGTGCTCGGCGCGCAGGTCGCCGACATCAGCGACATCACCGACTGACGGCATCCTCGCGCATCGGCACGCGGACGCCGCGCTCCTCCGCCACCTGGTCGGCGAGGTCGTACCCCGCGTCGACGTGCCGGATGACACCCATGCCGGGGTCGTTGGTGAGAACCCGGGCGAGCTTCTGCGCGGCCAGCGGCGTCCCGTCGGCGACGGAGACCTGCCCGGCATGGATCGAGCGGCCGATGCCGACCCCGCCGCCGTGGTGGATCGACACCCAGGAGGCGCCGGACGCGGTGTTGACCAGCGCGTTGAGCAGCGGCCAGTCGGCGATCGCGTCGGAGCCGTCGAGCATCGACTCGGTCTCGCGGTACGGGCTGGCGACCGAGCCGCAGTCCAGGTGGTCGCGACCGATGACGATCGGCGCCTCCAGCTCGCCGGAGGCCACCATCTCGTTGAACCGCAGGCCGGCCTTGTCCCGCTCGCCGTAGCCGAGCCAGCAGATCCGCGCCGGCAGCCCCTGGAAAGCCACGCGTTCCCCCGCGGCGCGCATCCACTTCTGCAGCCGGTCGTTGTCGGGGAACAGGTCCATCACCGCGCGGTCGGTCGCGTCGATGTCCTTCGGGTCCCCGGAGAGCGCTACCCAGCGGAACGGGCCCTTGCCCTCGCAGAACAGCGGCCGGATGTACGCCGGGACGAAGCCGGGGAAGTCGAAGGCCCGGTCGTAGCCGCCCTTCCGGGCCTCGTCGCGGATCGAGTTGCCGTAGTCGAAGACCTCGGCGCCCTGGTCCATGAACCCGACCATGGCCTCCACGTGGCGGGCCATCGACTCGCGGGCCCGGTCGGTGAACTCCTCCGGCTTGCGCTCCGCGTAGTCCTGCCAGTCGGCCACGTCGATCCCCTCGGGCAGGTACGACAACGGGTCGTGCGCCGAGGTCTGGTCGGTGACGATGTCGATCTCGACGCCGCGGCGGAGCAGGTCGGGGAACACCGCGGCGGCGTTGCCGACGACACCGACGCTGTAGGCGCGTCGGTCCGCCTTCGCCTGCAGCGCAAGGGAGACGGCCTGGTCGAGGTCGTCGGCGACGGCGTCGAGGTAGCGGTGCTCGACCCGGCGGTCGAGGCGGGTGCGGTCGACGTCGACGACGAGGCATACCCCGTCGTTGAGGGTGACCGCGAGGGGCTGCGCGCCGCCCATCCCGCCGCAGCCGCCGGTGAGGGTGAGCGTTCCGGCTAGGGTCCCGTTGAACCGCTTCTCGGCCACCGCAGCGAACGTCTCGTAGGTGCCCTGGACGATGCCCTGCGTGCCGATGTAGATCCACGAGCCGGCCGTCATCTGGCCGTACATCGTCAGGCCGAGGTGCTCGAGGCGCCGGAACTCCGGCCAGGTGGCCCAGTCCGGGACGAGGTTGCTGTTGGCGATGAGGACCCGCGGGGCCCACTCGTGGGTCCGCATGACGCCCACCGGACGGCCGGACTGGACGAGCATCGTCTCGTCGGCCTCGAGGGTCTGCAGGGTGCGGACCATCGCGTCGAACGACCGCCAGTCGCGGGCCGCGCGACCCGTGCCGCCGTAGACGACCAGGTCGTCCGGGCGCTCCGCGACCTCGGGGTCGAGGTTGTTCATCAGCATCCGCATCGGGGCCTCAGCGCCCCACGAGCGGGTGGTCAGGGTCGTGCCGCGCGGGGCGCGAACGGGTCGGGCGCCATCCATGTCGGGTCTCCTTGGGTCGAAGCGGTCGGTATGCGAGGGGCTAGGCGAGGGGGCCGGTGACCCTCTCGGCGGCGCGGACAACGTCACCCGCGGCGACGAGCTCCACCGCCGCCTGGATCTCCGGGGCGAGGAACCGGTCGGGTCCGGGGCCGGGGACCGTCTCCCGGAGGGCCGTGACGACCGCGCCGGTGGCGGGCGCGGGACGCAGCGGCGCGCGCAGGTCGAGGCCGCGGGCGGCGGTGACCAGCTCGACGGCGAGGACCCGGGTCAGGGCGTCGACGGAGCGGCGCAGCTTGCGCGCCGCGGACCAGCCCATCGACACGTGGTCCTCCTGCATGGCGCTGCTGGGGATCGAGTCGACGCTAGCCGGAGCCGCGAGCCGCTTCATCTCCGAGACGAGGGCGGCCTGGGTGTACTGCGCGATCATGTGCCCGGAGTCGACGCCCGGGTCGTCGGCGAGGAACGGCGGCAGTCCGTTGCTGCGGGACTGGTCGAGGAACCGGTCCGTGCGTCGCTCCGAGACGCTGGCGAGGTCAGCCGCGACGATCGCCAGGAAGTCGAGGACGTAGGCGACCGGAGCGCCGTGGAAGTTGCCGTTGGACTCGACGCGCCCGTCGAGCGTGACCACGGGGTTGTCGACCGCCGCCGCGAGCTCCCACTCGGCGACCCGGGTTGCGTGGTCGATCGTGTCGCGAGCCCCGCCGGCGACCTGCGGCGCGCACCGCAGCGAGTACGCGTCCTGGACCCTGGTGCACTCCTCGGTGCGGTGCGACTCGCGGATCTCACTGCCCCGCATCAGCATTCGCAGGTTCGCGGCCGACGCCGCCTGGCCGGGGTGCGGCCGCAACGCCTGCAGGTCCTCGGCGAAGACGTCGTCGGTGCCGAGCAGGCCCTCCACGCTCATCGCCGCCGTGACGTCGGCCGTCGTGACCAGCCGGCGCAGGTCGGTGACGGCGAGGACGAGCATCCCGAGCATCCCGTCGGTGCCGTTGATGAGGGCGAGACCCTCCTTCTCAGCGAGAACGACCGGCACGATCCCGTTCTCGGGCAAGGCCACCGCGGCCGGGACCAGGGAACCGTCGCGGACGCGGACCGGCCCCTCGCCCATCGCCGCGAGCGCACAGTGCGCGAGCGGCGCCAGGTCACCGGAGCACCCGAGCGAGCCGAACTCGTGGACCACCGGGGTGATCCCGGCGTTGAGCAGCGCCGCATACGTCTGGGTGACCTCCTCGCGGACCCCGGTCCGGCCGGTGGCGAGGGTGGCCAGCCGGAGCAGCTGGAGCGCCCGCACCACCTCGCGCTCGACCTCGGGGCCGGACCCGGCCGCGTGGGAGCGCACCAGGCTACGCTGCAGCTGGGCCCGCTGGTCGGCGGGGATGTGCCTCGTGGCCAGCGCCCCGAACCCGGTCGACACCCCGTAGTGCGGGACCGTGTCGGTGGCCAACCCCTCGATGATCCGGCGGCTCTCCCGGATCCGGACCAGCGCTGCGTCGGCGATCACGACCGGCGCGTCGAACCGGGCCACGGCCACGACGTCCTCGAACGCGAGGGGTCCGGTTCCGACGGTGACCGTCGTAGGGACGAGCCCGGCCGGAACCGGCGCGGTAGGCGTCTGCGTCATGGCTCCATTGGAGCGCCGCCGAGCCCCCCAAGCGTCGGCCGAACCCCTGATTGTGTCTCGGATGCGAGACGGGTGGCAGACTCGCAGCCATGCGCATCGTCATCACCACCGCGGGCTCGCGAGGTGACGTCGCGCCGTACACCGGGCTGGCCCGACGCCTGAACGACGCGGGGCACACGGCGGTCATCGCCACCCACGAGGCGTTCCGGGGGATGGTCGAGGCGCTCGGCATCGAGTTCGCCGGGCTGGCGGCCGATCCGCGCGAGGTGCTCGGGAGCGAGGAGGGCCGGCGCTGGCAGGCCACGAGCGGCGTCGTCTCGGCGGTCCGGATGGTCGGGCTCATGCGTCCGTATGCGCGGGAGATGGCCGAGAAGACCCTCGTCGCCACGGAGGGCGCCGACCTGATCCTCTGCTCGAGCCTGACCGCGCCGAACTACCACACCGCCCAGGGTCGCGGGATCCCGAGCATGGGGGTGTTCCTCCAGCCCTTGGAGCGGACCCGGGAGTTCTCGTCGGTCCTGACCGGCGGCGTGCGGTCCTTCGGGCCGTGGGGCAACCGGATGAGCGCGGCGGCCAGCGAGGCCCTGCTCGCGGTCCCGTTCATGGGCGAGGTGAACCGGGCCCGCGTCGGTCTGGGCCTGGCGCCCATCTCGTACCGCCAGCTGCGCCGCGACCTGGCCGACCAGCGGTGGCCCGTCCTGCACGGGTTCAGCCGGCACCTGGTGCCCCGCCCGGCCGACTGGCGACCTGGGCTCGATGTCGTCGGGTTCTGGTGGGCCGAACCGGATCCCACGTGGACACCGTCCCCGGAGCTGCTCGACTTCCTGGCCGCCGGGGACCCGCCGGTGCTGCTCGGGTTCGGAAGTATGGCCGCCGGCACTGGTGACGCCGAGCGCCTGGCCCAGCTGGCGGTCACCGCCCTCCGCGCCGTGGGCGCCCGGGGCATCCTCCAGGCCGGCTGGTCGGGGCTCGCCGCGGTCGCCGACGGCCGGGACGACATCCTCAGCATCGGTGAGGCGCCCCACGACTGGCTGCTCCCGCGCATGGCCGCGGTGGTCCACCACGGAGGGGCCGGCACGACCGCCGCCGCCGTCCACCACGGGGTTCCGGCGGTGCCGGTCCCGGTGCTCGCGGACCAGCCGTTCTGGTCGGAGCGCGTCCACCGTCAGGGCGCCGCCGCGGAGCCGATCCCGTTCACGAGGCTCACGGCCGACCGGCTGGCGTTCGCGCTGCGGCAGGTGCTCCACGTCCCGTCCTACCGCGCCAACGCGAGGGCCCTCGCCGCCAACGTGGCCGAGGAGGACGGCGCCGGAGCGGTCGTCGCGGCCGTGACTCGGCTGTGAGCAACGCCCGGGCCGCGGCGCAGGCGCTCGAGGTGCTCGGGCTGCTGTCGCGGCATACCGAACCGATGCCCGCGGCCATCATCGCGCGCCGGCTGGGCTTGCCCCGGTCGTCGACCTACCACCTGCTGGGCGTCCTCCAGGAGCACGGCTACGTGGTCCACCTGCCCGAGGAGCGGCGCTACGGACTGGGGGTCGCCGCCTTCGAGCTGGGGTCGGCGTACTCGCGGCAGGCGCCGCTGCAGCGCCTCGCCCGCCCGATCCTCTCCCGGCTCGTCGACGAGACGCGGCACAACGCGCACTTCGCGGTCCTGCACGGCAACGACGTCCTCTACCTCGTCGAGGAGCGCGCCCCGCGGCGGCCGTCCCTGGTCAGCGACGTCGGGGTCCGGCTGCCCGCCCAGCTCACCGCCAGCGGGCTGGCCCTGCTCGCCGCCCTGCCCGCGGCTCAGGTCCGCGCGCTCTACCCGTCCCGGTCGTCGTTCGTCCTGCGGCACGGGACGGGGCCGACCTCGTCGACCCAGCTGCGGTCGATCCTCACCGCGGTGCGGGCGAGGGGGTATGCGGTCGAGCACGGCACGGTCACGCCGGACCTCGGGTCGGTGGCGGCGGCCGCCCTGGACCACGCGGGGTACCCGGGCGCGGCGTTCGCCGTCACCTACGAGGAGCGGCTGGTGGATCCAGCGCAGGAGAGTGTGTTGGCTGAGGCCGTCGTGGCCGCCGCAAACGCGTTGTCCCGCCGGATCGGCGGCACCAGGATGAGGGCGTGACGTCTCCTGGCCTGTTGGCCGATCTCGAGCGCTACTACGACACCGCGCCGCGCGCCGCGTGCGACACGGAGGAGCTCGGGCCCCTGACCCTCTTCCTGCCTCGCGGCGGCTTCCCCTACTACGCGAGGCCGCGCCTCGATCTGGCCGGCGAGGTGACCGCCGCTGACGTCCGGGCGGTCCTGGACCGGCAGCGCGAGCTCGACGTCCCGCGGGCGGTGGAGTGGGTCCACGACACGACGCCGTCGCTCCTGGCCGCGGCCCGAGAGGCCGGGATGACCGTCGAGGAGTGCCCGCTGCTGGTGCTGGAGCAGGACCCGCCCCAGCCCGACCCGGCGGCCGGCATCCGGATCGTGGCCGCCGACGACCCCGAGCTGGGCCTGGTGCGCGCCGCCGTCAACGTCGGGTTCGGCACCCCGGGCACCGCCGTCGGCGAGGCCTCCATCGCCGAGCGCGACGCCGACGCGGCCGCCCGTCCGGAGACCGCCGCGCGGGTCGCCGCCCTCATCACGGCCGGGCTGGGCATCCTGGCCGGCGCGTTCGACCCCGAGGCCGGTCCGGTCGGCGGGGGCAGCCACAACCCGCGCGGCGAGGTGTCCGAGATCGTCGGGATCGGCGTTCTCCCGGCCTACCGCCGGCGAGGGCTGGGCGCGGCGATCACCGCGCGGCTGGCGCGGCACGCTCTGGACCACGGCGTGCGGACGGTGTTCTGCTCCGCCCAGGACGACGCGGTCGCCCGGGTCTACGAGTTGGTCGGGTTCCGACGGGTCGGCACCGCCTGCGTCGCCGAGGCCGGCTGACCCGTGGCCCCGTCGCCGGTCACCGCCCTCGTGCTCTGCGGCGGGCGGTCGCGACGGCTCGGCCCAGACGGTGCGGACAAGACCGCGGCGCGACTCGGCGACACGACCGTCCTCGACCACCTTCTCGACGCCCTGCCCCCCGAGTGGCCGGTGGTCGCCGTCGGTGTCCAGCGACCGACCGTCCGCGACGTCCGGTGGACGAGAGAGTCACCCGCCGGCGGAGGCCCGGTCGCCGCGCTGGCCACCGGACTCGCGCTGGTGGACACGATGCTGGTCGTCGTCCTCGCCGGCGACATGCCGTTCGCCGCCGCCGCGGCGACCGGCGTGGCCGCCACCTTGGGTCACGACGGGACGACCGAGGCCGCCGTCGCCGTCGACCCCGACGGACGAGCAAACCCGCTGCTCGCCGCATACCGGACCGCGGCCCTGCGCCACGCGCTGCCGGACGCGCCCGCGAACGTTCCCGCCCGCTCGCTGCTGATCCTGCGGCACGAGACCGTTGCGGTCGATGCCCTGGCCGCCCTCGACGTCGACACCCCTGAGGCGCTCGCGACTGCTCGCCGCCTGGTCCTCGGTGACGCCGGGCGGCCCTGAGAACTCTCCGACGCCGGAGCGATCGTCGAGGCGCTACCGCCGGTCAGCCACAGTGGTTGGGAGTGGTGGGAGTCGTGAAGAGCTCCATCACCGGCACGGGGGTCGACGCCGGGTTGTCGATGCCACAGATGAAGGGAAAGTACCCCGTGGCGGACTGAACGGACATCGTCGGAGTTCCGAACGGGTTGGCCGGCACGCCCAGGTCCAGCGTGACCGTGCCGTAGGCCCCGTTGATGTAGATCTCTCCAGCGTTGTCGACGGCGGTGTTGTTGAGCATGTGAATGCGGTCCTGCCCACCGGCGGGGATGTAGTCGGGTCCCGGAGTGGTGCCGTCATCGCTCCAGGGGCAGTTCAGTGCGGGGTCGGACGGGCAGTCGCTGTACGTGATGGTGATGGGCCGGTCCGTCACGTTGTCGATCACGAAGAGGGGACCACCGACGTTGTTTCCCACGCCGCCGCGCCGGACGGGGGGCAGGCCGCGCCCCAGGGGTTGGTGGCCAGCACCGCCCATCGAGGGCAGCGGGTGAGGCGTGGCCCGGGGAGCCTCGGCGCTCGCGCCGGTTCCGCTGGCCTCGGCGCCGCCCGCATCCACGAGCAGGGCCCCAGCGGCGATGGCCGTGGACACGGTGGCGGCGAGGATCATGGCGGTGGTTGACCGCCGCGCTGTTGGGGTGGTCTTGACAGGGGTTCTCATACGAGGTCGTTTCCTTCTGGTTGACGGGCGCCTGGTTGACGGGCGCCGAATCCCGGTGGTGGTGACCGGGACACCACACTCTGCTCTGCGACCGCACGTCGCGATGTCACCCAGTCGACCAACTCCTCGGTCGACCGCTCGTCCCCGATCGGAGGACGAGCGGGTGAGACGGTGGGAGTCGGGTCCCACGGTCGGTCGTCGGTGACGCCGCCGTAGGGTCACCCCGTGAAGGCGATCACCCTCCCGCAGCCCGGTGGCCCCGAGGCCCTCGTCCTCGACGACGTACCCGACCCCATGCCCCGACCAGGGGAGGTCGTGGTGGAGGTCGTGGCGGCCGGCGTCAACCGGGCGGACGTCATGCAGCGACAGGGGCACTACGACCCGCCGCCCGGCTCGTCGGCCTACCCGGGTCTCGAGGTGAGCGGGCGCATCGTCCAGCTCGGCGACGGGGTCGACGGCTGGTCGATCGGCGACGAGGTCTGCGCGCTGCTGACCGGCGGGGGGTACGCCGAGAAGGTCGCCGTACCCGCGGGCCAGCTCCTCCCGGTCCCGGCCGGGGTCAGCCTCGTGGACGCCGCGGCCCTGCCGGAGGTCACCTGCACCGTCTGGTCCAACATCTTCATGACCGCCAACATCCAGCCCGGCGAGGTCCTCCTCGTCCACGGCGGCGGCTCCGGGATCGGGACCATGGCCGTCCAGCTGGGGCGCGAGGTGGGCGCGCGCGTGGCGGTGACTGCCGGGTCACCGGAGAAGCTCGAGATCTGCCGGGAGCTCGGGGCGTCGATCCTCGTCAACTACCGGACGGAGGACTTCGAGGGCGTCGTCCGCGAGGCCACCGAGGGACACGGCGCCGACGTCATCCTCGACACCATCGGGGCGAAGTACCTCGCCGCCAACGTCGGGCTGCTGGCGGTCAACGGCCGCCTGGTCGTCATCGGTCTGCAGGGCGGGCGCTCGGGCGAGATCAACCTCGGCGCCATGCTCGCCAAGCGGTGCGCGCTGGTCGCGACCACCCTCCGGGCGAGGCCGGCGGCGGAGAAGGCGGCGATCGTCGCGGCGGTCCGGGAGCACGTCTGGCCGCTCATCGAGAGTGGTCGGATCCGCCCCGTGGTGCACGGCACCTACGCCCTCGGTGACGCTCCGGACGCCCACCGCGAGATGGAGGCGTCGACCCACGTGGGCAAGCTGCTGCTGCGGGTCTGAACTGCCCCGAAACACTCGGTTATGTCGCAAAGATTCCGCCCGAGACCATCCCGACGGACTATCCCGGTCCGCTTCGGGAATACCGATGATGAGGGCAGTGACCGCCCGTGTGGCGCCGTCGGCGCCGCCCTGCCCCTGTGGTGGTCGCTGGACGGCGGGGGTCGTAAGGCCCCCGCCGTTCGCATGCGACAGACTGTCGGGATGACCGAGCAGCAGGGCCACCAGGGCAGCCAGTCGGACGAGGAGAACGAGCCCGGCCGCATCGTCGTGGTCACCCAGGACGGGATGGGCGTCTCCTCCCACGGGTCCGGTCGCGAGGGCGCCGACGAGGAGAGCGGCGCCAACCCGGCCGACCTCGTCGAGCAGCCGGCCAAGGTGATGCGCATCGGCTCGATGATCAAGAACCTCCTCGACGAGGTCCGCAACGCGCCGCTCGACGAGGCCGGCCGGACGCGGCTCGCCGAGATCCACCGCCGGTCGATCGAGGAGCTCAAGGCCGGCTTGGCGCCCGAGCTCGTCGAGGAGCTCGACCGGCTGGCCCTGCCGTTCAGCTCGGCGGCTCCGTCCGACGCCGAGCTGCGGATCGCCCAGGCACAGCTGGTCGGCTGGCTCGAGGGGCTGTTCCACGGCATCCAGACCGCGCTCTTCGCCCAGCAGATGGCGGCCCAGCAGCAGCTGCAGGGTATGCGGCGCGCGCTCCCCCCGGGTCACCCCACCTCGGAGGACCCGCGCCAGGGCGTGCCCGGTCAGATGGGTGGCCCACAGAGTCCCGGAGCGGCCGGCACGGGCCAGTACCTCTGACGCCCGCTCGAGGTCACCGCCAGGAGGAGCGTTCGCGGTCGGTCGGCACGTAGTCCTGGTTCCACTGGACGAACGGCGTCTCCAGCTGGTACTTGAGATCGGGCTGCCGGGTCAGGACGACATGGCCGCCGTTGACCGGGTTCTCCAGCGACTCGAAGAACTCGACGCTCCAGTGGAACCAGCGCATGCAGAACAGCCGCATGGTCAGTCCGTGCGTGACGATGACGAGGCTCTGGTCGGACATCGGGTGGCCGCCGGAGTCGGTGGGTTCGGCCTCGATGTACCGCCAGAGCGACTCGAGGAACGTGCTCACCCGGTCGTAGACATCGGAGCCGGACTCACCGTGCGTGAACCGGTAGTAGAAGTGGCCGTACTCGTTGCGGAGCCGCTTCTGCTCGGCGATGTCGGCCGGGTCCTGGAAGTTCGCCCAGTCCTGCTCCCGCAGCCTCGGCTCGATGCGCACGTCCTCGATCGGGACGCCGAGGCCGAGCGCCTCGACGGTCTGCCGGGTCCGGACGTAGGGCGACGCGTAGAGGGTGAGCGGCTCCTGCTCAAGGTATGCGCGCAGTCGCCTCCCCGCCTCGGTCGCCTGCTCGACGCCCTTGGGGGTCAACGTCAGTGCGTGGTCGGGGACGGTCTCGTAGATCGAGTCGTCGACGTTGCCCTGCGACTCGCCGTGTCGCACGAGCACGATGCGGCGCGGCCGGTTGGTGAGCGACATCAGCGCCCGGCCGCGACGGCCCGACCGGCGGTGCGGCCCGAGAACAGGCACCCGCCGAGGAAGGTGCCCTCGAGCGACCGGTAGCCGTGCATCCCGCCGCCGCCGAACCCGGCCACCTCGCCCGCCGCATACAGGCCGGGCACCGGTTCGCCGTCGGCCCGCAGTACTCGGCTGTCGAGGTCCGTCTGCAAGCCCCCCAACGTCTTTCGCGTGACGACGGACAGCCGGACGGCGATGAGTGGCCCGTTAGCGGGGTCGAGGAACTTGTGCGGCGTCGCGGTGCGGATGAGCTTGTCGCCGCGGTATCTCCGGGCGCCGTGGATCGCCGTGATCTGGGCGTCCTTGGCGAAGTCGTTGTCGAGGTTGCGGTCGCGTTCGACCACCTGCCGCTCGATGTCGTCGGCGTCGAGCGGCGCGTCCGGGGTGAGCGTGTTCATCCGCTCGACCAGCCCTTGGATGGTCGAAGCCGTCACGAAGTCCTCGCCGTAGTCGACGAAGTCCTGCACCGGTTTCGGGGCCCCGGGGCGGACCCGACCGAGCACATGGCGCACCGACTTGCCGGTGAGGTCGGGGTTCTGCTCCGAACCGGAGAGGGCGAACTCCTTCTCGATGACCTTCTGGGTGAGGATGAACCACGAGTGGTCGTGGCCGGACTGACGCAGGTGGGCCAGCGTCCCGAGCGTGTCGAAGCCCGGGAAGTACGGCGCGGGAAGACGACGGCCGTTGCCGTCGAACCACATCGACGACGGTCCGGGCAGGATCCGGATGGCGTGACCGGGCCAGATCGGGGCCCAGTTGTGGATGCCCTCGACGTAGTGCCACATCCGGTCACGGTTGATCACCGAGCCGCCGGCGGCCTCGACGATCCCGATCATCCGCCCGTCGACGTAGGCCGGGACTCCGGTCACCAGATGGTCCGGAGGTGTGCCGAGCCGGTCCGGCCACGCAGCGCGGACCAGGTCGTGGTTGCCGCCGATCCCGCCGGAGGTGACGATGACGGAGGGGGCGCTCACGACGAAGTCACCGACGACGTCCCGGTTGGTCGGACGGCCGCGCGACTCCGTGGCGTTGGCCAGCACGGCCCCGCGAACGCCGGTGACGCCCCCGCCATCGACGACGAGCTCGTCCACCCGGTGCCGGAACGCGAACGTCAGCAGACCGTCACGCTCGGCCTCGAACGCCTTGCGCACGAACGGTTCCAGCACACCCGGGCCGGTCCCCCACGTCACGTGGAAGCGAGGCACCGAGTTGCCGTGACCGCCGGCCCGGCCGTCGCCGCGTTCGGCCCACCCCACGACCGGGAACCAGCGCATGCCCTGCTCGTGCAGCCACGCCCGCTTCTCACCGGCCGCGAAGTCGACGTAGGCCCGGGCCCACAAGCCGGGCCAGTGGTCCTCGGGACGGTCGAAGCCGGCGGTCCCGAGCCAGTCCTGCCAGGCGAGCTCGACCGAGTCCTTGACGCCCATCCGCCGCTGCTCCGGGGAGTCGACGAGGAACAGACCGCCGAAGGACCAGAACGCCTGTCCGCCGAGGTTGGCCCGCGACTCCTGGTCGACGACGACCACGTGCCGGCCGGCAGCGGTCAGCTCGGTCGCCGCGACCAGTCCGGCCAGCCCTGCACCGACGACGACGACGTCGGTCTCCCGGACCGTCGCACTCATCCCGAGGCGTTGAGCTGACGCAACAACCCGGGTACCCGGTCGAGGTAGCCCGGCTTCTCGAAGCCCGCCGCGGCGGCGTTGCCGAGGATGACGTGGTCGGTGCCGATCTCCCCGAGACGTCCGAACCGTTCGACCATCTGGTCGTCGGACTCATTCGCGAAGTCCAGCCGGGTGAGCACGGTCTTCTCGATGTCGTCGTAGTCGCGGCCGACGTCCTCGCAGTGGCCCCGGATGACGTCGTACTTGGCCTGCACCTTCGCGGGACCCATGTCGAAGATGTTGCAGGCGTCGGCGTACTGCGCGACGAGGCGCAGGGTCTTCTTCTCGCCACCACCGCCAATGAGGATCCGGGGGTGGGGTGAAGCGATGGCCTGCGGGTGGTTGAGCGGCCGCTCGAGCCGGTAGTGCTTGCCCTCGAAGGGGCGGTCGTCGTCCGACCACATCTGGTGGGCGAGACGCAACGTCTCCTCGAGCCGCTCGAAGCGTTCCGACGTACCGGGGTAGGAAACGCCCAGGCCGCGGTGCTCCTCCTCGTTCCAGGCCGCGCCGATGCCCAGCCAGGCGCGGCCGCCAGACAGCACGTCGAGGGTGGTCACCGTCTTCAGGAGCAGCCCCGGAAGCCGGTAGGTGATGCCGGTCACCAGTGTTCCCAACGTGATTCGCGAGGTGACCCCAGCTGCAAAGGACAGCGCCGCATACCCCTCGAGCATCTCTTTCTCGGGCGGCCCGATCGTCGAGATCTGGAAGAAGTGGTCCATGACCCAGAGGCTGGCCATGCCCGCCTCGTCGGCCTCCCGCGCGACGCGGGCGAACGTGGGCCCGATGCCGTCGGGGGCATCGGGCCACGTGAAGTTCGAGACCTGAAGTCCAAGTTTCATGTGTTAAAGGTATGCCGGTGACCTGGACGCCGCTTCCCCGCATCCCGTGGTGGGCGGTCGCCTCCTCCGTCCTCGCTCCCGTCGCCCTCGTCGGCGGCTGGCTGCTGGGGGCCGCGGTCACCCCCGGCTACGACCCCGTGCGCCAGACGATCAGCGACCTGGCCGCGAGCGACGAACCGCACCGGTGGGTGATGACCGTGGCCCTGGTGCTCACCGGGCTCGCGCACATCGTCACCGCGGTCGGCCTGCGTCCCGCGGACGTCGCCGGACGGGGTCTGCTGGTCGTCGGTGGGGTCGCCACGCTCATCGTCGCCTGGATCCCCAACGCGCTGTCCGGCCGGAACTCGGTCGGCCACATGATCGCGACCTACCTGGCCTTCGCCGCCCTCACCGTGTGGCCGGCCGTGATCGCGGTCAACCGCCCCGACGCGCCGTTGGTCCTGCGGCCTCGGTTCGGCCAGGTCTGCACGCTGGTGCTCGGCGCGCTCGTGATCCTCACCGTGGCGGAGATCGTCACCGGTGGCGCGACGCTCGGGCTGCGCGAGCGGGTGGTGACGACGGCCCAGGCCCTGATGCCGCTGGCGGTCGTCATCGGGTGCCTCGTCGGTCAGCGGGCGGTCACCGCCGTCTCACCCGCCTGAGCGCAGCTGCGGGAACTGGTCGTCCCGCCACTCGTTCTCCGGACGCACGTCGCCGTCCTCGGCGGCGAGGTCGTCCTCGCGGCCGCGCAGCTCGACCCGGCGGATCTTCCCCGAGATCGTCTTCGGCAGCTCGGAGAACTCGATCCGACGGACTCGCTGCCACGGAGCAAGGTGCTCACGCGCATACCCGAGGATCGACAGGGCCGTCTCCTCGGTGGGCTCGTGCCCGGGCGCGAGCACGATGTACGCCTTCGGAACGGCCAGGCGCACCGGGTCCGGCGCGGGGACGACGGCGGCCTCGGCCACCGCGGGGTGCTCGATGAGGACCGACTCCAGCTCGAACGGGCTGATCTTGTAGTCGCTGGCCTTGAAGACGTCATCGGTGCGGCCGACGTAGGTGATGTAGCCGTCGCTGTCGATGGTCGCAACGTCGCCGGTGTGGTAGTAGCCACCGGCCATCGCCTCGGCGTTGCGCTCGTCGTCGCCCTGGTAGCCGGTCATCAGGGGGAGCGGCCGGTCGGTCAGGTCCAGGCAGATCTCACCTTCGCCGGGGCCCTCGTCGGTGGCCGAGACGCGTTCTCCCGTCAGGGGATCCACGAGAACCACAGGAACGCCCGGCAGCGGTCGGCCCATCGAGCCGACCTTTACCGGTGACCCCGGGGTGTTGCCCACCTGGGCCGTGGTCTCGGTCTGGCCGTAGCCGTCCCGCAGCTGCAGGCCCCACGCCTTGTCGACCTGCTCGATGACCTCGGGGTTGAGCGGTTCTCCGGCGCCGATGACCTCGCGCAGCCGACCCGGGCCGCCGGAGAGGTCGGCGTTGATGAGCATGCGCCACACCGTGGGCGGCGCGCAGAGCGAGGTGACCTCGTTGTCGCGGATCACGCCGAGCAGGGCGGCCGCGTTGAACCGCGTGTAGTTGTAGAGGAAGACGGTGGCCTCGGCGTTCCAGGGCGCGAAGAAGCACGACCACGCGTGCTTCGCCCAACCCGGCGAGGAGATGTTGAGGTGCACGTCACCGGGTTCGAGGCCGAGCCAGTACATCGTCGAGAGGTGTCCGACCGGGTACGACACCTGCGTGTGCTCGACCAGCTTGGGCTTGCTCGTGGTGCCCGACGTGAAGTAGAGCAGCAGCCGGTCCTCGGGTGTGGTGCCCGGGTGCTCGGCCGGCGGCACGTCGAGCCGGTATGCGTCGTCGAGCGACGCCCAGCCGTCGGGAGCGGCGTCGCCGCGGGTGACCGCGAAGCGGCCGTACTCGCCGGACACGCCATCGAATGTGCCGGTGTCGGACGCGTTGGCCACGGCGAAGGTCGCCCCGCCACGCTCGAACCGGTCCCGGAGCTCGGCCGGTCCGGCTGCGGTGGCCGTCGGCATGATCACCGCGCCCAGCTTGATGATCCCGAGCATCGTCTCCCAGAGCTCGACCTGGTTGCTGAGCATGACGATCACCGCATCGCCCTTGGCGACTCCCTGCTGGGCCAGCCACGCCGCGACCTGGTCCGAGCGGCGGGCCATCGTGTCGTACGACCACCACTGCGCCGGCTGCCCCGCCGCGGCGTCGGCCTCCTCGAGGATCATCAGCGCAGGGCGTTCGTTGCCGCGGGCGATGGCGTCGAACCAGTCGACCGCCCAGTTGAAGCGGTCGCCCACGTCCGGCCAGCGGAAGCCGGACACGGCGGCGCGGTGGTCGCCGCGCCAGCCCATCAGCTGGTTACGGGCCGTACGGAAGGCCTCGGTCGCGGGCGAGCCCGCATACAGACTCGCGGTCATCGTTCCCTCTCGGAGCGAGGCGCCTCCGGGGCCGTGGTCGTCGTCGGCTCGGTGCTGACCGCCGTGGTCTCTGCCGACCGTTCGTCGGGCCCGGGCTCGCGGCGGCGGGCCTGCGTGAGGCGTTCCTCCTCCTCGTGCATCCGCTGCTCCTCCTGGTGCATCCGGTCGGCGGCCTCCTGATCCGTCTCGAAGCCGGCCCGGTTGACCATGCGCTGGGCCCGCTTGTTGGCGTCCTGGTCGATGAGGTGGTTGAGCAGCTGTTGGATCTGGTCGCTGTGCGGGATCGCCTCGAACGCCTCGTTCGGGCTGTCCCCGGCCGACTCGATGCTCAGCGTCCCGGACCCGACGATGCGGTCCATCAGGGTCTGGCTGAAGCTGACGTCGGTGATCTTGGACAGGGTGATGTCCTTGCCGTTCTTGTTGACGATCCCTTTGCGCACCATGACGCGGTGGGTCGTGATGACGTAGTGCGTCGTCCGCCAGCGCAGGAACGGGACGATACAGAGCGGGATGCCGATGAGCACCCCGACACCGACCGCGATCCACTGGATGACGTTGCCCTTGGTGTCGTCGGGCGAGAGATAGGCGGCGTAGACGCAGGCCGCGATGAGGATGAGCCCGATGACCAGCGAGCCGACGACGGTGCGCCAGTGCGGATGGAGGCTCTTCTCGACCTTCTCGTCGCTGGTCAGCACGTTCTCCGGAAATCCCATCACAGCCCCCTAGGTGGTGAACAGCGGAGTCAGCTCGCGCACGCCGACGACGGTCACGCCGTCGGCGGAGTAGTAGGGGTCCATCTTGAGCACCTCGTCCACCCGTTGGCGACTCGTCGTGAAGACGACCATCGACCCCGAGTCGTCGTCGAACGGGCCGGCGACCAGCACCTCGCCGGCGGCGTGGAGCTCCGTGAGGATCTCGCGATGCCTCGGCCGAAGCTCCAGCCGGGACGGCTTGTCGGTGAACGCGAGCTCGACGACGACCATGCCGTCACCGTATGCCGTGAGGTGCCGGTTCGGAACGACCGTCTTGGGCAGGTTGCCAGGCCTGACCTCGTCCACTCGGAATGAGCTCTGGTGGAAGATCCACCACCGCCTGCCGTGGTGAATCCTCCATCCTGAGCGTCAACGAGCCAGGACCGCGGACCGGCAACCCTCAGCCACCCGGACGAACACCCGCTCCACCCGCTCCGGCACCACCCGGAATGGCCGCACCCCCGCCGGCCCCCGAGCCGGTGAAGCGGGCTGTGCCGCCACCGGCACCGGTGGGCCCAGTCACGCCGCGCACGTTCTGCGAGTTGTTGGTCGGCAGCGCCGCCTGGACGTCGGCGATGACGACCTGTTCCCCCTCGGTGAGCCCGGTGCGGATCTCGGCCAGTCCGCCGCCGACGGCACCGACAGTCACTGTCTTCTCGGTGACGGCGCCATTGGCCAGCACGCCCACCCGCGCGGAACCGGAGGTCACGCCCGGCACGGCCGACACGGGCACCGTCAGGACGTCGTTCGATGACGCGGTGGTGATCGTCGTGGTGGCGTAGGTACCGGAGGCCAGGGTCTGCGGCGTGCTCGGCAGCGTGACGGTGACGTCATAGGTCACCGTCGCGTTCGAGGTGCCGGCCGTCGACGTGGACGCGCTGGGCAGCATCGAGATCTGGGTGACCGTCCCCTTGAGCGCCCCGAGCCCCGGTGGGGTGACCGTGGCGGCCTGACCGATCTTGATGGAGGGCAGCTTGTCGAGGGAGACCGCGAGGGTCACCGTGGCGGCGCCGTCGCCGACGATGGTGATCCCCGAGGAGGACGTCTCGCTCTGCCCGGCGGTGAGGCCGACCGCCCCCACGACGCCACCGATGGGGGCCGTGAGGGTCGACGCGGCCAGGTTCGTCTGCGCGGCCGTGAGCTGCTGCTGGGCCGACGTGATGCTCGCCTGGTCGTTGAGGATCTTGGCCTGCACGGCCGCGGCCGCGGCCTCGGTCGACAGACCCCCGGAGGCGCCGCTGCCGGACGAACCCGTGCTTCGGGAGCTTCCGGAGCTGCCCGAGGAACCCGAGCTGCCCGAGCTGCCCGACGAACCCGCGCTGCTGCCGGATGAGCCCGTGCTGCTCGACGAACCCGTGCTGCCCGTCGACCCGCTGTGGGTGGACGCGCCCGTGCTCCCGGAGGAGCCGGTCTGGCCGCCGGACGACCCCACGGTCCCGCTGGCACCGCTGCTCGAGCTCGAGGCGGCGCTCTGCTGGGTGGCCAGCTCCTTCTGCACAGCGACCAATGCGGTGCCGTAGCTCGAGACCGCCTTCTGGGCGGCCGTCAGAGCGGTGGACCAGGCTTGGAGGGCCGGGACGCACAGCGCGATCTGCTCCGGGGTCACGTCGTACGTGGGCGATCCCGTCGAGGTCGTGGGCGACCCGGTCGGCGACGTCTTCGGGGGCGTGGTCGGTGACGTGGTCGACGAGGTGGTCGGTGACGTCTTCGGGGGCGTGGTCGGTGACGTGGTCGACGAGGTGGTCGGTGACGTGGTCGACGAGGTGGCCGGCGTCGTCGGCGAGTCCGTCGGGGTCGAGGTCCTCGTCGTCGTGGGCGAGGAGGTGGCCGGCGCCCCGGAGGTCTTGGTCGACGCTGTGGCCGCGAGGACGGGCGCGCAGGCCGTGGCCTCCTTCGTCGCGGCGGCGTTCATGGCGGCGAGGGCCGTCTGCATCGGCGCCGCGTCGGGCATGGAGACGGCCGCCGAACCCGACGTCCCGCCGTGCGCTCCGGTGCCGGAGCCCGTCGAGCCGGTCGCACCGGTGGAGGCGCCCGTCGAACCCGTCGAACCCGTCGAACCCGTCGAACCCGTCGAACCCGTCGAGCCGGTCGAGCCCGTCGTGTGCGTCGAGCCGGTCGAGCCCGTCGAACCCGTCGAACCCGTCGTGTGCGTCGAGCCGGACGACGAGGACGACGACGAGGTGCGGCCTGACGACCCGGACGCGCCGGACCCGGTCGACCCCGAGCCCGCCGAGGACCCGGAAGACCCTGTGGGGCTGGTGGTCGTCGTCTGGTCGGTGGTCAGCTGTGCCTGGGCCTGGAGCAGCGCCGCCTCGGCGTCGGTGACCGCCGCCTGGAGAGGGGTCTGGTCGATGGTCGCGAGCTGCTGGCCGGGCGTGACGGTGTCGCCGACCTTGACGGAGACCCCGGTGACGATGCCGCTCACGGGGAACGCGGCAGTCACCTGCGTGACCCGCTTCACCGTCCCGGTCATGGTGAGCGTCTGCGACACCGAGCCCTTCGACGCGGTGGCGACGCGGTAGGTGCCGTCGGTGTCCGGCTTGCTGACCTGGGCGTAGGCGACGTAGCCGCCGGCGCCGAGTACGACGACCACGCCCGCGGCCACCACACTCCGACGGCGCCAGCGCCGCCGGCGCCGGGCCGCTGAGGTGCGCGGATCAGCCATTCGCTCCTCCGGTCGTCGTCGCGGTGCCGGTGGCCCCGCCGCGACCGCCGCCGGGGCCGCCGCCGAACCCGGTCGTGCAGGCCCCGTTCGTCGCGGGCCGCAGCATGATCGAGGTGGCCGCCACGGCTCCGGTGTCATCCGCCTTGCCCAGCGCGCTGGCGCACACGCCGACGGCGACGTCGGTGGCCGCGCCGGCCTTCTGAGCGGTGTAGGTCGTCGAGGAGGTGGTCGTGACGGCCACCGTGGTGGTCGTCGGCGACGAGGTGGCCGTCGAGGAGGCCGTCCCGTTCCCGCGAGCCCGTGTCGTCGCCTGGACGGTGATGGTGTCGCCGCTCACCGCGGTCACCAGGCCGGCGACGGCGCGGCGTCCGAAGTCGGCTCCGCCGCGACCGCCGGTGCCGTTGGTCGCGGTGCCGGTGGGCGCTCCCGCCGGCCGGGTGGCGCCGGCTCCTGGTGCGCCGGGAGCGCCGCCTCCCGCTCCACCGAACCCGGCGCCGCAGTCGCCGTTGGTCGCCGGTCGGACCTCGACGGAGGCGGCGGTGACCTGGGTCGCCGGCGCCGAACCGGTAGCCGTGCCAGTCGTCGCGGGCTCCAGCACGGTGACACAGGACCCGACGGTCACGTCCGTGAGGGCGGCCGCGGCCACGGTGGTGAACGTCGTCGCGTCGGACCAGGTGACCGCCGTCTGGTCGGTACGGGTCTGGACCTGCATCGTCGACCCGTTGACCGCCGCCACGAGCCCGTTCACGCCTGGCTGTCGCTGGCCGGCCGCTCCCCCGGCGCCGGCGGTACCGGTCGGCGCCGGCGTCGACCCGGCAGCGGGAGCACCCGAGCCACCGGAGGCGGACGCCGGGCCGCACGCCGCGAGCGCGAGGGCGGTCAGCAGAGCGACCCCGGCATACGGGAGGGCACGGACTGCGGCGCAGGACGGGCGCGGGAGGCGGATCTGGTTGGAGCTCATAGCAGTTCGGGTCACTTTCTTCATTCGCTGCGAAGGGCGTCGATGGGGGCGAGGCGGGCGGCCCGCTGGGCGGGGTACACGCCGGCGGCCAGGCCGATGGCGAGGGACACCACGAGGGCGCCCACCGCGGACACGGCGGAGATGGTGACCGGCTGGGAGAGGAGGTTCGGCAGGATGGCGGCGCCCGCATACCCGACCGCGAGCCCGAGGATCCCGCCGGTGAGACCGAGGAGGCTCGCCTCGAGGAGGAACTGGCGCAGGATCACCGACGGGGTCGCACCGAGCGCCTTGCGCAGCCCGATCTCGCGGACCCGCTCGGCCACCGACACGAGCATGATGTTCATGACACCGATTCCCCCGACCAGCAACGAGATCGCTGCGATCCCGCCGAGCAGGACGGTGAGGATGTGTTCGGTGTTGGTCGCCGTCTCGACGAGCGACTGCTGGCTGCTCAGGGTGAAGTCCGGGCTCGCCGTGGTCACCCCGTGCGAGGTGAGCAGCGCGGCGTTGACCTCCTGGTAGGCGGCGGACAGGGACTTCTGGTCCTTGGCCTGCAGGTAGATCTGCGAGACCGCCTCCGGGTTGGCGCTCGTGGAGACCCGCGACGCGAACGTCGTCATCGGGACGACCACCTGGTCGTCGAGGTTCGTCGAGGAGCTCGTGCCCTGGGTGTCGAGGATCCCGATCACGGTGAACTGGGCGCTGTTGATGGTCACCGTCTGCCCGATCGGGTTACCGGGGAACAGCTCGCTCGCCGTCGTTGCGCCGAGGACGGCGACCGTGTTGCCGGCGGCCTGGTCGGCCTCGGTGAAGAAGCGGCCCTCGCTCACCGTGCGGGCGCGCACGGACAGCCACGTCGGGGTGGTCCCCACGACGGACGAGGTCCAGGTCTGCGACCCCGCGGCCAGCGCCTGGTTCGACGTCGAGGCGGGAGCGACCGCCGCCACGTCGGGGGCGATGGTCGGGTTGGCCAGCATCTGCGCGTCCCCCATGGTCAGGGTCGTCGCCGAGCCCTGACCGCCCCGGAAACCGGACGACGACGTGGTGCTCCCGGGTGTGACGATGAGCAGGTTGGAGCCGAGGGCGTTGATAGCGCTGGCGACTCGCTCCTGCGCGCCCTGTCCGAGGCCGACCGTCAACATCACCGCGGCGATGCCGATGAGGATGCCGAGCATGGTGAGCACGGACCGCATCCGGCGGGCGAGGATCGCCTCGTATGCAGTGCGGAAGCTGTCCGACCAGGTCACGGTCGGTCCTCCCCCGGCTCGTCGGCCCTGTGCTCCCACAGGGGTACGCGTGAGGCCGGGTCGGGCTCGGCGCCCGACTCGAGCGTGGCGAGGGCCTCGGTGCCCGCCACTTCCTCCTCGTGCGAGTGGTACAGGTGCCCGTCGCGGATGAGCACGGTGCGAGCCGCCTGCTTGGCGACCTCCCGCTCGTGGGTGATGAGCACGACCGTGCGCCCCTGCTCGTGCAGCTCGGCGAAGAGCGAGAGGACGTCGAGCGTCGAGGCGGTGTCGAGGTTTCCGGTCGGCTCGTCGGCGAGGATGAGGTCCGGGTCGGTGACCAGGGCGCGGGCGACCGACACCCGCTGCTGCTGGCCACCGGAGAGCTCGCTCGGGCGATGGTCGAGGCGGTCGCCGAGGCCGACCCGTTCGAGGGCCTCGGTGGCCCGGCGCCGCCGCTCGGCGCGCGGCACTCGCGCGTACACCAGCGGGAGCTCGACGTTGCGCTGCGCCGTGAGGGTGGCCAGCAGGTTGAACTGCTGGAACACGAACCCGATCCGCCGGTTCCGGACGTCGGCGAGCTCCTCCTCGTCCATGACGCCGACGTCGACCCCGGCCAGGCGGTACGTGCCGGAGGTCGGGATGTCCAGGCACCCGAGGATGTGCATCAGCGTCGACTTCCCCGAACCCGAGGGACCCATGATCGCGACGTAGTCACCCTCCGGGACGACGAGGTCGATGCCCCGCAGCGCCTCGACCTCGATCGACCCGGTCGAGTAGGTCTTGCGGACCTGGGACAGGTCGAGGATCGGCTCCGGCTCGGAACCGTCGACGCCCCCCGCCTCGTCGGCCTCGAGCGGCGCGAGGTCGTCGAGGGTGGCCGCGGACATCACTTCCCTCCCGGACCGGCCGGCGCCTGGCCCGGGGCTTGCCCCGGCACCTGGCCGCCACCCGGGTTGACGTTGCCGCCGAAGTTGCCGCCGAACCCGCCCGTTCCGTTGCGCGTCGTCCCGGTGCCGCCGGTCGCGTTGCCGGTCGAGGTCCGACCGACGCGAGCCGTGACGACCACCTCGTCACCGGCGTTGAGGCCCTTGGTGATCTGCGTCGTCGCGCCGTAGACGGTGCCCACGGTGACCGGAGTGGAGACCTGTGCGCCGTCCTTCATCTGGTAGACGACGGTCTGCCCGTTCTCCTGGTGGATGGCCGAGGTCGGGACGGTGAGCACGTCGGGAACCTGCTTGACGGTGATGAGGACGCTCGCCGTCGTACCCGCGTACACGCCCGTCGGGGACCCGGTCACCGCGATGGTGACGGGGAACGTGGAGGTGCCACCGCTGGTCGTGCCGATCACGCCGACGGTCGAGACGGTCCCGAAGATCGGCTGCGTCGCGCCGGTCGGCGTGATCGTCACCTGCATCCCGTTCTTCAGCTTGGCGAGGTCGGCGGCGCCCACCGTGGAGTTGACCACCCACGCGTTCGTCGCGATGACGACGACCTGCGCCGACGACGCCGACGACGCGGAGGTGCTGCCCGCCCCGGCGGAGCCGGTGCCCCCGGACCCACCGGTCCCTCCAGCGGACCCCGTGGACCCGGTGGACCCCGTGGACCCCGTCGACCCGGACGTGCTCGACCCGCCGGTGACCGAGTCGCCGACCGCGACGTTGACGGCGGCCACCGTGCCCGCGATCGAGGAGGTGAGCGACGCCTGACCGAGGGCGTCCTGCGCGGCGGTGAGCTTGCTCTGCGCGGAGGTGACCTGGGCGTTGGCCGAGGCGATCTGGCCGCTGTTGGCCGCGGCGGTGGCCGCGGTGAGCTGGGCCTGGGCGGCCGTCAGCTGCTGCTGGGCGAGGGTCACCGCCGCCTGCAGGCTGGTCGCGTCGATCGACGCGAGAGTCTGGCCCGCCGTGACCGTGTCGCCGACCTTGACGCCGACCGCGGTCACCTTGCCCGTCTGCGCGAACTTGAGGTTGGCCTGGTTGGCCGGCTGGATGGTGCCGGTCGCCGACACCGTCTCCTTGACCGTCTCGGTGCTCGCGGCGACGAGCTGCGTCGTGGCCGCCTCGGTGGCGCTCGCGTTCGACCGGTGCAGGTAGAACCAGGTCCCGGCCGCCGCGGCGACCACGACGAGGATCGCGACGACCACGATCACCGTCCGCCGGCGCCGGTGCCGGCGGGGTGACGCGGGCGGTTGTTCCGTCGCCGACCGACGGCTCGGCGGCGGCGGCGCCTCACCGTCAGTCTCCCGACGGCTCCCTTGAGCAACGGACACGCACCCACCTGCTTCCGCCAGGGCCTGGTCCACACCCGGCCTCGTCACGACCTTTGGAACGTAGGAACGGGTACTGGGGTGACCTTGGCGCGACGCTGTGCAGGACCTGTGAGACGAAGTTGAGGTCGGAGCCCTGTTGCATCTATCTTGGATACAACATGACCACCGCTACTCCGTCCGCCGCCGACCGCGTCTACGCCCAGGTCAAACGCGACATCCTCGCCGGCGGCCTCCCCGGGGGCTCCCTCGTCACCGAGGGCGGCCTCGCCGAGGCGGCCGGCGTCTCCCGAACCCCGGTCCGCGAGGCTCTGCTGCGCCTGGAGGGCGAAGGGCTGGTACGCCTCTACCCGAAGAAGGGCGCCCTCGTCGTCCCACCGTCGGTCGACGACGCGCGGGACGTCCTCGAGGCCCGCATCGTCATCGAGGAGTGGGCCGCGCGTTCGGTGTGGCCCCGCCGGACCGAGCTGATCCCGGCTCTCGAGGCCGAGCTGGAGAGGATGCGCGCCACGCTGGGTTCGGGAGACGTCGACCGGCTGGTGGAGCACGACCGCCGCTTCCACGAGATCGTCGTCCAAGCCGCCGGCAACGGCGTCCTCGCCCGGACCTACCTGGGGCTTCGGGACCGGCAGCTGACCATCCTCGCCGCCCAGTTCCGTCACGGCGGCGACCGCATCGAGCGCGCGGTGGCCAACCACGAACGGCTGCTGGAGGTCCTGCGGACCGGTACCGTCGACGAGCTGGTGGCGGAGACGCACACCCACGTCCACACGGCCCTGGCCGGACTGCCGGTGAACCGGTGACCAACGTCCTCGGCGGTCGGCGGGCCTACGCCGTGTGGCTGGCGGCGCTGTCGGTCTACATCCTCGCCGTCTTCCACCGGACCTCGCTCGGCGTGGCCGGGCTGCTCGCGGCCGATCGGTTCCACATCTCCGGCACGCAGCTCGCGACGTTCACCGTCCTCCAGCTGCTGGTGTATGCGGCACTGCAGGTGCCGGTCGGCGTGCTGCTCGACCGGTTCGGCTCCAAGAGGCTGATCCTCACCGGCCTCGCGCTGATGACCGGCGGGCAGCTGCTGTTCGCCGTGGTGGGGACCTTCGAGCTCGGCGTCCTCGCCCGGGTCCTCGTCGGCGCCGGTGACGCGATGATCTTCGTCAGCGTGATCCGGGTCGTCACCCTGTGGTTCGGGGTGCGGCAGAGCCCGATGATCACCCAGGTGACCGGCCAGCTCGGCCAGGTGGGGGCCATCGCAGCCTCCTTCCCCCTCGCCGCCGCGCTGCACGGAGTCGGCTGGACCCCGACGTTCCTCGCGGCGGCGCTCATGGGGGTCGTGCTCGCCGTCGTCGTCGTGGTGGTCATGCGCGACGCGCCGGGCGAGGAGCACCCGCAGCTGCGCCTGCGAGCCGTCGGACGGTCGCTCCGGAGCACGTGGGACGCCCCCGGCACCCGACTGGGACTGTGGTCCCACTTCACCAGCCAGTTCGGGATGACGGTGTTCACCCTGCTCTGGGGGTTCCCGTTCCTCGTCCGCGGCCAGGGCCTGAGCGAGGCGACGGCCGGTGGGCTCCTCGTGCTCATGACCGCCACCCAGATCCTGTTCGGGCCGCTCCTCGGCGGGGTGGTCGCCCGGCACCCCTACCAGCGGTCCCACCTCGTCCTCGCCGTCGTCGGCGCCATCGCGACCGTCTGGGCCGTGGTCCTGCTCTGGCCGGGTCCCGCTCCGCTGCCGCTGCTGGTCGTGCTCGTGGTCGTCACCGCGCTGGGCGGACCGGCATCGATGGTCGGTTTCGACCTGGCCCGCTCGTTCAACCCGCGGGAGCGCATCGGGAGCGCCCTTGGTGTGGTCAACGTCGGCGGGTTCGTCGCCTCACTGTCCGCGATGGCTCTGGTCGGCATCGTCCTCGACCAGGTCACGCCCGGTGGCCCCACCGCCTACACGCTGGACGGGTTCCGGCTGGCCATGGCCGTGCAGTTCCCGTTCTGGGCGTTAGGCGCGCTCCAGATCTGGCGGTACCGCCGCAAGGCCATCGGGCACCTGAGCGAGCACCACCCGGAGGCGCTCCAGGCGCTGCGCGACGGGGAGTCGGCGCTGCCGGGCATCTCGCGCTGAGCGAGGTTGGGCGCGGCGGCGCGTGGGGGGTGCGCCGCCGCGCCCGAGGGTCGTACCCATCGGGGGATGGCGCGACCCGTAGCTTCGGAGGGGACAGGGGGGCGTACCTCCGGAGCGGGCACAGCATACGGTTACCTGCCGGTAGCGATGCAAGTCGGCCTCCGCGTGTCGACCGGCGGTGAGACTCGAGGGTCTGGGTGGCCCTCGCTTCCTCTGTCGAGCACGGGATCGCCACACTGGTCAGCGTGGACTCCAGCGCCTGGGACGCCCGGTATGCGGCCACCGACCTCGTCTGGTCGGCGACCCCGAACGCCGTGGTCGCCCGCGAGACGGCGGACCTCCCGCCGGGGCGGGCTCTGGACCTCGCCGCGGGCGAGGGGCGCAACGCGATCTGGCTGGCCTCGCGGGGGTGGCGGGTCACCGCCGTCGACTTCTCGGCGGTCGCGACCCGACGGATCCGCGAGCTGGCCGACGACCGGCTGGGCCCGGAGACCGGCCGGGTCTGCGCGGTGACCGCGGACCTGATGGCGTGGACTCCCGACCCGGCGAGCGCCGATCTGGTGGTGCTGGCGTACCTGCAGCTGGTCGCCGGAGAACGCCGGCCCGCCCACCGCGCGGCGGCGGCCGCCCTGGCTCCTGGCGGCACGCTCCTGCTCGTGGCGCACCACTCGGACAACCTCAGCTACGGCGTGGGCGGACCGCAGGATCCGGGGGTGCTCTTCACCCCGGCCGACGTCGAGGCCGACCTGGACGGGACCGCTCTCGTTCTCGAGCGGGCCGAGCGGGTGGACCGCGTCGTCCCGACCGGCGTAGCGCTCGATGTGCTCGTCCGGGCGCACCGGCCGGCCTGACGGCCCGCCGCTAGGGTCCGGGCATGCCTTCGGTCCCGCCCGCCCGTCCCATCCGCGGCGTGGTCTTCGATTTCCACCACACCCTCGCGCACGCGGGCGACCCGGCGGTCTGGCTCCAGCAGGCCTGGGCCGGCCTCGGCCGTGACGGCGACGCGGCCACCGGGCTCGGACCGGCCGACCACGAGGGGGCGATGGCGTTCCTCGACCGCCTCTGGGAGCACGCCCGCGACGTCGACCCGGACAGCGAACGCGACCTCGACCCACGACGCCATCGCGAGGTCTTCGACCGGACCATGGCCCAGGCTCCAGGGATCGACCTCGAGCTCGCCGACGCGCTCTACTCGATCATGCACCGGCAGTGGGACGTCTACGACGACGTGCTTCCGGTCCTGACGGCGTTGCGCGACAAGGGAGTCCGCGTCGCGATGCTCTCCAA
>NZ_DATBTV010000037.1:0-2177 GCF_036559105.1 Lapillicoccus sp. | reverse complement strand
CAGGGGGCGGAACGGAGAGTCCTCCGGCGGGGCAGCGAGAGGTGACGCGTCGGGCACTGGACAACCCTAAGCGTCGTCACCGACAGCCACTAACCGACGGTCGAAGGAGGGGTGTCAGGAGCGGACGACGACGTTGAGCGGCGGCTCGCCGGCCAGCATCCGGTCCACCTGCGCCCGCACCAGCCGGGCCATCCGCGGGGTCGCGTCGGGGGTCGCCCCGGCCGCGTGCGGGGTGACGAGCACGCCCGGTATGCGCCAGAGCGGGTGGTCCGGTGGCAGCGGTTCGGGGTCGGTGACGTCGAGCGCGGCCCGCAGCCGACCGGTCGAGGTCTCGGCCACCAGCGCATCGGTGTCGACCACCGCGCCCCGCGCGACGTTGACCAGGAGCGCCCCGTCGCGCATTCGAGACAGGAAGTCGGCGTCGACCAACCGGACCGTGCTGGCGTCCAGCCGCACCACCACGACGACCACATCGGCGTCCGGGAGCAGGGACGGCAGTTCGGAGGCTGCGTGCACCCCCTCGCGGGCGGTCCGCGCGACGCGCACGACCGTCGCTCCGAACGGCGCCAGCCGGGCTTCGACCGCCTGCCCGACTCCCCCGACGCCTAGGAGCAGGACGGTGCGGCCGGAGAGGCCGGGACTGAGTCGGGTCGACCATCGCCCCTGGTCAGCGGCCCGGACGTAGTCCGGCAGGTCGCGCTGGGCGGCCAGGACCAGGGTCAGCACCTGCTCGGCGGTCGAGTCCTCGTGGACCCCCGCGGCGTTGGCCAGCGTGTGCCCCGGCGGCAACACCCCCGCCACCCCGTCGAAGCCGATGGCCGGACTCTGGACCAGGCGGGTGGTCACCGTCGACAGCCACTCCAGCGGCGCGACGCCGCGCACGTTAGGTCGCACGACGAGGTCGATGTGCCGGCGCGGGGCCGGCCCGTCAAGGTCCCACTCGAGCAGCTCGACGTCCTCGGGCAGCGGTCCCAGCGCGTCGCGGAGGTCGCCCGGGGGCACGCTGACACTGAGCCGGTATGCGGGTGGCGCCGCCGTCACGCGCCCCAGCCGGCCTGGATGCCGCCGACGCGGCTCGCCTCGATGTGCTCCTGGTAGCCGGACTCGGCATACGCGCGCATCGGGTTGCCGGAGAGGCCTCGGGACTCGCGCCAGGCGGCGAGGGCGGGCCGTACGTCGGTGTAGAAGGCGTCCATCACGACCTCGTTCCCGCCGAGCACGTCACCGTCCGCCTGCGCCGAGGCCAGGGCCTCGCGGTCGACCAGCAGCGCCCGCGCGGTCATCTCCTGAACGTTGAGCACCGACCGGATCTGGCCGGGGATCTTCTTCTCGATGTTGTGGCACTGGTCCAGCATGAAGGCCACCCCGGACTCCCGCCCGTACCCGCCGCCGCGAACCACCTCGGAGAGGATGCGGAACAGCTGGAACGGGTCGGCCGCCCCGACGATGAGGTCGTCGTCGGCGTAGAACCGGCTGTTGAAGTCGAACGACCCCAGCTTCCCGAGCCGCAGCAGCTGGGCGACGATGAACTCGATGTTGGTCCCGGGCGCGTGGTGGCCGGTGTCGAGGCAGACGAACGCCTTGGGCCCGAGCTCGCTGACGTGCGCGAACGCGGTACCCCAGTCCGGCACGTCCGTGTGGTAGAACGCCGGCTCGAAGAACTTGTACTCGAGCACCAGCCGCTGGTCGTCTCCGAGGTGGGCGTAGATCTCGTGGAGCGACTCGAGCAGCCACTCCTGCCGCGCTCGGATGTCGCCCTGGCCCGGGTAGTTCGTCCCGTCGGCCAGCCAGATCTTGAGGTCCCTCGAGCCGGTGCGGTCCATGACATCGATGCACTCGATGTGGTGGTCGATCGCCCGCCGCCGGACCGTCTTCTCCGCGTGGGTGAGCGACCCGAGCTTGTACTCGTCGTCCTGGAACGTGTTCGAGTTGACCGTCCCCAGACGCACCCCGAGCGACTCCGCGTGGGCGGCGAGAGCGCCGTAGTCGTCGACCTTGTCCCAGGGAATGTGCAGCGCGACGCGCGGTGCGCGACCGGTCAGCTCGTGGACCTTGGCCGCGTCGGCGACCTTCTCGAACGGGTCGCGCGGCACGCCCGCCTGGGCAAACACCTTGAACCGGGTCCCGGAGTTGCCGAACGCCCACGAGGGCAGCTCGATCTCCTGCTCCTCGAGCCG
>NZ_DATBTV010000036.1:0-4933 GCF_036559105.1 Lapillicoccus sp. | reverse complement strand
GTGCTCTCCCTGCAGTTCATCGCCCTGATCGGCGGCGCCGTCGTCATCGAAAAGGTCTTCGGTCTGACCGGCATCGGCGCGCGGGCGACGTCCGCGGCAGGACAGGGCGACGTGCCGCTCGTGCTCGGCATCGTCGTCGTGACCGTCGTCCTCGTCGTGATCGTGAACCTGCTTGTCGATGTTGTCCTCGGCTGGCTCAACCCCAAGGTGCGCACCGCATGAGCGTTCTCGACGGAAGTCTTGCCGGCGGCCCTGCCATCGGTGCCCCCGTCCCCGGCGCCACGCCTCCCGCGCCCGCCCGGGCCGGTGTCCTGCGCCGGCTGGTGGGCAAGCCGCTCGCCGTCGTCTCGCTCGTGTTCGTCGCGGTCGTCGTCGTGCTCGCGGTGCTGGCACCCGTGCTGACGTCACAGAGCCCGACGGCGTCCCACATCGCCGACGCGCTTGCCCCGATGGGCGGGGGCCACCCCCTCGGCACCGACGGAACCGGTCGCGACCTGCTGTCCGAGCTGCTCTACGGGGCGCGGACCAGCCTGGTCGGCGCGCTCATCGTCGTGGCAGTCTCCCTCGTCCTCGGACTCCCCACGGGGCTTCTCGCCGGCTACTTCCGGGGCTGGTTCGACGGGGTGGCCAGTTGGGTGAGCAGCTTGCTGATGGCGCTTCCGGCGATCATCGTTCTGCTCGTCGTGCTGGCCCAATGGGGACGCAGCACGGTCCTGGCCATGACCGTCTTCGGCGTCATCATCACTCCTGCGGTCTTCCGCCTGATCCGTGCCTCGGTGATCGGCGTGCGCGGCGAGCTCTACGTCGACGCCGCACGCGTCTCGGGGCTCGGCGACACCCGGATCATGCGTCGGCACATCCTCCCGGTGGTCGTCGCGCCGACCGTGATCCAGGTGTCGCAGCTGCTCGGCGTTGGGATCGTCGTCCAGGCGGGTCTGGAGTTCCTCGGTCTCGGCTCGGCGAACCAGGCCAGCTGGGGCGGGATGCTGAGCGACGCATTCCAGAACATCTACACAGCGCCGCTGCTGCTGCTCTGGCCCGGCCTGGCGATCGTGCTGACCGTCACCGCCTTCAGCCTGATCGGCAACGCACTGCGCGATGCGCTCGGCGTCGGCGGGACCGGCAGCCGCGTCCGCGGCCGGCGGGACGTCGTTGCGTCCGGGCCGGTCATCACCGCGACCGGGGAGACCACCCACGAGGTCGCGGTCCCCGAGGGCCTGCTGGTCATCCGCGGGCTGCGGGTGTCCTACCCGAGACCCGACGCGCCGGAGTCGGTCGTGGTCCAGGACGTGTCCCTAACCGTCCACCGAGGCGAGATCCTCGGGCTGGTCGGCGAATCCGGCTCGGGCAAGTCGCAGACCGCCTTCTCCGTGCTCGGCCTGCTGCCCCCGCGGGCCCGGACGTCGGCCGCCCGCCTGTCCTTCGACGGCGCGGACCTGCGCGGGATCTCCCCGGCAGCGATGAACCGGCTCCGAGGCTGCCGCATCGGCTACATCCCGCAGGAGCCGATGTCCAACCTCGACCCGTCGTGCCGCATCGGCAGCCAACTGGTCGGCCCGATGCGCCACCACCTGGGGCTGTCGCGGGCCGCCGGGAAGGCCGAGGCGCTGCGGCTGCTCTCCCGGGTCGGCATACCGGACCCGGACCGGGTCTTCACCGCCTATCCCCATCAGATCTCGGGTGGCATGGCCCAGCGCGTGCTGATCGCGGGCGCCATCTCCTGCAACCCTGACCTGCTCATCGCCGATGAACCGACCACGGCTCTCGACGTCACCGTGCAGGCCGAGGTGCTCGACCTGATCCGCGAGCTGCAAGCCGAGCGGCAGATGGGCGTGGTTCTGGTGACCCACAACTTCGGCGTGGTCGCCGACCTCTGCGACACGGTGGCGGTCATGCAGTCCGGCCAGATCGTCGAGACGGCGCCCGTAGAGGAGCTCTTCCGGGCGCCGCGGCACGAGTACACGCGGATGCTGCTGGCCGCCACGCTCGAGGACACGCCGCCCCGATCCGCCCGGTTCGCCCCGTCACCGCAGCCCGTCCCGGACCTCGGAGGCACCCGATGACCGCCGCACCTGCTCTGCTCGAGCTGCATCGGGTCATCGTCGACTACCCGGTAAGGGGGTGGCGGGCGCCGCCTTTCCGCGCGCTGAACCAGGTTTCGCTGACCGTCGGGGCCGGCGAGACCGTCGGCCTGGTCGGTGAATCCGGGTCCGGCAAGACCACCCTGGGTCGGGCCATCCTCGGGCTCGCTCCTGTGACGGGGGGCGACATCCACTTCTCCGGCCGGAGCATCTCCGGCTTGGGCAGACGTGAGCGACGGGCCCTCAGCAAGGACGTGCAGGTGGTCTTCCAGGACCCGTTCACGTCCCTGAACCCGGCGATGACCGTCGGGGACATCCTGACCGAGCCGTTGCTGGTGACCGGCAGTTCGCGTGCCGTCGCCGAACGGCGGGTGCGGGACCTGTTGGACAAGGTCCACCTGCCCGCCGACGCCGCCTCCCGGCTTCCGCGGGAGTTCTCCGGAGGACAGCGCCAGCGCGTCGCCATTGCCCGCGCCCTGTGCCGGGACCCCAGGCTCATCGTCTGCGACGAGCCGGTCAGCGCCCTGGACCTGTCCACTCAGGCCCGAGTCCTGGACCTGTTCACCGAGATCCAGCACCTCACAGGCGTCGCCTACCTCTTCGTCACGCACGACCTGGCGGTCGTCCGGCACATCAGCCACCGGGTAGCCGTGATGTTCCGGGGCGAGATCGTGGAGGCCGGGGACGCCGACACGGTGACCATCACGCCCGCGCACCCCTACACCCAGCGCCTCCTGCTCGCCGCGCCTGTTCCGGACCCCGTTCGGCAGGCCGCGCGGCGGGAGCAACGGCACCACTTCCTCGCCGCGCAGCTGGCTGCATCCAGCTGATCGCACCATCCGCACGCCCGGCGCACGACGTGCGGGGCCATCTCGGCGCGCCAGGACTCTGCCCGCGCTACTTCCGCCCGACAACGGCCGACCGACTCCCGGAGAGACCCATCCCCATGACCCGGACATTCCCAGACCTCGTCGACGTGGCCATCGTCGGCAGTGGCCCCTGCGGGGCGGCTTACGCGCGCATCCTGAGCGAGCGGTGCCCGTCCGCCACCGTGGCCACCTTCGAGGTCGGCCCGCTGCTCGCCGATCCGCCCGGCGTGCACGTGAAGAACATCGTCGACCCGGCGGCGCGGGCCCAGGCGCAACGGTTGTCGGAGGGGCCAGCCCCTCAACGCGACGACACCCCGACCGACACCCTCGAGGGGTACGTCGACACGGCGCCCCGGCTGGTGCGCCCTGGCACGTTCCTCCTGGCCGCCGGATATCAGCAGCCTGGCGAGGACGGACTGCCCAGCGTGGCGATGTCCAGCAACGTCGGTGGAATGGGCGCTCACTGGACCGGCGCCTGCCCGCGTCCGGGCGGGAGCGAGCGCATCACCTTCCTGCCGGACCTGGAGGAGTTGCTCGACGAGGGTGGGCGGCTGCTGGCCGTGGACGCGCACGCGTTCGACGACGCCCCGTTCGCCGACGAGGTGCGCAAGCGCCTGTCCGCCGCTTTCGACGACGGTCGCGACGACGACCGGAGGGTGGCCCCGATGCCCCTGGCGGTCGTCCGGCACGACGACGGCCGGGTCACCTGGTCGGGCGCCGACGTCGTGTTCGGCCAGGCCACCCGGTCCAACCCGAACTTCACCCTCGTTCCCCAGGCGCTGGCCAGCGAGGTCGTGATCGACGGCGACAGGGCGACAGGCGTCCGGGTCCGGGATCTGCGGACCGGCGATGAACACGTCGTCCGCGCGCGCTTCATCGTCGTCGCGGCCGATGCGCTGCGCACCCCGCAGCTGCTCTGGGCCTCCGGCGTCAGGCCGCGCGCCCTGGGCCGGTACCTGAACGACCAGCCGCAAACGGTGTTCGCCGTCCGCCTACGCGACGTCGCGCACGTCTCCGAGGAGCAGGTCGACTCCCGCACGGCACCGGAGATCGTGCCGCAGAGCGGCGTCAGTTGGGTCCCGTACACCGACGAGGAGCCCTTCCACGGCCAGGTCATGCAGCTTGACGCCTCACCGGTGCCGCTCGCAGACGACGACGTGCCCGCCCCGGGCTCGATCGTCGGGCTCGGCTGGTTCTGCGCCAAGGACCTGCAGGAGTCCGACCGCGTCGAGTTCGACGACACCGGGAGCGACCCCTACGGCATGCCGGCCATGCGCATCCACTACCGGCTCACCGAACGCGACCGTGCCTCCATCGAGGCCTCACGCGCGGCGATCCGACGCGCCGGCGAGGCACTCGGCGACCCTTTGGACGACGAGCCGCTCACCTTTGCTCCGGGTACGTCGCTGCACTACCAGGGCACCGTCCGGATGGGCGAGACCGACGACGGCGCCTCTGTCTGCTCCCCGACCTCGCGGGTCTGGGGTGTCGACGGCCTCTACGTCGCCGGCAACGGCGTGATCCCCACGGCCATCGCGTGCAATCCCACGCTCACCTCGGTCGCCCTCGCCGTCGCCGGCGCTCGCGACATCGCCACCAGGCTCGACGGGTCCTGACGTCGTGCCTGACTTCGCCGTCGGCCAGACACGGGCGGCCGCCGAGCCGGTGAGCGGCACGGCCGGTCGATCCGTCCACGAAGGGGAGCCTCGTGCCGATCGACTCTGACGTCGCCGCTCGCTTTGCACTCCTCGAGGGCCTGACGTCCCTACGTGAGGCCTACAGCACCGAGGCCGGGCGGGAGCAACTCCGGCGGTTCGACGACTGGGGTCCAGTCCCTGGGCCGCCGGGGGTCACCACCCGGGACGACGTGGCGCTGGGGCCCCACGGCTCCGTGCCGGTGCGCGTCTACGAGCCGGCCCAGGCCGGTGACATGCCACCTCCGTGTCTCGTCTGGTTGCACGGCGGCGGCTTCATCAGCGGGGA
>NZ_DATBTV010000035.1:0-24069 GCF_036559105.1 Lapillicoccus sp. | reverse complement strand
GGGGCCGCGGTCGACGACCTCCTGGACGCCGCCGTGGTGGCCTGGTCGGGACGACGGGTGCTGTCGGGGCAGGCCGAATCGCTGCCCGACCCGCCCGAGGTGTTCAGCGACGGATGGCCCAGCGCGATCTGGGTCTAGACGATGATGGCTCCTGCCATGTCGCCGCTCGCCCGGCTGGACGAGCGGGTCCCCGAGCCCGGCGGGGACCGACCCAGCAGACTTACGCCATGAACGCGTCTCGACCTCGCGACGAGGTGCTGGTCCGGCGGGCGCGCCTGGTCCCCGTCGGACCCGGTATGCGTGCAGCCGGCTCCGACGACCGGCCGGTCGACCTGCGGATCACCGACGGGATGGTCACCGAGGTGGGTCCCGACCTGCCGGCCGACGGTGTCTCGGACGTCATCGACGCCGCAGGGCGGTGGGCGGTCCCGGGACTGTGGGACCACCACGTCCACCTGACGACCTGGTCCCGGACTCGCACCACCATCGACCTCGCCGGGACTGCCGGTCCGGACGAGGTGACGCGGCGGGTGGCCGGTCACCTCGCGGGACTGACGGGTGAACGGCCGCGGCTGGTCAGCGGTTTCGGCTACCGGTCGGGTGCGTGGGACCGGATCGGTACGGTCGCCGAGCTCGACGCCGCCACGGGTGACGTCCCGGTGATCCTCACCAGTGGCGACGCCCACAACGGCTGGCTGAACAGTGCGGCGCTCGGGCTGCTGGGGGTGGCCGGAGTGACCGGGCCGTTGGAGGAGAACGACTGGTTCGGGCTCCAGCCGTCGATCAGCGCAATGCTGGAGGAGATCGAGGCGGCCGGTGCCGGCGATACGGCGCTGCGCTGGGCGATGGCCGCGGCCGCCGCGCGCGGCATCACGGGCGTCGTCGACCTCGAGATGCCGAGCAGCTACCGGCAGTGGTCGAGCCGGTTCGCCAACGGGCTCGATCTGGTCCGGGTGCGCGCCTCGGTCTACCCCGACGCGCTCGACGGGTTGCTGGCGGCCGGCATCCGGACGGGAGACCCGCTGGCCGGGGATGGCGACCTGCTGACCATGGGTCCGTTCAAGGTGATCTCGGACGGCTCCCTCAACACCCGCACGGCTCGGTGCTGTGACCCGTATCCCGACTCCGGCGGGCGTCACCTCACTCGTGGGACGCAGAACTACGACCTGGATGAGATGACCGCCCTACTGTCCACGGCGCACGCGGGCGGACTGGAGATCGCCCTCCACGCGATCGGCGACGCTGCGGTCGACCTCGCGTTGCAGGCGTTCGAGGCGACCGGCGCGACGGGTGGGATCGAGCATGCCCAGCTGGTGCGCCTCGAGGACCTCCCCCGGATGGCGCGGCTCGGGGTGCGAGCCAGCGTCCAGCCGGCGCACCTTCTCGATGACCGTGACACGACGCAGCGCCTGTGGGGTGATCGGGCCGACCGGTGCTTCGCGCTGCGCTCGATGGTCGACGCCGGCGTCGTGCTCGCGCTCGGGTCCGACGCCCCCGTGGCGCCGCTCGACCCATGGCTGGCCATGGCGGCCGCCGTGCACCGTTCGGCCGACGGGCGCGAGCCGTGGAACCCCGCCGAGTCGCTCACCCCGGCCGAGGCGCTGGCCGCGAGCACCGACGGTCAGCCGACGCTCGGAGTGTGCAGTCGAGGCGACGTCGTGTTGCTCGACACCAATCCTCTTGGTACCGCTGCAGACTCAGGCGAGGCGGCAGGTCTGCTCCGCGGTATGCCGGTCGCCGCGACGCTGCTCGCCGGTCGCCTCACCCACTCGACGCTGTAGGCGTCTGCCGGGCTGGTCGTCGGCGAGTGACCGTCGGCGAGTGACCGTCGCCGAGGCCCCCCGCGTCTCCCGCCGCCGGCACTCGGGCCCCGAGCCCGGTCATCCCGTCGGCGCGGCCTCCCGCAGCCGCGCCAACAGGGGTTCCGCCGCTTCAGCCAGGAACCGGTCCTGCAGTTCGTCGCCGACCTGGACCAGCGCGATGTCGGTGAACCCGGCCTCCCAGAATGGCCGCGCCGCCTCGACGACGGCGTCGAGGTCCGGCCCGCAGGGGATCGAGGAGGCCACGTCCTCGGGCCGGACGAACTGCGAGGCGGCCGCGAAGCCGGCTGTGGTCGGCAGGTCGGCGTTGACCGCCCAGCCCCCGCCGAACCAGCGGAACTGGTCGTGGGCCCGCTCGACGGCGGCGTCGATGCCATCCGGGTCCCAGCTCACCGGGATCTGTCCGATGGCGCGAGCGCCGCCTCCGATGCGCTGCCGACCCTTCAGGGAGTTCCAGGCCCCGACGAGCTCCGGGTCCGGGTCCGTCGCGATGAGGTGGTCGGCGAGCGGGCCGAGCTCCTCGACGGCTTTGGCGCCTCCGGCCGCCACGCCGATCGGGACGCCGCCCTCGGGCAGGTCCCAGATCCGCGCGGAGTCGACGTCGAAGTAGTCACCGCGGAACGTCACGAGCTCGCCGCTGTGGAGCTCGCGGATGATGCGGATGGCCTCACCGAGCATCGCCTGGCGGGTGTCGACGTTCGGCCAGCCCTCACCGATGACGTGTTCGTTGAGGTTCTCGCCGGCGCCAAGGCCAAGGGTGAACCGGCCGTCAGCGAGGATCTGCAACGTCGCCGCCTTCTGCGCGACGACCGCCGGGTGGTACCGCATGGTCGGGCAGGTCACGTAGGTCATCAGCTCGACCCGATGCGTCACCTGGGCGACGGCGCCGAGCACGGTCCAGGCGTAAGGGGAGTGGCCCTGCGCGGATAGCCACGGGAAGTAGTGGTCGCTGGACACGAGCAGGTCGAAGCCCACGTCCTCGGCGGCGGAGGCGTATCGGACGAGGTCCTTGGGTCCGCTCTGTTCCGTCATGAGGGTGTAGCCGAAACGCGTCATGCGACGGGCCTACCCACGAACGCGGCTTGCGAACCTCCGCGGCGTCGTGGCGGTCGCCGTCAGGCGGCGAGGAAGCGGAGCAGCGTCGCGTTGAACGCCTCGGGGTCGTCGAGGTTCACCGGATGGCCGCAGCCCTCCAGGACCACCGCCGCGACGTCCTCGTTCAACGCCGCCATGTCGGTGGCGTGCGAGGGCGGCCAGAACTGGCTCTCGGCACCGGCGACGAGGAGCACCGGGCAGGTCGCGCGGGTGAGGACGTCACGCCAGTCGGCCGCCGCGTGGTCGCGCAGCAGCGGGAGCGTGGTCGGCGCCGCGGCGTCGGCACCCATCGGGTTCGACCCGGTCGCGGCGGCGATCGCGGTCACCCCGGCGATGGTCTTGTCCATCCCCGCACCGCGGCCGGTCGGGGGGATGCCGGCGTCGAAGAACGTTCCGAGGTTGTCCGCCGTCAGCCCGTAGAAGCCGCTCTCCCACCCGTCGCGGTTCACCATCTTGGGGGTCTGGTCGACCGAGACCATCCCGAGGCAGCGCGCATCCCCGAACAGGTCGAAGTAGGCCCAGATCGAGCTGGCACCCATCGACCCACCGACGAGAAACGCCTCGTCGACGCCGAGGGCGTCGAGCAGCTCGTGCAGGTCCTTGCCGTGCCGGGCGAGCCGCTGCCCGTGCGTCGGTGCCTCGGAGGCGCCGTGGTTGCGGCGGTCGAAGCCGATGACGCGGTAGCCGTCGTCGACCAGGGCGCGGCTGGTGAAGTGCCAGCTCGTCGCGGCGGCGAGGAAGCCGGCCACGAGGACGACGGGGACGCCGTCGCCCTCGTCGGTGTAGGACAGGGTGACGTCGTCGGTGGTGCGGAACTGCGGCATCGGGCTTCCTTCAGGAGTGTGCCGGGCCCCTCACCTCGCGGCGATGGGCCCGGCTGGTCTGGTCAGGGGATGCGTCAGCGCACCGAGCGGATCGGGATGATCGCCACGATACCCAGCAGTACGAACACGATTCCCGCGATGAAGGTGACCTGGTAGCCGCCGAAGATCGTGATGAGCGCACCGGCCAGGCCGGGGGTGATCGCCTGCGGGATGGTCGTGGCGATGCCGAGGATGGCCAGGTCGCGACCCGCCGAGTCCTCGCTGCCGGTCACCGGCACGGGGAGCACCTCGGTCATCAGGGCCAGGTCGATGGCAATGTAGGTGCCGAACCCGAGGCCCATGACGAAGGAGTAGACGAGCATCGACGTCACCGTCGGCCAGGCGAGCGGCAGGACGAACGAGGCGGCCATGATGACCGAGGCCCAGACGATGAACGGCTTGCGGCGGCCGCTCTTGTCCGAGAGCTTCCCGCTCACGGCGGCGGAGATGAACGTGCCGAGCAGCAGGATGACGGCCATCTGGGCGACGACGACGTTCGAGGTGGCCTCGTCCAGGCCGATGTAGTCGCGCAGCGTGTAGAGGCCGTAGGTGGTGCCGGCGGCGAAGCCGATGACCATGAGGAACCGCGCGGCGAAGGCCCACGCGAAGTCCGGGTGCTTGCGGGGGCTCACCCAGAACCCCTTGGCGAAGGCCTTCCAGGAGAACGCGGCCCGCGGGAGGTCGACGTTCGAGGCTTCGCGGTTGACCAGGACGAAGACCCCGGCAACGACGAGGAGCAGCAGGCCGAGGACCGCATACGGGAGCCGGCCCTGCATCGCGAGACCACCGGCGATGCCCGCGCCCACCGCGTTGCCGAGCGTGACACCGACGCCGGCCAGGCTGGAGGCGGCGCCGCGCTGTGACGGCGCGAACCGGTCGGGCACGATGGCCTGCGCCGCCGCGAGGACCGCGTTGACGCCGACCTGAACGAGCACCCACGTGACCGTGATCATCGCGAGCGAGGATGCGGCGAGCGGGAGTCCGATGGTGAACCCACCGGCCACCAGTGCCCCGAACACGATCCACGGCGAGCGGCGGCCGAACCGGCTGCGGGTCGCATCGGACAGGGCGCCGGCGAGGGGCTGGGCGATGATCGTCACGACGAAGGCGACGGTCGCGACGATCGCGAGGTTGGTCACCTTGTTGGCAGCGTCGAGCTTGGACACCAGGTCCGGGATGAGGACGCCCATGCCACCGGAGTTGATGGCGACGAGTGAGGTCAGCAGCGCCGAGATGCCGATCGCGGTGCGCCGCAACGGCTTGGTGAGCTTGGTGGCGGATGTCGCGACGGCGGCCTGGCCGTCTCTCGCGTCCGACACCGCCGTCTCGTCGAGCGGGACCGGGATGGTCGTGGTCATCGGATACTCCTGTGGATGCGGTGACATGGTGGGCGGGGTGGGGTGGGGCGTGTCGAGCGGTCCGGCGATCAGCGGTCGATGACCTTGCCGGGATTGAGGATTCGGTGAGGATCGAGGGCGTCCCGGATCGCGACGTGCAGGTCGGCGACGGCGGGGGAGATCTCGGCGACGAGGCCGTCGCGCTTGAGCAGCCCGACACCGTGCTCGCCGGTGACCGTGCCGCCGACCGTGAGCGCGGCGGCGATGATCTCGGCGAAGGCCAGCTGGGCACGGTCGCGGGCAGCGTCGTCACCCGGCTTGGTGATGATGAGCGGGTGCAGGTTGCCGTCGCCGGCGTGGGCGATGTTGGCGATGAGGACGTCGTAGCGGCGGCCGATCTCGTCGATCCGGCCGAGCATCTCCGGCACCTTGACGACCGGGACGCAGACGTCCTCGGTGAGCACGGGTCCGAGTCGCTCGACGGCCGGGTAGGCGAGCCGGCGGGCGGCGAAGAGCGCGTCGGCCTCCTGCTGGTCGCCGGACACCGCGCTGAACGTCGAGCCGGCGGAGTCGAAGCACGCCTGCACCTGCTCGGCGAGCGCGTCGCCCTCGGCGCCGGCGTCGTCGACGCGGGCCAAGAGGATCACGGCGGCGTCGGTCTCGAGGCCGAGGTTCTTCCAGTCGTTGACCGCCTCGAGGCAGTGCCGGTCGAGCAGCTCGAGGGCGGACGGGACGATCCCGGCCCGGGCGACGGCGACGACGGCGTCACCGGCGGCGACCGTGGACGAGAAGAAGCCGACGACGGTGCGCTCGGGGGCGCGGGCAGGCCGCAGCCGGACGGTGACCTGGGTGACGATGCCGAGGGTGCCCTCGGACCCGACCATGAGCGACGTGAGGTCGTAGCCGGCGACACCCTTCGCGGTACGCCGGCCGAGCCGGACGATCTCGCCGGTGCCGGTGACGACCTCGAGGCCGAGGACGTAGTCGCCGGTCACGCCGTACTTGAGGCAGCAGACCCCGCCGGCGTTGGTGGCGACGTTGCCCCCGATCGTCGACCAGGGGGCGCTGGCCGGGTCCGGCGGGTACCAGAGGCCGTACTCCGCGGACGCCGCCCGGAGCCGGTCGTTGACGACGCCGGGCTCGACGACGGCGAACCGCTCGACGGGGTCGATCTCGAGGATGCGGTCCATCGCGTCGAGGGCGACGACGACGCAGCCGGCCATGGCGTTCGCCCCACCGGAGAGTCCGGTGCCGGCGCCGCGAGCGACGACGGGGATCCCGTAGTCCGCGCAGAACCGGACGGTGGTGGCGACGTCCTCGGTGCGGACCGCCCGGACCACAGCGGCCGGGACGGCGTAGGGGGCCCACTCGGCCTCGTCGTGGCTGTACCGGGCGCGGGCCTCGTCTCCGGTGAGGACCTTCGCGCCGAGCAGCTGGACCAGGTGCTCGCGGACCTCGGCGTCGGTCAGCCGCGGCGCGGCGGACGGGCCCGAGGCGGGGGTCTCGGTGAGGCTGAGCGTCACGGTGGTCCTTGGGTCGTCGGTTCGGGTTCGCCAAACCGTAGGTTCGGGCAGAGCCACGGCGCCAGGGTCGAACCCTCCATAATTCGGCGTGTGAGTGGAGATTCTGTCTACTCTGCGGCACCATCGACGCGTGCCCCGCGCCCGCGACTGGGTCGAGCTGCTCGCCGCCGAGGCGACCGCGGCCGACCTGCTCGCGCACCGGGAACACCTGCTCGAGTCCGGCGAGCCGCCCGGCCGCGTGGCCCGCGAGGAGCGTGCCGCAGCAACGGTCGCGGGACTCCTGCAGCAGCGGCGCCGGCGGATCGTCGAGCTGTCGGCACTCAACGACATCGCCCAGCAGCTGGCCACCGTCCACGAGCCGACCGACCTCCTCCAGGGCGTCGTCCATGAGGCCCGCCGACTGCTCGGTGTCGACCTGACCTACCTCGCCCTGCTCGACGGCGACGCGCTGCGGATCGACGTGGCGAGTGGCCAGCGCACGCCGCAGCTGGTCGGCGTGCGGCTCCCGGCCGACGCAGGGCTCATCGGGCGGGTGGCCGCGTCCAATGCGCCGATGTGGACCCCCGACTACGCGACCGAGAAGCGAATCGTCCACCGCCCGATCGCCGACGACGCCGCGTCGGCCGAGGGGCTCCGCGGGCTGCTCGGGGTGCCGTTGGCCGTGCGGGGTCGGGTCATCGGCGCCCTGCTGGCCGCCAAGCGCACCGAGCGCCACTTCACCGAGGACGAGGTCGCCCTGCTGCAGGCGCTCGCCGGCCAGGCCTCCGTCGCGATCGACAACGCCCGTTCCCGGGAGCAGCTGGCCCGCAGCAACGCCGCACTGCAGCAGGCGCTCCGGCTCGACGAGCAGCTGACCACGGTTGTCTTGGAGGGCGGCGACCTCGACGTCATTCTCGCGCTGGTCCGGTCCCTGACGCCCGGCGAGCTCGCGTGGGTGGCCACCGGCGCCCCGGCTCCGTCACCCGCGGTCGCGGCGGTCGTCGAGGCGGTCGGCGACGGTGGTGACGGTATGCCGGTCGGCGGCGACGGTCTGGTCGCCCAGCCCGTGCTCGCCGCCAAGCGGCTGCTCGGAGTGCTGGTGGCGACCACGGCGGACGAGGACCGCGATGCCACACGGCTGGTCCTGGAGCGGGCGGCGCCGATCATCGCGCTGACCATCGCCGAGGCCCGGCAGGCGGCCCGTGCATCGGAGCTGGGCCGCGACATCGCGACCATCGACCTGGTGAGCCGGCGGGAGGGTGACGCACGCCTGGACCGGGAGCGGATGCGTGGGGCGGGCCTCGACCCACGGCGCCCTCACGACGTCATCGTCGTCGACGACCCCACGACCGTCCCCGCCCTGCGGCAGGCGCTCGTCGTCCTGCGGGAGGCGACGTCCGCCGCATACCGGGACCAGGCCGTGCTGCTCGTCCGGCACCGCACCGACTGGGCCGAGGCCTGGCCGGCGGGCGGCCCGGTCGCCGGCTTGGCCGGCCCGGTGTCCGGCGCTCTCACCTTTCGGGACGCCTACCTCGACGCCGCCAGGACCGCCCGGGCGCTCGCCGCACTGGGGCGCCGCACGGGGATCGCGCGATCCGACGACCTCGGGGTCTTCGGGATCCTGCTGAGCCACACGGGACCTCGTGAGCTGGCCGGCCAGCTGCGCCGCGAGCTGGGCCCGCTGCTGGCCGAGGAGCGGCGCCGGGGCGTCCCGCTGGTCGCGACCCTCACCGCGTACCTCGAGAACGGACAGCGCCCGTCGGCCACCGCGCCGGCGCTCGGGGTGCACGTCAACACGCTGTACCAGCGGCTGGCCGTCATCGACCGGGTGCTCGGCCCGACGTGGCGCGAGCGCGCCCTGGAGCTGCAGGTGCTGCTCCGGGTCCGGGCCGCCGCGGACGGGCTGGACTGAGGCGGGTCAGCCGCCTCGTGCCTCGAGTATGGAGATGGTCCGACGTCAGGGGACACCGGCCAGTGGCCACATCTGCCCCGTCCCCGTCTCGATCACCACCGCTCGGTCGGCGTGCAGCGGAAGCGGCAGAACGTCCGACACCGCGCCGACCACCAACGGCACTTGGTCGGCCACCGCGCTGGTCGCCACCGACACGTGCGGCACCCACCGGCCCGGCTCGTAGTTGCGGTGGAGCTCCCGGCCGGCCGCGTGCAGCGCGGCGACGACGCGTTCCTGCCGCACCACGACGTCGGCGGGAGCGGCGCAGGCCAGGGCGACCCGGCCGCGCGGGAACACCACGCTGCCCTGAGCGGTGACCTCCACCGCGCCACCGTTCGCCAGCGGGTCCAGGGCGGCGCGGACGGAGTCGGGGTCCCCGTCGCGAAGGACCGCGTAGGACAGGTGCGGGTGGTGCCGGCCATGCGTATGCGTCAGCAGCGTCGCCACACCCTGGGCCTCCAGCCGCTCCCACAGCTGGCGGACGAGCCGGTCGGTCCGGCGGTCGAAGAGCAGGCAGACGGCGAGGGCCACCCGGCCATTCTGCGGACCGGGTGTGCCGCATCGGTACCGTGGCCCGCGTGCTGAAGCACCTCACCACCGACGACCGGGCCGGCGTCGTCTACGCGGACGAGGGCCGCGGTCCGGTCGTCCTCGTCGTCCACGGCGGCCTGAGCGACGAGTCGGCCTGGGCGAAGGTCGCCGCGGAGCTCACGCCGAGCTTCCGCGTCGTGCGGATTCGGCGCCGGCTCTACCGCACCGAGCTGACCGCCGACCCGGCGACCGACTTCGCGCGTGAGGTCGACGACCTGCTGGCCCTGGCGGCCGAGATCGGCGAGCCCGCGGTGATCGTCGGACACTCGTCGGGCGCCATCGTGGCGTTGGAGACGCTGGCCCGCGACAGCGATCCGTTCCGAGGTGGGGTCGTCTACGAGCCGCCGCTCGTCCTCGACACCCCGATCGGCGGCGCGACCGGCGTGGCCGACGCCCGCGCCGCGCTCGACCGCGGCCGGCCCGGAACGGCGCTGCGGATCTTCATCACCCGCATGGTCGGCATGCCGAGGCCCGTCGGGTGGCTCATGCCGCTGATGGTGCGGGTGAACGCGACGATGCGGTCCTTCGTCCCACGTCAGATCGACGACACCGAGGCGATCAACCTGCTCGGGAACCGGCTCGACGCATACGCCTCGATCCGGCTACCGGTGCTGCTGCTGACCGGCGCCAGGACCCCCGCCCACCTGCGTGAGCGCACCGACCGGCTCGCCGCCGTCCTGCCCGCTGTGCGGCCGATCGCCGTCATGCCGAAGCAGGGACACGGCGCCAGCGAGCGCGCGCCGGGTGAGGTCGCCGCGCTCATCCGGGACTTCGTCGGCTCCCTCTAGTCTGCGGTCATGTCGGTCCTCGTGCGCGCCGCCGTCCTCGTCGCTCCCGGTCGCTACGAGGTACAGGAGTTCCCGCGACCGCGGCTCGAGGACGGAGCCGCGTTGCTGCGCATGGAGATGTCCGGGATCTGCGGCACCGACAAGCACACGTACCAGGGCGAGACGAAGCAGTATGCGGGCACGCCGGCCGAGACGGACACGCCCTTCCCGATCATCCAGGGCCACGAGAACGTCGGCGTCATCGACGAGATCACTCCGTCGGCGGCCGAGAGGCTCGAGTTCTACGGGCAGCGGCTCGGCGTCGGCGACCGGGTCACGATGTGCCCGGACGTCGTGTGTGGGCGGTGCTACTCGTGCACCCACGTCATGGGCTACGTGTGGTGCGACCGGTCGGAATGCTACGGCAACTCGTTCACCAGCGCGGTGGCGCCGCACCTCATGGGCGGCTGGGCCGAGTACCTGTACCTGCGACCCGACACGTTCGTCTACAAGGTGCCGTCGGGGCTGTCGCCGCGGGTCGCGGTGCTGGCCGAGGTGATGGCGTGCACGGCCAGCCTCGACAAGGTCAAGGAGTTCAGCTCGTACGCGATGGAGGGGTTCAACTCCGGCGACACCGTCGTCGTCATCGGCTCAGGACCGTTGGGGCTGCTGCACATCGCCAAGGCCGACATGATGGGCGCCGGCCGGATCGTCGCGACCGACCTCAGCGCCTACCGGCTGGACTGGGCGCGCCGTTTCGGGGCCGACGAGACCATCAACGTGACCGCGACGACGAGTGAAGAGCGGGTCGAGCGGATCCGCGAGCTGACCGACGGCCGCGGCGCCGACGTGGTGCTGCACATGGCCAACACGCCGGCCTCGTTCGTCGAGGGCATTGAGATGTTGAAGCGCGGCGGGATGATGCTCGAGATGGGCAACTTCGCCGACACCGGCGAGGTGAGCATCAACGTGCACCGGCACATCTGCAGCAAGAACATTCGGCTCATCGGGCTCACCAACCACCCGAGTACGGGGTACGGCCCCGCCATGCGGCTGATGGAACGGTATGCGGACCGCTACCCCTTCGACGAGATGGTCACCCACGAGTTCGGGCTGGCCGACGCCGACACCGCGATGCGGACGAGCATGAGCCCCCAGAGCATGAAGGTGGCCATGGTCCCGGCGTTGCCGTAGCGCTCCTCGTTGAGGACCACGTCACGTCACGAGTCATATCGCGTCCGGTGTGGTCATGACCTCCCTGATCGCGACATGCCCTGCGACGTGCCATCTGACGTCGCGGGTGGTGAGCGCGTTCGCCGAGGTCAGAGTGCGGGTCAGAGTGCAGGTGGTGTCGTCGGGGCAGCACCAGACGCACCACGACGCGCACTCCGACTCGGACTCCGGAGAGCGCCTGGTCGTCGATGGTGGTGGGCGTCATGTCGCAGGTCATGTCGCGTTGGGTGTTGTCATCACCACCCTGATCGCGACATGACGAGCGATCTGACGTCTGGTCTCACGGGTGGTGCCCGTGTCGGACGTCGCTGTGCGGGTCAGAGTGCCGGTGGTGTGGTCACGGCAGCACCGGACGCACCATGCCGCGCACTGTGACGTGCGGGAGCTCGGCGTTGACCGCCGTCCGATCAGGAGACGGCGGGGGTCGTCTCGAGGAGCGCGAGGATCTCGTCGGTCGTCCCGGTCTCACCGAGACGCGGGAAGACGTTCTCGATGCTGTGCTGGTGCATGTCGGCCGACCGGTCGGCCATCGCGTCGGTGGCCAGGGTGACGTGGTACCCGTGCTCGTGGGCGGCCCGCGCGGTGGACTCGACGCCCATGCTCGTCGCGATACCGCCGAGGACGATCTGGGTCACGCCGCGGCGACGAAGCTGGACGTCGAGGTCGGTGCCGTGGAAGGCGCCCCAGTTGCGCTTCGTCACGACGATGTCGTCCTCGTGGCCGGTGAGCTCGTCGGCGAGGACGTCCCAACCCTCCGGCCGGCCGGCCGGCCGCGGCGTCTCGGTCCGGCCGGGTGTGACGTCGGCGCCGTCGGCGCGGGCGGTGACCCGGACGAGCACCACTGGCAGGCCACGCCCCCGGAACCCGTCGGCCAGGCGGACTGCACGGTCGAGGACCTCCGCGGCCGAATACGGCTGGGTGGGCGCGCCGAGGATCCCACCTTGAAGGTCGATGAGAACGAGGGCGGTATGCGGGTCGATAGCGGTAATGGTCACGAGCTTCCTTCCACAGCAACGGCTCGGCCGACGCGTCGGAGTGAGCGGTCGACCAGGGTGACGATGAGGAGCAGGACGGCGCAGCCGACGAGGAACCCGGCCAGCTCGTGCAGGCCGGTGGTGTCGACGGTGGTGCCGAAGAACGCGCCGTTGGCCGCCGAGGCGATGAGCGCACCGAGGTAGGTGAACGTCCGCAGCAGGCCGGCGGAGGCGCCGATCCGCTCAGGGTCGGCCTGGTGGTAGAGGGCGTTCTGGTTCGCGAGGCTGAGCAGACCCTGCGGGATGCCGAGGACGAGGGACAGCACGACGAGCACCCAGATCGGGCTGGTCGCCTCGAGGAACAGCACTGCCGCGCAGGCGGCGACGAGCACCGAGCCCCCGACGACGAGCTTCAGCCAGACCTCGGGTCGCCGTCCGGAGACGGTCGTGACGATCACGCCGACGAGGAACATCGGGAGCAGGATGAGCCCGGCCTGGGACGCACTCAGTCCGCGTCCCGCCTCGAGCCATTGGGTGTAGCCGTACAGGAAGCCGTAGGAGACGGTGAGCGCGAGGAGCTGACGTGCATACGTGGCGAGCAGGGGGAGGTTGCCCGCGAGGACGCGCAGGTCGAGGAACGGTGCGGCCGTGTGGAGCTCGCGCCAGACGAAGGCCACGCCGGCGACCACGACGATGACGAGCAGGTACCAACGGTCGAGGTCCGGGCTCGTGAGGAAGAGCATCAGGGTCACGAGGGTGACCGCGAAGGCGACGATCCCGGGAGCGTCGAGTCCGGTCGGTTCGCCGGGGGCGGGCTGCACGGTCGGGACGCGGGGAAGGCGTCGCCAGCCAAGGAGCAGGGACGCCAGGGCGAGCGGGACGTTGACGAGGAAGATCGTCCGCCAGCCGCCCAAGCCGATGAGGAAGCCGCCCAGGGTCGGGCCGATGACCGCGGTGACCTGGGTCGACACGGCGAGCGCCGCGAGGATGCCGCTGGGGCTGGGTATCCCGGTCCGGTCGGCCTCGCGGCGGATGAGGTACATGGCGGCGGGGTAGCCCGCACACGTACCGATCCCGATGAGGACGCGGGCCAGGACGAGGGTCCCGAGGTTCGGGGCGACGGCGCCGAGGATGCCGGCGAGCCCGACCAGCGCCGCCCCGAGGAGGTATGGGGTGCGCGGCCCGTACTGGTCGACGAGACGGCCGACCACGGGCTGACCGACGGCGGTCGCGAGGTAGAGGCCGGTGACGAGCCAGACCGTCTCGGACGGCGGAGCACCGAACGCCATGCCGATGGGGACCAGGGCCACGGCCAGCATCGACGAGTTCACCGGGTTGAGCAGGGCACCCAGGACCATCGGTGCGATGAGCTTCCGGTCGAACGCCGCCTCGTCGCCGGGACCGCGGCGCCCGCGGATCCGGTCGGTTAGCGTGCTCACGGGTGGGTCAGCCGGTCCAGGAGGGTGGCGGCCTCGATGACGGTCTGCCGCTCCGCCTCGGTGAGGCGCTCCTCGAGCGCCCGGCTGAGCCACTCCTCGCTGTGGCGTCGTCGGCCGGCGAAGAGCGCCGTGCCGGTGGTGCTCAACGACACCCGCTGGCGGCGTCCGTCGTCGGGGTCGGGGCGGCGGACGACGAGCCCGCGCTCCTCGAGGATCGTCAGCGTCGCGGCCACCGACTGAGGCCGGATCCGTTCCGCAGCGGCGAGGTCGCTGGCCGATGCCGGTCCGTCCTTGCCGAGGCGGCTGATCACCGAGAGCTGGGACGGCGTGAGCTCGTGGGTGTCGGCGAGGTCCACAAGACGACGCCGCAACCGGCTGACGACGACCCGCACGTCACGCGCCGCGCGCACCGAGGAGGGCGACAGCGAGCGGGCGACGGGCATACTTTCACCGTAATTTAGACAGTTCAGACTGTCAAGTCTGGACTGTCTACATCACCGAGTCGAGGACCAGCCCGGCGCCGATGCCGAGCATCCATACGTCCTTGCTCACGGCGATGCCCTTCGGGGTCGGCCACACGCTGGCCGGCTGGTGCATCTCCGGCGTGAGCAGGTACATCCCCACGAGGGCTCCGGAGAACCCGGTAAGGGCCGTTCCCGCGATCCGGTTGGGGACGAAGGGCAGGAGGAGCAGCGAGCCGACGGCGATCTCCCCGACCGACAGGGCGCGCAGGAACGTCTGCGGCGGGATGTTGGCGAGGAAGGGGTATGCGCCGGCGGCCGTCCCGTGCACCCCCTCGGCCTGCTGGGGCGAGCCCCGCCACTTCTGCAGCCCGCTGTGGAGGATGTAGGCGCCGGTGGTCAGACGCTGGGGAAGCTGTCGCGCGACGGCGCGGAGGTTCATGGGGTGCCCCTTGCGGTGGACGACGAGATAGTTGCAATCTAAAACTTCCCCGTCGACCTCGCATCACCGCCCCCGCGTCAGCCGGTCATCTGCGCCAGCTGGATGAGGTTGCCGCAGGTGTCGTCGAGGACAAGGGTGCGCACGGGCCCCATGTCGATCGGCGGCTGCACGATCGTCACGCCCTTCGCCACGAGGTCCTCGTGCACGGCGTCGAGGTCGTCCACCCCGAACGACGTCAGCGGGATCCCGTCGGCGACGAGGGCCGCCTTGAACGGCTTGGCCGCCGGGTGCTCGTCGGGCTCGAGGAGGAGCTCGACGCCCTCGGGGAGGTCGGGGCTGACGACGGTCAGCCAGCGGAACTCGCCGAGCGGGACGTCGGTCTTGAGCTGGAAGCCGAGGACGTCGGTGTAGAACGCCAGGGCCCTGGCCTGGTTGTCGACGAGGACGCTGGCGGTGGTGATACGCGGCATACCGGATCTCCTTGCTGGAAACGGGTATTCAGGGGAGCGGCCACCGTTCGGTGATGGTCCGCAGTGGGGTGGTGTCGAGGTGGTGGAGCTTGGTGCGCCCGTCCTTGTGCGAGGTGACCAGGCCGGCCTCCTCAAGGACCGCCAGGTGCTGCGAGACGGCCTGGCGGGTCGAGGTGATCCCGTGGCGCATGATCAGGCGCGAGCAGAGCTCGAACAGCGACTGGCCGTCGCGTTCCGTGAGCTCGTCGAGGATCACCCGACGGGTCTCGTCGGCCAGGGCCCGGAACAGTGGCCCGTCCTCCATGGCTCCACAATAGGCAAGTATCCACTTGCCTATCAAGTCCGGCGGCGGCTCAGATCCAGCTGGGGAACCACATGTGTGCGCTCCAGAACGAGTACGGCACGACCTGCGCGGTGTAGATCGGCCAGAAGAACGCGAAGAGGACGATCTCGAGCACCAGGAACGCGCCGGTGACGCCGAGCCCGATCTTGCGCCGCACCGGTCGGGCCCGGGGGCCGCCGATGAGCAGTCCGAGCACGTAGACGCAGGCGAGGACGACGTAGGGGACGAAGGCCACCGCGTAGAAGGAGTAGATGGTCCGGTCGCCGAGAAGGAACCACGGCACGTACCCGCCCATGAACCCGGCCAGGATCGCTCCGGCCCGCCAGTCGCGGCGCAGGGCCCACATGAAGAGCAGGACGAAGATCGCGAGTGTGGCGCCCCACCAGATCGACGGCGTCCCGATCGAGGAGATCGCCTTCGAGCAGCTCTCGACGAGACAACCCTGCTCGCCCTGTTTCGGCCCCTCGTAGAAAAACGACGTGGGCCGGCCCTGGATCAGCCACGACCACGGGTTGGTCTTGTACGGGTGGTCGGACACCAGGTGGGTGTGGAACTCGAGGATCTGGGCGTGGTAGTTCCACCACGACCGGACCGAGTCGGGGACCCACCCCCAGCCGGGTTCGGCGGGGTGGGTGTCGGCCCAGTGCCTGTTGTACCCGATCTCGGTCGCGAACCAGCCCCACCAGCTGAGGCAGTAGACGACGACGGGGGTGACGACCATCCAGAGCAGCGCCAGCGGCGTGTCCTTGACCAGCCACGCGGTCTTCCAGCGGGTGATGCCGACGGCACGGCGGGCACCCATGTCCCAGAGGACCGTCATCAGCCCGAAGACGACGAGGAAGTAGGCGCCGGACCACTTGGTCCCGCAAGCCAGCCCGAGGCATACCCCTGCGGCCAGCCGCCACGGACGCCAGCCCGTCGACGGACCCCAGGGGCCGAGCGCGGTGAGGCCGGCGCGGTCGAGGCCGGCGACCTTGTGGGCCAGGACCTTGCGGGACTCGTCGCGGTCGATGAGGAGGAGGCAGAACGCCGCGAACGCCCAGAACATGAGGATGAGGTCCAGGAGGCCGGTCCGGGAGTGGACGAAGTGGTGGCCCTCGAACGCGAGCATGAGGGCAGCGACGGTGCCGAGGAGTGACGACCCGAACAGCCGCCGCGCCGCGCGCCCGATCATGAGGATCGACAGGACCCCCATGACGCAGACCGCGAACCGCCACCCGAAGCTGTTGTCGATCCCGAACAGCTGCTCGCCCCAGCCGATCAGCCATTTGCCGACCGGGGGATGGACGACGAGGTCGCCGGTCGTCGGGTCGTAGACCTTGAGCACGTTGCCGGCGGTGAAGTTCTGGTCGATCTGCTTGGCGTCGTTGAGGACGGGGTCGTTGCGCATCTCGACGCCGAACAGGATCATCGACCAGCCCTGCTTGACGTAGTACGTCTCGTCGAAGACCAGCTGGTGGGGGTCGCCGAGGTTCCAGAAGCGCAGGATGCCGCCGATGACGGCGGCGATCAGGGGGCCGAGCCAGCCGAGCAGCACCTGTCCGGGCGGCTCGCCGAGCAGGCGGCGGCGAAGCTGCCCCTCGGTCTCGACCACGGGGTGCAGGGTATGCGACGCGCCTAGCGTTCCCGACGCGCCTTCCCCGCTTCCGGACCGGCGTTGTTGCCAGTTTCGGGACGCGCAGACGCCCGAAACTGGCAACAACGAGCGTCTGGAAGCGGAAGCGGCGGGGTCAGTCGTGCTCGGGGCGCTCGTGCTCGGCGTGGGCGACCGTCTCGAACTGGATCGTCGAGTGCTGCAGCGAGAAGTCGCGAGCGAGCCGGCCCTGCATCTGGTCGAGCATCCGGGGCAGGTCACCCGCGGCGAAGCACGACTCGTCCACCACGACGTGAGCGGTGAGCACCGGAAGCCCGGTGGCGACCTGGCTGACGTGGAGCTCGTGAACGTCGTGGACGTGTGGCGTGGCCAGCAGCCTCGCCCGCACCGCCGCGAGGTCGATCTGCTTCGGCGTCGCCTCCATGAGCACGTCGATGCTCTCCCGCAGCAGCTTGATCGTCCGCGGCACGATGAGCGAGCCGATGAGGATCGACGCCAGCGCGTCCGCCCGCAGCCAGCCGGTCAGCGCGATGACCACCGCCGCGACGATGACGGCTACCGAACCCAGCGCGTCGTTCACCACCTCGAGGAACGCCGCCCGCAGGTTGAGGTTGCTGTTGCGCGCGCTGGCCAGGACGGCCATTGACGCGACGTTCCCGAGCAGGCCGATGACGCCGAACACGACCATCAGCCCCGTCGTGACCTCGGGCGGTTCGAACAGCCGCCGGATCCCCTCGACGAGGATGAAACCGCCCACCGCCAGCAGTACCGCCGCCTGTCCGGCCGCCGCCAGCACCTCGGCGCGCCGGTACCCCCAGGTGCGCTGGTCGGTCGGAGCCCGCCGGGACAGGGTCGCGGCGAACCAGGCCAGCGACAGCCCGGCGACATCGCTGAGCATGTGCCCGGCGTCGGCGAAGAGCGCCAACGAGCCGGAGAGGACGGCACCGACGACCTCGGCCACGAGGACCACCGACGTGATCGCCAGCACGGCCGCCAGTCGGCCGCGGTGGTCCGGCGGCGTGTGCGAGTGCCCGCCGTGCCCCTTCTCGTCGGCCGCCATCAGCGCAGCCAGCTGATGTGGTCCTTGGCGAGCGTGTAGCCGATGAACGCGACCATGTCGAGGATCGCGTGCGCGACCACCAGCGGCATGACCCGCTTCCACCGCACGTACACCAGTCCGAAGACGACCCCCATGATGGCATTACCAACGAAGGCGCCGAACCCCTGGTACAGGTGGTAGGTCCCGCGCAGCAACGCCGACGCCGCCACGAGCCATCCCGTCCGCCACGCCATCTGCCGCAGCCGCGTCATGAGGTACCCCACGACGACGACCTCCTCCAGGGCCGCGTTCTGGAACGCCGAGAGGACGAGGACCGGGATCGTCCACCACTGCGCGGTGAGGTTCGCCGCGGCCACCTGCGTGTTGATCCCGAGGGCCCGCGCTGCGACGTACAGGCCGAGCCCGGGTATGCCGATGACCGCCGCCAGCGCGACGCCCCCGCCCAGGTCGGCCCACGGCCGCCGCAGGTCGAACCCGAGGAAGCGCGTCGGCGCATACGGGACCGGCGGGTCCACCCGGCGCAGCAGGTAGAGCGCGAGGAGCACCGGCACGATGCCGAACCCGATCGCCACCAGCTGGTACGAGAGGTCCAGCCATGGCCGGTCCGGCGTCACCGAGTTGTTCAGCGACGACGACTGGCCGCTGAGCGGGATCTCCTTCGTCAACCGGTCGACGATCGCGAGGACCGCGTAGACCGCCGACGACCCGAGCGACAGGCCGAGGACGAGCAGCACCTCGCGGCTGAGCCCGCCCCGGTGCTCCGGGGCGACCGGTGACGGCACCGCGGGGACGTCCGCCGCCTCGGTCGAGCTCACGACGAGACTGTATGCCGGGACGCTGGGTCAGCCGTGACGTCTCGGTGCGCCGACCTCTGGGCGAGGTCGCTGCCGGTTCCGAGGTCAGGTCGCCGGCGGCCGCCAGGGTTTCATCCAGGGCGTCTCGGGCCAGCCCTCGGCGCCGGCCATCAGCTCGTACGTCGTCGCCCCGTCGACGTGCTCGCGGACGATGTCGGCGTGGCCGGCGTGCCGGGCGAGCTCCTCGATGAGGTGGAAGTAGACCCAGCGCACCGACCACGCGTCGATGTCCTTCGGGAACCAGGGCGCGTCCCGTGGCACCGGTACCGGCTGGTCGAGGTCGAGCGACTCGTCGAGGGCAGCCCCCTCGGTGTCGTGGGCGACCACGTCGAAGGCCGCCATCAGGTCCTGGATGGTCTCGCCGTCGGCATTCCAGTCATCGCCGTACTCCTTCGCCGATCCCGGACTCCGTCCGGTCTCGCCGTGGCTCCATGCGGCCCGGTCGGCCATCGGCCGGTCATCGGCTGGGAGGACCACTCCGGCGCGCGCCCGTTCCATCCAGGTCCGCTCGGTGTGCGTGACGTGCTTGACGAGGTTCGCGATGCTGATGGCGCTGCGGGACGACACCTGGTGGGCCTGCTCGTCGGTCAGCCCGTAGGCGGCGAACCGGATGCCGTCGTGCTGCTGGCGCAGAAAGGTGCTGATCGCCTCGCGCTCGGTGGCGACGGGGGGCGCGGTGCCCGGCATGTCGGTGGTCCTCTCGTCGGTCGGTGAGCTCGGTCCGTCAGGCGGCAGATCCGCCGTTTCTGAGTGGCCTCGCACTCACCCTGTCAGCCCTTCCGGTCAGATCGTGACCGCAACAGGGGCCGGTAGGGAGGAGGCTGGGGTCTCCACCCCGTCGTCAGGCCGGGTGGGACGGACCACTTCAGGAGCAGCCGACACCGTGGAGAACGACCTCATCATCGTCAAGATCACCCAGACCGAGCACCGCGGTGTGCAGGAGGCCGCGAGCGGGGACTGGGTGGTCGCCTCGGACAAGGCGCGCTACTTCACCCGTCTCGTGGCCGTCGGCCAGAAGAACATCGAGCTCGGGGTGTTCGAGATCGTGGGCCACACCGACGTCCCGGTGCCGGCGGGCACGTCCAACAAGGTCCGGTTCGACCTGGTCCCCTCTGAGGAGACGCTCACGCAGCCCCTTGACGACCTCTACATCTTCAGCAGCGTCCGGAAGTACGCGTTCGACTACCTCAGCGGGACCCACGTCGAGCCGACGGCTCGGCCGATCCCGCGACAGCGCGCGGCCGCCACCAAGCGCGCCGCCCCGCCGCCGGAGCCCGTCGAGCTGGTCCGGTCGCTGAAGACCTGTCCCATCTGCCTGAGCGACGTCCAGGACTGTCTGGGCCACTGACGGGGGCCCCGCCGGGGGTCAGCTGAGGATGTCCTTGCGCCGGAAGTGGCGGTAGGCGATCCCGACCAGGACGACGGTGTAGAGCACCGACCACAGGACGCCGTGGCGCATACCGGTCCAGTCGATCTGCGGTGCCAGGGCGTCGGACCAGGAGCGGGCGTAGTACATGGGTAACCCGTTGCGCCAGCCGCCCAGCGTCTCGATCTGGCTGAGGATCGACGACACGATCGTCACCATGACGGCACCGCCGACGGCGGCCAGCGGAGCGTCGGTGCGGGTGCTCAGCCAGAACGCGATCCCGCCGACCTGGAGGAGGTACACCACGAGGTAGCCGACGATCACGGCGAACCGTGGGAGGAACTCCGACCACTCGAGCACGCCGCCGGCCGGGTTGGTGAACGGTGCCCAGCCGTAGGCGATCCCGCCGACCAGCAGGGACCAGAGCGACAACAGCACGACCGCTACGGCGGCCGTCAGGAACGCCACCACGAGCTTGCTGGTCAGCAGCCGGGCGCGGGGGACCGGCGCGACCAAGAGGTAGCGCAGGGTGGACCACGAGGCTTCGGACGGGACGGCGTCGCCGACGAACAGGGCGGTCAGGACGACGAGAAGGAACGACGCCGACGCGGAGATCGCGAAGATGGCGAAGTTCGCCGCGCCCACCTTGGCCAGGCCGGCCACCGTGTTGCCCGAGGGGCCACCGCCGCCGATCGCGAAGGCGATGACGAGGACGACCGGGAGCGCGCCGATGAGGACGAAGGACCACAGGGTCCGACGTCGACGCAGCTGTCGGCCCACCTCGGCCCGCCAGGACAGTGGCCGGCGCACCGTCTCCGGCAGCGTCGGGCGGGTGCTCGTCGACGCGCTCATCGGGCTCGCACCTGTCGGAGCCGGTCGGACAGCGACCGTGGCCCGTCGCCCTCCGGACTGGACCCGTTCGCCCCGGCCGCACCCTGCGCCGCGGCGATCACGCCGAGGAACACGTCCTCCAGATGTTTGCGGCTGGTGATCCCCACGATGTCGACGCCGGTCTCGGCCACCGCGCGGACGACGTCCGCACGCGGCAGGTCGGCCGTGACGACGATGCGCGGCTCGACCGGGTCGGCCTCGACATCGACCTGGGTGACGCCGTCGGTGGCGTGCAGCCGCGACACGACCAGGTCGACGTCGCTCCCGGGTCCGAGCAGGACCACGGTCGTGTCCGCGCTGTCCACGAGGTCGGCGACCGTCCCGCTCGTCACCACCCTTCCGGCGTGCATGACGATGACGTGGGAACAGGTCATCTCGACCTCCGCAAGCAGGTGGCTGGAGACGACGACGGTGCGGCCGGTGGACGCATACCGGTGCAGGATCGGGCGCATCGCCGCGATCTGCGGCGGGTCCAGACCGTTGGTCGGCTCGTCGAGGACCAGCACGTCGGGCAGGCCGAGCATCGCCTGTGCGATGCCGAGGCGCTGCTTCATGCCGTGCGAGTACGAGCGCACCGGGCGGTCGACCGCGCCACCCAGCGCGGCGACGTCGAGGGCCTCGTCGTAGGCGGCGTCGGCCTCGGGCCGCCCGGTCGCCGCCCAGTAGGCGTGCAGGTTCTGCCGGCCGGTGAGGTGCGGCAGGAAGCCGGGCCCCTCGATGAGCGCGCCGACCCGAGCGAGGACGGGGGCACCGGCGCTGATGGGCTCGCCGAGGACGTGGACGGTGCCGGAGTCCGGGCGGATGAGGCCCATGACCATCCGCAGCGTCGTGGTCTTGCCGGCCCCGTTCGGCCCGAGCAGGCCCACGACCTGGCCGCGTGCGGCGGTCCACGAGACGTCGTCGACGGCTCGGTGCCCGTCCTTGTAGGTCTTGACGAGGTTCGCCACGACGAGCGGGGTGTCGGCGAGGTCCGGGCGCGGGGGTGTGTCCCGGCGTTGCCGCCGGTGCCACCAAGCGAGCCCGGCCAGGACGAGCAGCGCGACTCCGATCGCGATGGCCACCCCGATGGCCTCGGTGTCGGCGTCCGACTCCGCGGCGAACGTCGTGCCGGCGACGACCGGGATCGTGAGACCGGCGCCGTCGAGGGAGATCCGGTCGGCGCGGGCGGTCCGGGGACCGGCATACGCCGAGTCGGTCGACGTGACGAGCAGCCGCACCACGCTGCCGGACTCGAAGGTCCACGTCGCCGCGGGCAACGCGATGTCCACGGTGGTCGGCTGACCCGGCGTGGTCGGGACGGTGACGGGAGCGACCAGCCGGCGAGGGAACGTCGGGACACCGCCGGTCACCGGCCACAGGCTGAGGAACAGCGTGGCCGACGTTGCCGTGGAGGTGACGGTGAGCCGGACCCGCGGTGCACCGACGACCGACGTGCGCGTCGTGAGCGGAGGAGAGTCGAAGGCCGTCGACTGCCCAGGAAGGGCGGCGAGCGGGTACGTCGGCAGGTTCGCCCCGAGGGCTCCGGTGGCCGCACCGCCCGGTATGGCGGTGATCGACGCCGGTTCGCCGCCCGGCGGCGTGAGGACCGGCCGCGGATCACCGGCGTCGAGCGGGATCGTCGCCGTCGTCGACGAACCGACGTAGGTACCGGACTCGAGAAGCGGGGCGACCGTCTGCCGGCGCGGGATGGGCGTCGCGTAGACGAAGGCGGGGAGCGGCAGTCCACCCGCGGCCGCTGGGCCACCGTCGGGGGAGAGGTAGTGACCCAGCCAGGTCCGCACCGACTCCTCGTCGCCGGTCGCCGTGCTGCTCGTCCCGTCGTGGCCCCCGTCCATCCAGCGCACCGCGACCGGCGTGCGCTGGGCGGTCAGCGCCCGCGCGGTCGCGTCGGCCTGGGCGATCCCGAAGAGCGAGTCGGCCATGCCCTGCACCAGGTAGGTCGGGGCGGTGAGGCCGGCGAGCAGCGGCCGGGGGCTGTGGGCGTGGAGCAGGGCCAGCAGCTCCGGGCTCGGCTGTCCCGACTCGGCCGCGCCGAGGAAGAGCCGGCAGACGGTCGGGTCGAACCGGCCGCACACCGGCGAGGTAGCGGCCCCGCCCGTACCGGACCGCGCCGCGCCGGCGTTCGCCGCCTGGAAGAACGTCGACGCCCACAGCTGCTTGAACGGCCCGGGCGTGGAGAGGGGTTCGAGGTCGGCCGGCGACGTGGGAGCAGCGCCCGTTGTCGCCTGCTGGGGGAAGAACGCCTCGGCGAGGTCGTTCCACGTGATCGACGCGACGACGGCGTCCACCCGCTCGTCGGTGGCGCCGAGCATCAGCGCCAGCGCGCCGCCGTAGGAGCCGCCGGCCACGCCGACGCGCGGGTCGCCGGGACCGTCGAGGCGGACATCCGGTCGCGCGGCCAGGAGGTCGACGAGGGCGCGGGCGTCGGCGATCTCGTAGTCGGGGTCGTCGAGGTGGATCCGCCCTCCAGACGCGCCGAACCCACGCGCCGAGTAGGTGAGCACGACGTAGCCGCGACCGGCGAAGTCGCGGGCCCGGTCCGCGAGGTCGGCCTTGCTCCCGCCGAAGCCGTGCGCGAGGAGCACGGCGGGATGCGGCCCCGCCGTGCCGGGCGAGACGATGCTCGCGTCGAGGCTGACCGCACTGCCGTCCGGCTCGGCCCGGACCGGCACCGAGATCGTCGTCTCGGTGGTGTCCCCGGCCGGCGCGTCGGTGCCCGCGACCGCGCTCGGGGCACCGGCGTACAGCAGCGTGAGAAGCAGTCCCAGCAGGGCGGCCACGACGAGGGCGCGGCGACCGGGTGCGGGCATGAGCGACCCTAACCCGGGTCCCGTGCGGCCGGCCGGGTGCGGTCGCTACCCCCGGACGGAGGCGCGCTCCCGGTCGGTCTCGTGCAGGTCGATCCCCTTCGTCTCCGGAAGAGTGAGGATCGTCGCGCCGGAGACCAGCATGAGCGCGATCGCGTAGAACGGGAACACCGCCGTCGAGTGGAAGTGCTCCGCCATCCACGCCTGGA
>NZ_DATBTV010000034.1:0-101999 GCF_036559105.1 Lapillicoccus sp. | reverse complement strand
CAAGGACGGCCGGGTCATCTACGTCGGCAAGGCCAAGTCGCTGCGCCCGCGGCTGTCCTCCTACTTCCAGGACATCCACGCCCTGCACCCGCGCACCGCCACCATGGTCCGCACCGGCGCCAGCGTCGAGTGGACCGTCGTGGCGACCGAGGTCGAGGCGCTCCAGCTCGAGTACTCCTGGATCAAGGAGTTCGACCCGCGGTTCAACGTCAAGTACCGCGACGACAAGTCCTACCCGTTCCTCGCCGTGACGCTCGGGGAGGAGTTCCCCCGCGCCCAGGTGATGCGCGGGGCCAAGCGCAAGGGCACCCGCTACTTCGGCCCGTTCAGCCACGCCTGGGCCATCCGCGAGACTCTCGACCTGCTCCTGCGCGTCTTCCCGATGCGCACGTGCAGCACCGGCGTCTTCAAGCGCGCCCACCAGAGCGGCCGGCCGTGCCTGCTCGGCTACATCGACAAGTGCTCGGCCCCGTGCGTCGGCCGCGTCGACCCTGAGGAGCACCGGCAGATCGCCGAGGACTTCTGCGACTTCATGGCCGGCAACACGACGAAGTTCACCAAGCGCGTCGAGCGGCAGATGCGCGCCGCGTCCGACGCCCAGGAGTACGAGCTGGCCGCCCGGCTCCGGGACGACCTCGGCGCCCTCAACAAGGCGCTCGAGAAGAACGCGGTCGTCCTCGCCGACAAGACCGACGCCGACGTCTTCGCCCTCGCCGACGACGAGCTCGAGGCGGCCGTCCAGGTGTTCTTCGTCCGCGGCGGCCGGATCCGCGGTCAGCGCGGCTGGGTGGTCGAGAAGGAGAGCGAGGACGTCCCCGAGCTCATGGGCCACCTGCTCCAGCAGGTCTACGGCGACCAGGCCCTGGACGCCGGCGGCAGCCCGGACCAGGTCCCGCGCGAGGTTCTGGTCCCGATCGTGCCCGCCGAGTCCGAGGCCCTGGCCGCCTGGCTCGGCACCCTCCGCGGCCATCGCGTGGACCTGCGCGTCCCGCAGCGCGGCGACAAGCGGTCGCTCATGGAGACGGTCCGCCGCAACGCCGAGCAGTCCCTCGCCCGGCACAAGGTGGCCCGGGCCGGCGACCTCACCGCCCGGAGCCAGGCCCTCCAGGAGCTCCAGGAGGCCCTCGAGCTGCCCGATGCGCCGCTGCGGATCGAGTGCTTCGACGTCAGCCACGTCCAGGGCACCAACGTCGTCGCGTCGATGGTCGTCTTCGAGGACGGCCTGGCGCGCAAGTCCGAGTACCGCCGGTTCGTCGTCCGGGGCGACTACGCGCATACCGCGCTCGACGGCACCCAGACCGTGGACGACACCGCGGCGATGCACGAGGTCCTGACCCGCCGCTTCCAGCGCTACCTCGACGAGCGCGAGCACTCGGCCGAGATCGAGATGGGCCCGGCCGTCGAGGACGACGACGGTGGGCCGCTGGTCCACGGCCCGATAGACGAGGTCACCGGCCGCCCACGCAAGTTCGCCTACCCACCCAACCTCGTCGTCGTCGACGGTGGCCTGCCACAGGTCCACGCGGCCAGGTCGGTCCTCGACGAGCTCGGCATCGAGGACGTGTCGCTGGTCGGCCTGGCCAAGCGGCTGGAGGAGGTCTGGGTACCCGGACAGAGCTTCCCGCTGATCCTGCCGCGGACCAGCGAGGGTCTCTACCTGCTCCAACGGGTCCGCGACGAGGCGCACCGGTTCGCCATCACCTTCCACCGACAGCGGCGGTCCAAGGCCATGACGACGTCCGACCTCGACGGGATCCCGGGCCTCGGCGAGGTGCGTCGCAAGGCCCTGCTGCGCGTGTTCGGTTCGGTCAAGCGGCTTCGCGCGGCGTCGGTCGAGGAGATCGCCGCCGTCCAGGGCATCGGGCCGGTCCTGGCCGACACCATCGCGACGCGGCTGGCGCGAGACTCGTCAGCGGCCGTCCCGGCCGTTAACGTGACGACCGGCGAGGTGCTCGACTGAGCGGGAGGCAACCGATGAGCGAGGAGCCCACTCCGCGACCCCTCCCCAGCAGCCGGGAGGCGCCGACCCGCGACGAGCCGATGCTCGTCCTCACCGGGATGAGCGGGGCGGGCCGGTCGACGATGGCCAACGTCCTGGAGGACCTCGGCTGGTACGTCGTCGACAACCTTCCGCCGCAGATGCTCCCGCAGCTGCTGGAGCTCCACGAGGAGTACCTCGCTCGGACCCCGGAGCCGATGATCCACCGTGTCGCCGCTGTCGTCGACGTTCGCAGTCATGGGGTGTTCGCCGACTTCGGGCAGATCGTCGCCGAGCTCGCGCGGACGGGGCACCGCCCGTCGGTCGTCTTCCTCGACGCCACCGACGAGGCCCTGGTCCGCCGGTTCGAGAGCGTCCGTCGTCCCCACCCGCTCCAGGGGTCCGGGCGGCTGCTCGACGGCATCCAGCGCGAGCGGGCCCTGCTCGGCGAGCTGCGCTCCGAGGCCGATGTCATCCTCGACACCTCCGGACTCAACGTGCATCAGCTCGCCGCCAAGGCGATGTCCCTCTTCGCCGGCGACGGCGCGGCCCAGCTGCGCCTCGCGGTCATGTCGTTCGGGTTCAAGTACGGCGTCCCCCTCGACGCCGACTTCGTCCACGACCTGCGCTTCCTGCCCAACCCGTTCTGGGTCCCGGAGCTGCGGCCCCTCACCGGCCGCGACGAGGCGGTGGCCGAGTTCGTCCTGTCCCGGCCGGGGGCCGAGGAGTTCGTCGACGACGTCGTCCACCTCATGGACTCCGTGGTCAAGGGGTTCATCCGCGAGGGCCGCCGCTACGTCACGCTCGCCGTCGGCTGCACCGGTGGCAAGCACCGGTCCGTCGCCGTCGCCGAGCGACTGGCCGAGCGGCTGCGCACCGACACCGTCGACACCTTCCTCGTCCACCGCGACCTCGGGCGGGAGTGAGCCGGCCGTGACCCTCCAACCCAGCGGGTATGCGCGTCACCCCAAGGTCGTCGCCCTCGGCGGGGGGCACGGCCTGGCGTCGTCCCTCTCCGCGCTCAAGCTGCTCACCGACCGGGTCACCGCGGTCGTCACGGTCGCCGACGACGGGGGGTCGTCGGGACGGTTGCGCGAGGAGTTCTCGGTCCTGCCGCCCGGGGACCTGCGGATGGCGCTGGCGGCGCTCTGCGACGACACCGAGTGGGGCCACACCTGGCGGGACGTGCTCCAGCACCGGTTCCAGGGCGAGGGGCCGCTGGCCGGCCACGCCCTCGGCAACCTCCTCATCGTGTCGCTCTGGGACCTGCTCGGCGACACCGTCGACGGCCTGGACCTCGTCGGCCGGCTGCTCAACTCCCGTGGCCGGGTCCTGCCGATGGCCAGCGTCCCGCTCGAGATCGAGGCCGAGATCGTCGGCCACGACCCTGCATACCCCGAGGCCGTCACCATCGTCCGGGGCCAACACCGGGTCGCCTCGACTGGAGGCCGAGTGCAGGGGGTGCGGATCCTGCCGCCGGACCCGGGCTGTCCGGCCGAGACCCTGGAGGCGATCCGCGAGGCCGACTGGGTCTTCCTCGGTCCCGGGTCGTGGTTCACGTCCGTCCTGCCGCACGTCCTCGTGCCCAGCCTCCGCGACGCGATCGTGTCGACGCAGGCCCGGACACTGCTCAACCTCAACCTCGAGGTTCACACCGGGGAGACCAAGGGGTATCGCGCCCAGGACCACATCGAGAGCCTCGTCAAGCACGCCCCGGAGCTGCGGTTCGACGTCGTCCTCGCCGACCCGAGCTGCGTGGACGACCCGGCGGCCCTGCGGAGGGCCGTCGACCTGGTGGGCGCCGAGCTGGTCGTCTCGACGGTCTCGACGATGGGCAACCCCGGTCAGCACGATCCGCTGCGGCTGGCCGCGGCATACCGCGACGTCATCTCCTGAGGCCCCCGCACCGCGCCCGATGGGGATCGGATACTCTGCGACCCTCATCTCGGGGCACCGCCGAAAACGCTTGGTACCGGCTGGATCCGAGAAGTGTGTGACAGATGGGTGTGGTGGTGCGTCAGCCACCGGGCAAGGGGCAGCACGGCGACCGTCGGGCGAATCGTCGAGCGGAGACAGGGTGGCAGGATGGCTGGCATGGCAATGACGGCGAAGGTCAAGGACGAGCTGTCACGGCTCGAGGTGACCAAGCCCTGTTGCCGGAAGGCCGAGGTGGCCGCAACTCTCCGTTTCGCGGGGGGCCTGCACATCGTCGGCGGCCAGATCGTCGTGGAGGCCGAGCTCGACACCGCCAACGCCGCGCGCCGGCTGCGCCGGTTCGTCGCCGAGGTCTACGGCCACAAGTCCGACGTCCTCGTCATGTCGGCGGGGGGCCTGCGCAAGAGCAGCCGCTACGTCGTACGGATCGTCGAGGAGGGCGCGACGCTCGCCCGCCAGACCGGGCTCATCGACTCGCGTGGCCGTCCCGTTCGCGGCCTCCCGCCGAAGGTGGTCAGCGCCTCCGCGTGCGACTCGGAGGCCGCCTGGCGAGGTGCGTTCCTCGCCCACGGCTCGCTCACGGAGCCCGGCCGGTCGTCGGCCCTCGAGGTGACCTGCCCGGGTCCCGAGGCGGCGCTGGCGCTCGTCGGGGCGGCCCGCCGGATGGGCATCCAGGCCAAGGCCCGCGAGGTCCGCGGCGTCGACCGGGTCGTCATCCGCGATGGCGACGCCATCGCGGCGATGCTCACCCGGCTCGGTGCCCACGACGCGGTCCTGGCCTGGGAGGAGCGCCGGATGCGGCGCGAGGTCCGCGCCACCGCGAACCGCCTGGCCAATTTCGACGACGCCAACCTGCGCCGCTCCGCCCGGGCCGCCGTGGCGGCGGGGTCGCGGGTGGAGCGGGCCATGGAGATCCTCGGCGACGACGTACCCGACCACCTCAGTGAGGCCGGCCAGCTGCGGCTCAAGCACAAGGAGGCGTCGCTCGAGGAGCTCGGCCAGCTGGCCGACCCGCCGATGACCAAGGACGCCGTCGCCGGCCGGATCCGGCGGCTGCTGGCGATGGCCGACAAGAAGGCCCAGGACCTCGGCGTCCCCGGCACGGACGCCAACCTCACGGCGGACATGCTCGAGTAGGCGACGTCCGTCGCCTACTCCGCCGTCTCGGCACCGCCCGGTTACCCGCCCGTAGCGCGGACGCTGGTGACCGGCGTCACGCGCGCTGGACTAGGGTCTAGGCGACCCTGATCCACCCTGGGAAGGTTTGAAACCAGTGACTGTCCGTGTAGGGATCAACGGCTTCGGCCGCATCGGCCGCAACTTCTTCCGCGCCGTCGCCGCGTCGGGCGCCGACATCGAGATCGTCGGCGTCAACGACCTGACCGACAACGCCACCCTGGCCCATCTGCTCAAGTACGACTCGATCCTCGGCCGGCTCGACGGTGACGTCACCTCGAGCGCCGACGAGATCGCCGTGAACGGCAAGTCCTTCAAGGCGTTCGCCGAGCGTGACCCGGCGAACCTCACGTGGGGCGACCTCGGCGCGGACGTCGTTCTCGAGTCCACCGGGTTCTTCACCGACGCGCGCCAGGCCAAGACGCATGTCGACAACGGCGCCAAGAAGGTGATCATCTCGGCGCCCGCGAAGAACGAGGACGTCACCATCGTCATGGGCGTCAACGACTCTGAGTACGACCCCGCCGCACACACCATCATCTCCAACGCGTCGTGCACGACGAACTGCCTCGCGCCGATGGCCATGGCGCTGGACGACGAGTTCACCATCGTCAAGGGCCTGATGACGACCATCCATGCCTACACGCAGGACCAGAACCTCCAGGACGGCCCGCACAAAGACCTGCGTCGCGCGCGCGCCGCCGCCCTCAACATCGTGCCGACCTCTACCGGTGCCGCCAAGGCCATCGGCCTGGTCCTGCCGAAGCTCAAGGGCAAGCTCGACGGGTTTGCGTTGCGCGTGCCGATCCCCACGGGCTCGGCCACCGACCTCACCTTTGAGGCCGGCCGCGAGACGACGGTCGACGAGGTCAACGCGGCGGTCAAGGCGGCCGCCGATGGCGCGCTCAAGGGCATCCTCAAGTACACCGAGGACCCGATCGTCAGCAGCGACATCGTCACCGACCCGCACTCGTGCATCTTCGACGCGGGCCTGACCAAGGTCATCGGCAACCAGGTCAAGGTCGTTGGCTGGTACGACAACGAGTGGGGCTACTCCAACCGCCTCATCGACGTCGTCGTGCTCGTCGGCAAGGACCTCTAGGTCGGTGCGGACTCTCGCCGACCTCCTGGCGGACGGCGACCTGCGCGGCAAGCGGGTACTCGTCCGGTCCGACCTCAACGTCCCGCTGGACGGGCAGACGATCACCGACGACGGGCGCATCAAGGCGTCCGTCCCGGCGATCGAGGCCCTCGCCGAGGCGGGCGCGACCGTCGTGGTCTGCGCCCACCTCGGCCGTCCGAAGGGCGCGCCGGAGGACAAGTACTCACTGGCACCGGTCGCGAAGCGGCTCGGCGAGCTCCTCGAGCGCCCAGTCGCCTTCGCCACCGACACGGTGGGGGAGTCGGCGACGTCCACCGTCGCGGCGGCCGCCCCGGGTGACGTCGTGCTCCTGGAGAATCTCCGGTTCAACCCGGGGGAGACGAGCAAGGACGACGTCGAGCGGGGCGCCTTCGCCGAGCAGCTGGCCGCCCTCGCCGACGTCTTCGTCTCCGACGGCTTCGGCGTCGTGCACCGGAAGCAGGCGTCGGTCTACGACGTTGCCCGCCTCCTGCCGCACGCCACCGGGGGCCTGGTGTCGACCGAGGTCGACGTGCTGAAGCGGCTCACCCAGAACCCCGACCGCCCGTATGCGGTCGTGCTCGGGGGCGCCAAGGTGTCCGACAAGCTCGGGGTCATCGGCAACCTGCTAGGAACGGCCGACCGGCTGCTCATCGGCGGCGGGATGGTGTTCACCTTCCTCAAGGCCCAGGGCCACGAGGTCGGCAAGAGCCTGCTCGAGGAGGACCAGCTCGACACGGTTCGTGGCTACCTCGACGAGGCGTCCGCCAAGGGCGTCGAGATCGTCCTGCCCGTCGACATCGTCGCCGCCACCGCGTTCTCCGCGGACGCCGACCACGAGGTCGTCGCCGCCGATGCGATCCCCGCCGACCGGCTGGGGTTGGACATCGGACCGAGGTCCTCGGCGCTGTTCGCCGAGAAGCTCAGCGACACGCATACCGTGTTCTGGAACGGCCCGATGGGCGCGTTCGAGATGGCCCCCTATGCGGCGGGCACCAAGGCGCTCGCCGAGGCGCTCGTGGAGGTCACCGCCAACGGCGCCCTGACCGTCGTCGGCGGCGGCGACTCCGCGGCCGCGGTCCGCCAGCTGGGGTTCTCCGACGACCAGTTCGGGCACATCTCGACCGGTGGCGGCGCGAGCCTCGAGTACCTCGAGGGCAAGGAGCTGCCGGGGTTGACGGTGTTGGAGGAATCCCAGGAAGGACCCCTCTGATGGCCCGCACTCCGCTCATCGCGGGCAACTGGAAGATGAACCTGGACCACCTCCAGGCGACCCACTTCGTCCAGAAGCTGGACTGGACCCTGCGCGACGCCAAGCACGACTACGACGCGGTCGAGGTGGCGGTGCTGCCGCCGTTCACCGACCTGCGGTCCGTGCAGACCCTCGTGGAGGCGGACAAGCTGCGCCTCAAGTACGGGGCCCAGGACCTCTCGACGCATACCTTCGGCCCGTTCACCGGGGAGATCTCGGGCGAGTTCCTCGCGAAGCTCGGCTGCACGTACGCGGTCGTCGGGCACAGCGAGCGGCGCGAGCACCAGAAGGAGTCGGACCAGGTCGTCAACGACAAGGTCCTGGCGGCGTTCCAGCACGGGCTGACCCCGATCCTCTGCATCGGCGAGAACCTCGCCACTCGGCGCGAGGGTCGGGCGGTGCCGTTCGTGCTGGAGCAGCTGCGGGCGGCGCTGTTCGACGTGCGGCGCGAGTTCCTGCCGCAGATCGTCATCGCCTACGAGCCGATCTGGGCGATCGGGACCGGTGAGGTCGCGACCCCGGACGACGCGCAGCAGGTGTGCAAGGCGATCCGGTACTTCGTGGCCGACATCTCCAACGACGCGATCGCCGACCAGACCCGCGTGATCTACGGCGGTTCGGTCAAGGCGCGCAGCATCGCGTCCCTCATGGCGCAGGACGACATCGACGGGGCGCTGGTCGGCGGAGCGTCGATCGACCCCGAAGAGTTCAGCACGATCTGTCGGTTCCGAGATCATGTCGGCTGACCACGTGACCTGAGCACGCGACCTGAGCGCGTGACGGGATCCTGGCCGAGCCGGGTTATCCTGAGCAGCGTTGCCCGCACGTCGGGGGAGGCACAGGCGCCCCGCGACCACACGTACGAACCAGATGGGACCCCTCACCCGTGAACGCCGTCAAGATTGGCTTGAACGTCGTGCTGGTCCTCGCGAACCTCTTCCTGATCATGCTGATCCTCATGCACAAGGGAAAGGGTGGCGGGCTGTCGGACATGTTCGGCGGTGGGATGTCCAGCTCGCTCGGGGGCTCGACCATCGCGGAGCGCAACCTCGACCGGTTCACCATCGCGATCAGCATCGTCTGGTTCATCACCATCCTCGGACTGGGCCTGCTGGCCCGGTTCGCCGGCTGACCGTACAAGGGAGTCTGAATGGCCAGCGGTAACGCCATCCGTGGCAGCAGGGTCGGCGCCGGCCCGATGGGCGAGGCCGAGCGCGGCGATGCCGCTCCTCGGATCTTCGTCTCGTACTGGTGCGCCAACGGCCACGAGACGAGGCCGAGCTTCGCCGAGGAGCCAGGCCTCGTGCTCCCGGACACCTGGGACTGCCCGCGCTGCGGGTACCCCGCGGGCCAGGACCACGACAACCCGCCCGCCCCGCACAAGGTGGAGCCCTACAAGACCCACCTGGCCTACGTGAAGGAGCGGCGTTCCGACGCCGACGGCAAGGCGATCCTCGACGAGGCGCTGGCCACCCTGCGCCAGCGCGGCCTCATCCAGTAGGTCGGCGAGCCCCTGGGTGTGGCCGATACCGGTCGGAATTCCTACCGTTGTAGGCCACACCCGTTGTCCACAGGCCAGGGCGCCCACCGCTGAATGATGGCTCGGCCGGTCATGCTCACGTCATGGCCGCGTCGAAGCCGGCGCGTCGCCGTCAGGCGGCTGCCCAACGCGCCGAGCGTTACGGCGGGGTGCTGTCGCGGACGCTGCTCCGCGACCTGGGCATCGACCGGCACGCGATCACCCGCGAGGTGGACGGCGACCGCTGGCGATGCCACGGCAGCCAGACCGCCGCCGTCCACACCCTGGGCCTCGACGCTCCGGCGTTGTGGTGGCGTGCGGTGTGGGAGATCGGTCAGCGGATCGCCGTCCTGGACGGGGTCAGCGCGCTCCTGGCCGCCGGGGTCACCGGCTACGAGGAGGCGGTCGTTCACGTGTCGATCCCGAGAGCCATCAACCGGTCAGGGATCCGGGGGTGCGCGTCCACCGCGTGGCCAGGGTCGACGGTGAGGTGATCTCGGGACGGGGCGTCCCGCGCGTGGCCCCTGCGCTGGCTGCGATCCGCGCCGCGCACTGGGCGTCGTCGGACCGTCAGGCGGCCTTGGTCCTGGTACTGCCGATCCAACAAGGAATTGTCTCAGGCCCACAGCTCCAGGCAGATCGACGGTTCGCACCATGGCGTGGGGCTGGCCATCGTCGCGGATCACCCGCGTCAGAACGAGGTGGCGCTGCAGCCTGAGATCGTCCTGCGGATCACGTTGCTCGACCTTCGGCTAGCGGCCGACGCCTTCCTGGACCAGATCGAGCGGGCGTTGCGCGGGGCGGACGCCGCGTGAATGAATGGCCGGGAGCGGTCCGAAATCCGACCGCACCAGGCCCGACCCGTCAGCCGAGCTTGGCGGCCGCGGCCTCGTCGAGGAACCAGCGGGTCGCCACGGAACCGCGGACGCCACTCGCCGGGACGTCCCAACGGTCCGCATCCGGCGCCAGGGCTGCGGCCACCGCATCCGCCTTGTCGGAACCGGCCACGAGGAACCACACCTCACGCGTCCGGTTGAGGGCGTCGAACGTCAGCGACACCCGGTCCGGGGGCGGCTTGGGCGAGTCGTGCACGGCGACCGCCACCGCGTCCGAGATGCGCTGCGCCGGGTGGTGCGGGAACAGCGACGCCACGTGACCGTCCGGGCCGACGCCGAGCAGGACCACGTCGAACTCACCCTGCCCGAACGCGCGCACCGTGTTCGCGTACGACGACGCGCTCGCCTCCGCACTCGCGCTGGCGTCCGGGCCCTCGACCCGGAACACCGTGCCCCCGTCCAGCCCGAGCTGTGACATGCCGGCCTCGTCGTTCTGGGTGTCGTTGCGGTCCGGGTCGCCGGCCGGCAGGTACCGCTCGTCGCCCCACCACACATAGACCTGCGACCAGTCCACCTCGCCGTGGCCCGGGGTCTGGAGCAGCGACGCGAAGATCGCCGACCCCATCGACCCACCGGTCAGGGCCACCTGGGCGACGCCGCGCGTCCTCACCGCCTCACGCACCGCCGCCAGGAACCGCACCGCGGCCGCGTCCGACAGGCTCTGCTTCGACGGGTGCACCTCGATCGTGGTCTCGGCGAAGGTCATGGCGTGGACCTCCCGCGAGTCGCTTTCTTTGCGGGCCGCTCGGCGAGCGCCTTCTCCCGCGGGGTGGGCTCGCCGGCGCGCTTATGCGCGGTGGCCTTCTTGACCGCCGTGGTACCGCCCTCGTCCGGCGGTGGCGGGGCCACCACCATGGCCAGCGCCTCCTCGGCTCTCGCGCTGCGCGCCAGCCGGGTGGCCATCTTCCGGGCCCCGCTGGTCGACGGTGCCTCGCCGCGGGATGCTGCCGCGGAGGCGGTCTGACGAGCCGGCCGTAACGTCTTGAGACCGCGGGTGAGCGTGGCCGCATACACGTCGTCGTCGTCAAGGTGCCGCAGCTCGTCGGCGAGGCACTCGGCGAGCCCGCGCCGCTTCAGCGAGATCCGCCGGTCCGGCTGACCGGGCTGCGAGAGTGTGGCTACCGCGCCGTCCGGGCGCACCAGGTCGATGGGGCCGCTCTTGCGGTCCAGGCGAACGCTGACCACTCCGGCGCCAGCCTTGGTGCGGACGCGGCGGACCGGCGCCTTGAGCACCAGCCCGAGCCAGGCCGCGAGGAGCTCGGTGGACGGCGAGTCGCTCGCCCCCGCCACGACCGCCTCGGTCACCGACTCGTAGGGCGGGCCGTCCAGCGCCGCGGCCAGGAGCCCACGCCACAACGTGACCCGAGTCCATGCCAGGTCGGTGTCACCCGGCTGGTACTGGGTCGCCAACCGCTTCAGCGCCTCGCGCGGGTGACGGGACTCCGCCGAGTCGGTGATCCGCCGCTGCGCCATCTGAGCGATCGGGTCGCTGCGCAGGTCGGCGGGGAACTCGTGCGGCCACCACGCCACGACGGGGGAGTCGGCCAGCAGCAGCGGGACGACGACCGACTGGCCGTGCTTGGCCAGGTTGCCGTAGAGCCGCATGATGACGACCTCGGACGCGCCGGCATCGCCGCCGAGGCGGATCTGAGCGTCCATCCGTGCCGACCCGCGGCGGTTCCCCGCGACGACCACCACGATCCGGCAGGGGTGTTGCCGCGAGGCGTCGTTGGCCGCCTCGATGATCTCCTCCGCCTGGTGGTCGTCGACGACGATGACCAGGGTCAGCACGCGGCCCAGCGTCATCGCGCCGACGTCGTTGCGCAGCTGCACCAGCTTCTTGCTCACCGAGGACGACGTCGTCTTCGGCAGGTCGATGATCATCGGGGCCCCCGCGAAGTATCGGAGCAGGGTCCTACGCTCTGCGTGGGCGGAACGAGCGTGGGGTCCTCGCGACGGATCGGCGCGGAGCGGCGAACGTCGTGGGGAGAACGTCGCGGGGCTTTCACGGGATCCTCCAGGTGCGACCCTCGCGGGCCATCATCTCGTGCGTCGACGCCGGACCCCAGCCGCCGGCCGGGTACGGCTCGGGGCGCCCGTGCTTGGCCCACCAGGCCTCGATCGGGTCGAGGATCTGCCAGGACAGCTCGACCTCCTCATGGCGGGGGAAGAGCGGCGGGTCGCCGAGCAGGACGTCGAGGATGAGGCGTTCGTACGCCTCGGGGCTGGACTCCGTGAACGCCGAACCGTAGCCGAAGTCCATCGTGACGTCACGGACCTCCATCTGGTTGCCCGGCACCTTGGAGCCGAACCGCATGGTGATGCCCTCGTCGGGCTGCACCCGGATGACGATCGCGTTCTGGCCGAGCTCCTCGGTGGCGGTGTCGTCGAACGGCAGGTGCGGCGCCCGCTTGAAGACCACCGCGATCTCGGTGACCCGCTTGCCGAGCCGCTTGCCGGTCCGCAGGTAGAACGGGACCCCGGCCCAGCGGCGGGTGTCGACGATGAGCTTCACCGCCGCATACGTCTCGGTCGTGGAGCCCTGGGCGACGCCCTGCTCCTCGAGGTACCCGACGACCTCCTCCTCGCCCTGCCACCCGTGGGTGTACTGGCCGCGCGCCGTGTCGCGGCCGATGTCGGCGGGGATGGTGACGGCCGAGAGCACCTTCTCCTTCTCGGCCCGCAGGTCGCGGGCGTTGAACGAGACCGGCTCCTCCATCGCGGTGAGGGCGAGCAGCTGGAGGAGGTGGTTCTGGATGACGTCGCGGGCGGCGCCGATGCCGTCGTAGTAGCCGGCGCGACCGCCGATGCCGATGTCCTCGGCCATGGTGATCTGCACGTGGTCGACGTAGTTGGCGTTCCAGATCGGCTCGAACATCTGGTTGGCGAACCGCAGCGCCAACATGTTCTGGACCGTCTCCTTGCCCAGGTAGTGGTCGATCCGGAACACCGAGTCGGCTGGGAACACCGTCCCGACGATGGTGTTGAGCTCGCGGGCACTGGCCAGGTCGTGGCCGAAGGGCTTCTCGATGACGACGCGTCGCCAGGCCTCCCCGCGGGCGTCGGCGAGCCCCGAGCGCTGCAGCTGCTCACAGACCAGCGAGAACGAGCCGGGCGGGATCGACAGGTAGAACGCGAGGTTCCCGCCGGTGCCGCGCTGGTGCTCCAGGGCGTGCACCGTGTCGGCGAGGAGGTCGAACGCGGCCGGGTCGTCGAAGGTGCCCGGCACGAACCGGAACCCCTCGGCCAGGTTGCGCCAGACGTCCTCGCGGAACGGGGTTCGCGCATGGTCGCGCACCGACTGGTAGACGACCTGCCCGAAGTCCTCGTTGGCCCAGTCACGGCGGGCGAACCCCACGAGGGAGAAGCCCGGCGGCAGCAGGCCTCGGTTGGCGAGGTCGTAGATCGCCGGCATCAGCTTCTTGCGCGAGAGGTCGCCGGTCACCCCGAACATGACCATGCCGCAGGGGCCCGCGATCCGGGGCAGCCGCCGGTCCCGCGCGTCGCGGAGGGGGTTGGTGCCCGCCGCCACCCGGGCTGGGCTCATGCGTCTCCCCGGCCGGATCCCGCGGAGGACCCGGAACCGCCCACGCCGAGGACCTTCTCGAGCTGGGCCAGTCCGGCGTCGTGCTCGGTCAGGTGCAGCTGGAGCACGGGGCGCCCGTGCGCCGCGAGCACCGCCGCATCACCCCCGGCTTGGGCCGCGATGAAGTCGCCGAAGGTGAAGTCCCGGCCGGGGATGGCGAGGTCCTCCTGGGGCTTCGTGGTGATCTGCAGGTAGACGCCGACCGCCGGCCCGCCCTTGTGGAACTGGCCGGTCGAGTGCAGGAACCGCGGACCCCAGCCGAAGGTCGTCGGTCGCTCCGTGCGCAACGCGATGGCCCGCCGGGCCGTCGCGAGCGGCGCGTCGGCCAGCCGGTCGAGGTAGGCCATCACCGCGACGTAGCCCTGGTTGGGGTCGAGCTGCGCGAACAGGGCGTCGAGGGCTCCGGCCACGGTGGTGGCGCCGCCCAGCCAGTCCCTGTCCCCGCCCATGATGCGGATCTCGACGGCGCCGTCGGTGGCCGCGGGAGCCGCCGCCGCGCCCATGCCCTTGTCGAGGAGCTCGCGGGCTGCGGCCTTGGCGCTCTCGACGTCGGGCTGGTCGAACGGGTTGATGCCGAGCAGCCGGCCGGCCGCCGCGACGGCGACCTCCCACAGCAGCATCTGAGCGCCGAGCGAGCCGCTGACCGCGACCTCGGAGCGCGTGGGGTCGACCGCGACGACGTCGGTGTCGTGCGAGACCGGTTCGTCGTCGGCGTCGACGCTGACCAGCCGGACCACGGTGACGTCGGGGGCAGGCCACTTGACCTCGGGGTCCTGGTCGTCGCCCACGACGACGGGGAGTATGCCGGTGCCGCCCTTGCCGGTCGACTCGGCGATGAGCTGCTCCGCCCAGTCGGCGAACCCGACGATGCCGGAGCCGTCGTCGACGATGGCCAGCTTGTCGCGCAGCGGGTTCGTGCCACCGATGGCCGCGCTGAGCCGGAGTGCCGGGTTGGCGTCGTCGTCGGCGGCCAGCAGGTCGGCCACCGACTCGGCGTCGTCGAGCAGCGCCTCGATGTCCACGCCGGCGAGCCCGCTCGGCACCAACCCGAAGGCGGTCAGCGCCGAGTAGCGGCCGCCCACGTCGGGGTCGGCGTTGACCACGCGGTAGCCCGCCTCACGGGCGCTCTTGTCCAGGGGGCTGCCCGGGTCGGTGACGATGACGATGCGCTCGGTCGGGTCGATGCCGGCGTCCGTGAACGCGCCCTCGTACACGCGCTTCTGCGAGTCGGTCTCGACTGTGGAGCCGGACTTGCTCGAGACGACGACGACGGTGCGGTCGAGCTTGTCCTGCAGGGCCGCTCGGACGTAGTCGGGGTCGGACGAGTCGAGGACGACGAGCTCCTTGCCCTCGGTCGCGCAGATGACCTCCGGCGCCAGCGAGGAGCCGCCCATGCCGCAGAGCACGACGTGGTCGAGCCCCTTGCCGACCAGGTCGTCGCGCAGCGCCGCGATCTCGCCGACGAGCGGCCTCGAGGTCCGTCCCAGTCCGACCCACGAGAGCCGCTTGGACGACTCGGACTCCGCCGCTGAGCCCCACAGGGTGGGGTCCTTGGCGAAGAGCTTCGAGGCGAACTGGGCCTCGACCAGCTGCGGAACGGCAGTGGCGATGGCGTCCGCGGCCGGTCCGGACGCGGAGACGGACAGCGCGGTCACTTCTTGGCTGCCTTCTGGGCCGCCTTCTCCAGGTCCTTGGTGGCCTCGTCGAGCAGCTCGCCCCACGCCTTCTCGAACTTGTCGACACCCTCGGTCTCGAGGACCTGCACGACGTCGTTGTAGGAGACGCCGATCGCCTCGAGGTCGTCGAGAACCTTCTGGGCGTCCGCGTAGTTGGGGGTGATGGTGTCGCCGACGACCTCACCGTGGTCGGCGACCGCGTCGAGCGTCTTCTCCGGCATGGTGTTGACGATGCCGGGGGCGACGAGGTCGACGACGTACATCGTGTCCTTGTAGGCGGGGTCCTTGACTCCCGTCGACGCCCACAGCGGGCGCTGGGGCCGGGCCCCCTCACCCTCGAGGGACTTCCAGCGCGGGGTCGAGAAGACCTCCTCGTAGGCCTGGTACGCCAGCCGGGCGTTCGCGATGCCGGCCTGGCCCTTGAGGGCCTTGGCCTCGTCGGTGCCGATGGCGTCGAGCCGCTTGTCGATCTCGGTGTCGACACGCGACACGAAGAAGGACGCGACCGACTCGATCTTCGACAGGTCGTGCCCGCTCTGCTGCGCCTGTTCGAGGCCGCTGAGGTAGGCGTTCATCACCGCCCGGTAGCGCTCGAGGCTGAAGATCAGGGTGACGTTGACGCTGATCCCGTCGGCGATAGCCGCGGTGATCGCCGGCAGGCCTTCGAGGGTGCCCGGGATCTTGATGAGCACCTGCTCACGATCGACGCCGTCGCGCAGCTGCTTGGCCTGGGCGATGGTGCGTTCGGTGTCGTGGGCGAGCCGCGGATCGACCTCGATCGACACGCGGCCGTCCACGCCGTTGGTGGCGTCGTAGACCGGCTTCATGACGTCGCAGGCGTTGCGAACGTCGTCGGTGGTCATCGCGAAGACGGCCTCCTCGACGTTCTTGCCGGCTGCGGCCAGCTTCGCGAGCTGGTCGTCGTAGGCCGTCCCCTGCGACATCGCCGCCTGGAAGATCGACGGGTTGGTCGTGACGCCCACGACGTTGCGGACCTTGACGAGCTCGGCGAGGTTGCCCGAGTCGAGCCGGTCACGGGACAGGTCGTCCAGCCAGATGGAGACGCCGGCGTCCGAGAGGGCCTGGAGGTTGTCGTTCGTCATGCGTGCTCAGCTCCCTAAGCGAGTGGGATGAACGTGTGGGGTGAACGTGAGGAGGAACCGATAGGGCTGGTCAGCGAGCCGCGACCGCGGCCTTCTTCGCGGCGGGCTTGGCGGGAGTGGTGTCGGTGAGGCTGCCGTTCTGGGCCGACCGTGGGTTGACCTCCTTGACCGGAGCCACGATGGCGGCCGCCTTGGCGGCCTTCACCGAGTCCTTGGCCGCCTTGACCGTCGCCTCGGGGGTGATCCCGAACTCGCGGTAGAGCGTCTTGTAGTCCGCCGAGGCGCCGAAGTGCTCGAGCGAGATGATCCGGCCGGCGTCGCCGACGTAGTCGCGCCAGCCGAGGCCGACGGCCGCCTCGATGCTGACCCGGGCCCGGATCGACGGCGGCAGGACGCGGTCGCGGTAGGCCTTGGTCTGCCGCTCGAACCACTCACGACACGGCATCGAGACCACGCGGGTCTTGATGCCGGCCTTCTCCAGCGCGGCGCGGGCGTCGACGGCGATGCCCACCTCGGAGCCGGTCGCGATGAGGATGACATCGGGCGTCTCCTTGCCGTCCTTGCCGCCGTCGACGAGGACGTAGGCGCCCTTGCTGGCGTTGGCCGCCTTGGCGAACGCCTTCCGGTCGTAGATCGGCAGGTTCTGGCGGGTGAGGACGAGGCCGGCCGGCTTGGCGTTGTCGAGGATGGTCTCCCAGCACACCGCCGTCTCATTGGCGTCCGCGGGGCGGACGACATCCAGCCCGGGCATGGCCCGCAGAGCGGCCAAGTGCTCGACCGGCTGGTGCGTCGGACCGTCCTCGCCGAGGCCGATGGAGTCGTGCGTCCAGACGAAGGTCACCGGGATACCCTGGACGGCCGCCAGCCTCACGGCGCCGCGCATGTAGTCGGAGAACACGAGGAACGTGCCGCCGTAGGGCCGGGTGAGCCCTTCGAGGGCGATCCCGTTGAGGATGCAGCCCATCCCGAACTCGCGGATCCCGAAGTGGAGAGTGCGCCCACCGGGCCCGCCCTTCCACTCGTTGGTCTGCTTGCCCGCGGGGATGAACGACGGCTGGCCGGCCATCGTCGTGTTGTTGGACTCGGCGAGGTCGGCCGAACCGCCCCAGAGCTCCGGCATGACGTCGGCCATCGCGTCGAGCACCTTGCCGGAGGCGGCGCGGGTCGACATACCCTTGTCGAGGTCGGTCGGGAACACGGGGAGGGCCTTGCCCAGCCCGGAGGGCACCTGGCCGGAGACGAGCCGGTCGAGGAGCGCGGTCTTGTCGGCGTTGGCCTTGCGCCACGCCGCATACCGCTTGTCCCACGCCTTGTGCGCGGCCTTGCCGCGGCCGACGACCTTGCGGGCGTGCGAGAGCACGGCCCGCTCGACGGGGAACCGCTTCTGCGGGAACCCGAGGATCTCGTGCGTGGCGTCGACCTCGGCGTCGCCGAGGGCCGAACCGTGGGACTTGCCGGTGTTCTGTTTGGTCGGGGCGGGCCACGCGATGATCGTCTTGAGGACGACCAGCGTCGGCTTGTTGGTGACCTTCTTGCCGGCCTCGATCGCCGCGAGGAGCTCGTCGACATCCTCGACGTAGCGGTAGCCGCCCTCGTCGTCGGCGGTGTTACGGCGCCAGTCGACGGTGTGGACGTCCCAGCCGTAGGCCTCGTAGCGCTTGGCGACGTCCTCGGAGAACGAGATGTTGGTGTCGTCCTCGATCGAGATGTGGTTCTGGTCGTAGATCAGCGTGAGGTTGCCGAGCTCCTGGTGGGCGGCCAGCGCGGACGCCTCGTGGCTGACGCCCTCCATGATGTCGCCGTCGGAGGCCAGCACGAAGATGTGGTGGTCGAAGACGCTCTCACCGGGCTTGGCGCCGGCGTCGAACATCTCCCGCTGCCGACGCTGGGCGAACGCCATCCCGACGGCCGAGGCCAGACCCGAACCGAGCGGTCCGGTGGTGATCTCGACACCCGTCGTGTGGTGCACCTCCGGGTGACCCGGAGTGAGGCTGCCCCATGTGCGCAGCGCCTCGAGGTCCTTCAGCTCCAACCCGTAGCCGGAGAGGTAGAGCTGGATGTACTGCGTGAGGCTGGAGTGCCCGCAGGACAGGACGAACCGGTCGCGACCCAGCCACGCGGGGTCGGAAGGGTCGTGGGCCATGACGTTCTGGTAGAGCAGGTAGGCCACGGGGGCCAGCGACATGGCGGTGCCAGGGTGACCGTTGCCGGTCTTCTGGACCGCGTCCGCGGCGAGGACGCGCACCGTGTCGACCGCGCGGACGTCGAGGTCGCTCCAGCCGGTCTTCTTGGCCACCGGAAGATGGAGCTCCGGGCTGCGCTTGGCGAGTGGACCTCTCGACGCGCTTGTCGAACGTCGGGCGGATCGGGTTGCCGTGGGCGGGGTCACGGAGCTCTCCTTCGAAGCCGGAACCGGTCTTTTGTGAGCCTAGCCCTGAGCATGTGCCCAGCAACACGCCGTGTCATGCGCTGGGCGGGCAACGGAATCCCGGTTCTCGGAGCCCGGGGATAGACTCACGTCTGCCCGACGCCGCCGCTCTGCGACCGCCCTTTCGGCCCGCCCCACCGCGAAGGAATCCGTGACCGCTCTGGACCCCCGCGCCGACCTGTCGGCGGCACCGGCTCGTCACGGTCGGGGACCGTGGTTCGTCGTCGGCCAGTACGTCGCGCTGACCAAGCCGCGGATCATCGAGCTGCTGCTCATCACCACGGTTCCGGTGATGTTCCTGGCCGCCCGCGGCGTGCCCTCGCTGTGGCTGGTCCTCGCGACGCTCGTCGGCGGGACGATGTCGGCCGGCGCCGCCAACACCCTGAACTGCTACCTCGACCGCGACATCGACGCGATCATGCACCGCACCAGCAACCGGCCGCTCGTCACCGGCACGGTGTCGCCGCGGGCGGCGCTCGTCTTCGGCATCGCGCTCACCGTCGCGTCGACGCTGTGGCTCGGGCTGCTGGTCAACTGGCTGAGCGCCTGGCTGGCGCTCGGCGCGCTGCTGTTCTACGTCGGCGTCTACACCGCGCTGCTCAAGCGGCGCACCGCGCAGAACATCGTGTGGGGCGGCGCCGCCGGTTGTATGCCGGTGCTCGTCGGCTGGTCCGCGGTCACCGACTCGCTGGCCTGGGCCCCGTTGGTCCTGTTCGCGGTGGTCTTCTTCTGGACCCCGCCGCACTACTGGCCGCTGTCGATGAAGTTCAAGGACGACTACGCCGCGGCACACGTGCCGATGCTCCCGGTGGTCGAGAAGTTCGTCGTGGTCGCGCGGCAGGTGGTCGCCTACTCCTGGGCGATGGTGGCGGCCTCGCTGCTCCTCGTCCCGGTCGCGCCGATGGGACTGCTCTACCTCGTGGGGGCCGTCGTCGCCGGCGCGCTCTTCGTCACCGAGGCGCACCGGCTGCTGCGAGCCGCCAAGGCCGGCGCCGGAGCGGCCGTGCTGCGGCCGATGCGGCTGTTCCACTTCTCGATCACTTACCTGACCATCCTCTTCGTCGCCGTGGCGCTCGACCCACTGCTGTACCTGCGCGTCTGGCGCTGACCCGCCGCCCACCTGTTCCGCACACCAGCGCACACGGGGAGTACGATGTGCGCAGGAGGTGGTGGCCATGACGCTCGGTGAGCTGCTGGCCCGCTACGACCTCACCGAGGCGGACCTGTCGACCTCGCTGGAACGGCGGCTGTCGGCGCAGCCGGCGCCGGCGGCGGCCGACCTGACCTCGGCCGAGGAGGACTTCTGGACGTCCCACGCCGGCGTACCGCTCGGTGACGCGGCGGGCTCCCCCCTGGACCGCGCGACCGACGCGACCATGTCGGTCATCGGCGCCGCCTCGCAGTCGCTGACCATCGAGCAGGCCGCCGACCTGCTCGACGTCCACCGCTCCCGGGTGTCGCACCGACTGCGCGACAACCAGCTCTACTCGTTCCACATCGGGTCGCAGCGGCGGCTGCCGCGCTGGCAGTTCACCGCCGAGGGCGCGCCGCTGCCGGGGCTGGAGACGGTGCTGGACGCGCTGGCCGCCGACCTGCATCCCGCCGCGGTCGAGGGCTTCTTCACGACTCCCAGCCCCGACCTCGACGACGCGACACCGGCGCAGTGGCTGGCCTCCGGCGGAGATGCGCAGCGCGTCGTCGACGAGGCCGCAGGCCTCGAGCTGTGGTGAGCCGCCGCGGGTCGGCCTAGGTGCCGCCCGTGGCGAGGTTGCCGCGCACCCCCGAGCTGCCGCTGGTCCGACGACCTGGCGACGTGCACCGCATACCGAGGTCCGCAGCCTTGTGGCGCGTCCATGCGACGGCCGGCCCGCACGTCACCCCCTGGAACCGGCTGCGCTACTTCGGTCCGACGACGTCGCGGTTCGACCCGCAGGCGCCCCCGCCCGGCTGGTCGGAGCGCGGGGTCACGTACGCGGCCACGGACGTCGTCACCTGCCTCGCCGAGGTGTTCGCCGCCTCCCGGGTCGTCGACGCGTCGCGCCGGGCGCCCTACCTCACGGGATGGCAGCCGACCCGCGTCCTCACCCTGCTAGACCTCACCGCGACGTGGCCGATCCGCAACGGCGCCTCGCACCTGCTCACGTCCGGGCCGAAGTCGGTATGCCGCGCGTGGGCCCGCGTCGTCGACACCGAGTGGCCCGACCTCGACGGGCTCTGGAGCGTGTCGACGATGACCGGGCGCCCCACGGTCACCCTGTTCACGGCCGCGGCCGACGCGTTCCCGTACCGGCCGGCGTTCTCACGGCCCCTGTCGAGCCCGGCCCTCCAGGGCGCGCTCGTCACGGCGGCCGCCGAGATCGGCTACCGCGTCGTCTGACCCGCCCGCCTCCCTTCAGGCGGCGAGAGGCCAACTTCTGTCGTCATTCACCGTGTTGACGACAGAAGTTGACCTCTCGGCCAGGGGAGTCGGGCGCGCTCTGGGTCTAGAGGGGGTTCGACCGCAGGTTCATGACGCCGAGCACCATGGTCACCACGAGGAGCGACGCGCCGAGCATGTGCAGGCCGACGAGGACCTCGGGCAGCCCGGTGAAGTACTGGACGTAGCCGATCGCCCCCTGCAGCAGCGTCACCAGCAGGACGCCGCGCCAGGTGGCTTTGGCCCGGTCGGAGGAACTGGTCAGCCACACCGCGACGAGGACCGCGACGACCAGGCCGACGAAGAGCATGACGACGTCCGCGTGCAGCCAGGCGACCGATCTCGGGTCGAAGCCGGTGCGGGCCGGTTGCTCCGCGTCGCCGGAGTGTGGGCCGGACCCCGTGACGACCGTCCCCAGCACGAGGACGACGGCGCATACTCCCGCGGTCACCCACGCCAGCGTCGACACCAGGTGCGGGACGAGCAGCTCTCGCGGCTCGAGGTCGGCGGTGCCGTCCGGCGACCACCCGTCCTCCGACCCGCGCAGCAGCATGGTCGAGAGCGCGATCATGACCATCGACAGGAGGAAGTGGAACGCCACGACCACCGGGCTGAGGGTCATCCGCACGGCGATGCCGCCGACGACCGCCTGGAGGAGCACACCGGCCACCAGTCCGACCGCCACGAGCAGCAACGGCCGGCGCCGTCGCATGCGAGTGAATACCACCCATACGCACGCGAGGGCGAGGAGCCCCACGACGCCGGTCAGCGTCCGGTTCCCGAACTCGATCAGCTTGTGGATCCCCTCCTCCTGGTGGGGGACGGGGGTGAACGAGCCGGGTACGCACTCGGGCCAGGTGGGACAGCCGAGGCCGCTGCCGGTGAGGCGGACGATGCCACCGGTGATGACGATGACGATCTCGCCGACCAGGTTGGCGACGAGGATCGGCCGCACGAACGAGGGTCGGACGGCGGGCAGACGCACGAGCGTCACACTAAGCGCTGAGCTCCTTGGCCATGAGGCCGACCACGTGGCCCGGCTCGCCGAGGCGGCCGACCTCGACGTACCCGCGCTGCTGGTGGAACGCGAGCGAACCGTGGTTCGGCGGGTCGACGTTCACCTCCAGCGTCATTCGTCCGAACCGGCGCGCGACGTCCTCCATCGCGTCGTAGACGAACCCGGCCAGCCCACGCCGGCGCATCTCCTCGGCGATGACGATCCGGTCGAGGTAGTAGAAGTCGTCGTCGAACCGCTGCGCGTGCCATCGGTAGTTGTCCGAGTCGTACTCGCTGCCGGGGGCCATGGTGAGGACGAAGCCGACGACCTGGTCGTCGAGCTCGACGACGTCGGCGCGGTCGGCGAGGCCGACCAGCCAGAGCAGCCGCTCGGCGTCCAGGGGGGAGAGCAGGTCGACGAAGCGGTGGTTGAGCGCCAGGACGGCCGGTACGTCGGCCTCGGTGATCGGGCGCAGGCCCGGCGTGGACGTCACGCGCCGAGTCTGGCAGCCGCCCAGGGCAAGGACTCCTGGAGGGCCGGGGTCCAGGTGCCGAAGTCGTGGCCGCCCGGCCTCGCATGGAACTCCACGGTGAACCCGGCGGAGGAGAGCTGCTCGGCGAACGCCTGCAGGGGCGGCCCCACCTCGGACTCGTCCTCGCCGACGTCCAGCCATATCGCGGGCGAGGTGGCCGGGTCGAGCGAGCGCCAGTAGTCCGCGGGGCTGTTGGCCGCTGCCTGCTGCTGCCAGTCCGGGGTGCCGAACAGCGTCTCGTTCCCGCCCTCGATCGCGTCCGGCTCGCAGACAGTGAGGGCGGAGAACGCGAGGACCACCGAGAAGACGTCCGGGTGCTTGAGGCCGAGGTTGAGCGCGCAGAACCCGCCCATCGAGAAGCCGCCCATGGCCCGGTGGGCCGTGCCGGGCATGGTGCGCAGCTGGGCGTCGGCGGCGGCGACGACGTCCTTGACGAGGTAGGTCTCGGCGTTGCCCTCCAGGGCGGTGTCGACGCAGAGGCTGTCGCCGTAGGGCTCCTGGAGCACGGTCGGCATGACAAGGATGACCGGATGGCCGGACTGCGCGACGGTCAGCCCCGTCTGGGCGGCCGACCCGCCGTCGAGCCAGTCGGTGCTGCGGCCCGGGTTGCCATGCGTGAGGATCACCACGGGGAACCGGCGCTGCGGCTCGGTGAAGTACTGCGGTGGCAGATAGACCTGCGCGTCGAAGTTGCCGAAGTGGGACGCGGTGTCCGGCACCGAGATCCGCGCCGACGCGCCGCGTTCCAGCTCGAGGTTGCTCGTCGGGTGCAGCTGCTGGACGTCCGGGAAGCGCGGGGTGCCGGTGAGGTCGCCGACGGTGGGGTATGCGTGCAGGCTCGTGTTCACCAGGGCGCCGGCCGCCGCCATCGCGGCCACGACGGCGACGACCAGTCCGGTCCGCCGCCGACCCGCCGAGCCGCGCTCGATCACCGCCACCGAGACGCCCAGGAGGGCCAGTAGTGCGAGGCCGAGGACGACCCGGTTGCCCGCGAGCGGGATGTGGTTCAGGAACTCCGTCACGGTGCCGCCCCCCGGCCTGATCGGGGTCCCCGCGAGGTATCGGAGCGAAGCGTGGGGCCCCCGCGACGGTTCGACGCGAAGTGGGGAGAACCTCGTGGGGTGACTAGTCCGACCACCGGAACGTCCACGCGGTAAGGGCGGTCGCGACGACCGCCCACGCGACGAGGACGATGGCCGGCCGGGCGAGGAACGTCCCGTCGACGAACGCAGCCCGGAGGCCGTCGCCGAGAGCGGCCGAGGGGAGGGTGCCGACGACAGCGGCGAGGGTGTCGGGGAGCTGGCTGCGGGGCACCACCACGCCGCCGAGGACCAGCAGCACGACCCAGACGAGGTTCGCCACCGCGAGGACGCCCTCCGCTCGGAGGGTGCCGGCCAGCAGCAGGGCGAGCGCGACGAAGGCCCACGTGCCGACCAGCAGGAAGAGCACCGCATACGGGAGGCCGGCGACCTCCGGACGCCAGCCGAGCGCGAGACCGACGCCGCCGACCACAGCCCACTGCAGCACCTCGACCCCGAGGGTGGCCAGGGCCTTGCCCCCGAGGAGCCCACCGCGGCCGAGGGGCGTGGTCCCGAGGAGACGGAGCACCGACGCCCGCCGGTCGAAGCCGGTCGCGATGGCCTGCGAGGTGAACGCCGCCGACACGACGCACAGCGCGAGGACGCCCGGGGTCGCGACGTCGATCCGCCGGCCCTCGCCGAGTGAGGGGACGCTGGTGAAGGCCAGCCCGACCAGCGCCCCCAGGGGCAGGACGAGGGAGACGAGGAGCTGCTCGCCGTTGCGCAGCAGCGTGCCCGCCTCGAACCGCGCCTGGCCGAGGACCCGGGCCGATGCGGCGGCCGGTGCGCTCACCCGGCGGCCCTCCGGGTCAGGCCGAAGTAGACCTGCTCCAGCGTCCCCGACCCGACAACCTCCGCGGGAGGCCCCTCGGCGACGGTCCGGCCGTCGCTGACGATCACGAGGTGGTCGGCCAGCCGTTCGGCCTCCTCGAAGGAGTGCGTCGTGACGACGACGGTGGTGCCGCCCGCCCGGATCTCGTCGACGAGGTCGTAGACGTCGAGCCGGCCGTGGGGGTCGAGACCGGCCGTCGGCTCGTCGAGGAAGACGACCTCGGGCCGGCCGACCAGCGCCGCGACCAGCGCCAGCCGCTGGTGCTGGCCGCCGGAGAGCCGCCGCACCGTCGTCCGCGCGAACCCGTCGACGCCGAGCCGGTGGGCGAGCTCGTCGACCGGCGCCGGGTCCGCATACAGGCCGGCGAGGTGCCGCAGCATCCGCGAGGGTGTGGTGCCCGTGGGCAGGCCACCGGACTGCAGCATGACCCCGACCCGTGCGCGGTGCTCCGGACCCGCCCGCCAGGGGTCGGCGCCCAGCACCGTCACCGAACCGGCGTCCGGCCGCTGCAGGCCCACGGCGCACTCGACCGCCGTGGTCTTGCCGGCGCCGTTCGGGCCGAGGACCGCCGTGACCGCTCCGGCGGGTGCGGACCACGACATCGCGTCGCAGGCCGTCGCGCCGGTGAAGCGCCGGACCAGCCCCTCGAGACGCACCGTGGTCTCGAAGGCGGTCACGAGGCGCGAGTGTAGATCGACCGTCTTCGTTGCCGCCGTAAGCGCCGGACCCCTAGGTTTGGCGTGAGCTCGCACCCCGCAGCGTCGAGAGGGTGGACCGGTGGCGACGAACGACGACAACGGACAGGACGACGTCGCGGGCCGACCCGCGTACGAGGGGATGTTCGACCCGCTCATCGCGCACCATGCCCGAGTCCTCGACCCGACCAAGGCCACGCGCATCGGCGACGAGCTGTTCGACTCGACCATCTACGTGGCGGACCGGGTACTCGTGCGCGGAATGCCCGACGACGCCCAACAGCAGTCCTTCGTGGACTGGTGCAAGGAGAAGGGCTACACGGCCAGCCCGACGCGAGAGCATCGCGCCCTGGCCGAGCGGGCGCGGGGCGCCCAGAACGCCGCCTCGCTTATCCGTTCGTGGGTCACGCCTCTACGGATCACGCCGAACGAGGGGGAGGCGCGCACTGTCGACGCGTGGGCGCTCCTGCAGGACTGGCGAGCCTCCCGTCCGGCGGACGACGCTGCCGGGCGCGCCCTGGTCGGGCTCGACCACCTGATGTTCGCCAACGGTGTCGTCGGCCAGACGATGACGGTCGGCGGGACCATGACCGTGGGCGGCACGATGACGGTCGGCGGAACCATGACGGTCGGCGGAACCATGACGGTCGGCGGCGCTGTCAGGGCGCAGTACGTCGTGCCGGGCCTGGGCGGCCTCACGCCGGTCGCGTGGCGCGGTCCGGCCCCGTTGCGGCAGCCCAAGCTGGCGCGCCGACCGGTCGTGGCCATCCTCGACACCGGGGTGGGTGCCCACCCCTGGCTCGCAGAGGGCGTGACCGTATTGCCCGGACCCATGGGTTCCGAACCCGAGGGCACCGGGGTCGTCCACGACCCGCTCGAGGGCACCCTCGACGACCATTCCGGCCACGGGACGTTCATCGCCGGACTGGTTCGCCAGACGTGTCCCGATGCGGACATCCTCATGGTTCAGGTGATGAAGGCCGACGGCTTCGTCCCCGAGCACGAGATGGTGGAGGCCCTGGAGAACCTCGGCGTGCTCGTCGGCAACGGGCAGCCCCTTCACGTGGTGTCGATGTCCTTCGGCTATTACCACGAGGCCCCGGACGACGTCCGGACCGACGCCTCGCTGGCCGCGGCGCTCCAGCCGCTGGCCGATGCGGGCTGCCTTCTCGTGGCCTCGGCCGGCAATGACGCGACGACGCGCCGGATGTTCCCCGCCGCGCTCGACCACCGTCCCGTGGGAGCACTTCTCGACATCCTCAGCGTCGGCGCGCTCAACCCGAACGGCACCGTCGCCCTGTTCAGCAACAGTGGCGACTGGGTCGACGTGCACGAACACGGGGCGGCCGTCGTCAGCACCCTGCCGACCACCTTCGACGCCTCGCTCCAGCCGACGGCGCGCACTCAGTACTCGGACGGGACGGTACGGGAGAGCATCGACCCGGACGACTTCTCGGGCGGGTTCGGCACGTGGTCGGGGACCTCGTTCTCAGCGCCCATCGTCGCGGGGCGTCTGGCCCAGGACCTGCTGGACCGGTGGACGCGGGCCACGGGCAAGCGAGCCGTCGGCCCGAAGGTGAGCCGACGGCGGGTCGTCACGGCGCTCGAGAAAGCACGTCGGCCCGGACCGACATGACCGGCTCCGGACCTCCGTCGGCCGTGGACCCCGCGGCCGACGGGACTCGGTCACCCCGGAACGACCCCGCGCGCTGGCACGAGGACGCGGTCACGCACAACGCGCGAGGGCGGCCCGCGGCCGGAGCGTCAGCAGCGACGCGGGCTCTGGCGCTGCTCGGCGTCGAGCTCGATGCCGAGCCCGATACCAAGCCCGACGCCGACCCGTGGGGCGGCCCGGGCTCGCCGCCCGCCGCGGGTCCCGGCGCGTCGACGGCACCGGACGCCGGGCGGGACGGCGCGGAGCTCGAGCAGATGACCACGGTCGCGCGCGTCCTGGCGACGCTCGCCAAGTCGGAGGTCGAGGTCCGCAGCATCGACGCCGGCCTGGACCGGATGGCCCAGGCCTCGCGCTGGGCGCAGGCGGTCGGCTCCGACGACCTCCTCGGGTTCGTGCACAGCCAGCACGCGTTGCTGCTCTTCCGCGGTGGGCGGTTCGCTGCGGCCCTGGACGAGTTCGGTTATGCGGCAGACCGCCTCGACGCCGCCGCCGGCGTCGACCGCTGCCGGCTCCTGATCAACCGGGGCGCCCTGCACGTCGAGATGGGCAGTCTGGACGACGCCAGGGCCGACCTCACCGCGGCCGTCGAGCTCGCCCGCACGCTGGACGAGAACCGGCTCGAGCGGATCGCCCTGCACAACCTCGGATGCCTGGAGTTCTTCGCCGGCGACTTGCCGCTCGCGCTCCGGATCATCGACGAGGGCATCGTCATGGACGAGGAGACGCAGATCGGGATCGCCCTGCTGGACCGGTCCCGGGTGCTGTTGGCCGCCGGGCTGTACGACGAGGCTGACGAGTCCCTCGCCACCGCGGCGCGGCAGCTGAGCCGCGACCGCGCCTGGCAGGACGTCGGCGAGGTCGAGCTCACGCGGGCGGAGGTCGCCCTGCTGAGCGGGGACACCGACGCGGCGCGGGTGCTCGCCGGCAAGGCCCGGGACCGGTTCCGCCGACACGGCAACGCGCGCTGGCGTCGCGCCGGTGAGCTGGTGCTGCTCCAGGCCGACCTGCGCGGCGGCCGTCCACCGGCCCGGCTGGTCCGGCCGGCCCTGCGGCTCGCGAAGGAGTTCGCGGCGGACGGGTTCGCGGCCCAGGCCCGGACGGCCACCCTGCTGGCGGCCGAGCTCGAACAGCGGCTCGGACGCTCCGAGGACGCCGCCGAGCTGGCTCGCCAGGCCGGGACGTCCCGTGCCGCGGACCCGATCGCGACGAGGCTGCACACCCGCTACGTCCATGCGCTCCTCGACGTCGAGAACGGCCGGTGGGGGTCCGCCCACCGGCAGCTGCGCTCCGGCCTGGGGGAGCTCGCCGCATACCAGGCGCAGTTCGGAAGCATCGACCTGCAGACCGCCAGCGCCGTGCACGGGACCCGGCTGGTCGAGCTCGACGTCGACCTCGCCCTCGTCGAGCGCACCCCGCTCGGCGTGCTCGCCGCGGTCGAGCGTGGCCGGGCCGTCTCCCGGCGGATCCGCCAGGTCCGCCCGCCCGAGGACCCGGAAGTCGCCGCGCTGCTGGCCGAGCTGCGCCGGGTCGTCGACGGGCAGCGGAACGACGTCGCGGCCCGGGCGCTGGACCAGTCGGGCGGGCCCGTCCGTGAGCTGCAGAGTCGCCTCCGGGCTCGGGCATGGCACGCGGCGAGCGCCGGCCGGGCGGCCGCGGGGGTGGCACCCGAGCGGTTGCGGGCGGAGCTGGACCGGGCCGACAGCGCATTCGTCTGCTACCTCGAGGCGCACGGCCGGCTCCACGCGGTCGTGCTCGACCGGGGCAAGCCCCGGCTGCACTCCCTCGGGCCCGCGTCGAGCGCGGGCGCGCTGCTCGCTCGAGTACGGGCGGATGTCGAGCTGGCCTGGGCCCGGCACCTGCCGTCCGGCATCGCCGCGACCGTGCGGGGCTCGCTCACGCATACCCTGCAGCGGCTGGACGACCTCCTGGTCGGCCCGTTAGGTCTGTCCGACCGCCGGCTGGTCGTCGTCCCGTCGGCCGCCCTCGTCACCCTGCCCTGGGGGCTGCTGCCGTCCGGGCGGGGGCGGCCGGTCGCCGTCTCCCCGTCGGCCACCGCCTGGGTCGCGGCGGCGCGGCCCACCCGAGCCCGCCGCCGGCCGCGCGTGGAGGTGTACGCGGGACCCGGGCTCCGCCTCGCGCCCGCCGAGGCGCAGGCGGTGGGGGAGCTGTGGCCCCGCTCGCGGGTACGCCTGGGAGAGGAGGCCGGGCCGGCCGCGCTGCGCCGCTCGCTCGCCACTGCCGACATCGTCCACGTCGCCGCTCACGGGGTCCACGAACCGCAGAGCCCGCTGTTCTCCTCGCTCCGGCTGACCGGCGGCCCGGTGTTCGCGTACGAGCTGGACCAGGCCGCCGGGCTGGCGCCGCACGTCGTCCTCTCCGCGTGCGAGCTCGGGCAGGCGACGGTCCGGCCGGGGGACGAGTCGCTCGGCCTGACCAGCGTGCTGCTCGCCCTCGGAACCCGCAGCGTCGTGGCCGGTGTCGCGCGCATCCCCGACGACGTCTGTGCCGAGGTGATGGTGCGGTACCACCGCGCCCTGGCCGCCGGGGTCGACTCCGCGCAGGCCATCCAGGACGCCGGAGCGGTGGACGACGTCCCCGCCCCGTTCGTCTGTTTCGGGGCCGCCTGGGCCGTCACCAGCCCCCCGGCAGGGGGTTAGGGCAGCCTTACTATCGGCCCCCGTAGTAATTACGTCACAATGGTGTGGTGTTTATCGGACCCGACGAGCAGCGCACGCGTGAGCGCGTCCTGGCGTCCGTGTCCGAGCACGGACCCATCACCGCCGCCGAGGTCGGCCGGCTCCTCGGGCTGACGCCCGCAGCGGTCCGCCGGCACCTCGACGCCCTCGCCGAGCACGGCGCCGTCGAGGAGCACGACCCCGGCCCGTCGCACACCCCTGGACACACCCGCGGGCGGGGCCGCCCGGCCCGCGCCTACGTCGTCTCCGAGCGTGGCCACGGCTCCCTCCCGGCCGACTACGACGAGCTCGCCGTCCAAGCCCTGCGCTACCTCGCCACGCACGGCGGACCCGAGTCCGTCGCCGCCTTCGCCCACGAGCGGGTCCGCGGCCTCGAGAGCCGGTATGCCGCGCGCCTCGCCGCCGCGGGCGACAACGTCGTGGCCCGCACCGACGTCCTCGTCGAGGCGATGACCGAGGACGGCTTCGCCGCCTCCGCCCGCCCCGTCGGCGCCGGCGGCCTCACCGGCGTCCAGCTCTGCCAGGGTCACTGCCCCGTGGGGCGGGTGGCCGAGGAGTTCCCGCAGTTCTGCGACGCGGAGACCGAGGCCATCTCCCGGCTGCTCGGCGTGCACGTCCAGCGGCTCGCCACCCTCGCCGGCGGCGCCCACGTCTGCACCACCTTCATCCCCACGACCGCGGTCACCCGCAGCCAGACCCCTCCCGCGCATGAGACGCCGGGAACACCGGACGCCCGTGGCGCCTTGGACCTATCGACCCCGACCCCCGAAAGGGCAGCGCGATGACCACCCACATCGAAGAGCTCAACCCCGGCCTGAAGGACCTCGGCCGGTACGAGTACGGCTGGGCCGACAGCGACACCGCCGGCGCGACCGCCAAGCGCGGCCTCAGCGAGGACACCGTGCGGGACATCTCGTCCCGCAAGAGCGAGCCGCAGTGGATGCTCGACCTGCGGCTGAAGTCGCTGCGCCTGTTCGGCAAGAAGCCCATGCCCGCCTGGGGCTCCGACCTCACCGGCATCGACTTCCAGAACATCAAGTACTTCGTGAAGTCCACCGAGAAGCAGGCGACCTCGTGGGAGGACCTGCCGGCCGACATCAAGAACACCTACGACCGGCTCGGCATCCCCGAGGCCGAGAAGCAGCGCCTCGTCGCCGGCGTCGCTGCGCAGTACGAGTCGGAGGTCGTCTACCACCAGATCCGCGAGGACCTGGAGGAGAAGGGCGTCATCTTCGTCGACACCGACACCGGCCTGCGCGAGCACGAGGACCTGTTCCGCGAGTACTTCACCTCGGTGATCCCCGCCGGCGACAACAAGTTCGCGTCGCTGAACACCGCGGTGTGGTCGGGTGGCTCGTTCATCTACGTCCCGCCGGGCGTCCACGTCGACATCCCGCTGCAGGCCTACTTCCGGATCAACACCGAGAACATGGGCCAGTTCGAGCGGACCCTGATCATCGCCGACGAGGGCTCCTCGGTGCACTACGTCGAGGGCTGCACCGCGCCGATCTACTCGTCCGACTCGCTGCACTCCGCGGTCGTCGAGATCATCGTCAAGAAGAACGCCCGCGTCCGCTACACGACGATCCAGAACTGGTCGAACAACGTCTACAACCTCGTCACCAAGCGCGCCACGTGCGCCGAGGGCGCGACGATGGAGTGGATCGACGGCAACATCGGCTCCAAGGTGACGATGAAGTACCCCGCCGTCTACCTCCTCGGCGAGCACTCGAAGGGCGAGACCCTGTCCATCGCCTTCGCGGGCGAGGGTCAGCACCAGGACGCCGGCGCCAAGATGGTCCACCAGGCGCCCAACACCTCCTCGACGATCGTCTCCAAGTCGGTCGCCCGCGGTGGTGGCCGCACCTCCTACCGCGGCCTGGTCCAGGTCATGGAGGGCGCTCACGGCTCGAAGTCCACGGTCCGGTGCGACGCGCTGCTCGTCGACCAGATCAGCCGGTCCGACACCTACCCCTACGTCGACGTCCGCGAGGACGACGTCCAGATGGGCCACGAGGCGACCGTCTCCAAGGTCTCCGCGGACCAGCTGTTCTACCTCCAGTCGCGCGGGCTCACCGAGGAGGAGGCCATGGCGATGATCGTGCGCGGGTTCGTCGAGCCCATCGCGCGCGAGCTGCCCATGGAGTACGCCCTCGAGCTCAACCGGCTCATCGAGCTGCAGATGGAAGGAGCAGTCGGCTGATGCCGCTGTTGGAGAAGACCGCCGGGTTCACCGGCGGTCCAGATAAACACGACCACACCGGCAGTCACACGGATTCGGCTGCGGCCTTCGTCCCCGACCAGTCCCGCGCGGAGCGCCCCACGTCGTTCGACGTCGGCGCGTTCCCGATCCCGAACGGGCGCGAGGAGGAGTGGCGGTTCACGCCGGTCGACCGGCTGCGCTCGCTGCTCACCGACTCGCCCACCGAGGAGGGCGCGGTGGAGTATGCGGTGACGGCGCCCGACGGGGTACACGTCGGCACGCTGACCGCCGGTCAGGCACCGCGCGGGACGGTGCTGGTCCCCGCCGACCGCGCCGCGGTCGTGGCGGACGCCAACTCGCCTGAGGCCACGCACATCTCGGTGGCCGCCGAGGCCGAGCTCGCCGAGCCCATCCGGGTGGTGATTACTGGCAAGCCGGGGCTGCGGAGCAACGGCCACCTCGTGGTCGAGGCCGGCCGGCACAGCAGGGCGGTCGTCGTCATCGACCACGAGGGCAGCGGCGACCACACCGGCAACGTCGAGGTCGTCGTCGGTGACGGGGCCCACCTCACGGTCGTCTCGATCCAGAGCTGGGACGACGAGGCCCGCCACCTCGGGCAGCACGACGCGCTCGTCGGCCGCGATGCGACGTACCGCCACATCGTCGTGAGCCTCGGCGGCGGCATCGTCCGGATCAACACCAACGTCCGGTATGCCGGTCCCGGCGGGGACGCGACCCTGCTCGGCGTCTACTTCGCCGACGCGAGACAGCACCTGGAGCACCGCTCGTTCGTCGACCACAACGCGCCGAACTGCAAGTCCCACGTGACCTACAAGGGCGCCCTGCAGGGCGACTCGGCGCATACCGTCTGGGTCGGCGACGTCCTCATCCGCGCGGCGGCCGAGGGCACCGAGACGTTCGAGACCAACCGCAACCTCGTCCTCACCGACGGCGCCCGCGCCGATTCGGTGCCGAACCTCGAGATCGAGACCGGCGAGATCATCGGCGCCGGTCACGCCTCGGCGACCGGGCGGTTCGACGACGAGCAGCTGTTCTATCTCCAGGCGCGCGGGATACCCGAGGACGAGGCCCGGCGCCTCGTCGTGCGCGGGTTCCTCGTCGACGTCATCAACCAGATCCCCGTCCCCGACCTGCGCGACCGGCTCAACGCCGACATCGACGCCGAGCTCGCCGAGGCTCAGCGGGCCGGGGCCGAGGTGCTGCGGGGTCGGGCCTCGTGAGCGCGCAGCCGGTGCCCGACACGTTCACGTGGGTGTGCCACGTCGGTGACCTGGAGCCCGGCAGCGCCGCGCAGGCCGAGATCGACGGTGTCATCGTCGCGATGGTCCGCGACGGCAACGGCGACTACCACGCCCTGAACGACCGCTGCACCCATGCCGACGTCTCGCTCTCCGAGGGCGAGGTCGACGGCTGCACCCTCGAGTGCTGGCTGCACGGCTCCCGGTTCGACGTTCGGACCGGCGACCCGTCCGGCCCTCCGGCGACCATCCCCGTCGCCGTCTACCCCGTGAAGATCGACGGCGACGACGTCCTCGTCTCCGTCACCACCGAAGGCAGCTGAACACCATGACCACGCTCGAGATCCGCGACCTCCACGTCTCCGTCGAGACTGAGGACGGCGCCAAGGAGATCCTCCGCGGCGTCGACCTCACCATCAACTCCGGCGAGACGCACGCCATCATGGGCCCGAACGGGTCCGGCAAGTCGACGCTGGCCTACTCCATCGCCGGCCACCCCAAGTACAAGGTCACCGGCGGCACCGTCACCCTCGACGGTGAGGACGTCCTGGCCATGAAGGTGGACGAACGCGCCCGAGCAGGGCTGTTCCTCGCCATGCAGTACCCCGTCGAGGTCCCCGGCGTCACGGTGTCGAACTTCCTGCGCACGGCGAAGACCGCCATCGACGGCGAGGCCCCGAAGCTGCGGACGTGGGTCAAGGACGTCCGCTCCGTCATGGACGGTCTGCGCATCGACCCAGCGTTCGCCGACCGCAACGTCAACGAGGGCTTCTCGGGCGGCGAGAAGAAGCGCCACGAGATCCTCCAGATGGAGCTGCTCAAGCCGCGCATCGCCATCCTCGACGAGACCGACTCCGGCCTCGACGTGGACGCGCTCAAGGTCGTGTCCGAGGGCGTCAACCGGGTGAAGTCGACGAGTGACGTCGGCGTCATGCTCATCACCCACTACACCCGGATCCTGCGCTACATCCGTCCCGACTTCGTCCACGTGTTCGTCGACGGCCGCATCGTCGAGGAGGGCGGCCCTGAGCTGGCCGACCGCCTCGAGGACGAGGGCTACGACCGCTTTCTCTCTGCCGCGACGGCCACCACCACCACGGCCTGACCCAGGGCGATCGGTATGTCTGCGCTCACCACCGCTGCGATCTCTCCCGAGCTCTCGGTCGAGATCTCGCCCGAGCTGTCGGGGCAGCCGTTCACGGACGAGGAGCTGGTCCGCATCCGGGCCGACTTCCCGATCCTCGAGCGCACCGTTCGCGACGGAAAACCGTTGGTGTACCTCGACTCGGGGGCCACCTCGCAGAAGCCGTTCGTCGTCCTCGACGCCGAGCGGGAGTTCTACGAGCGGCACAACTCGGCGGTCCACCGGGGCGCCCACCAGCTGTCGGAGGAGGGCACCGAGCTCTACGAGCGGGCGCGGTCGACCATCGCGGCGTTCGTCGGGGCGCGGCACGACGAGGTGGTGTTCACCAAGAACGCCACCGAGGGGCTCAACCTCGCCGCCTACGCGTTCTCCAATGCCGCCGCCGGTGGCGGGGGAGGCTCCGGGTCGCGGTTCGCGCTCGGCCCCGGTGACGAGGTGCTCGTCACCGAGATGGAGCACCACGCCAACCTCATCCCGTGGCAGGAGCTGATGCGCCGCACCGGTGCGACCCTCCGCTGGGTGCCGGTCACCGACCAGGGACGTCTCGACCTGTCGCTGCTCGACGGCGTGCTGACCGAGCGCACCAAGGTGTTCGCGTTCACCCACGCCTCCAACGTGCTCGGCACCGTCAACCCCGTCCGCGAGCTCGCCGACCGCGCGCACGCCGTCGGTGCTCTCGCCGTCCTCGACGCCTGCCAGTCGGTGCCCCACCTGCCGGTCGATGTCGACGACCTCGGCGTCGACCTGATGGCCTGGAGCGGTCACAAGATGCTCGGCCCACTCGGGGTCGGCGTGCTCTGGGGTCGCCCGGAGATCCTCGACGAGATGCCGGTGTTCCTCACCGGCGGCTCGATGATCGAGACGGTCACCATGGAGCGCTCGACCTACGCGCCGGTGCCCCAGAAGTTCGAGGCCGGAGTGCCGATGGCCGCCCAGGCGATCGGGCTCGGGGTCGCCGCGGAGTACCTCGGCGAGCTCGGCATGGACCGCGTAGCCGCCCACGAGGAAGCCCTGTCGGCGCACCTGCTCGACGCGCTGGCCCAGCGGCCGTGGGTCCGGGTCGTCGGTCCGGGTGCCGAGCCTGACCGCGGCGGCACGGTGGCGTTCGTCGTCGACGGAGTGCACGCGCACGACGTCGGCCAGGTCCTCGACGACGACGGCGTGGCCGTCCGGGTGGGCCACCACTGCGCGTGGCCGCTGCACCGCCGGTTTGGCGTGGCCGCGACCACCCGGGTGACCGTCGCCGCCTACAACACCGTCGACGAGATCGACACGATGCTGGCCTCACTCGACCGGGTGCCCGCGATGTTCGGGACGGACCGCTGATGGACCTCTACCAGGAGCTCATCCTCGAGCACTCGAAGCGGCCGCACCGCGCCGGCCTGCGCGAGCCGTTCGACGCCGAGGTGCACCACGTCAACCCGACCTGCGGCGACGAGGTGACCGTCCGCGTCGAGCTCGACGGCGACGTCGTCCGGGACCTGTCCTACGACGCGCTCGGCTGCTCGATCAGCGTTGCGTCCGCCTCGGTCCTCTCGGAGCAGGTGACCGGCCACTCCGTGCGCGAGGCGCTCGAGGCATACAACGCTATGCGGGCGATGTTGACCTCCAAGGGCCAGGACCCCGGCGACGAGGACCGCCTCGGTGACGGGGTGGCCTTCGCTGGCGTCGCCAAGTACCCCGCTCGCGTCAAGTGCGCCCTCCTCGGCTGGACCGCCTTCACCGACGCACTGGTCCGAGCGGGCATCGACATCACCGACATCACACTTCCCGAACCCGTCGCAGAGAAGGGCTGACCGCCATGACGGACACCACAGGCGTTACCAACCCCCCCGCCAACGTCGCGGACGTCGAGGAGGCGCTGCGCGACGTCGTCGACCCGGAGCTGGGGATCAACGTCGTCGACCTCGGGCTCATCTACGGCATCACCGTGGACTCCGAGTCGACCGCCATCATCGACATGACCCTGACGTCCGCGGCCTGTCCGCTGACCGATGTCATCGAGGACCAGGCGGCCTCCGCGCTGGAGGGGCTCGTCAACGGCTTCCGCATCAACTGGGTGTGGATGCCGCCGTGGGGTCCCGACAAGATCACCGAGGACGGGCGCGAGCAGCTGCGGGCCCTCGGCTTCAATTTGTGAGCACTCGCGACCTCGAGGTCGCACCCGCTCGGCTGGACCGGTGGGTGGCCGGGTTCCATGAGCGGCACGGCGACGGCCCGGTGACGCGGGACGGCGACCACGTCGTCGCGGCGTCCGGCGCTGACGGGTCGGAGGCCGACTTCACGTACTTTCTCCACGACCCACTGGGGGTCGTCCTCGTCCGACGAGGCGGGTATGCGGTGGGTCTGGCCCGCGACGGCCGCTTCGTCGCGACGAAGGTCGGAACCCGGTACGTCCAGTCCCGGACGGCGGCCGGTGGCTGGTCGCAGCAACGGTTCGCACGCCGGCGCGACAACCAGGCCGACGCCCTCGCCGACGCCGTGGCAGCCCATGCGCTGCGGATCCTGTTGGGCGACAACGAGTCGCCGGGCCCGGGTGCTCCGGACGTCCCTCGCGGGCTGGTGGTGGGCGGTGACCGAAACTTGGTGGGCCGGGTGCTCGCCGACTCGCGGTTGCGCGCGCTGGCCGACCGGCCCAGGCGCGAGCTGTACGACCTGCCCGACCCGCGCCGCGACGTCCTCGACCGGGCCCTGGAGCGGGGCTGCGCTGTCCGCATCCACCTGACCGAGCCTCCACCCCCCTGACGAGTCCGAGCTCAGATGTTTGTCGGTTCTGCGACGGTCAGGCCCGAAAACCAGCAAACATCTGAGTTCGGTTGGGGGACAGGGGGGCGGGTTACCGTCGTCCATGCACGGGTACCGAGCGCTGGCCGTTGTGGCCGGCTTCGGCGTGCTCGGGTTGCTCGGCGCCTGCTCGACGGCCGGCTCACCGGCGACCAGCCAGCCCGCGTCGACCACGTCGACGACCTCGACCACCTCGACCGCCTCGACGGCGACCCACAGCCCGACCACGACGACCACGACGACCACGACGACCACGCCGACGGCGACTCCCACCCCGACCCCCACAGGCCCGACGCCGAGCGACGGGACCCCGATGCAGGCGCGGCTGAGCATCCCCGCGATCAAGGTCGCCGGACTGGTCGTCCAGCCGTACCAGGGCTTCACCGACGACGCTCCCGGCACGCAGATCCAGAACACAGGACTCGCCGCGTCGCCGTCCGGCCCGCGCGGGGGAACCGGGCCGGGCGGAGTCGGCAACTTCCAGGTGACGGCGCACCGCACCACGAAACCGGCCCCGTTCCGCGACCTGCCCGCGCTGACCGACGGTGCCCTCGTGCACGTGGACGCGGGCGGCGTTCGCTACACCTACATGGTCACCGCCACCCGCCAGACCTCGTTCCGGTCGCCGGCGTCGCTGGCCGAGCAGCGCGCCGCAGTCCCGGGCCGGCCGGGAGCCGCCCCGACTCAGGCCATGATCACGCTGTCCACGTGCGCGACGCCGGAGGACCGCGCCGCCGGCAACCACTGGGCGGACGAGTTCGACAACCCCGAGCACCGCATCGACAAGATCGGCGTCCTCGTCCAGACCTCGCCCGCCCCGGCCTGAGATCGCCTCGCCCTTGTAGCGTCCTGCGCATGCACGAGCTCATCCTCTGGTCCGGGTTCTTCGGGGCATGGCTGCTCGTCGCCGGGCCGCTCTACCAGGCCGCACTGGAGCTGGGCGAGGAGAACATCTCGCGCGAGGACATGGCGGGCGTCCAGCCCGCCGCGCCGGCCGGCACCCGACCGTCCGGCTGGTGGTGGCTCATCCCACCGGTCGGGTACTGGAAGCAGCGAAGGTATGCACAGGAGGAGCGCAAGGCCATGATGGCCGCCCTGCCGCACCACGTCATGGCGAACTGGGTCTCGTTCATGAACAAGGCCACCGCATGGTTCTACGTTGCCTCCGGCGCCTACCTCATCGCGCTCAAGGAGACCTACGAGCTGGTCGAGGGCCATGAGTGGCCGACGTTCGTGTTCTGGGTGCTCATCATCGTCATGGCCGGCATCGCCACCGGGAACACCGCCGTCCGCATGAGCCGGAGCCACCACCTCGTCGAGCACGAGTGACGCCGGGCGGCCCGGCGCTCACCGCAGGTCGAGCCGCATCAGCACCCGAGGCATACCCGCCGACAGTGCGTCGGTGTCGGCCGTCTTGGTGAACCCGGCCTTCTCGAACATCGACCGCGTCCCGACATAGCCCATCGTCAGGTCGACCTTCCGGCCCTGGTTGTCCACCGGGTACCCCTCGACCACCGGCGCGCCGCGACCCCGCGCATACTTCACGGCCCCCTCCAGGAGGGCGGCCGCGACGCCCGTCCGGCGGTGCCCCGCCCGCACCTTGAAGCACCAGACCGACCACACCGGCAGGTCGTCGAGCTGCGGGATCTTCGTGCCGTGGCTGAACGCGTAGAGGTCGGACCTCGGCGCGACCCCCGACCAGCCGACGACCTCGCCGTCGCGGTTGGCGAGGACCCCGGGTGAGGTCCGGCGACGGCAGAGCGCGCGCACCCGTTCCGGCCGCTCCCGTGCGTCGAGCGACTGGTTCTCCTTCGGGCTGAGCCGGTAGGTCAGGCACCAGCACACGGCGGAGCCCGGGTTCTTCGGCGCGAGAAGTGTTGCGACGTAGACGAACCGGGCCGCCGTGGCCGGGAGGACCTCGATCGCACTCATGCCGAGGTCACCCGGGAAAGGCGACTACAGGCTCTGCGTTGCGAAGGTGTTGCACTGGTTGAGGTCGCCGGTCTGGTACCCGGTCGTGAACCACTTCTGCCGCTGCGCACTCGAACCGTGGGTCCACGACTCGGGGTTCACACGGCCCTGGGTCGCCTTCTGGATCCGGTCGTCACCGACCGCCGAGGCGGCCGAGAGGGCCGAGTTGATGTCCTCCTGGGTGATCGGCTTGAGGTACGTCACCCCGTTGGCGTCCTTGGTCTGTGTCGCGTTCTTGACCCACATCCCCGCCATGCAGTCGGCCATGAGCTCCAGCCGCACCGATCCGGACTCGGGCCCTTGCGGATCCTGTTGCGCCCGGCCGAGCAGCCCGAGGATGTCCTGGACGTGGTGGCCGTACTCGTGCGCGACGACGTACTCCTTGGCCAGCTGGCCGGCGTTCGCGCCGAACCGCTGCTGCAGCTCCTGGAAGAAGCTGGCGTCGATGTAGACCAGCTTGTCGAGCGGGCAGTAGAAGGGTCCGACCTGGTTCGAGGCGGTGCCGCACGCCGACTGGGTCTGGCCGGAGTAGAGGACCGTGTTCGCCTTCGGGTACTGGCGGCCGTACTGCGGAAGCGCCGAACCCCAGTAGTCCTGAACGCTGTTGACCGTCGCGATGACCAGGCAGTCGTCGTTCTTGTTCGCATCGGCCCCGGTCTTGCACTGCGAGAAACCCCCACCCGACTGCGAACCGCCCGCGCCGACCTGCGAGGGGTCCAGCGAGCTGCTCTGGCCGGTCGACGTGCCGGTGCCGGGATCCTGCGTGTCGCCGCCGCCCAGGACGTTCCCGCCGAAGATGAAGACGAGGATGAGCAGGATCAGACCACCGATCCCGCCGCCCACCTGGATGCCGCCCGGGAAGTTGCCGCCACCCCCGTAGCCGCCGCCTGACGACCCGCCCGACGTCGCCTGCGACGTGTCGAGCTGGACGTTGTCGTTGAAGGTCACCGGGTCACCCTAGGACACCCCGACCAGCCGCGCTCGGCGCTCCGGCTCGGTATGCCGACGACGACACCAGGCCGTGATCCAGACGTTGTCCTGCCGTTACTCCAGGACGACCGCGTCGGCCCGCAGCGTGGTGTTGCGGACGCGCACGTCGACCTCGTCGCCGACCTCCGGTGGCGTGCTGCCCTCGGGCAGCATGACCAGGCTCACGTGCATATGGGGCGGTTCGACGAACCACGTCGTGTGGCCGTCGACCCTGAACGGCGAGCGGACCCGCCCGGCTGCCTCCAGCGCGCCCTCGGCAAGCGCGACGGCCCGGTGCCGCAACGAGTCGGCCCCGCTCGGTGCCTCGAGGGCGACTCCGTGCGCGGTCCCACCGGCGACGACGAGGAGCCACCCCGCTCGCAGCCGCTTGGCCCGGTACCCCGCCCGGTCGCCGGTCGAGACGTGGCGCACGTCCAGGACGTGCCCCCGGACGACGCAGGCCTTCGGGTCACCCAGCCAGAGCTGGGTGCCGACCCGGACCCGGAAGGCGTGGTCGGGGTATGCCGCGCGCAGCTCGTTCTGCTCGGCCGGCGTGACGTGCGACAGCTGCCACTCGGGGACGGCGAACCGGTCGACCCAGCGGCGCACCTCCGGGACGTGCCCCGACCCGAGGGGGAGATGGAGGCTCAGGGCGAGCAGCTCGCACGGTGCGAGGGTGTCGAGGGTCTGCTGCATCCAGTCGGCAGGGATGCCATGGCGGTTCATCGACGAGAGCCCCTCCACAACGACCCGTGGACGCCCGACCCGGCTGGCCAGGTCCTCCAGGTCGGGGCCGTGCGTGATCGTGTGCACGAGAGCGCCGTCCCTGAGGTGGGAGAGCGCCGCGTGGATGACCGGCCGGTACGGCTCCATGACGAGCACGTCGCCGGGGAAGCCGGCCAGCGCGACCGGCGCCTCCGCATACGTGCCGACGGCGATCATCCCCACTCCGGCCGAGCCGTGCAGCCGAGCGCACTCGGCGACGAGGAGGTCGAGGCCGAACCCGTACCCGTTGCCCTTGACGACGGGGATCAGCCCGGGGCTCGCCGCGAGAGTAGCGGCCAGGTGGGCGCGCCAGCGGGCCGCGTCGACGTGCAGGGTCAGCGCCACGACTCAGCCCCGTCGCCGCATGTACACGTCGAAACCCTTGTACAGCAGCTTGTTCAGCGGCAGGTCCCACTCGCCGACGTACTCGACCGCCTCACCGCCGGTCCCCACCTTGAACCGGATCAGCCCGGCGTGCGAGTCGTCGGCCGCGACGGTGTCGGTGATGCCGCGCAGGTCGTAGACGTCAGCGCCGGCCGTGATCGCGTCGCGCATCATCTGCCACTGGATCGCGGTCGACCCCTGCACCTCGCGCTTGGCGGCGGTCGAGGCGCCGTAGGAGTACCAGGTGTGGGCGCCGACCCGGACCCCGGTCGTGGCCGCCACGAGGTTGCTGTCGTGGTGCGCGAGGTAGAGCCGGATGCGGTCGTCGCTCTCGGCCTCCATGACCTCGAACATGCGCTGGAAGTATGAGAGCGGCCGCGGCGTGAAGTGGTCGCGGGTGGCGGTCTCGAGGTATGCCGTGTGGAAGGCGGGCAGGTCGCTCGCCTGGCCACGGGTCACCACGACCCCCTGCTTCGCCGACTTCTTGATGTTGCGCCGCCACAGCTGGTTCATCCCGGCGAGCACGTCCTCCTCGGTGCGTCCAGCGAGCGGAAGCTGGAACACGTACTCCGGCTGGCCAGCGGCGAAGCCGTCGTCGGAGGCCAGGTGGTCAAAGCCAAGCCGCTCGAGCAGGGCGCGCACCCGCATACCGGCGTCCTCCGTGACGTCCGGTGTCACGTCCCGCAGCGAGCCCACCGCGTCGTCGGCGATGGCCGCCTTGACGGTGTCGGCGTGCCAGCGGCGGACCGGGACCGCCGGACCGATCCGCAGGGCGAAGGCGCCCTGGGCCTTGACGTGGTCGCGCAGGGTCCGCAGCACGTCGAGCGCCTCGGGACCGTCCCAGTCGGTGACCGGGCCCTCAGGCAGGTAGGCGAGCGATCGGCCGATGCGGGGGAGGCTCCGGTAGAGGGCCAGGCCGGCAGCGACCATCTCCTGGCCGGCGAACCAGCCCAGCGACTCGGCGCGCCAGTCCGTCTTCAGCCGGCCCCACGCCGGCGTCTGCAGGAAGCTGCCCGAACGGGCCTCGACGAACGCGAGATGCTGCGCCGCGTCGACGGTACGGACCTCGATCGCGCGCGTCACGGTGGGCGACAGTACCGGACCCTGGGGAAAGCGATTCGGTCCGCGGAGCCCGCACTGGCAGAATCGACGGTTGTGATCGTGGCCTCGGGGATCGAGCTCCGCGCCGGCCCGAGGCTCCTCCTCGACGGCGCGACGTTCCGCATCGCCCCGGGCGACCGTGTCGGGCTGGTCGGGCGCAACGGCGCGGGCAAGACGACGCTCACCAAGGTCCTTGCGGGCGAAGGCCAGGCGGCCGCCGGCACGGTAACGAGGTCGGGCGACGTGGGGTACCTCCCACAGGACCCCCGCACGGGCGACCTCACCATGCTGGCCCGCGACCGCATCCTCTCCGCGCGCGGGCTTGACACGATCGTCCGCGACCTTCGGGCCACCGAGAAGCTCATGGCGTCGGAGGACGACGCGGTCCGCGAGAAGGCGATGGGGCGCTACGAGCGGCTCGACGCGGCCTTCAACGCCCAGGGCGGGTATGCGGCCGAGTCGGAGGCCGCGCGGATCGCCTCGGCGCTCGGGCTCGACGACCGGATCCTCGACCAGCCGCTCCGTACCCTCTCCGGCGGCCAACGGCGACGGGTCGAGCTGACCCGCATCCTCTTCTCCGGGGCGCCGACGCTGCTCCTCGACGAGCCGACCAACCACCTCGACGCCGACTCCATCGGGTGGCTGCGCGACTTCCTGCGCGGCTACCAGGGCGGCCTCGTGGTCATCAGCCACGACGTGGAGATGCTCGACACCGTCGTCAACCGGGTGTTCCACCTCGACGCCAACCGGGCCGAGATGGACCTCTACAACGTCGGCTGGAAGGCCTACCTCACCCAGCGCGAGACCGACGAGCGGCGACGGAAGCGGGAACGCCAGAACGCCGAGAAGAAGGCCGGCGCCCTGATGGCCCAGGCCGACAAGATGCGGGCCAAGGCCACCAAGGCGGTCGCCGCCCAGAACATGGCCCGCCGGGCCGAGCGGCTGCTGGCCGGGCTCGAGGGCGAGCGGGTGTCCGACCGGGTGGCCAAGATCCGGTTCCCCGACCCGGCGCCGTCCGGGCGGACTCCGTTGCGCGCCTCGGGACTGTCGCGGTCCTACGGGTCGTTGGAGGTGTTCACCGACGTCGACCTCGCGGTCGACCGGGGTTCGCGGGTCGTCGTGCTGGGGCTCAACGGCGCCGGGAAGACGACGCTGCTGCGGATCCTCGCGGGCGTGGACAGCCCGGACACCGGCGAGGTGGAGCCCGGGCACGGGCTGAAGCTCGGCTACTACGCCCAGGAGCACGAGAACCTCGACGTCGACCGCACCGTGCTGGCCAACATGAAGTCGGCCGCCCCGGCGCTCGGCGAGACCGACGTCCGGAAGACGCTCGGGTCGTTCCTCTTCTCCGGTGACGACGTCGACAAGCCCGCCCGGGTGCTCTCGGGTGGCGAGAAGACGCGGCTGTCGCTGGCGATGCTCGTGGTGTCCTCGGCGAACGTGCTGCTGCTCGACGAGCCCACCAACAACCTCGATCCCGCGTCCCGCCAGGAGATCCTCGGCGCCCTGCGCACCTACAAGGGCGCCGTCGTCCTGGTGACCCACGACGAAGGTGCGGTCGAGGCGCTGGAGCCGGAGCGGGTGCTGCTGCTGCCGGACGGCGTCGAGGACTTCTGGGGTCCCGACTACCGCGACCTCGTCGCGCTCGCCTGACCGAAGCCCTCGCCGCCCGCCCTGCCCGCTCCGCCCGCCCCGCCGAGAGGCCAGCTCCGGCCGCTCCGACCCGGCCCCGGAGCGGCCGAGCTGGCCTCTCGGCGGTCAAAGACGGGGGCGCGACGGAACTCGCGACGAGGAGACGTGCCCGCTCTGCCCCGGTTCAGGAGAGTCGCGAGCCCTTTGCCACATAACGCGATCTGCGGGTTCATATAATGGACAGTTATGCGATCCGCACCGTCCCGGGAGAACACTGGACGGGTGTCCGCTGCGCCCATCACTCCTGCGCGTCCGGCCCGGCAGGCCGGCAAGGCGACCGGTGCCTGGGCTGACGGCGACCGCACGCCGCTGAACCACAACGAGGAGTTCAAGCAGGCCGACGACGGCCTCAACGTCCGTCAGCGGATCATTGACGACTACTCCCGCAACGGGTTCGCGGCCATCCCGGGTGACGACCTGCGCGGCCGGATGCGCTGGTGGGGCCTCTACACGCAGCGCAAGCCCGGGATCGACGGCGGCAAGACGGCCACCCTGGACCCCAGCGAGCTGGACGACGAGTACTTCATGTTGCGGATCCGCTCTGACGGCGGTGCGCTCTCCGGCGAGCAGCTGCGCGCCATCGCCGGGGTCAGCCAGGACTTCGCCCGCAACACCGCCGACATCACCGACCGGCAGAACATCCAGCTCCACTGGATCCGCATCGAGGATGTTCCCGCGATCTGGGAGCGCCTCGAGGCTGTCGGTCTCATGACGACCGAGGCCTGCGGCGACACGCCGCGCGTCATCCTCGGCTCGCCCGTGGCGGGCATCGCCGCCGACGAGATCATCGACGGCACGCCGGCCCTGGAGGAGATCCGGGACCGCTACATCGGCGCCCCCGAGTTCTCCAACCTGCCGCGGAAGTTCAAGACCGCGATCTCGGGCTCGCCCAGCCTCGACGTCGCCCACGAAGCGAACGACGTGTCGTTCGTCGGTGTCGTCCACCCTGAGTTCGGACCCGGGTTCGACGTCTGGGTCGGCGGCGGCCTCTCGACCAACCCGATGTTCGCCCAGCGCCTCGGTGCCTGGGTCAGCCTCGAGGAGATCCCCGAGGTCTGGGTCGGCGTCGTCTCGATCTTCCGCGACCACGGCTACCGCCGGCTGCGCAACCGGGCCCGCCTCAAGTTCCTCGTCGCCGATTGGGGCGCCGAGAAGTTCCGTGAGGTTCTGGAGAAGGAGTACCTCGGCCGGGCCCTGCTCGACGGGCCTGCGCCGGCGCTCCCACCGGACCACCGCCGCGACCACATCGGCGTCCACCCCCAGGTCGACGGCCGCAACTGGGTCGGCGTCTCGCCGGTCGCCGGCCGGGTCAGCGGCGACGTCCTCATGCGAGTCGCGGAGCTGGCCGCCACCCACGGCTCCGGCCGGGTCCGCCTCACCACCCACCAGAAGCTGCTCGTCCTCGACGTGCCGGACGAGGAAGTCGCCGCCCTCGAGGCGGGGCTGGCCGAGGTCGGCATGTCCAGCCGGCCCACCGAGTTCCGCCGCGGCGTGCTCGCCTGCACCGGCATCGAGTTCTGCAAGCTCGCCCTCGTCGAGACCAAGGCCCGGGCCCGGACGGTCGTCGAGGAGCTGGAGCGCCGCCTGCCCGAGTGGGACAGCCCGCTGTCCATCCACGTCAACGGGTGCCCGAACTCGTGCGCGAGGTTCCAGGTCGCCGACGTCGGCCTCAAGGGCCTCGTCATGACCGACGACGCGGGCGAGACGGTCGAGGGGTTCCAGGTCCACCTCGGCGGCAGTCTGGGCGACGACCCCCAGCTGGCCCGTAAGACCCGCCAGCTGCGCGTGACCGCCGACGACGTGCCCGACTACGTCGAGCGCCTCGGCCACCGCTACCTCGAGCAGCGCACCGGCGCCGACGAGAGCTTCGCCGCGTGGGCCCGCCGGGCCGACGAGGAGGCGCTGCGATGAGCCGCGCTGCGACCCCGCTCTACTGCCCGTTCTGCGGCGACGAGGACCTGCGTCCCGTCGAGGACGACGACACCGCCTGGTCCTGCCGGTCCTGCGCGCACGTGTTCAGCGTGTCCCTGGTGAGGGTCGACCACGCCAGCATCCCGGCGAACCGCCGACCGGAGCCGACAGGAGGCCGGGTATGACCACCACCGCGTCACGCGTCGAGCGCGACCTCGACAAGATCCGTCGGCTCGCCGCCGAGGGCGCCGCCCTGGTCGGCGAGGAAGGCTCCGGAGCCGGACCCGAGGCATACGAGCAGCGGGTCGAGACCGCCCGCAGGGCCGTCCGCTGGGCGGCCGAGACCTTCGGGGAGGACCTCACCGTCGCCAGCTCGATGGGCGACGAGGTCCTCGTGCACCTGGTCGGTACGACCGTCCCCGGCACCGACGTGTTCTTCCTCGACACCGGCTACCACTTCGCCGAGACCCTCGGCACCCGCGACGCGTACGCCGCGATGCTCCCGATCCGGATGCGGACGGTGCTGCCGCTGCAGACGGTTGCCCAGCAGGACGCGGAGTACGGCCCGAAGCTGCACGACCGCAACCCCGACCAGTGCTGCGCGCTGCGCAAGGTCGAGCCGCTGGAGCGTGCGCTCTCGACGCACCGCGCGTGGGTCACCGGTATGCGACGCGAGGACGCCCCCACGCGGACCGACATCGCGGTCGTCGGGGTCGACGAGCGCCGCGGGATGGTCAAGGTCAACGCCATCGCCGCCTGGACCGCGGAGGACGTCGAGCGCTATACGCAGGAGAACGGGGTCTTCGAGAACCCGCTGCGGCAGGTCGGATTCGCCTCCATCGGGTGCGCGCCGTGCACTCGCGCCGTCGCCGACGGCGAAGACCCTCGCGCGGGCCGCTGGTCGGGCCGTGCCAAGACTGAATGCGGGCTGCACACATGATGTTTGCTCCGCACACAAACAGCGTCGCGGCTACCGCTCTCGTCGACCGCCCGGTCGCGTCCCGCATCCCGCTGTCGCTCGACCACCTCGACCATCTCGAGGCGGAGGCGATCCACATCTTCCGCGAGGTCGCCGGCGAGTTCGAGCGGCCCGTGGTCCTGTTCAGCGGCGGCAAGGACTCCGTCGTCATGCTCCACCTCGCGGTCAAGGCCTTCGCCCCAGCCCCGCCGCCGTTCGCGCTGCTGCACGTCGACACCGGCCACAACTTCCCCGAGGTGCTCGACTACCGCGACGAGACCGTCGGCCGCCTCGGCCTGCGCCTCGTCGTGGCGAACGTGCAGGACTACATCGACGACGGCCGCCTGCGTGAGCGCCCGGACGGCACCCGCAACCCGCTCCAGACCGTCCCGCTGCTCGACGCCATCGAGGCCGACAAGTTCGACGCCGTGTTCGGCGGCGGCCGGCGCGACGAGGAGAAGGCCCGCGCCAAGGAGCGCGTCTTCAGCCTGCGCGACGCGTTCGGCGCCTGGGACCCGCGTCGCCAGCGCCCCGAGCTCTGGGACCTCTACAACGGCCGCCACGCGCCCGGTGAGCACGTCCGCGTGTTCCCGCTGTCCAACTGGACCGAGCTCGACGTCTGGCGCTACATCCAGCGTGAGCGGATCGTGCTGCCCGACCTCTACTACGCGCATGAGCGCGAGGTCTTCAACCGCGACGGAATGTGGCTGACGGCGGGGGAGTGGGGCGGCCCGAAGCCCGACGAGACCGTCGAGACGAGGACGGTCCGATACCGCACCGTCGGCGACATGAGCTGCACCGGGGCGGTCGAGTCGACCGCCTACAACATTGCCGACGTCATCGTCGAGCTGGCCGCCTCCCGGCTGACCGAGCGCGGCGCCACGCGGGCCGACGACCGGATGTCGGAGGCCGCGATGGAGGACAGGAAGAAGCAGGGCTACTTCTGATGTCGCTCGCTCACTCGGCGCCGGACTCGGACCTCGAGCCCGGCGCTCCTCGGCACGACCTGCTCCGGCTGGCGACGGCGGGCAGCGTCGACGACGGGAAGTCCACGCTCGTGGGCCGGCTGCTGCACGACACCAAGTCGGTTCTCGCGGACCAGCTGGCGGCCGTCGAGCGCGTCAGCCGCGACCGGGGCCTCGACACGACCGACCTGGCCCTGCTCACCGACGGCCTGCGCGCCGAGCGCGAGCAGGGCATCACCATCGACGTCGCCTATCGGTACTTCTCGACCGCCACCCGCTCGTACGTCCTCGCCGACACCCCGGGGCACGTCCAGTACACCCGCAACATGGTCACCGGCGCCTCGACCGCCGAGCTCGCCCTGATCCTCATCGACGCTCGCCACGGCGTCGTCGAGCAGACCCGCCGGCACCTCGCTGTCACCGGGCTGCTTGGGGTCCGGCATGTGGCGCTCGCGGTCAACAAGATGGACCTCGTCGACTGGGACCAGGCGGTGTTCGACCGGCACGTGGCCGGGTTCGTCTCTTTGGCAAGCGGTTTCGGCATCGTCGACGTCCAGGCGGTTCCGCTCTCCGCGTTGTTCGGCGACAACGTCGTCGACCGGTCCACCCGCGCCTCCTGGTATGCGGGGCCGACCCTCCTCGAGTACCTCGAGTCCGTCCCAGTGGGCACCGACCCGGCCGAGCAGCCGCTGCGGATGCCGGTGCAGTACGTCATCCGGCCGCAGAGCGCCGAGCACCGCGACTACCGGGGGTATGCCGGTCGGCTGGCCTCGGGAGTCGTCCACGTAGGCGACGAGGTGGTCGTCCTGCCCGCCGGCTCACGCACTCGCGTGGTCGGCATCGACCGCTCGGCGACGCCGGGCGAGCCGGGTCGCCCCGACGAGCACGACGTCGCCTTCGCGCCCCAGTCGGTGGTGCTGCGACTGGCCGACCAGCTCGACATCTCGCGCGGCGACCTCATCGCGTCGGTCGAGCACCAGCCGCAGGTCGTGCCGGAGATCGTCGGGACGCTCGCGGTTCTGTCCGATCGCCCGTTGCGCGCGCGCGACCGCGTTCTCGTCCGCGTGGGCACCCGCAACGTCCGGGGCCTCGTGGCCGACCTGGTCGACGAGCTCGACATCGCGACCCTCCAGCGTGGGCCCGCCCCGGCGTCGTTGCCGCTCAACGCGATCGGGCGGGTCCGCGTCCGGCTGGCCGAGCCGGTACCGCTCGATGACTACGCTGACCTGCGACGGACGGGTGCCTTCCTGCTCGTCGACGAGGCGGACGGCACCACCCTGGCGGCGGGCATGGCGGAGCTGGCTCCCCTCCCGAGCGCGATGGCGGGCGAGCCGGAGCTCTGACCGTCCGCAGTGCCCATCGGTCGCCATGCGCCGACCAGCCCACGCTGAAGGAGGTCCTGGTGGCCGACACTCCCGGTTACCCCGCCACGCTTCGGCTGGCGGGTCGGCGGGTCCTCGTCGTGGGTGGCGGCACCGTGGCGACCCGGCGCATACCGGCCCTGCTGGACGCCGGAGCCGTGGTCGACGTCATCGCGCCCGACGCGAGCGCCGACATCCGCGAGGCCGCAGGTGCCGGACGGCTGCGGTGGCGGCAGCGGCGGTTCCACCCACGCGACGTCCTCGAGCCGGAGCCGGCCTGGCTGGTGCAGGCCGCGGCCGACTCGCCGGCCGTCAACGCGGCGGTCGCGACGGCCTGCGACGAGCACCGCGTCTGGTGCGTCCGGGCGGACGACGCCGACGCGTCGAGCGTGTGGACGCCGGCCGTGGCCCGCGGTGCGGTCGGGACCGTGGCCGAGGGGGTCACCGTGGCTGTGACCGGCGGCGGTGACCCGAGGCGGGCGGCCGCGGTCCGCGACGCGGTCCTCGCTGGTCTCGACAGCGGGCTGCTGCCGGTCCGCCGCCAGCGCCCCCCGTCGGGACCTGACGGATCCCCCCTGGTGGGACGGGTTGCCCTCGTCGGCGGCGGCCCAGGAGACCCGGGACTTGTCACCGTCCGCGGCCGCCAGCTGCTCGCCGCGGCCGACGTCGTCGTCACCGACCGGCTCGGCCCGCGCGCTCTGCTCGACGGCCTGAGCCCGGACGTCGAGGTCGTCGACGTGGGCAAGACGCCTGGTCACCACCCGATCCCGCAGTCCCGAATCAACGAGATCCTCGTCGAGCATGCCCGGCTCGGCCGCGACGTCGTGCGGCTCAAGGGGGGTGACCCCTTCGTCCTCGGCCGGGGTGGCGAGGAGGCGATCCACTGCGCCGCCAACGGGATTCCCGTTGAGGTGGTCCCGGGCGTGACGTCCGCCGTGTCGGTACCAGCCGCCGCCGGGATCCCGGTGACGCACCGAGGGATCACGGCGTCGTTCGTCGTGGCATCGGCGCACGACGGTGCGACCGCGGCGCTCGACGCCCTGCGGGACGCGCCGGTGACCTCGACGGTCGTCCTGCTCATGGGTGTGACCGCGCTGGCCGACACCGCGCGCCGGCTGGTCGAGTCCGGTCGGCCGCCGACGACACCCGTCGCGCTGATCGAGTCCGGCTGGACCCCCGCCCAACGGACGACGGTGACGACGCTGGCCGACGCGGCCGAGGTCGCGCAGCGGGAAGGGGTCCGCTCGCCCGCGGTTGTCGTCGTGGGCGAGGTCGTCCGGATCCGCGAGCAGGTGGGCGACCTGGTTCCGCCGTCCCTCCGGGCCGATGCGGCCCCGAGCCTGGTCCTGCTCGCCCACGGCTCGCCCGACCCTCGCCACGCCGCCGGCGTGGAGAAGGTCGCCGAGCAGGTCCGCCGGCGCTGGCCGGGACACGTGCACGCCGCGTACCTCGACCACCACCCCCCGTCCGCGACCGAGGTGGCGAAACGGCTCGACGGTGGTGTCCTCGTCCCGCTGCTGCTGACCACCGCCTACCACGTCAAGACCGACGTCCCCGAGGCCGCGGCGGCGATGGACGCGCTCGGCCGGGGCCGCTACGCGGTGGCCCGTGCGCTCGGTCCGGACCCCTTGCTGTTCACCGCGGCCGACGAGCTGCTGGCTCGCGCGGGCTTCCGGCCCGACCCGCATACCGGCGTGGTGCTCTTCGCAGGAGGATCGTCGGACCGTGAGGCCATCAGCGCGATCGGCGATGCGGTCGCCGGGCAGATCCTCGCCGGCTGGGGCCCCTGGGCCGTGGCGGCACTGGCGGGTGGCGACGACGTGGAGGCGGTCGCGGACCGGCTGCGGGCCGAGGAAGCCCAGCGGGTGCTGGTCGTGACCTACATGGTCGCCGAGGGCGTGCTGCGCGACCGGATGGTGACTCATGCCGAGAAGGCCGGAGCGGAGGTCGTACCGGGCACGCTGGGCGAGACCGACGCCCTCGCGGACCTTCTCGTCCACCGCGCACGAGAGGCGCTGAGCGCGGCCCGGTAGCCTGCGCCCGTGTCTGACGTCCACCCCGGGATCCGGGTCCATCATGACGGCCCGGTCCTCACCCTGACTCTGGCGAACCCCCCGTCGCGCAACGCCCAGACCCCGTCGCTATGGCTGGCGCTGGCCCGGGTGGGGGAGTCGCTGCCTCGGGACGTCAGGGTGGTGGTGATCCGCGCCGAAGGGGCCTCGTTCTCCGCCGGTCTCAACCGGCAGCTGCTCTCGCCGGGCGGTATGCCAGGTGAGCCCGACATCCTCCAGCTCGCCACCGCGGAGGGGCTCGACGAGACCATCGCGGGCTTCCAGCGCGGCTTCGCGATCTGGCGCTCGGTGCCGGCGGTCGTCGTCGCCGCGGTCCAGGGGCACGCGGTCGGGGCCGGGTTCCAGCTGGCTCTGGCGGCCGACCTGCGCCTGCTCGCCGACGACGCCCAGCTCTGTATGCGGGAGGCCCAGCTCGGGCTCGTCCCGGACCTCGGGGGGACCGGACCGCTCGTCCATCTCGTCGGGTATGCGCGGGCGCTCGAGATCTGTGCGACCGGCCGGTTCGTGGGCGCGCGGGAGGCGTCCGACCTCGGGTTGGCCACGGCGGTGGTGCCGCGCGACGACCTCGACTCGGCGACGGCAGACCTGGTGGCGGCGTTGCTGGCGACCCCGGCGGGTTCGCTCAGGGCGCTGAAACCGTTGCTGGCCAACGCGATCCACGCCGGGGCGGACGACCAGCTCGCAGCCGAACGGGCGGCTCAGGCCGGCTTGCTGCGCGCCCTGGCCGAGCGCGCCCGGGGCTGACCCCGGTGGCCGTGTTCCGCGAGCCCCAGGTCGTCCTGTTCAGTCCCGACGTCTCGCGGGCCACGGCCTTCTACGCGTCGCTCGGCTTCGAGGAGGTCTTCCGGACCCCGGCGACCGGGGAGCCCATCCACGTCGACCTGGCGCTGGACGCATACCGGATCGGGATCGCCTCGGTGGACTCCACTCGCGACGACCACGGGCTCGAACCCGTCGCGACCGGCCAGCGCGCCGCGGTCGTCCTCTGGACCGACGACGTGCGGTCGGCCTACGCCGAGCTGGTCGCAGCCGGCGCCCCCGGCCTTCAGGATCCGCACGAGTGGCTGGGCCGGCTGCTCATCGCCTGGCTGGCCGACCCGGACGGTAACCCGGTCCAGATCGTGCAGCCGCTGTCACCCTGACGGAATAGCGTGCCGAGAGCGCAGTGTTAGGGCTGAGGTCGAAGGAGGGTGGAGCGCGTGAGCATGTCGGGCTGGATGGTCATGCGATCCATGACCCGCGACTCCGACGTCGTCGACCGCAAGCTGACCCCGGGCACGACCCGCCGCGTCGTCGGCTACGCCCGGCCGTTCCTCCGTCCGATCATCGTCTTCCTCGTCCTCGTGGTCGTGGACGCGTTCGTCATGGTGGCGGTCCCGCTGCTGCTCAAGGATCTGGTCGACAACGGCGTGACGCCGAAGGACTCCAGCGTCGTCATCCGGCTCTCGATCGTCGTGGCGGTCCTGGCCGTGTTCGACGCGGGCCTGACCATGCTGCAGCGGTGGTACTCCTCGAGGATCGGTGAGGGTCTCATCTACGACCTGCGCACCGAGGTCTTCTCGCACGTGCTCCGCCAGCCGATCGCCTTCTTCACCCGCGCCCAGACCGGGTCCCTGGTGAGCCGGCTCAACTCCGACGTCATCGGCGCCCAGGCGGCCTTCACGTCGGTGCTCTCCAGCGTGGTCAGCAACGCGGTGTCGCTCGTCCTCATCGTCGCGGCGATGTTCACCCTGTCGTGGCAGCTGACGCTCGGCGCCCTCGTTCTGGTGCCGTTCTTCATCATTCCGGCGCGGATCATGGGCAAGCGGCTGGCCGGGCTGTCGACGCTCCAGATGAACCTCAACGCCGACATGGGCAGTCGCATGACCGAGCGGTTCAACGTCGCGGGAGCGCTGCTGGTCAAGATCTTCGGCAACCCGGCCCGCGAGGACCGCGAGTACGCCGAGCGGGCGGCCAAGGTCCGCGACGCCGGCGTGAGCATCGCCCTGAACCGCACCGTGTTCATGGTGGCGCTCGGCCTGGTGGCCTCGCTGGCGACCGCGATGGTCTACGGGTTCGGTGGCGTGATGGCCGTCAACGGCGCGCTCACCGTCGGCACCCTGCTGGCCCTGGCCGCGCTGCTCTCCCGCCTGTATGCGCCGCTCACCGCGATCTCCAACGTCCGGGTCGACATCATGACCGCCCTGGTGTCGTTCGAGCGCGTCTTCGAGGTGCTCGACCTCCAGCCCCTGGTGACCGAGAAGGACGACGCCGGCCCGCTGCCCGACGGGCCCCTCGGGATCGACGTCGAGCACCTGTCGTTCCGGTACCCCTCCGCCGACGAGGTGTCCCTCGCCTCGTTGGAGTCGACCTCCTCCGGCGACCGGGGCGCGGGGGACGACGTGCTCCACGACGTGACGTTCTCGGTGGCGCCCGGGCAGCTGGTCGCCCTCGTCGGACCGTCCGGAGCCGGGAAGACGACGATCACGGCGCTCGTGTCACGGCTCTACGACCCAGGTTCCGGCGTCGTGCGGGTCGGCGACGTCGACCTCCGGGACGTCACGATGGAGTCGCTGCACGACTCCGTCGGCGTCGTCACCCAGGACGCCCACCTCTTCCACGACACGATCCGGTCCAACCTGGCCTACGCCCGACCCGACGCCACCGAGGAGCGGATGCGGGCCGCGCTCGCCGCCGCGCAGGTGCTTCGGCTGGTCGACAGCCTGCCCGAGGGCCTGGACACGGTGGTGGGTGACCGGGGACACCGCCTCTCCGGAGGCGAGAAGCAGCGCCTGGCCATCGCACGGCTGCTCCTCAAGGGCCCCCGGGTGATCGTCCTCGACGAGGCGACCGCTCACCTCGACTCCGAGTCGGAGGTGGCCGTCCAGCGCGCCCTCGACGCCGCGCTCACCGGTCGTACCTCCCTCGTGATCGCCCACCGGCTGTCGACGGTGCGCGGCGCCGACCAGATCCTCGTCGTCGACGACGGCCGCATCGTCGAGCGCGGTCGTCACTCCGAGCTGCTGGCCCAGCGGGGCCTCTATGCCGACCTCTACGAGACCCAGTTCGCCACCGAGGCGGAGCTGGCCGCCTCGGCGCCCACGCCCTAGCCCACGCCTTCGCCCTCAGGCGACGGTGTTGGCCAGCGCCGCGTACTGGCCGAGCAGCAGGTCCCACTCGCTGAACCGCGCCCGCCCGGCGACGTTGGCCGGCGTCCAGCCGCCGTGTGCGAACCGCACCCGCGTCCCGCCGAGGTGCTTTCCTACCTCGAACGTCACGTCGAGCCGGCTGGGGTACGCCGGGTCCTGAGCGAGGGTGAACGACTGCGCATAGTGGTGACCCGGCTCCCAGACGAGGACCTCGCCGAGCGGGTAGGCGTCTCCGGCCTCCAGCAGCATCGCCACGTCGCCCCCCACCCGGGGTTCGACCCGGATGCCGCGGACCGGCCCGGGGGAGTATGCGTCGTGGGGCCACCACTCCCCGAACCGGGCGGTGAAGACCTCGAAGGCTTGGTCCGGCGAGCAGGCGACCCAGAGGTACAGGACGATCGGGGCAGCGGCCTCAGCGGGCCGTGGCTCGGCCTCCGGCGGCTGCGTCGGGGCCTCCCGGTTCGACTCGACGAAGACGATCCGGTTGCTGAACGGGTCGATCACCGTGACGACGCGTCCCCAGGGTCGGTCCTCGATGCCGGGGTTCGCGTACGCATACTCCTTGGCCTTGAGCGAGAGCTGCAGGTCGAGCGCGTCGGACACCGGGACCAGGACGCCGCTGCCGGGGCTCGCGTCGCCGTGGTGGCCGCTGAGGTGCAGCCGGGCGTCGCTCCGGGAGAGCTGGGCGTAGAGGGGCTCGTGGCCGCCGGTCTCGTTGCGCCAGTCGACCCGAAAGTCGAGGTAGTCGACGTAGAACGCCAGGGCCGCCGCCTCGTCGAAGACGCGCAGGATCGGCACCACGTGGCCGTTGTGCGCCGGGGCTGCGGACGTCGCGGCGGCGAGCGTGTTCCAGTCCCGCGCGCCGAACTGTCGGGCGACGAGCTCGAGCGCCTCGCCGTGGCTGATCGCGACCCCGCGGTCGGAGAGCGCCGCCCGCAGGTGGCGTGCCATCGCCTTGGGGTCCTGGTCCGGATGTGGGGTGGTCGTCATGATGCGGTTCTTCCCGGCGGACGGTGGACCAGGTGCCTGCGTTGCTGAGAGCGGGTCCGCCCAGGTCGTGGAGGGCGCATCGCTGACGCGTCGAACGGTTGCACTGTCTGGGCATTCACCATCCCCGTCGGGGTGCAGGCGGCCGGCTGCCCTGGCCACTGGTCATGCTAACGCCGCTAGCGTGGACCGATGGGCGACGTCGACGCATACCTCACCGACCAGCCGGCCGACGCGCGGGCCGCACTGCAGCACATCGCCGACCTCGTGCTCGAGGTCGCGCCGGACGCGGAGCAGGGGACGAGCTACGGCGCCCCGGCCTTCCGGTGGCGCGGTCGGCCGCTGCTGGGGTTCGCGGCGGCGAAGGCGCACCTGAGCCTGTTCGTGTTCGCCCCGGAGGTCAACGACCGGGTCCGCGACCGCCTGCCCGGGTTCCGCGTGACCAAGGGCCTCGTGGCGTTCACCCCGGACGCGATGCCGCCCGACGAGGTGGTGCGCGACATGGTGAGGTTCCGGCTCGAACAGCTCGAGGCCTAGTAGTCCTCCTCGTCCCAGATCCGGACCTTCTTGAGTTTCGGGACTGTCGTGGTGGCCTCGCGGCGGGCCTCGGCGTCGACGCGCAGGCGGTACCCGAGCAGGACGAGCCCGAACACGGACGTGAGCCACCACTGGAACGCGTAGGCCTGGTGCGGCCCCAGGTCGGTGTCCGGCTCCTCGAGCGGCGCGGGCCGTGCGCCGCCGGGCTGTTCCGAGCCGAGCACGAGGTAGGCGTCGAGCACCGTGCCCCCACCGGTCTGCTGCGCCGCCGCCCCCAGGTCGATGCTGGCCAGCTGGCCCGCAGGCAGCTCCTTGCCGAGGTCGGGCTCGCCGCTGCGCAGCCACCCCTCGACGGTCACCTCACCGGTGGGCGTCGGCGGCACCTGGGGGAGGTCGGCCGCGGAGTCCGCGTTGGCCACCCAGCCCCGGTCCACGAACACCCGCGTCCCCGTCAGCGGCCCACTCAGGTCGAACGGGACGAGCACCTCGAGGCCCGGCTGACCGTCGAGCGACCGGTTGCGGACGAGGAGCTGCTGCCCCGTCGCATACCGGCCGGTGGCGGAGACCCGCAGCCACTGGTCCTCCTCGGACGGGGGTATGCGTTCGGTCACCGAGCCGAGGGGTACCGGAGCCGCCGCGTAGTGGGTGGTCACCGCCTGGGCCTGCACGGAGCGATCCTCGTAGCGACCCCACTGCCACCGGCCCAGGAGGATGCAGACGACCGCGAACGCCAGCGCGAGCGCGAGACCGCCGAGCATGCGCCTCGAGGCGAGCGCCGTGAGCACCGCCTCACGCTACCCGGCGTGGCTGCGGGCCAACGCGACATACAGTGGGGCGGTGACCGCCCTACCCACTCCGACGCTGCGCCCGGTCGGCGCTCCGGGGCTGGTCGGGATGCCGGACCAGTTCGGGCGGGTGGCCCGTGACCTGCGCGTGTCGGTGACCGACCGTTGCAACCTGCGGTGCACGTACTGCATGCCGGCGGAGGGGCTGCCCTGGCTGGCGAAGCCCGAGATGCTCACCGACGAGGAGCTGCTGCGGATCGTCGGGGTGTTCGTCGGACTGGGGGTGCGACAGGTTCGACTCACCGGTGGGGAACCGCTGCTGCGGCGCTCGATCGTCGACGTGGTCGCGGGGATCGCTGCCCTGGAGCCGCGTCCGCAGATCGCGATGACGACCAACGGGGTCGGCCTGGAGCGGGTCGCCGGGCGGCTGGCCGACGCGGGGCTCGACCGGGTCAACGTCAGCCTGGACACCATCGACGCGGAGACGTTCACCCAGCTGACCCGGCGTGACCGGCTCACCGACGTCGAGAAGGGGATGGCGGCAGCCGCCGAGGCGGGCCTGACGCCGGTCAAGGTCAACGCCGTCGCCATGCGCGGGGTGAACGACGAGGCGGTCGCCGACGTCCTCGCGTGGTGCCTCGACCGGGGGTACGAGCTGCGGTTCATCGAACAGATGCCACTGGACGCACAGCACGCCTGGGACCGCGAGTCGATGGTGTCGGCGGAGGAGGTCCGGGAGCGCCTGTCCGAGCGCTACACGCTGACGCCGCTGTCGTCGGGCGAGCGGGGGAGTGCGCCGGCCGAGCGGTTCCTCGTCGACGGAGGACCGGCCACCGTGGGGATCATCGCGAGTGTCTCCGAGCCGTTCTGCGCCGCGTGCGACCGGACCCGGCTGACCGCGGACGGCCAGGTCCGCAACTGTCTGTTCTCCGAGGTCGAGACCGACCTGCGCGGTCCGTTGCGCGAGGGCGCCTCCGACGAGGAGCTGGCTGGGCTGATCCAGGGCGAGATGTGGCGCAAGAAGCGCGGCCACGGCATCGGTGACCCCGGCTTCCGCCAGCCCGACCGCCCGATGTCCTCGATCGGCGGCTGACCGGCCGACTGGCTCGCCGACGCTCCCGAATGGAGCCTGTGGGGAGCAAAATCTGGGGGCTGGCCCCGAGAAGTCTCCCCACTGCGGGCTGGTAAGCCCCCCGCGTGGCCTCCGGGTTCAGCCGTGGGCGTCGGTCAGGTCGCCGACGTCAATGGTGTCGCGGAGGAACCCACGGATCCGGAGGAACTCGCCGAGGGTCACCTCGTGCTCCGCGCACGCCAGCCACACCTTCCGACGCACCTCGTCGTGGAGGGTCGGGTTGTTCCAGAGCAGTGCGCGAGTGGCCTCGCGGCGGCACCCCTTGGCGCTGCAGACCAGCTCGCCGGCCACGGAGTCCGCCGTCAGCCGTCGATGATGCGACCGTGGATCGTCCGGTCCTCGTCCTCGGCCCGCGCTTCGGGCAGCGCCGCCGGCGGGACGTGGTCGACCGGCGCCACGTCGTCACCGAACCGGGGGCCGACCGCGTTGGCCATGACCACCGCGACGTAGGGGAGGATGACGGCCAGGGCCACGAACGTCCAGCGCACCCAGCCGTCGGTGAACAGCGCAAGTGCGCCACAGAGCACGCGGATACCCATGGTCAGCAGGTAGCGCTTGACCCGATGTCCTTGGTCGTCGGACCCGGAGGTCGGCGCGCTCGTGACGGACTGGACGACGTGCTCCCGGTCGTCACTGTGCCTCACCGCCTCACTCTACGTCGCGGCTCCCAGCCCCGCCTCACACCCTTGTCACACCGGTCTCAGGTGGGTATGCCGGGCGGCCTCCAGGCGTCTAGCCCACCTCGGCGGACTGGCCCAGACCGAGCACCAGCGTCCGGTCAGCCAGGTCCCGGCGGTCCATGGCCGCCTCGAAGAGCGCCAGCGGCCGGGTCATCCACTCCAGCGACCCGAGGTTCATGGCCAGCGGGTGGAACGTCCCCCAGTGGACGGGCACGACGCGCCGAGCCTGGCTCAGCTCCGCCGCCTCGGCGGCCCGCTCGGCGTCCATGTGCCCAGCGGACAGTCGCGGACCCCAGCCGTGGATCGGCAGCAGTGCCAAAGAGATCGGGCCTCCCGCCAGCTCGGGCAGCCGGCTCATCTCCGGGTAGAGCGACGTGTCCCCGGCGAACCACACGACGTCATGCCCGTGCCTCATCAGGAACCCGTACGCCTCCAGCGGCCGGCCGGGCAGCGGCCGGGACGTGTGGTCGGCCCGGACCAGGCGCACCTCGACGTCGCCGTGGCGACCCGGGACCGCCGACCAGTCGTCGGACAGCGCGACGGACGCCAGCCCGCGGCGAGCACACCAGGCCGCGGACTCCGGACCGGCGAGGACCGGTACGTCGCCGAGCCCGCGCAGCGACGGAAGGTCGGCGTGGTCGAGGTGAAGGTGCGAGACGACCGACGCGTCGGCGTCCTCCCACCACGCGGGATCGGGGGTCGGGCCGACGCGGCGGAGCGCGCCCACGTGGCGACGGAGCAGCGGGTCGGTCACCAGCCGGACCCCGCCGAGGTCGATGACCACCGTCGCGTGCCCCAGCCAGCGGATGCCGATCACGTGAGCGCCGATCAGACGTCGAGGGAGTCGCCGGGTCCGGCACCGAGCCGCCGGCGCCACCGGAGCAGCTGGCGGTGCACCGTGACCGGACCCACCGGCATACGGACGCCGTCCACGTCCTCGAGCAGGTCGTCGTCCAGGTCCCACGAACGCGGGTGGATGAGGATGGCGTGGTTCTGGGGGCCGCCGATCCCGCCGTGCGACCCGACCTGGTCCTCGAACGCGTGGATCCGGCCCGACGGGTCCACCGTGGAGAAGAGCACCAGGTCGCCGCAGTGGGGGAGCCGGCCCAGCCGGGCCAGGTCCGCGGCGGTGCGGCTCGGGTAGCCGATGAGCGGGTCCTCGCCCTCGAGGACGCCGCCGGCGAGGTCGCGCACCCCCTGCGGTCCGAACACCAGCAGCGACCCGCCCGAGCCGAGCACCATGACGAGGCCGACTCCCGTCGTCGACAGCAGCCCGGGCAGCAGGTTCGGCCAGGCGTCGGTGACCGCGTCGACGTCGGGCCGGGACGGCAGCCGCGGGAACCAGACCATGCCGAGGTTGCCGCCGCCGGTCACCGCGAGCTCCGGCAGCCCGTCGAGCGACGCCTTGCGGCGGTCCGGGCCGAGCACGGGGGCGTCCGTGCGGCCGCGCCGCGGGGACAGCACCGACGAGACGAGGGCGTTGACCGGCCCCCACTCCTCGCCGGCGGTGCTCTCGACCCGCTCGACGTCGCCGGCGCGCATCAGCTCGGCCAGCCGGTCGGCGAGGGAGTAGCCGACCAGCTGCTCGAAGGTCTGACCGAGGCTCTGCCCGTGGTCGGAGACGACGACCAGCTCGTAGGCGGTCTCCACCGAGGCGGCGACGTGCTGGAGATGACCGAGCACCGTGTCGAGCCCCTCGATCGCGTCCATCGACTCGGGTCGCTCGGGCCCGGCGTGGTGGGCGATCTCGTCGTAGTCGACGAAGTCCACGTAGACCACGGGACGGCCTCGGCTCATCTGCTCGGCGACGACGGACAGGTTCAGGCGCCGCAGCAGCACGTTGGTCACCCCGCGCAGGAGCACGTATGCGCCGGTGCGGGAGATCCTCGGCTCGACCCCACGGACCCGCTGACGCCGGCCCTGGTACAGCTCCTTGACCATCTCACCGATGGTCAGCAGCAGGCTGCTGAGGAAGAGGAACGGCCGGGCGAAGAAGGTCACGTAGTCGGATCCGGACCCCAGCCGGCGGGTGCTCACCGCCTGGCTCATCGTGAGGTAGGACTCGACGGCGCCGCCGGTGTAGGTCGTGCTCACCGCCGCCCCGCCGTCGCGCAGCAGCCCCTGGCCGGCCGCGAACCGCTCCTCGATGAGCCGCGAGTCGGCCGGCTTGCTCGTCGCGAGCAGGCGGCCCTCGCCTCGGTCCCACCACCGGAACGCCGCCACCTGCTCGTCGTCGCCGTGGAGGAAGCCGGCCATGCTCGCCGGCGTCGTCGACGGGACGGTCGACCACCACGTGTGCAGGCGATGACTGGATCCGAGCCAGCGGTCGAGGTTCGGCGCCTGCCCGGCCACCAGGGCCCGGTCGATCACCTCCCGGGAGACGCCGTCCAGCTGGACGACCAGCAGGCCGCGCGGCCGGACGGCCGGAGCCGGCCCGTCCGTGTCCCGTCGCCGGCGACTGGTCACCGCTGAGCCGATGATGTACGCGGTGTCCGTCGTCGTGGTCAGCCACTGGCCAAGGCTGATGACCACCGAGGCCACCACGAGGACGACCAGCACGTTCAGCCAGCTCGCGTCCGCGACGCCGGACACCACGACGACCACGGCGATGACGGCCACCTGGGCGACGATGCCCAGCACCAGGGCCAGGACGACACTGCCGCGGGCCGCGAGCCGACGCAGCAGCGGGTTCAGCAGGGCCTCGAGGACGAAGAGCAGGACGACGAGCACGAAGGCCACGAGCAGTCCGCCGCGGAAGGTGACCCCACCGACGATCAGGAGACCGAGCGTCACCCCGACGGCGGCCATGAGCAGGGACCACAGCGCCCGACGGGTCTCGGCGAGGAACGACCGCCGGGCGACTCGCTCGCCGGCCTCAGGGTCGCCGGCGGCCCAGCCCGATTCGGGCAGGTCCGTCGCGGGGTCCGACATGGCGCCATTCATACCAACGTCGGCGCCCGGAGATGGGGACGCGGCGTACCGGCAGGTAGTTCGCTAGCGTTCGGGGGACAGCCTGCCCGCCTGCGAACCCCCGACGGAGCCTCGATGACGCAGCCCGACGCCAGCGCCCCCGCACCCCGGAACGTCCTCGTCACGGGCGGCAACCGGGGGATCGGTCTGGCCATCGCCCGAGCCTTCGTCGAGGGCGGCGACAACGTCGTCATCACCAACCGGAAGGGTGACGCGCCGGAGGGCCTGCAGGCCGTGAAGTGCGAGGTCACCGACACCGAGTCGGTCAATGCGGCCTTCGACGAGGCCGAGCAGCTGCTCGGCGGACCCGTTGACGTGCTCGTCGCCAACGCCGGCATCACCCGCGACACCCTGCTCATGCGAATGAGCGACGAGGAGTTCGACGACGTCATCGCCACCAACCTCGCGGGCGCCTTCAAGTGTGCGCGGCGCGCGAGCAAGGGCATGATCCGGTTGCGCCGCGGACGGATCATCTTCATCTCCAGTGTCGTCGGCCTCTACGGGGCGCCGGGGCAGGCGAACTACGCCGCCAGCAAGTCCGGGCTGGTCGGCATGGCCCGCTCGATCACCCGTGAGATCGGCGGCCGGGGCATCACGGCCAACGTCGTCAGCCCGGGGTTCATCGACACCGAGATGACCCAGGCCCTGCCCGAGAAGGTCCGCGAGTCCTACCTCGCCGCCATCCCGGCCGGTCGGTTCGCCGAGCCGGAGGAGGTCGCGAGCGTGGTGCGGTTCATCGCGAGTCCCGAAGCCGCATACATCACCGGCGCCGTGATCCCCGTCGACGGCGGCGTCGGCATGGGTCACTGAGTCTCGTTCTCCAGCAACCGAAAGGCGCACAACGTGGGCATCCTCGAGGGTAAGAAGCTCCTCATCACCGGCGTCCTCATGGACTCCTCGATCGCCTTCCACGTCGCGAAGGTCGCGCAGGAGGAGGGCGCCGAGGTGGTCCTCACCTCGTTCGGGCGGACGATGAAGATCACCCAGACGATCTCCCGGCGGCTGCCCACGGCGCCAACCGTCGTCGAGCTCGACGTGACGGACGAGGAGCACCTCGACACCCTGGCCGAGCGCCTCAAGGAGCACGTCGACGGGCTCGACGGGGTCCTCCACTCGATCGGGTTCGCCCCCCAGGGCGCCTTCGAGTTCATGACCGGGACGTGGGACGACGTCGCGGTGGCGATGCGGGCGTCGGCGTACTCGCTCAAGGCGCTCGCCGTGGCCGCCCTTCCATTGATGGAGAACGGCGGCAGCATCGTCGGGCTCACCTTCGACGCGAAGTTCGCCTGGCCGGTCTACGACTGGATGGGCGTGGCCAAGGCAGCGTTCGAGTCGACGAACCGCTACCTGGCCCGCGACCTCGGTCCGAAGAACGTCCGCGCCAACCTCGTCTCGGCCGGCCCGCTGCGGACCACCGCCGCCAAGTCCATCCCCGGCTTCGAGCGGTTCGAGCAGGTCTGGGGCGAGCGGGCGCCGCTGGGCTGGGACATCAGCGACCCCGTCCCGGCGGCCAAGGCGTGTGCCGTCCTGCTCTCCGACTGGTTCCCCGCGACGACGGGAGAGATCATCCACGTCGACGGTGGCGTGCACATCATGGGGCAGTGAGGGCGACCCTCTCGCCGCGCTACTAGGCTCGACGCCATGGAACCCGTCGAGGTCCGTGAGGTCCGCGTCCTCGACGGTCCCAACCTCTACTTCGCGCGGCCGGCGGTCAAGATCTCGCTCGCGCTGCCGGGCTATCTGGCCCTCGAGCGCCGGTATGCGGTGGAGCTCGCCGAGCGCTGCGGCCTCCGGTCCCCCCGACCGGGTAAGCCGAATACTTCGCAACGCCAACGCTTCGTCATGCGGTTCGCGGCTCACGTGACGCGGCGCGTCGTGGGGGGAGTCGGCCCCAAACGGATCACCGTTCGGACCCGTCCGGGCGGCACGGTCGACGAGATCGTCGTCGCTATCCCGTGGCGCCACCGCAACTGGGGACGCCTGGCGGGCGAGGCGCTCGGTCCCGTGCTGGCGGCCCTGCTCGGCGAGGAGGGCGGGTCCGCCGAGTCGGTCGACGCGGTCGTCGCCGAGGCGGCGCAGCGGATCCGCACCGAGGAACCAGGAGGGCCCTCGCCGGTCCGTTCGCCCTCGGTGCCGGTGGTCTCCATCACCGGGACCAACGGCAAGACGACGACCACTCGCCTGGTGGCCCACCTCGCCATGACCGCGGGACGGAAGACCGCCTGGAGCTCGACCTCCGGGGTCGTCGTCATGGGCGAGACGGTCGACGAGGGTGACTTCTCTGGCCCGGCCGGTGCGGCGGAGGTCCTCGCGACCCCCGGCCTCGAGGTCGCCGTCCTCGAGACGGCTCGGGGCGGGATGCTGCTGCGCGGCATGGGGGTCGCGACCAACGACGTCAGCGTCGTCACCAACGTCACGGCCGACCACCTGGGTCTGCAGGGGATTGACACCCTCGACCAGCTGGCCGAGGTCAAGGCCATCGTCACGACGGTGACCAAGGCCGACGGCTGGGTGGTGCTCAACGGCGAGGACCCGCGGGTCTGGGCGATGCGTCACACCATCCAGGCCAAGCCGTGGGCGTTCAGCGTCGACCCGGACGCCCCCGCCCTGCGCGAGTCGATCACCATGGGCGGGCGTGGCATCACGGTCCTCGACGGCGAGATCGTCGTCCTGACACCGCGCAGCGACCCCGACCGGCTGGTGAAGATCGTCGACGTACCGGTCACCCTGTCGGGGCTGTCGCGTTACAACACGGCGAACGCCCTGGCCGCAGCCGCTGCCGCCTTGGGGCTGGGCCTGCCGCGCACCGCCGTCGTCGACGGGCTGAGGTCGTTCACCCCCGACCCCGTCCTCAACGAGGGTCGGCTCAACACCTACACGCTGCCGCTCGACCCCGGGGGGCGGTCGACGGTCATCCTCGACATGGCCCACAACGAGGCCGGCCTGGAGGCGCTGCTCGAGGTTGCCCGCGGTCTCATCACCCCAGGCGCTCGGGTACATCTCGGTCTCGGCGGCACCGGTGACCGTCCCGACGACGCGATCCAGGCTCTCGGCGAGATCGCGGGCAAGGGTGCGGACCATGTGGTCCTCGCCCACAAGCCCAAGTACCGCCGGGGCCGCTCCATCGAGGACATCGACGAGCACCTGCGGATCGGTCTGGCGCGGGTCGGGATCGGCGAGGTCGACTCCTACGACACCGAGCTCGAGGGCCTCGTCGCCATGGTCCCGACGCTGGCCGACGGCGATGTCCTCGCGTTCATGTGCCACGACTCCCAGCCGGCCGTCCAGGGCTGGCTCGCCGACCGCGGCGCGACGGTCGACGACCCGCGGACCATCCGTCGCAAGGTCGTCGCCGCCCGCGGAGAGCACGAGCTGGAGCCGGAGATCGCTGAGCTGTGGTCGATGACCGACGACGCGGCCCGCATCGTGGCGGCCGACCGGCTCGCGTCCCAGCACCCGGACGATGCCCGGCTGGTGTTCGAGCTGGCGGGGGCCTACGACGCCGCCGGCGACTCGGCCCGCGCGATCGGGCTCTACGAGGGTGCCCTGGCCAGTGGCCTGCGCGAGCCTTTCCGGCACCGGGCCCAGATCCAGGCGGCGTCGACGCTGCGCATCCTGGGCGACCACGAGCGCGCCCTGAGCCTGCTCGACGAGGTCGACCTCACTCATCCGGGGAACGTTGCGGTGGCGGCGTTCCGGGCCTTGGTCCTCGTCGACGCCGGTCGCCCCGGCGAGGCCGTCGCGGACCTCGTCGACTCCCTGGTGGACCACGCTGCTGACGAGGACGCCGCCGCATACCGGCGTTCCCTGCACATGTATGCGGCGCGGCTGCGCGGCGGGGTGACCGCGGTCTCCGAGTAGCGTCGGGTGCCGTGAGCGCCGTGTCTTCGGGTCAGGCCGTCCTCGACGAGATGGCCCGCCGCGTCATCGACCAGAACCTCTACATGGTCCTCGGGACGCTCGACCCGGACGGACAGCCGCGGCTCTCGCCGGTCTACTTCACGGTGGCGCGGTACGAGGACTTCTACTGGGTGTCGCTCCCCGAGAGCCACCACTCGGGCAACGTCGCCGAGCGACCGGAGGTCCGGATCGTCGTCTTCGACTCCAGCTCCCCGCCGGGCGCGTCCGAGGCGGTCTACGTCTCGGCGTCCGCTCGGATGGTTCCCGAGGAGGAGCTCCCACGCGTCGTCGACGAGGCGTTCCGCACCGCCGGCGGAGCCGTGCGGTTCACCGCGGAGGACCTGAGCAGTGACGCCACGCTGCGGTTGTTCGTCGCCCACGCGACGTCGTACGAGGTGCATGTCCGCGGTCGGCACCCCACTCACGGGCGAGACTACGACTCCCGCCAGAGCGCCGATCCGCGGCGGGTCTGAGGGACGGGACCTAGGTCCCGTCCCGACGGAACGCCCGTGCGCGGTACCGCCGCAGCGGTATGACTCGTCTGGCCCGGAGGTCCGCTCCCCCCCGGGAGGGCGGAACGGATTTGCACTTAGTGCAACGTTGCACTTAGTGTCGGCTCGTGATGACCGAACTGGCGGTCGACCGGCGGAGCGCCCTCAAGGCGCGCCACCGGCAGGCCATCGTCGACGCGGCCCGTCGGCTGATCGACGCCCGCCAGGGCCCGCGGTTCAGTGTCGACGAGCTCGCGGCCGAGGCGGACGTCTCACGCCGGACGGTGTTCAACCACTTCGACTCGCTGGACGACGTGATCCTCGCGGCGTGCGCCGAGATCCTCGACGCCGTCGTCGCCTCCTTCCGGGAGGCCGCGTCGGCGTCCGTCCACGACGTCGGCGGTGTGGCCACGGTCTTCGAGGAGATCGTCGACGCCGTGCGCAGCACCGACCTGCCGCAGCTGACCGCATACCTCTGGAGTGCCCTCGGGGGCGTCGAGGCGCCGGCCGCCCGACAGCAGCGGTTCATGCAGGTCGCCCTGTCGCGCGTCGCCGACGACCTCACCCTGGAGGTTCTGCGCCACAACCCCGCGGTCGACCCGCTCGACGCCGAGCTGCTCATCTCGTCCCTGCTGCACGGGGTCGCGGTGATCGCACGGAACTGGGTCGACGAGTTCGGCGGTTCGACGGGTCCGGCCGCCCGACGGTCGTGGGACCACCTCCTGGACCGTCTCATCTCTCGCCTACGTACCGGCTTCAGCGCCGACCGCTGACCGTCTCCTTCGTCGAAAGCATCATCCGTGGCCACCTTCCTCTACCGTCTGGGTCGCTTCTGCGCCCGTCGCGCGCGCCTCGTCGTCGTGATCTGGGTCGCTCTGCTGGCGCTCGCCGGCGGTGCGTATGCGCTGGGTCACGGCACCCTCTCGTCCGCGGTCTCGATTCCCGGCACCGCCACGGCCCAGGTGACCGACCAGCTGCGAGCGGCGTTGCCGGCGGCCAGCGGGGGATCGGGCACGGTGGTGTTCCACACCACCGACGGCTCCGCGTTCACCGACGCCCAGCGCGCGGCGATCAGCAGCGCGCTCGCCGGCGTCGGCTCGGTCGAGGGCGTCCGCGCCGTGACCGATCCGTTCCAGACCTCGGCCCAGCTCGCGGCCCAGCAGCAGCAGGTGGACACCGGACGGGCCCAGCTCACAGCGGGTACGGCGCAGCTCCAGGCCGGGCAGGCGCAGCTCGACCAGGCGCGTCAGCAGCTAGACGGCGCCAAGGCTCAGGCGCAGCAGGCGGGAGCACCGGTGCCCCAGCAGGTCGTCGACGGTCTCGCGCAGCTCAACGCCCAGCAACAGGCTCTGGACCAGAAGAAGACCGAGGCGCAAGCCCAGGGCACCAAGCTCGAGGCCGGCGCGTCCCTTCTCGACCTCTCCCGCGGCATCCGGACGGTGTCCACCGACAACAGCGCCGCCATCGGCGTCATCGCCTTCGATGGCGGCCAGATGGAGGTGCCACCGGAGGTCAAGGACGCGGCGGTCGCGCACCTCAAGGGCGCCGACCTCGCCGGGGCGCAGGTGGACTTCTCCACCAGCCTGACCCAGGGCCTGCCGGAGGTCGTCGGTCCGGGCGAGGTGGCCGGGCTCATCGTGGCCGGGATCACCCTGTTGATCATGCTCGGCACGCTGGTCGGCGCCGGTCTACCGCTCCTCAGCGCGCTCGTCGGTGTGGGGTTCGGCCTGATGTCGACCCTGGCCCTGTCCGGCAGGGTTGAGATGCTGTCGGTCACACCGGTGCTGGGGCTGATGCTCGGCCTCGCCGTGGGGATCGACTACTCGCTGTTCATCCTCAACCGCCACCGTCGCCAGCTACGGGCCGGTGTCGACCTGCACGAGTCGATCGGCCTGGCCAACGGCACGTCCGGCAACGCGGTGGTCTTCGCCGGCGCCACCGTGATGGTCGCTCTCCTCGCCCTCAACGTCACCGGGATCCCGTTCCTCGGAATGATGGGCATCACCGCCGCGGTCTGCATCGCCACTGCCGTCGTCGTCGCCGTCACCTTCACCCCGGCCCTCCTCGCGCTGATCGGGCACCGGCTGCTGCCCAAGCGCCAGCGTGCGGCGGGAGTGTCCGGCCGGCACCGGCCGAGCACCCAGCCGATGTCGACGACCCGGGCCGTCGTCACCCTCGTGGGCGGTGTCGCGGTCCTGGTCGCGTTGGCCCTGCCCGCCCTCTCGATGCGGCTGGGCCTGCCCGACGGGGCCACCGAACCGGCCGGCTCGACCCAGAACCGTGCCTACGTCCTCACTGCTGAGAAGTTCGGCCCCGGTGTCAACGGCCCGCTCCTCGTCGTCGCGACCCTGCCCACCGGCGCAACCGGCGACGCCGTGCTCGTGGAGCAGGTGCGCGTGGGGACCGCGGTTCACAGCAACGGCGACGTCGCCGCGGTGGCACCGATCGGCCAGTCCGCCGACGGCCGGACCCTGGCCTTCCAGGTCGTGCCCAAGGACGGTCCCAACAGCGAGTCGACCGAGGAGCTGGTCCGAGACCTGCGCACCATGTCGCCGCTCCCCGACGGCACCACGTTGGGCGTCGCGGGCAGTGCCAGCGGCAACATCGACATCTCGGAGAAGCTCGCCCAGGCGCTCCCGCTCTACCTCGCCGTCGTCGTCGGGTTGTCCTTCGTCATCATGGTGCTCGTCTTCCGGTCGCTGCTCGTCCCGCTGACCGCGACGCTCGGCTTCGTCATGTCGCTCTTCGCCGCGCTCGGCGGGGTGGTGGCGATCTTCCAGTGGGGCTGGCTGAACGGGGTGTTCCACGCCCAGCCGGGTCCGATCCTCAGTTTCCTACCGACCCTGCTCGTCGGGATCCTCTTCGGGCTGGCGATGGACTACCAGCTCTTCCTGGTCTCCGGTATGCGCGAGGCCTACGTCCACGGCGCGCCCGCACGGGTAGCGGTCCGGCAGGGGCTCAACGCGGGGCGCGTCGTCGTGACCGCGGCGGCGATCATCATGATCTCGGTGTTCTCCGGGTTCGTGTTCTCGAACTCCGCGACCATCCGCCCGCTCGGGTTCGGGCTGGCGTTCGGGGTCCTCGTCGACGCGTTCATCGTCCGGATGCTGCTGATCCCGGCCGTCATGCATCTGGCCGGCGACGCGGCCTGGTGGCTGCCCCGCTGGCTCGACCGCCTGCTGCCGAACGTCGACGTCGAGGGCGCCGAGCTGGAGCGCACCCACCCGCATACCGCTTCCGTGAGCGCCGATCCGGAACCCGAGCCGGAACCCGCGCTCGTCACTCGCTGACACCTGCCCACCTCGTCGAGAGGCCGACTTCGGTCGCTATCCGAGGCCGCTAAGCAGCCGAAGTTGGCCTCTCGGCGGGCTTGAAAGCGGGTCAGGGGTGGGCGGGTTCGGCCTCGGCCTCGGCCCCGGTCTCCTCAGCCTCCTCGGCTTCCTCGGCGGCCTCGTGGTCGGCCGCCAGCGCCTCGATCTCCGCCTCCTGGCCCTGCGCCTCGGCGTCGCGGGCCAGCTCGGCCGGGTCGAGATCGGGGTCCCCGACCAGCTCGCTGCTGTGCGAACCGGCCTGCGCGCTGTGCGTCCGGTTCTCCAGCTCGGAGACGACCTGGGCGTGCTTGTCGACGCACATCACGACGAGGTCGCCCGGATTGCTGCGAGCCATGACGTGGTTGACCGCGTCGATCTCGTCGAGGACGACCTCGACCTGTCGACAGCGCGCTCCTTCGGCCATCGCCGACCGGACGCCCTCGGCGACCAGCTCGGCCGTCACGCCGCGCTTACGACCCCTCAGCCGGTCGTCCTCGCGGATGACGATGACGTCGAAGTGTTGCGCCGCAACCGAACCCAGCTCGCGCATGTCGTCGTCGCGCCGGTCACCGGCCGCTCCGATCATGCCGATCCGCGAGGACTTGGCGAGGTCCTGACGGCCGGCGTTCTGCGCCGTGTAGTTCTCGACGAAGTCGCCGATGGCTCGCATACCGGCCGCGTTGTGGCAGTAGTCGATGAACACCTCGACGTTGCCGACGTTGACGAGGTTCATCCGGCCGGGGGAGAGGTAGTAGCTCGTCGTGAAGGTCCGCAGCCCCTGGCGGATGTCGTGCAGCGGGGCGCCCGCAGCGAACGCCGCGCCCGTCGCGGCGAGCGCGTTGGCGACGTTGAACCGGGCTGCGCCGCCGAAGGTCGCCGGCAACAGGTGCGTCCACGCGAGCTGCATGGTGCGGCGACCGTGCTTGATGACGATCATGTCGCCACGCTCGGTCTGCTCGAGCACGACGGCCCGGCCACCGCGACGGCAGTGCCGCTCGATGAACTCGCGACTGTCGCTGCCGGGGTACTCGAGGGAGAACCAGATCACGTCGCCACTGCACCGGCGCCGCATCTGACGGACCAGCGGGTCGTCGCAGTTGAGCACCGCGAACCCGTCACGGGGGACCGCCTCGACGATGACCGCCTTGACGTTGGCCAGCTGCTGCAGGGTGTCGATCCCGCCCAGTCCCAGGTGGTCCGGGGCGACGTTGGTGACCACCGCGACGTCGTTCCGGTCGTACCCGAGGCCCTCCCGGAGGATCCCCCCGCGGGCGACCTCCATGACCGCGAAGTCGACGCGGGGGTTCTGGAGGACCATGCGGGCCGACTTCGGACCAGAGGCGTCGGCCTTGATGACCAGGCGCTCGTCGATGACGACCCCGTCGGTCGACGTCATCCCGACCTTGCGGCCGAGACCCTTGAAGATGTGGGCGATCATCCGGGACGTGGTCGTCTTGCCGTTGGTACCCGTGACTGCCACGATCGGTACCCGCGACGGGGCGCCGGGCGGGAAGAGCAGGTCCACGACCGGCTTGGCGATGAACTGGGGCACGCCGACCGTGGGGTGGGTGTGCATCCGGAACCCCGGGGCCGCGTTGACCTCGACGATGGCGCCGCCGGTCTCACGGACCGGTGAGGCGATGTCGGGGCAGATGAAGTCGATGCCCGCGACGTCGAGCCCGACCATCCGGGCCGCCTCCTCGGCGATCTCGATGTTGTCCGGGTGGGCCTCGAAGGTGCGGTCGATCGAGATGCCGCCGGTCGACATGTTGCCGGTCAGCGCGAGCTTGACCATCTCGCCGGCCGGTGGGACCGACTCCAGCGAGTGACCCTGGTCGGCCAGCACCTCCTCGGCCGCCGCGTCCACCGTGATCTTGGTGAGCACCTTCTCGTGACCGACCCCACGCCGAGGGTCGGCGTTGGTGATCTCGACCAGCTCGTGCACGGTGTGCTCACCGTCGCCGACGACGTGGGCGGGGACGCGCTCGGCGATCGCCTGCATCCGACCGCCGACGATGAGGCAGCGGTAGTCGCGGCCGGTCACGAACGACTCGACGATGACGGTGCCCCGCTTGGACTCCCCGCGAGCGATGTCGAACGCCTTGTCGACCTCGTCCCGCGACTGGAGGTCCAGGCATACTCCTCGTCCGTGGTTGCCGTCGAGCGGCTTGACCACCACGGGGTAGCCGATTCGGTCGGCGGCGTCCATCGCGCCACCGGCAGTGCGCACGGTCGCCTGGCGGGGGACCGGGAGCCCGGCCGAGCCGAGCAGGGTCGCAGTGAGGTCCTTGTCGCCGGCGATGTCGACGGCCAGCGCGCCGGTCTTCGACGTCATCGTGGCGCGGATCCGCTGCTGGTGGACGCCCTGGCCGAGCTGGACCAGTGAGGCGCCGTTGAGCCGGATCCACGGGATGTCGCGGCTGACCGCCTCCTCGACGATGGCGGCGGTCGACGGCCCGAAGGCGGTGCGCTCCGCGAGCCGGATGAACTCGTCGAGCGCCTCGTGGAAGTCGAACCCCTCCTCGTGCTGGACCAGGTCGTTGACGACCCGCACCGCGAGCCGGCCGGCGGCGAGGCCGACGCTCTCGTCGATGTACCCGTAGATGACGTTGTAGCGCCCGGCCTTGCCCTTGACGCTGCGGGTCTTGCCCCGTGACTGGTAGTGCCCCGCCTCGGTCTGCAGCTGCAGCGCGATGTGCTCGGCGATATGGCCCATCCAGGTTCCCTCGTGGAGGCGCTCCACGAACCCGCCGGCATGGCCGCGGGAGCAGGCGTGCCGCCTCAGTCCGGGCAGCAGCTCGACCAGCCGGTCGGCGAACCCGGGGATGGTGTCGCTCGGGTAGCCCTCGAGGACGCCAAGGTCGACGACGAGGTGGATGGCCTTCTCGTACGACCAGTAGTTCGGGCCGCGGTAGACCCGCGACTCGACGATCGTCAGGTCGGGTGAGAGGGGGCCGGTCGGGGTGGGGCGCTCGGCGGCCAACGGGGGTCCTCCTCGGCTGGGCGACACGGCAAGGGACTCGGCTTGGGGCTCAGGGGCTGGGCGTCGGGTATGCGGTGCTCAGGTCTCCGCGCGCCGCGCCGGGGCGAGGGTGGGTGCGGCGCGGTCCTTCGCGCTGGCCACAGCGACCTCGATGTCGGGGTGACGCTCGACGAACCGCGTCAGCGTGACGCTGCGCAGGTCGAACGTAGCGCCCGTGGGGAGGGAATGCACCACTGCCCCGGAGACGAGCAGGGGAGCACCGCGGCGGGCGTCGGGGGCGTCGGTCACGGCATTGCGCGCGTCGATGACGAAGACCCCGCCGGTGCCGACGATGGTCATGACGCGGTCGTCGCGGATCTCCACAGCGGTGTTCTCGTCGATGCCGATGCCGAGCAGGTTCGGGGAGTTGGCGACGAGCGACATGAGCCGCCCGTAGCGGCCGCGCTGGTCGAAGTGCTGGTCGACGATGACGTCCTCCAGCAACCCGAGCCCGGCGGTGAGCTGGCTGGACCGCTGGCGGGGGGTCAGCCCCTCGTCGCCGAGAGAGATCATGAACCGGCTCATGACGGAGGCGCCGGCACTGGTGCCCGCGATGACCACCCCCCGCCGGTATGCCGCGACGATTGCGTCACCCACGGTGGTGCCGACGAGGAACTGGCTGAGCTTGAGCTGGCTGCCGCCGCTCATGAACACGGCGGTCGCGTCCTCGAGATGGCCGACGAGCTCGGGGTCGTGGGCGGCCGCGCGGGAGGCGGCGTGGACCACGCGGATGTCTGCGCCCGCGCGCAGTCGCGTGAAGACGCGGCTGTAGGTCTCGACGACCTCGTCGACGAACGAGGAGGCCGTGGGGATGATGACGATCCGGGACTGGCGGCCGCCAGCCAGCCGGACGAACCGCTTGAGGACCACCGAGCGCCCGAGCTTGTCCTCGGCGCCACCGATGATGAGCAGGGTGCGGCGCGGCGACCCGTCCGCGGACAACCGCTGCCCCCCCTGCGCCATGGCCCCCACCCTAGGAGCCGGGACGGCCGGGAAATGTGCGGGTCGGGGGAAGCGGTGGCGCCGGAGTGGGCGTGCCGTCCGCCGCGTCCGCCTCCTCCACCTCCTCGCGGCTGATGCCGAGGAGGTACAGGACGGCGTCCAGGTAGGGCACGTTGACGGCGGTGTGGGCCTGTTCCCGCACCACCGGCTTGGCGTTGAAGGCGATGCCGAGTCCCGCAGCGGCGAGCATGTCGAGGTCGTTGGCCCCGTCCCCGACGGCCACGGTGCGGCTGAGCGGGAGGCCGGCGTCGGCGGCGAACCGGCGCAGCGCTCGTTCCTTGCCGGCGCGGTCGACAATCTTGCCCACGACGTTCCCCGTGAGGCGGCCGTCGACGATCTCCAGCCGGTTCGCCTCGGCGCGGTCGATGCCGAGCTCCAGGGCGAGCGGGCCGACGATCTCGATGAACCCGCCGGAGACGACGGCCACCATGTAACCCAGCCGTTTGAGAGTGCGGACCAGGGTCCGGGCGCCGGGGGTGAGGATCACCTCGTCGCGGACCTCCTCCAGGACGCTCTCGTGCAGCCCGGCCAGGACGCGGACCCGCTCGCGCAGCGACTCGGCGAAGTCCAGCTCCCCACGCATCGCGCGCTCGGTGACCTCGGCGACCTCCTCGGCTCGCCCGCACTTGGCCGCCAACAGCTCGATGACCTCCTGCTGGATCAGGGTCGAGTCGACGTCCATGACGACGAGGCGACGCCCGCGCCGGTCCAGGCCACCGGCCGACACCGCGATGTCAACGCCCTGCGCGGCGGCCTCCAGCGACAGCTCGCGCCGCAGCCGAAGGATGTCGGAACCGGAGATGTCGAACTCGACGGTCGTGACGGGGTAGCGGGACAACCGCCGGATGCGGTCGATGTTGGCCCCGTGGGCGGCGATCCGGGCGGTCACCGAGGCGACCGCACCGGCGACCAGCGGAGCGCCGATGACGACCACCGCCGCTCGGCCGCTGCGTCGCGGTGCGTTGTCGCCGGTGCCGCGACGGGTCTTGACCTTGAGGCCGAGGGAGTGGGCGACCCGTTTGACGACCTCCTCGAGCCGGTCGGTCCCGGGCCCGGAGGCGAGGAGCATGGCCAGGGTCAGCTGGCCGCGGACGACCACCTGTTCCAGGTCGCGCACCTCGGCTCCGACCTCGGCGATCGCGTCGAACAGGGCGCTGGTCAGACCGGGACGGTCGTCCCCGGAGATCGTGACCGAAAGCGTCTGCTCGTCGTCGGCCGGACCGGGCGAGAGCGGGTCGGACACGGCGAAAGGCTACCGACGGCGTCGGTATGCGACGTCGCACGTTCCGTGATCCGGTCACCGCCTACCTCAGGATCGCGCGCCCCGTCCGGCCTGCCCGTGTCCTGGCCACTCACCGCCACTTCGGCCAGCTCCGCAACGACTGCCGTCGTTGTCGGTGGTTGCGGGCGTCCGGCGCGAATGGCCGCAACGACTGACCACGGGGTCAGTTGTTGCGGAGTGCCGCCTCAGCCGTTGACGGTGTCGCGCCAGGTCACGAGCTCGCGGACCTTGGCGAGGTCGTCGTAGCGCTCGCCCGACAGCCCGACCGTGAACAGTCGCGTGCCGACGTCGTACAGCGACTGCGCGTTGCCGGCGTAGCTCTCGACCTGCTCGGCCATCCGGCCCGGTGTGGGCGCCACGCCGGCCGACCGGACGATCTCGGCGGGGTCACGTCCGACCCGGGCACACCACTGGTCGAGGACCTCGTGCTTGTGCGCGATGGTGTCGGCGTCACCGAACGAGTGCCAGACCGCGGCGTGCTCGGCGACGATCCGCAACGTCTTCTTCTCGCCGCCGCCGCCGATGAGGATCGGGATCTCCCGTGTGGGAGCAGGGTTGAGACGCGCCCACCGGGCCTTGATGACGCCGAGGTCGCGCTCCAGCGCGTCGAGGCGCCCACCCGCGGTCCCGAACTCGTACCCGTACTCGTCGAAGTCCCGCTCGAACCACCCCGACCCGATGCCGAGGATGAGGCGCCCCTCGCCGGCCCGCGCGGAGATGTGGTCGACGGTCCGGGCCATGTCGGCCAGCAGGTTCGCGTTCCGGTACGCGGAGCAGGTCACCAGCGCGCCGATCTCCACCCGCTCCGTGGCCTCCGCCCACGCGGCGAGCATTGTCCACGCCTCGAAGTGCCGGCCGTCCGGGTCGCCGTTGAGCGGGAAGAAGTGGTCCCAGTTGAGGAGGACGTCGACGCCGATGTCCTCGAGCGTCGCGCACAGCCGGCGGATGTCCGCGTACTCGGCGTGCTGCGGCTGGATCTGAACGGCGATCCGCGCGGGAACTCCAGGCATACCAAGCATCCTCACGTATGCCGGTGAGCCGGCGCCCGTCGGGTCAGGCTTCGACGACGCTGTCCCGGGGGACCACGACGATGCCGCTCTCGGTCACGTGGAACCCGCGAGCCCGGTCGTGGTCGTGGTCGATCCCGATCTTGGCGTGCTCGTGGATCACCGTGTACTTGTCGATGATCGCCCGGCGGATCGTGGCGTAGCGGCCGATCTCGACCGCGTCGAGGATCACGCAGTCGACGATGGTCGCGTAGCTGTGCACCTTGACCCGCGGTGCGAGCACCGACCCGTGGACCTGGGCGCCGGAGATGACGCAACCCGGCGAGACCGACGAGTTGAGCGCCTCGCCGACCCGGTCACCGTGGCCGTGGACGAACTTGGCCGGCGGTAGGAACCCGGTGGTCGTGTAGATCGGCCACTCGTAGTTGTAGAGGTTGAAGACCGGGTGGATCGAGATGAGGTCCATGTTCGCCTCGAAGTAGGCGTCGATGGTGCCGACGTCGCGCCAGTAGCCGCGGTCGCGTTCCGTGGCGCCGGGCACGTCGTTGTTCTTGAAGTCGTAGACGTAGCCCTCGCCCTTGTTCACGAAGGCCGGCACGATGTCGCCGCCCATGTCGTGCTTGGTGCCCTCGAGGTCGTGGTCGCTCGTCACCGCGTCGACCAGCACGTCGGCGTCGAACACGTAGTTGCCCATCGACGCGAACACCTCGTCGGGGGCGTCCGGAAGGCCCTTCGCGTTTGTGGGCTTCTCGAGGAACTGGCCGATCTTGCGCTGGTCGGCGTCGTCGACCTCGATGACCCCGAACTGGTCGGCGAGCGAGATCGGCTGCCGGATCGCCGCGACCGTCACCCCGGCGCCGGTCTCGACGTGCTGCTCGACCATCTGCGAGAAGTCCATGCGGTAGACGTGGTCGGCCCCGACGACGACGACGATGTCGGGGTGCTCGTCGTGAATGAGGTTGAGGCTCTGGAAGATCGCATCCGCGCTACCCAGGTACCACTCCTTGCCGACCCGCTGCTGCGCCGGCACCGGCGCCACGTAGTTGCCGAGCAGCGTCGACATCCGCCAGGTCGCGGTGATGTGCTTGTCGAGGCTGTGCGACTTGTACTGGGTGAGGACGACGACCTTGAGGTAGCCCGAGTTCACGACGTTGGACAGCGCGAAGTCGATCAGCCGGTAGGGACCTCCGAACGGGACGGCGGGTTTGGCGCGGTCGGCGGTGAGCGGCATCAGCCGCTTCCCCTCGCCACCAGCCAGGACGATCGCCAGCACCTTGGGGTTTTGCGACCTTCGCGCCATGGCCCCAACCCTAGGGGGGTGAGACCCCGGTCGCGAGGCCTCCCGCCGCCCTGTCTCACTGAGTTGTCTGGCTGAGCTCCGCGGTCGCCTCCGGGCCTCCCCCGCAAGCGGGAGGTGCCCCCAACTCCTTCGTCGCTCGTGTCCTCGGCTCCCTGTCGCTCAGCCGAGTAGTGTCGCGAGCGTGCGCGTCGACATCCTCAGCAAGGAGTACCCGCCCGCGGTTTACGGAGGAGCCGGTGTGCACGTCGCCGAGCTGGTCCGGGCCCTACGGGAGCGCGGTGACGTCGACGTGCAGGTCCGCTGCTTCGGCGCATCGCGCGACGAGGCCGGCACGACCGCATACGCCGACCTCCCCGAGCTCGCCACCGCGAACGCGGCGCTGCAGACGCTGGGGGTCGACCTGGCCATCGCGGCCGACTGCGTGGGTGCGGACCTCGTGCACTCGCATACCTGGTACGCCAACTTCGGCGGGCATCTGGCTTCCCTGCTCGGCGGTATGCCTCACGTCGTCACCGCGCACAGCCTCGAGCCGATGCGCCCCTGGAAGGCCGAGCAGCTCGGCGGCGGCTACCGCATCTCCTCGTTCGCGGAACGTGAGGCGTACGAGGGTGCGGCCGCGGTCATCGCGGTCAGCGCGGGGATGCGCGCCGACATCCTCAAGGCCTACCCGTCGCTCGACCCCGACCGAGTTCCGGTGGTGCACAACGGGATCGACTCGCAGCTGTGGCAGCGACGCACGGACGAGGAGGTCGTGCGCAAGCACGGCGTCGACCCGGACAAGCCGTCGGTGGTGTTCGTCGGACGGATCACCCGCCAGAAGGGGCTGCCCTACCTGCTCCGCGCGGCCGCCTCGCTGCCGCCCGACGTGCAGCTCGTCCTGTGTGCCGGCGCACCCGACACCAAGGAGATCATGGCCGAGGTCGAGGGGCTCATGACCGAGCTCCAGGCCGGCCGCGACGGCGTCGTCTGGATTCCCGAGATGCTGCCGCGCAACGAGGTCGTCGCGTTGCTGTCCGCCGCGACCGTGTTCGCCTGCCCGTCGGTCTACGAGCCCCTCGGGATCGTCAACCTCGAGGCGATGGCCTGCGAGCTCGCGGTCGTCGCCACGGCCACCGGCGGAATCCCCGAGGTGGTTGTCCACGGCGAGACCGGCTGGCTGGTCCCCATCGAGCAGGTCGACGACGGCACCGGGACGCCGGTCGACCCCGACGCGTTCGTCGCCGACCTGGCCGGCGCGCTCACCGAGGCCGTGGCCGACCGGGAGCGCGCACGGCACTTCGGGCTGGCGGGACGCGCCCGGGCCGTGGAGCACTTCTCCTGGGGTTCGATCGGCGACCAGACCATGGCCGTCTACGAGCAGGTCCTCACTCGCTGACCAGCCGGGGGGACTAGACCGGTCGCCAGTCGGCGAGCTCCATCACGGCGAGGTTCGTCGCGCCGGCGAGGGCGCGGTCCGCAACGGTCTGAAGGGACCGCAGCCCGACCTCGCGACGTCCGGAGGAGTGGATGTCGAGCGATGGGGTCGCCGCCAGCCGGAGACCCTCGTCGACGATGACTCCGACCCGGGCGGACATGAGCATGAGTCGCAGCGCTCGCGTCGACGTGGCCCGCGGGACCCCCCACGTCCGCGTCTCGAGCCGTCGCTCGGTCTGCTCGCGCGGCTGAGCCGACCACGGGCGCCCGTCGACCGCCTCGAGCGCGGCCGACCCGTCACGGACGGCCTCGGCCAGCTCGTGGTCCAGCTCGCGCAGGGAGAGCGACTCGAGCCGGTGGCGCGGAACCGGCTCGCTGTCGTAGGCGGCCCAGTCCACCGAGGTGCCTTCGTCGCCCTCGGGCCCGAACGTCGTCAGGGTGGGGACGAGGAGGCCGCCGACGCCGGGGACGAAGACGCACTCGCCGGACGTCGCCGCTGCTCCGGACCCGGCGAGCTCGGCACGAGGCATGCCGGTGAGGTCGCCCGGTCGGGGAAGGGCCACGAGCACCGCCGACTCCCCGAAGTCGCGCCACAGCTCGAGGCGACCGGCCGGCTCGCCGGTGATGTCGTCGACGTCGGGGTGGGCCGCGACGACCGCGTCGTCGGGATCCATCTCCCCACGCACCGCCACCGTCGCCCACAGCGCGAAGCGCACCGAGAGGGGCAGGGCCGGCATCCCGTCAGTCTAGGAGCGGCCGGGGACGGCCCGGAGAGCTCCGACCGGAGGTCGCTAGGGTCGACTCCCATGAGCGACGTCCTCGCCTTCGCCGGTGTGAGCGTCGTCCGGGGCGGCAACACCCTGCTCGACGACATCACCTGGGAGGTCGAGGAGGGTGAGCGCTGGGTGGTCCTCGGACCCAACGGCGCGGGCAAGACGACGCTGCTGCAGCTCGCCGCCGCGCGGATCCATCCGAGTCGCGGCGTCGCCGGGATCCTCGGCGAGGTCATGGGCGCGGTCGACGTGTTCGAGCTGCGACCGCGGATCGGGCTGTCCAGCGCGGCGATCGCCGAGCGTTTTCCCGCCGACGAGCTCGTCGGCAACGTCGTCGTCACGGCGTCCTACGCGATCGTCGGACGCTGGCGCGAGGAGTACGACGACCAGGACTACCGACGGGCGATGACGCTGCTCCAGGCGCTGGGTGCCGCTCATCTGGCCGACCGCCGGTTCGGGACGCTCAGCGAAGGAGAGCGCAAGCGGGTCCAGATCGCCCGGGCCCTCATGAGCGACCCGGAGGTCATGCTCCTCGACGAGCCGGCCGCCGGTCTCGACCTGGGCGGCCGCGAGGACCTCGTCGCCCGCCTCGGCCTGCTCGCCGCGGACACCGAGGCACCGGCCCTGGTGCTCGTCACCCACCACGTCGAGGAGATCCCGCCGGGGTTCACCGACGTCCTGCTCCTGCGTGACGGCCGCATCGTGGCGGCCGGTCCGCTCGAGCGCACCCTCACCGCGGAGAACCTCTCCGCGACCTTCGGCCTCCCGCTCGTCGTCGAGCGGCACGGGGACCGCTGGAGCGCGCGGGCGGCGACGCCGCTCCCGACGGCTCCCCCGACGGCTCCCCCGACGGCTCCCCCGACGACTCAGGGCTGACCCGGCTGCTCTACCGGTCCCGGTCCTGGGCTGAGCGCCGCTCGCCAACCCGCGGAACTACGCTGAGGTGCTGAGCGTCGTACCGATAAGGGAGTCTGCCGTCCACCGGCCGCCTCCTGGGACTCTGGGGAGGAGGCGGTCGTGTTCGAGGACTACGGCTGGCTGGCGTGGCTGGGAGTCGCGATCGCTCTGGGGGCCATCGAGGCGGCCACCGTCGACTTCGTCTTCGCGATGCTGGCCGGCGGGGCGCTCGGCGGCTCCGTGGCGGCGGCGCTCGGTGCGCCGTTCCCCCTGCAGGTCGTCGTCGCCCTCGTCGTCTCAGGTGTGCTTCTCGGCGTGGCGCGGCCCTGGGCCAAGAGCCGGTTCGGGGCGAGGCCGGAAGGCATCACCATGGGGACGGCGAGCTACATCGGACGCTCCGCCTTCGTCACCGAGACCGTCACCCAGCACGGCGGGCGGGTCAAGGTCGGCGGCGAGACATGGTCGGCCAAGTCGAGCGACCCCGAGCCCCACGAGCCGGGCGACGAGGTACGCGTCGTGCGCATCGACGGCGCGACCGCGGTCGTCACGCGGGTGCCCACCCTAGGAACGTCGGACGCTCCGTGACCATGGAGCCGAACCGGCAGCTGCGACGTCGAACCGAGACGTCACACCACAGCATCCACCTCGGGCCGGACCGGTCCGGGAGCCAACGAAAGTAGGGAGATCCCATGGACGGCAGCGTCGTCACTCTCGTCGTCGTCGCACTGCTCATCGTCTTCGCGCTGATCGTCGTCGTCCGGACCGTCCGGATCGTCCCGCAGCAGACCGCGCAGATCGTCGAGCGACTGGGTAGCTACAGCCGGACCCTGGACGACGGCATGCACTTCCTCGTCCCGTTCGTCGACAAGGTGCGCGCCAACATCGACCTGCGCGAGCAGGTCGTCACCTTCCCGCCGCAGCCGGTGATCACGTCCGACAACCTCGTCGTCAGCATCGACACAGTCATCTACTACACCGTCACCGAGGCGAAGGACGCCGTCTACGAGATCGCCAACTTCATCCAGGGCATCGAGCAGCTGACCGTCACCACCCTCCGTAACGTCATCGGCTCGCTCGACCTCGAGCAGACGCTGACCTCTCGCGACCAGATCAACGCCCAGCTGCGCGGCGTCCTCGACCAGGAGACCGGCCGCTGGGGCATCCGCGTCAACCGCGTCGAGCTCAAGGCCATCGACCCGCCGCACTCGATCCAGGACTCCATGGAGAAGCAGATGCGGGCCGAGCGTGACCGCCGTGCGGCCATCCTCAACGCCGAGGGCGTCAAGCAGTCCGCGATCCTGTCCGCCGAGGGCGAGAAGCAGTCCCAGATCCTTCGGGCCGAGGGTTCTGCTCAGGCCCGCATCCTCGAGGCGCAGGGCCAGGCCCGTGCCATCCAGCAGGTCTTCGGCGCGATCCACCGCGGCAAGCCCACCCAGCGGCTGCTGGCCTACCAGTACCTCCAGGTCCTGCCCCAGCTCGCTCGAGGCGACTCCAACAAGATGTGGATCATCCCGTCCGAGGTCACCGACGCCCTCCGCGGCATCAGCGGAGCGCTCGGGGGCAACCAGCCCGGCGTCGACGACGAGGACGACGCCTGGGTCGATCCCGGTCCCGAGGACGACGCGTTCGCCGACACCTCCCTGCAGGACCCCGCCCAGGCGCTCGCCGAAGCACGCGGGCAGGCAGGGCAGGCCAGCGCCGAGGCCACCGAGGGCGCGTCACCGAGCTCGCGTCGGTACCAGGCGCCGGCGCCCCGGGTCTGGACGACACCCTCGCACGCCACTCCGGCGCGCGCCGGGGAGCCTCCGGCACCGCAGGTACCGCAGGCCCCGTCCGCCGGACCGGTGCCCCCGGTTTCCACGGTCGAGCCGGTTTCCCCCGTCGAGCCGGTCCAGCCGGTCCCGCCGGTCCCCCCGGTGCAGCCGGAGGGCCAGCCGCCTCGCTGACCCCGCCGCGTACCGCTTGGTACCGCTGCGTACCGCTGCGTGAGACACCCGGTCACCCCGGTCTAGGGTGACCGGGTGTCCGTGCTCGACGTAGCCGTGATCATCGCGGCGGGGTTCGCGGCGGGGACCATCAACACCATCGTCGGGTCCGGCTCGCTCATCACGTTCCCGACCCTGCTCATCCTCGGCTACCCGCCGCTGACCGCGAACGTCAGCAACAACATCGGTCTGGTGCCGGGTGGCGTAAGCGGCAGCTACGGGTACCGCCACGAGCTCGAGGGCCATTCGCGAACCCTCTTCCGGCTCGGGCCGCTGTCCTTCGTCGGTTCGGTCGTCGGCGCCTCCCTGCTCCTCGTGCTGCCGCCCGAGGCGTTCAAGGCGATCGTGCCAGTCCTCATCGCGATCGCCCTGGCCCTCGTCCTCGTGGGTCCGTGGCTCCAGCGGCGGGCGGCTGCGCGGTCGCCGCACGAGGCCGAGCCGGGTTGGCACCGTTGGGCGCTGGGCGTCGGCGTCTTCGTCGCGGGGGCCTACGGCGGGTACTTCGGCGCGGCGCAGGGCGTGCTGCTCATGGGCATCTTCAGCGCCCTCAGCTCGGAGCCGCTGCAGCGGCTGAACGCCTACAAGAACGTGCTCAGCTCGATCGTCAACGCGGTCGCCGCGGTCACCTTCGTCCTCTTCGCGCGCAGCTCCATCGACTGGTGGGTCGTCCTGTTCATCGCCATCGGGTCGTTCGTCGGCGGCGTGGTGGGCGCCCGCGTCGGCCGCCGGATCCCGCCGGCCGCATTGCGTGGGCTCATCGTCCTCATCGGGACAGTGGCCATCGTCAAGCTGGTGGCCTTCCCCTGATGCCGGTCCGGGTCACCGCCTCCGACGTCCGTGCCGCCCGCGCGCGGGACTCCACGCCCCGCTCAGCGTCCGACTCCGCGTCAGGCGCGGGTATGCGGGACGAAGTCCTCGGGTTGTTGGCGGACTACGTGGGGCTCACCGACGTCGCGCTGCGGCGCCGGACCGAGCCGGAGCGCGGGCTCTACATCGCGGAGTCGGAGAAGGTCATCCGCCGGGCTCTCGCGGCGGGCGACCGGCCGCGGTCGCTGATGATGGCGGAGCGCTGGCTCACCGATCTCGCCGACGTCGTGGCCGCGGCGGAAGGCGACGGGGTGCCGGTGTTCGTGGGCGAGTACGAGGTGATGGAGGAGCTCACCGGGTTCCACCTCCACCGGGGCGCGCTGGCCTCGATGCACCGACCGGCGCTGCCGACCGTGCACTCCGTCGTCGCTGATGCGCGGCGGGTACTCGTCCTCGAGGACATCGTCGACCACACCAACGTGGGTGCGGCGTTCCGGAGCGGGGCCGCTCTGGGGATCGATGCGATCCTCGTGACGCCGAGGTGCGCGGACCCCTTATACCGCAGGGCGATCCGGGTCTCGATGGGCACCGTGTTCCAGGTGCCGTGGACGAGGGTCGAGCCGTGGCCGGGCGGGATCGCGCAGCTGCAGAGCGCGGGCTTCACCGTTGCGGCCCTGGCTCTCGCCGAGGACGCGGTCACCCTCGACCAGCTGGCCGCCGTGCCGCCGGAGCGTCTGGCCCTGGTTCTGGGTACCGAGGGGGACGGGCTGGGCCGGCGGACCCTCGCCGGCGCGGATCTCGCCGTCCGGATCCCGATGGCCGGCGGGGTCGACTCGCTCAACGTCGCGGCCGCCGCTGCCGTCGCCATGTGGGCGTTGCGCACCTGACGGCGAGGGCTTCGGGGGAGGGTGTTGGGCGTGGGAACGCCGAAACGGCGCCCCACACCCAGGTCTGCCGGCAGGCACCGGACCGACCAAGGTCGCGCATCGCGGCCACGGGGACCGGCATGGCTACGGGGGCAACGGGGGTTGTCCCTGAGGCATCAGGCCGGGGTGATCGCTGGCGCCGCGTCCGCCGGCGCGTGACCCGCCCCCGTCGGGTCGGCTGCAGCAACCGTGGCCGGCTTGCCGGCGAAGCTCGGCCTGACGAAGAAGAGCACCGCCACCACGCCGAGGAGCAGGACCGTCGCGGGCAACAGCATGGCCTCGGACATCGCGGACGCGAACCCCGAAGCGACCTGCGGCGGCAGACCCGTCCCACGGGTGCCGCCGGCCGCGGCGCCGGCGCCGGATCCGCCGGCGGTCCCGGCCGCTGCGCCGAGGTTGGCGGCCAGGCGCGCCTCGATGACCGCGGCGATCGCGGCGCTGCCGAGCACCGCGCCGACCTGCCGCGTGGTGTTGTAGATCCCGGCGCCGGCACCGGCCGACCGCATGGGCAGGTTGCGCGTCGCCGTGGCGGCGAGCGGTGACCACATGCCGGCGTTGGCCACGCCGAGCAGGGCCATCGGCAGCAACAGCTGCCACACGGCGACGTCCGGTGTCATGACCCGGCTCACCCAGAACAGGGAGATCGAGCAGAGGAGCAGGCCGGCGGTCGTGATGTACCGCGGGTGCACCGTGTCGACGAACCGGCCGACGACTGGCGCGAGGGCGCCCGACAGGACGGCCATGGGGACGAGCAGGAGCGCGGACTTCGTCGGCGAGTACCCGAGCACGGCCTGGGTGAAGAGCATCAACGGGAACGCCATGCCGGTGATGGCGAACCCGACCGTGGTGATCGCCGCGTTGGACAGCGAGAAGTTGCGGTCGCGGAACAGCGACAGCGGCACGAGCGGCTCGCCCCGCATGTGGCCCTGCCACCAGATGAAGACCCCCAGCACGACCACGCCGAACCCGATCAGCAGCGGCACCGAGAGGAACCCGGTGATGGCGCCCCAGTCGTAGGTCCCGCCCTCCTGGATGCCGAACACGAGGCAGAACATCCCGACCGAGGACAGCGCCACGCCGATCAGGTCGAACGAGTGGCTGTGGGTCTCCAGGCGAGGGACCAGCCGCCACGCCAGCACGAGGCCGACCACTCCGATCGGCACGTTGATGAAGAAGATCCACTGCCAGCCGGGGCCGTCCACGAGCAGACCACCGACGAGGGGGCCGACCAGGGTGGCGACACCGGCCGTAGCACCCCAGAGCGACATGGCCTGGCCCCGCTGACCGGCCGGGAAGGTCCGAGTGATGACCGCCATCGTCTGCGGGGTCATCAGGGATGCGCCGAGCCCCTGGGCGACCCGCGCGACCACGAGCTCGGTGATCGAGCCGGTCAGCCCGCACCACAGGGAGGCGGCGGTGAACAGGGCGAGTCCGACGAGATAGACGTACTTCGGCCCGAAGCGGTCGCCGAGCCGGCCGGTGACGAGCAGCGGGACGGCATACGCGAGGAGGTAGGCGCTGGTGACCCAGATGACGGAGTTCACGTCGGCGTCGAGTCCGCGGATGATCGCCGGCGTCGCGACGGACACGATGGTCGCATCGACGAGGATCATGAAGAAGCCCAGGACCAGCGCCCACAGGGCCGGCCAAGGACCCCGGTCGCGGACCTGCTCGTGGCGGCCCGAGTAGCCGCGGGGGCGCTCGGCGACGCCCACGGACTGCTGTTCGTCGATGGCCATACGCGAAGTCCCCCTGATCACGGTGTCGATACCCACCTCATCATCAGCCCACGACACCCTGCCGCCCAGGCCGTTTGTCACCGGCTCAGACGGCTGAGGTACCGGAGGCGCCGGAGGTGGCCGCCTACGCCTGGGGCGTCACGGTCCGACGAGCAGGGCCATCAGCCGCTGGAGCTCTACCGCCGGGTCCTCGCAGAGCCCGCCGTGCCGAGGGCTCGGCTGGACGATCGTGGACCGCGGCGCCGTGAGCCAGCCGAACCGCCGGCCCAGACCCTCCAGGTGGGGCAGGCCACGGCCGCTGTCCCCGCGGCACACCGCCTGGACCGTGCAGAGCAGGTCCTCCACGGTCCCGAGGTCGAGGTCCGGCGCGAGCACCCGCAGCCTCGCCTCGTCGACGTGGTGGGCCGACTCCAGGAAGTCGGCACCCTGCGCGTACAGGACGACCCCGACGTTGACGAACTCCCCGCGCTCGACGCGGGGCACGCACCGGAGCGTGACGTACTGGTACCCGATCACGACGCCACCGCCGGGAGCCAGCTGCCCGGGTTGGCCAGCCGGGCGACGAGCATCTCGAGGTATGCGGACCGGACGGCCGTCGCGTCGGGGAGCCACGGCGTGGTCTCCAGCCACTGCTCCGGGACCAGCTCGACGACCGAGGCCAGTACCGTAGGCGTGAGGATCGCGGTCAGCTCGGCGTGCTGCGCGGCCGGGTCGGCCGCCACCTCTCGCAGCACGTGGGTGGAGGCGTCGAAGGCCTGGCCGGCGAACCGGCCCGGGTCGGGTTGACGACTGGGCCAGCCGTGGTGGAAGTAGAGCGCGGCCCCGTGGTCGATCGCCCACGTCCGACGGTGCCAGAGCAGCAGGTTCGGGTTGTTCCAGGTGCGGTCGACGTTGGCCGTGAGTGCGTCCAGCCAGACGATGCGGGCGGCGACGTCCTCCGGCGGGGGAACCGACCCGTCGTACCCGAACGAGCCGGGCAGGAAGTCGACACCGAGGTTGAGCCCGATGCTGGCGTTGAGCAGGTCCTGGACCTCTTCGTCGGCCTCGTACTTCGCGATCTGCGCGTCCAACGTCACGAGGGCGAGCCTCGGGACCGGGATCCCGAGCAGCCGGGCGATCTCGGTCACGAGGATCTCCGCGACGAGGACCTTGACCCCCTGGCCGGCGCCACGGAACTTCAGAACGTAGATCCCGTCGTCGTCCGCCTCGACGAGCCCCGGCAGCGAGCCGCCCTCCCGCAGCGGCGTGACGTAGCGGGTGGCCGCGACGTGCTCGAGAGCGGCAACGCCTCGAGAGTCGGTCACGGAGAGAAACCCTAGTGAACCCGCTCGGTAACCAGCCGGTCCGCCGGACGCGGCCAGAACCGGATGACGACCACGGTGATGGCGAGGTACCAGAGCGCCGCGCCCGCGAGGACCGCGATCGACCGGCCGTCGGTCGGCATGACCAGCGCGGCGATGACGGTCGCGACGACCAGCGCCACGTTGAGCAGGACGTCGTAGATCGAGAAGACGCGGCCGAGGAACACGTCGCCGACGATGCGCTGCAGCGTGGTGTCGACGCAGATCTTGATCCCCTGCGTCGTCAGGCCGAGTCCGAACGCCGAGACCGCGATGGCCCACGAGGTGAACAGCGCCAGCGGGAAGACCTGCATCACCGTCCCCAGAAGGGCGAGCCCGGCGAGATAGCGGCGCAACCCGAACCGGTGGGTCATGGTCGGAGTGAGGACCGCCGCGGCGCCGAACCCCACCCCGGAGGCGGCCACGGCCATGCCGGCTCCGGCCATCCCACCGACGGGGTTGCCGGGCGCGAGGTGGTTGCGTGAGATGAGGACCAGGCCGACGATCATCAACCCGTAGGGGAGCCGGGCCGCGGTGACGATGGTAAGGGCCAGCCGGGCCAGTCGCGGAAGGTGCCGCGCCGCGTCGACGAGCCCCTTGACGACGCTGCCGAGAGCCTCGCGGACGGCGTCGCCGACCTCCTCGAGGTCGGGTCCGAGGAACGGCAGCAGCATGGCGACACCCGACGACAACAGGTAGAGCACGGAGGCCGTGACGATCACCATGGAATCCGAGTCGGTGATGGCATGGAGGGCACCGCCGGCGCCCAGACCACAGAGGTAGGCGATCGAGCCGCAGGTGGGGACGACCGAGTTCGCGGTCACGAGCAGGTCACGGTCGACGACGTGCGGCAGGGACGCGGACAGGCCGGCCAGCAGGAACCGGTTGACCGAGAAGGCAGCCAGGACCAGCACGAAGAACAACAGCCCGACGTTGTCGTGCGCGACGAGCACGGCGACGAGGACCAGCAGCGCGGCGCGGACGAGGTTGCTGACCACGAGGGTCATCCGCCGCGGCCAGCGGTCGAGGAACACGCCGACGAACGGGCCGAGGACCGAGAACGGCAGCAGGATCGTCGCGAATCCCGCGGCGATGGCGCCGGCGTTCGGCGCGCGCTCCGGGGAGAAGAGCACCGAGGAGACGAGGGCGACCTGGAAGACGCCGTCCGAGAACTGGGACAGGAGTCTTACCGAGAACAGCCGGCGGAACCCGCCGTAGCGCAGCAGTGTGCGCAGATCTCGGAAGAAGGTCACCCGCGCAGAATAGGTGAGCGACGTCACGCGGACCTGCGCGTTTGCGGACCTCGTGACGGTTCGGGCAATCCGTCCGGGGGCTGTGTCGCGAAAGCCTCACATGAAGACGCTCAACGCGGGAACGAGGGCGCCCGACTTCCATCTGCCCGACCAGGACGGGAAGGTCCAGGAGCTCGATCAGCTCCTGTTGCGCGGTCCCGTCGTCCTGTTCTTCTTCCCTACCCCCGGTTCGGGTGGGTGCACCAGGGAGGCGGTCCACTTTCGGGACCTCGCCACCCGGTTCGCGGAAGTGGGGGCGCACCGGGTCGGGATCTCGATGGACGACGTCGTCACCATGGGGGCCTTCGCCGAGAGCGAGCTGCTGGACTACCCGCTCCTCGCCGACACCGACGGTTCGGTGGCCGAGGCATACGGGGTGCGGCGCCGGTTCGTCACCCCGGTGAAGCGGGCGACGTTCGTCATCGACGAGCACCAGCAGGTCACCGAGGTTATCCAGTCGGAGACCAGCATGACGGCCCACGCGGACCGTGCGCTGGAGGTCCTCGCCCGCCTCGCCCGCCTCGCGTGAGCGTGGGAGGTCGGGTTACGGTGCGAACATGCCCTCGGAGACCTATGACCCGTATGCCCACCTGCCGCAGGTAGCGTCCTTCACTCTCCGCTCGACGGACGTCAGAGACGGCGAGCAGCTGGCCCTCGCGCAGGTCAGCGGGATCATGGGCGCCGGTGGGGACGATGTCTCGCCGCAGCTCGAGTGGTCCGGCTTCCCCGAGGAGACGAAGAGCTTCGCGGTCACGGTCTACGACCCGGACGCGCCCACCGCGTCGGGTTTCTGGCACTGGGCCGTCGCGAACATCCCCGTGACGACGACGTCGCTGTCGAGCGGTGCTGGCGACGACGAGGGGTCCGGTCTGCCCGACGGAGCCGCGCAGCTGCGCAACGACTCCGGGCAGCGCCGGTTCGTCGGTGCGGCCCCGCCGGAGGGCCACATCCCGCACCGCTACTTCGTCGTGGTGCATGCGGTCGACGTCGAGACGCTGGACGTGGCGGACGCGAGCCCGGCCGTGCTGGGGTTCAACCTCTTCTCCCACACGTTGGGGCGCGCTCGGCTGGTCGCCTGGTATCAGCGCTGAGGCACAGCGCTTCCGTGCGGGCCGGTGTTGGTTGGACATCAACGTCGCGCGCCGGCGAGTAGGCCGCTGGCTCGGCGCCCGCTGACCGCGTGGGCGATCGGCCTCTCCTTCCCTGAGCCGCAACGCGCCGTCCTTTCGTTCACGGTGCTGGTCCGGGTGAGGGCCCCCGGGGGAGGGCGCGGTCGTAGCTGCCGGGTGGGCGAGCGGCAGTCCGTCGAGCTGACGGCAGATGGCGGCGATGGCCGGGGCAGTTCGTTCGGTGAGGGCGAACGACGGGGACACCGCCCGGGCCCGTTCGAGCAGCATCTGGCCGGCACCGCTGCCGGAGTCCGACGCCACGTCCGACGTCGCCGGCAGCGAGAGCGGCGCCAGCGGCAGCTCCCGTTCCGCGCGGAGACGCAGCGGCGCCCGGCTCGTGGCGAGGACGACGACGCCTGGGCAGGCATCCACCAGCCGAGCGACATCCGGGGAGGCGGGGAGCAGGTGTTCCAGGTTGTCGAGCACCAGGAGACGGGGGCGGCCGCCGAGGTGGGCGGCGACGACCGGCCAGGGTCGCCTGCCGCCGCCCTGGGTAACACCCAGGACCTGGGCGACGGTGGGCAGCACCAGCGCCGGGTCGCGCACGGCGGCGAGCTCGACCACCGTCACCGCGCCGCCGAACGCCGTCGACGCCCGTCGGCCCGCCTCGATCGCCAGCCGCGTCTTGCCGACGCCACCAGGTCCGGTGAGGGTGAGCAGCCGAGTACCTCCCGGGGTCAGCGGGGCGATGACGTCTCCGAGCTCGCGCCGGCGTCCGAACATCGGCGGTCCGGGGTCGCCGGTCGGCCCGTCCCTCCCGTCGGGTACGGGCCGGGCGGCGGCGGCCAGGTCGGCGGCGGCCAGGTCGGCGCGCTGCGGCTCGTCGAGGTCTAGCGCATCGGCCAGAGCACGGAAGGTATGCGGGTACGGCCTGCGCCGTTCCCCTCGCTCCAGCGCGCCGATGGCGTTCGTGGTGAGCCCGGCCCGCTCGGCCAGCTCCTCCTGGGTCAGCGCCCCGTCCCGGAAGCCGCGCAGCCGAGCCGCGAACTCACCCAGGTCCCAGGTCCCTGCCCTCCATTGCGGGGGACGCTAGCAGCCGGCTGGCGCAGCCGACCGGATGGCGGTCGACCAGGTGTCAAGCAACCCACGGATCGGCAGACTAGAGGGATGAGCGGTCCGGAGCCGGTGATCCTCGACGGCGGGATGTCCAACGCCCTCGAGGGGCTGGGCCACGACCTCTCGGACCCGTTGTGGACCGCCCGAGTGCTGAGGGACGCTCCAGAGGCCGTCGCCGAGGTCCATCGGCGGTACTACCGGGCGGGGGCCCAGGTCGCGACCGCCGCCAGCTACCAGGCGAGCGTCCCGGGGTTCATCGACCAGGGGTTGCTTCCCGCCGAAGCGTCGGCGCTGCTCATTCGCAGCATCGAGGTAGCCCGCGAGGTACGGGACGAGCTGGCCGTCGACGGGGTGGACCGTTGGGTCGCCGCCTCCATCGGGCCCTACGGGGCGGTCCTGGCGGACGGTTCGGAGTACCGCGGCCGCTACGGCGTCACGGCCGCGCGGCTGCGCGACTTCCACGGGCCCCGCCTCGAGCTGCTGGCCTCGGCCGGTCCGGACCTGATCGCCGTGGAGACCATCCCGGACATCGACGAGGCCGAGGTTCTCGTCGACCTGCTGTACGACATCGACCTGCCGACCTGGTTCTCGTTCTCGGCCCGCGACGGTCGTACCGCCGCCGGCCAGCCGCTGACCGACGCCTTCGCCACGGCCGCGGCGCCGACGACGGTCGTGGCCGTCGGGGTCAACTGCTGCCCGGCCGACCAGGTCCTGGATGCCGTCCGACTGGCGGTCGAGGTCGGCAAGAAGAAGGCGGTCGCCTATCCGAACGGCGGCGGGGAGTGGGACGCCCGGGCGCGGGCGTGGGTTGGTACGCCCGGCGTGGATGCCGACCTGGCGAGGTCCTGGGCCGACGCGGGGGCGGCCTACCTCGGTGGCTGCTGCCGGGTCGGTCCGGCCGACATCGAACGACTGGTCGCGGCGCTCGACCCGAGGGCGCCCTGACCGGTCTGCCTCACCATCGGAGCGACGAGAACCTGCGCGCCGTGAGTAGGGGAGCCCGTGGTGGGCTGACTAGGCCGCCGGGTTGTCGAGCCCGAGCATGGTCACGCTCGACCCGGTCGAGGTCTTGTCGACGCGGACCTGGTCGGGCACCCGTGACCGCAGGTCGCTGACGTGGCTGACCACGCCCACGCACCGGCCACCGTCGCGCAGCCCGTCGAGGACTGCCATGACCTGCTCCAGGCTCTCGTCGTCCAGGGTGCCGAACCCCTCATCGATGAACAGCGTGTTGAGGTCGAACCCGCCCGCCTCCTCCCGGACCGCGTCGGCGAGCCCGAGGGCCAGCGCCAGCGACGCCATGAACGACTCGCCGCCGGAGAGCGACGCCGTGTCGCGCACCTGACCGGTCCATTGGTCGCGCACGACCAGTCCCAGCCCGCTGCGCCGTCCGCCCGCGGCCAGGTCGTCGGAGTGGGCGAGCTGGTAACGACCGTCACCCATCACCCGCAGCCGTTCGTTGGCCAGCGCCGCGACCTTCTCCAGCCGGGCCGCGAGGACGAACGCCGTGAGCCTCATCCGCAGCGCGTTCTGGCCGCCGATGCCCGTCGTCGTGTCGGCGAGCTCGCCCACCTGGGCGGACAGCGCCGCGAGCGGCCCGATCGTGGCCACACGCGCCAGCACCGACTCGCGGACCTGACCGAACGTCCGCACCGCGGCCTCCGCGCCGGTCTGCGCGTGCTGCGCCCGCCGCAAGGCCGCCCGCGCGGCGTCGGCCGTCGCAGTCGCGGCCGCGACGTCGGCGTCCGGCGCGTCCAGCGACGCCGCCACCTCGGTATCGGCCAGCGTCGCCATCGCCGCCGCCCGCCGCTGCTCCAGGTCGCGCAGCCGACGCCGCAGCTCGTCGAGGTCCTGGCCGCCCAGCGTCGCAGCGGTCGCCGCCTCGACCGACTCGAACCCGTTGAGCTCCAGCGCTTCTCGCGCCGAGGCCTCGACGGCAGCCGCGTCGGTCCGGACCTCCGCCGCTGCCGTCAAGGCGTCGCGGACCTCCATCGCCGCCACCCGGACCCGCTCGTGCTCCGGGACCGCCACCTCGCCCGCCGCGGTCGCGCACGGACAGAGCCGCTGGTGCTCGTCGAGCAGCGTGGCCCGGGCCACGGACTGCTGGTCGACGCGTTCCTGCACCTCGGCCGCGGTCCCGGCTGCTGTCGCCGCGGTCCGCTCCAGCTCGTCGACGGAGAGCACGCATGACTGCCGGAGGGTATGCGCACTCGCCAGCCGCGCATCCACGTCGCCGAGCCGGGCGACCTCGGCCCCGGTCTCGTCCAACCTTGTCCGAGCGGCGGCCACACCCCTGGCCAGCGCGTCGAGGTCGGTGTGGACCACCTGCGGATGGCGCGCCATCGCGCTCTCCAGGTCCGCGGTCCGGGTCGTGACGAGCTGCTCCGCCGCCGCCAGCTCCGCGTGGACTGCCGTCGTCACCGAGCGCGCAGCCTGCCACTGCCTTTCAGCGCCGTCGACCACAGCGCCCGTCGTCTCCACGGCTCCGGGAACGGTCGGCTCCGGGTGCTCCCGGGAGCCGCACACCGCGCACGGCTCGCCGTCGGTCAGCCGTCCGGCGAGCTCGGCGGCCATCCCGTCGACCCGAGCCTGCTGGGCCGCGAGGAAGCCCTCCCGGGCGTCCTGCTCGGCCTCGCGCACCGTCAGGGCGCGCTCCCGCAGTGTCGCGCACCTGGCCCGCGCCGCGACGACGTCGGTGGCGAGGCGGTGGACCTCGGCCCACGCCTCGGCGTCAGCCGACGCGGCCGTGCGAGCAGCGGTCGCCGCCTGTCCGGCACGAACGTCGGCCTCGGCCTGCTCGACCGTCGTGGTGGCCCGGGCCAGCGCCTCGCGCTGCTGACCGAGGGCGGTGCGAGCGGCCGTCGTCGACCGGCCGAGCTCGCCCAGCCTGACCCGGTCGGTCACCAGCCGTCGCTCGATCGCCGCCGCCTCCTCGAGGGCGACACCGTGCTCGCCGAGGGTCGTCAACCAGCCGGCCGCCGTCGCCGGGGTCCAGCCCGCTGCCCCGAACCGAGCGAGCGGCTCCTGAGCCGCGACGACCCGAGCCGCCGCCCCGTCCACCCGGGAGCGGGCCCGGACCAGCGCCCGCAGGTCCCCTGACACCGCCGCGGCCCGCGTCGCCCCATCCACCGTGGCGTTCAGCGTCGACCACCGCTCGGGGTCCGCCTCGAAGGCCGCCATCGTCTGTCGCGCGAGCCGCCCGCGTCGCTGTCGGTCGGCCACTCCTGTCGCGCGTACCGCGCCGGCCTGGGCCGCCGCCGCCTGGCTCTCGGCGTCACCGGAGGCGGCCAGGCACGTCACGGCGTGGCGGCCCAGCCGGTCCTGGACGTCGTCGACCAGCGCGGATAGCGACTCCGGCGAGACCGAGCCCCAGTCGACACCGTCGCCCAGCACCTCGCCGGGAACGCCGCCCAGGACGTCCTCGGCCCGCGCGAGGTCGGTCGCCAGCCGTTGCTCCTCCTCGGTCAGTGCGGCGGCCAGCTCGCGGCGCCGGTCGACCAGCCAGGTCTCGACGCCGGCGTAGGTCGAGATGTCGAACAACTTCTCCAGCAGGGTCCGTCGCTCGTCGGCCGTGGCGCGCAGAAAGGCCGCGAACTCGCCCTGCGGCAGCAGCACCACTTTGCTGAACTGCGCCAGCCCCATCCCGAGAACCTCGGTGACGATGTCGCCGACCTCGTCGGCCCGGGTCGTGACGCCACGCCATCGGCCGCCGGTGTGCTCCTCGAGCACCACCGCTGCCGGTGCCTTGGTGTAGCCGTCGCCGCGCTTCTTCAGCCGCAGGAACTCCGGCGAGCGCGTCACCCGGAACCGCCGCACCCCGACGCCGAACTCCAGCCGCACCACCGGGACCGCGTCGCGGCCCGCATGGTCGCTGCGCAGCGCACGGCCGCCCGGCCTCGCACCGGGCACCCCCGCATACAGGGCGAAGCACACGGCATCGAGCAGGCTGGTCTTGCCGGCCCCGGTCGGACCGTGGATGAGGAACAGCCCGTTGGCCCCGACCGCGTCGAAGTCGACCGTGACCGTGCCCGCGAACGGCCCGAACGCCGTCACGTCGAGCCGGTGCAGCCTCACGCGACCCCCGTCCGCGGGGCGAAGAGCTCGTCGCCCAGACCGGGCAGCATCGCCCCGAGCTCGTCCAGCCGAGCCGCACGCTCGACCCGCGACGCCTCGACGGCCTCAGCGAACAAGGCCCGCTCCTCGGTCGACGCGGGGTACCCGCCCCGCACGTGGGCGAGGAAGTCACAGCACACGTCGAGGTCGTCGGACCGGCGTCCGAGCGCCGCCGCGTACGAGCTGATCAAGACCGCCCCGCCCCGCGGTTCGAACCCGAGCACCAGGGTGTGCGGGAAGCGCTGCCGGAGCCGGTCCATGGCGCCCAGCGGGCGTACCGAGTCCGTGAGGGTGACCTGGCAGTACGCGGCCTCTGCGGCGGCCAGCGTCGGGTCGGCGAGCAGGTCGTCGAGGTCGCCGCGGAGCACCCGCAACGGCCGGTCGACCGGCGCCGCCACGAGCTCGGACGAGACCAGTCCGCTCTCGTCGAGCTCCACCAGCCACGAGCCCTTGGTATGCGCGTGCTCGCCGAACGACATCGCGTAGGGGGACCCGGAGTAGCGGACCCGCTCGGTGACCGCCTGCGCCCCGTGCAGGTGCCCGAGCGCGACGTAGTCCGCGCCGTCGAAGACGCTGGGCGGGACCGCGCTGACGCCGCCGACCGAGATGTCACGCTCGGAGTCGGAGGAGACGCCACCGGTGACGAAGGCGTGAGCCATGACCACCGACGGCCCAGGGCGGGTCCGAAGGTCGGCCGACACCCCCTCCATCGCGGCCCGCAGCACGCCCGCATGGCTCCGGACGGTCGCGCCGAGGGGGTCAGCCGAGGTCGACGGCTCGAGGTAAGGGAGGGCGTAGATCGCGGTGCCGTCGACCACCACCGGCGAACCGACCAAGGCCAGGGACGTCCGGATGTGCAACCCGGCCCGCTCCAGGAGGCGGGCCGCGAAGCCCAGCCGGATGGCCGAGTCGTGGTTGCCCGACGAGAGCACCACCTGGGCCCCCACGTCCACGATGCGGGTCACCGCCTCGGAGAGCAGCTCGACGGTCCCGGGACTGGGCAGCGCGCGGTCGTAGACGTCGCCGCTGACGAGGACCGCGTCGACCCGCTCCGTGCGGACCAGCTCGACGAGGTGGTCGACGTAGCGGGCCTGGGCGGTCAGCATCCCCACACCGTGGAACGCGCGTCCCAGGTGCCAGTCGGAGGTGTGGATCAGCCGCACGTTCCCGAGGCTAGGGCGGCCGGGCGACAGGGCCCGGAACCGACGCGCGTTCCCAGGCGCCCGCGCAGCAGCGCCGGGTCAGGCGATGGTCGGGTCCAGGTAGGCGTGGACCAGCGGGACCACGGCCGAACCCTCGCCGGACGCCGCCGCGACCCGCTTCATCGACGCCTGCCGGATGTCGCCCACGGCGAAGACTCCGGGCATCGTCGTCGCGAGCGCGGCCGGCGGGAGCTCGTCCTGCCAGAGCTCCGGCGGTACGTCGCGCCCGGTGAGGACGAAGTCCTTGTCGTCCCGCGCCACCCCGTCCGGCAGCCACTCACTGCACGGGTCGGCCCCGAGCAGCAGCATCAACCCGCTCGCCTCGACTCGCTCCTCGTGGCCGTCCTCGCGGTTGCGCAGGGTCAGCCACTGAAGCCAACGCTCGCCGCCACCGTCGACGACCTCGGTGCAGGGCCGGACGCTGATCACCGGGTTGGCCTCGACCTCGCGCACGAGGTAGGAGGACATCGTGGACAGCAGCGACTCGCGACGGATCACCATCGTGACCGACTTGGCGAACCGGGCCAGGTGGACCGCCGCCTGGCCGGCCGAGTTCCCGCCGCCGACGACGTAGACCTCGCGGTCGCGCAGGTCACGGGCGACGCTCGTCGCGGCCCCGTAGTTCACGCCCCGGCCGACGAACTCCTCGATGGCATCGACCCCGATGCGCCGGTAAGAGGCGCCGGTCGCGATGACGACGGTGCGTCCGCGCACGCTGTTCCCACCCTCCAGGCGGAGGGTATGGGGAGTGTCGCCGTGGCCGGGCTCCAGCGCCTGGACCGGCAGACCGACGAAGAAGCGGGCCCCGAACCGCAACGCCTGCATCCGCGCCCGCTGGGCGAGCCGCATACCCGAGATGCCGCGCGGGAAGCCCAGGTAGTTGCGGATCATCGAGCTGGTCCCCGCCTGGCCGCCGATCGCCTCGGACTCGAGGACGACCGTGGCCAGCCCCTCGGAGGCGCCGTAGACCGCGGCCGCCAGCCCGGCCGGTCCGGAGCCGACGACGACGAGGTCGGCGACGAAGTCCGGGTCGAGGTCGGTGACCGAGCCGTACATCTTGGCCGCCATCTCGGCCAGGGACGGGTTGCCCATGATCTCGGCGGGATCGACGGTGTCCGAGTCGGCGCCCTTCTTCGACGGCGTCCGGACGAGCGGGAACTGCGGGTCAGGCCCGGCGGCCGCGACGACCTCCTGGCCGAGCGGCGAGTCGACGAGGTAGCGCCGGTGGGGGATGCCCATCCGCTGCAGGTAGTCGACGATCCGCGCGACCTCGGGCATCTTCATCGGCGCGACGATCTGGACGCCGTCCACCTCGATGGCGTTGGTCGTCCAGCTCCAGTCCGAGAGCATCTCGACGATCGCCGCATGGAACTCCTCGTCCCGCGGCGCGCTGGGGATGCCCAGCCAGGTGTCCAGTCGGCCCTCGGCCAGCATGCCGCGCAGTGCGGGGAGGTTGGTGGAGTAGGCGCCGGGAGAGAGCAGGACGATCCGTCGCGAGGTGGCGTCGATCTGGTGGACCCGGTCCAGCAGCTCGACGCCGTCGCCGTCGGTCAGCACCATCTCCGTTGCCACCAGGGCGATTCCGTGGTTGTCCTGCCGCAGCTCGCCCGCACAGAGCAGCAGCTCCTCGGTCGTCTCGAAGATGTGGATGTCGTAGTCGTGCCCGTAGCGCGCGTGGAACGTCTCGTCGACAGTCTCGCGCTGCTCTCTGCAGGTCCCGACGAGGATCGCCGGGATCCCCTCGAATCGGTGGTCGCCCATGCTTACCAACCTAGTTCGTCGGTCAAGCGAGGCCTAAGGGCTTTCCTCCCGATCCGAGCGATACGTCGTGGACGGACGTCGCGGAGCGGCGGGCCGCGGGCATACATTGCGCTGCATGGGAACCGAGGTCAGCGCCGCGAGCTTCTCCCGCGAACAACGCCAGAAGTACCGCGAGAAGGTCCGCCTGAGCCTCGACGTGTTCGAACGGATGCTGCAACACGCCAAGTTCGACGCCGACCGTGAGATGACCGGTATGGAGATCGAGCTCAACCTCGTCGACAAGGAGTACGAGCCCAAGCTCGACAACGCGACAGTCCTCGAGGCGATCGAGAACGCCGACTACCAGACCGAGCTGGCGCGCTACAACATCGAGTTCAACGTCGCCCCCACGACGTTGGAGGGCACGACCGCCCTGTCCCTCGAGGACGACCTGCGCGCATCCCTCAACGAGGCCGAGCGCAAGGCCAACGAGGTCGGCGCGCACATCCTCATGATCGGGATCCTCCCGACGGTCATGCCCGAGCACTTCGAGGGCGACTGGATGAGCGCGAACACGCGCTACCAGGCCCTCAACGACGCCGTCCTTGCTGCCCGCGGCGAGGACATCTACCTCGACATCGAGGGGTCGTCGGGCGAGAAGCTCGACCGGTATGCGGACTCGCTCGCCCCCGAGTCCGCCTGCACCTCGATGCAGCTGCACCTCCAGGTCGACCCGTCCAACTTTGCGAGCTACTGGAACGCGGCGCAGGTGCTGGCGGGTCCGCAGCTGGGCGTCGGGGCGAACAGCCCGTACTTCTTCGGGCAGCAGCTGTGGCACGAGACCCGGATCGAGCTGTTCAGCCAGGCCGCCGACACCCGGGCGGTCGAGCTGAAGAACCAGGGCGTCCGCCCGCGCGTCTTCTTCGGCGAGCGCTGGGTGACCTCGATCTTCGACCTGTTCGAGGAGAACGTCCGCTACTTCCCGGCCCTGCTGCCGGAGCTGTCCGACGAGGACCCGCAGGCGGTCCTCGAGGCCGGGGGCGTGCCGGCCCTCGCCGAGCTGAAGCTGCACAACGGGACCGTCTACCGGTGGAACCGGCCCATCTACGACACGCACGGAGACCGCCCGCACCTGCGGGTCGAGAACCGCGTCCTCCCGGCCGGCCCGAGCATCATCGACGTCATGGCCAACGCGGTCTTCTACTACGGGGCCCTGCGGATGCTGACCCAGGAGGAGCGGCCGGTCTGGACCCGGATGTCGTTCGTCGCGGCCGAGGACAACTTCTTCAGCGGCGCGCGCGACGGGATCGAGTCCCGGCTCTACTGGCCCGGCCGCGGGGAGATTCCGGTGACCGAGCTCGTCCTGCGTCACCTGCTGCCGCTGGCCCACGAGGGCCTCACCCAGTGGGGCGTGGCGCCGGAGGTCCGCGACCGCTACCTGTCGGTCATCGAGGGGCGCTGCCTCAGCGGCCGCAACGGCGCGTCGTGGCAGATCGAGACCACCCGGCGGCTGGAGGAGCGCGGCCTCACCCGGCACGAGGCGCTGCGGCAGATGCTTGTGGCGTACGCCGAGAACATGCACGCCAACGCGCCGGTCCACACGTGGCCGTTCCCGTGAGGCGTTAGTCATACATAACTTGGCGTGAGGTTGGTCCGAACATAGAGTTATGGAATGACCATCACCGACGAGCTCGTGTCCAACGCCGAGGCGTATGCCGCCACGTTCACCCTGGGCGACCTGCCCCTCCCGCCCGCCAAGGGCGTCGCGGTCGTCGCGTGCATGGACGCACGGCTCAACGTCTACGGGCTGCTCGGCCTGCACGAGGGCGACGCCCACGTGATCCGCAACGCCGGGGGAGTCGTGACGCCCGACGAGCTCCGGTCCCTGGCCATCAGCCAGCGGCTGCTCGGCACCACCGGGATCATCCTCATCCACCACACCGACTGCGGGATGCTCACCTTCACCGACGACGGGTTCCGCGCCCAGATCCACGCGGACACCGGCATCAAGCCCACCTGGGCCGCCGAGGCGTTCACCGACCTCGACGAGGACGTCCTCCAGAACATCGCCCGGATCAAGGCCGACCCCTTCATCCCGGCCAAGGACGCCATCCGCGGGTTCGTCTACGACGTCAAGGACGGCAGCCTGCGCGAGGTCGCCTGATCCCGACAGTGGTGCGGCGTCGCTCGGTCTCCGAGCGTCGCCGCACCACTGTGGCGCCCCGGTGTCGGGAGCGGGGCATACGCTGGACCTCTGTCCACCTTGACGCCCTTGACGTTAGATGCCTCGACCGAGAGTCCGACCGATGACCGAGCATGTCGCCCCCATCACCGAGAAGAACGCCGTCACGATCGGCGAGCTGATGGACCGTGTCGAGCTCCAGCTGGCCGACCGGGCCGACGAGCTCGCCCGGCAGGGTCGCAGCCTCCGCTCGCTCGGCACCCTCGACGACCTCGCCGCCCGGATGGTTGCCGCACTCCCGAGCGTCCACCCCTGGGACACCGCGATCGGGCCGTTCTACGACACGGCCGGCCTGATGCTCTGGCTCGGTGTGACCCGCCAGGCGTTGGCCGACCGCGAGCGCCGCGGCACGCTGCTGGCCTGCCGCACCTCCGACGGCCACCTTCTGTACCCGGTGCTCCAGTTCGGTCGCAACGGGCAGGTCCGCCCCGGTGTCGTCGACGCGGTAGGCATCCTCAAGCGTGCCGGCGCCGACGGCTGGGCGATCGGTACCTGGCTCACCACGCCGACCGCGGCCTTCGACGGGGACAGCGCCGTCGACTACCTCGTCGTCCACCGGTCGTCCAAGGATGCCGTGGACCGGGTACGCGCGGTGGCCGCCGCCGACGCGTCCGGGTGGTCACGATGAGCCGCGAGGTCGTCGCCCAGCTGCCGCCGTCAGTCCCGCTCGACGGGTTCCCGACCCGACACCTCACCCCCGGTGACGCGCTGCAGCGAGCCCACACCGCCGCATACGGACCCTGGTGGTTCGGCAGTGACGGAGGCGGCCGGTTCGACCTGCCGGACCCGCGCGGGACCTGCTACCTCGCCAGCTCCGCCGTCGTCGCGGTCCGCGAACGGCTCGGCACCGTGCTCGGCGGGCAGCCGGTCGTCCCCGCGTCGCTGCTCGACGACGTCGTCGTCTCCACGCTGCACCTGCCCGACGAGCGCGACGTCGCCGACGTCGAGTCGCAGGCCGCCACGAGGTTCGGCGTCACTCGCGAGCTCGAGACGATGGTCCCGTATGCGGTGCCGCAGGCCTGGGCGCGGGCGTTCGACGCCGCGGGTAGCGGGGGAGTGGCCTACGGCCCGCGCTTCACCACCGGGGACGCCGTGTCCTACGGGATCTTCGGTCCGGCGGGGGCCATCGACTGGCCCGTCGACCCCGAACCCGTTGCCGCTGCTGCTGTTGCTGGCGTCCCCGTCAGTGTCGAGCCCCCGCGCCGGTGGGACCTCACGGTAGTGCGACCGCCGCGGACCCGGACGAGGTGAACCCACCCCACGAAGTTCTCCGCTCCGCTCCGATACTTCGCGGGGACCCCGAAGGACGCGTCAGCCCTTGGGGGAGGGCTGGTTCCAGGTGCGGATCGCCGGCTGCTCACGCTCCCATTCGAGGATGCTGATCGACCCGGCGTCGAGCAGCAGCTTGGCGCCCATCCGGACCTCCTGGCGGAGGAACACCGTGGCGAGGATCCGCAGGTAGTGCCCGTGCGCGACCAGCGCGACGTTGCTGTCCTGGAGGGTGGGCATGATGTCCCACAGCACGGACGCGGCCCGCGCAGCCACCGACTCGACGGTCTCGCCGGGGGTGTCGCCCGGCACCACGCCGTTCTCGAAGACCGTCCACATGTAGCCGACCCGCGAGCGAATCTCCTTAGTGGTCAGGCCTTCATACCCGCCGTAGTCCCATTCCTTGAGGCGAGGGTCGATCTCGTACTCGGTCACGCCGGCCAGCTCCGCGGTGCGCCGGGCCCGCTGCAACGGGGACACCAGGACCCGCGCGAAGGTCCAGCCCGAGAGGAGGTGGGCCACCCGCCGCGCCGCTTCCTCGCCCTCGGGCAGCAGCGGCAGGTCGGTCAACCCCGTGTGCTGGCCGGACTTCGACCACTCCGTCTCACCGTGGCGCAGGAGGACGAGGTGGCCCTGGGGCTCGGGCGGCTGAGACGGCACGCTGGTCACGTCGCCACTGTAGAGGTGGCGCTCTGGCAGGGTGGGCGCATGGACCTCGCCTACCGGATCGTCAACGTCTTCACCGTTGGCGACGACCCGTTCTCGGGCAACCCGCTGGCCGTCTTCGAGGATGCGGCCGACGTCAGCGACGTGCAGATGCAGTCGATCGCACGTCAGCTCAACCTCTCCGAGACGACGTTCGTCACCGGGCCGGGCGGTGACGGTGTCGACGCCGACGTGCGCATCTTCACGCCGGAGTACGAGCTGCCGTTCGCCGGCCACCCGACCCTCGGCACCGCATACGTCGTCTCGTCCCTGCGGTCGGGACGCGAGAGTGTCGTGCTCGGTATGCCGGCCGGCCGGGTTCCTGTGTCTATCAACGGTGCCCGCTGGGTGCTGACCACTGCGGTCGCGCCGACCACCCGCGCCGTCGACGCGACGCCGGCGGATCTTGCGGCGATGATCGGGGTGGACGCCGACGACCTGGCGGAGGGTCGGCTCTGGGTCGACACCGGCGTCGAACAGCTGATCCTGCCGCTGCGCTCGGTCGAGGCGGTTCGCCGTGCACACGTCGACGCCCGGTTGTTACGCCGGCACGGCGAGTCCAACCGGGGCGAGGCGCTGGTCTACCTTTGGGCACCGACCGGGGACGAGACCGTCGAGGCGCGGCTGTTCTTCACCCAGGGGGCCGGCGCCATCGAGGACCCGGCGA
>NZ_DATBTV010000033.1:0-1595 GCF_036559105.1 Lapillicoccus sp. | reverse complement strand
AACGGGATTCGAACCCGTGCTACCGCCGTGAAAGGGCGGGGTCCTAGGCCGCTAGACGATGGGGACCGGACTCTCGACCGATCCTCGCCTCTAGCGCTCCAGCGCTCGGATCCGTCGAGGACTCGGAAAGCATAGGGGTTGGGTGCCCCGATATCCAAAACGGGGCAGTTCAGCCCGCGGCGGCCCACGTACGCACGCGTTCGACGTCCCAGGTCGTCACGATTCTGTCCTGCGGCACCCCCAGGCGCTCGGCGCGCTCGCAGCCGTACGCCTTCATCTCGAGCTGACCGGGGGCGTGTGCGTCGGAGTCGATGGCGAACAGGCACCCCAGCTCGATCGCCAGCTCGATCAGCTCGTCGGGCGGGTCGCATCGCTCGGGTCGGCTGTTGATCTCCACGGCCGTGCCGTGCTCCGCGCACGCTTCGAAGACGGCCCGGGCGTCGAAGTCCGACTGCGCCCGCGTCCCGCGCGAGCCCGTGACCAGCCGACCCGTGCAGTGCCCCAGGACGTTCACGCGAGGATTCGACACCGCGGCCACCATGCGGCGGGTCATCGGCGCCCGGTTCATCTTGAGCTTGGAGTGGACGCTGGCGGTCACGAGGTCGAGCTGACCGAGCATCGTGTCGGTCTGGTCCAGTGCACCGTCGTCGAGGATGTCGACCTCGATGCCCTTGAGCAGGGTGAACTGTCCGTCGAGCGAGGCGTTCACCGCGTCGACGATCCGCAGCTGCTTGGTGAGCCGTTCCGCGGTCAAGCCGTTGGCCACCCGCAGCTGGGGGGAGTGGTCGGTCAGCACCAGCCACTCGTGCCCGAGCTCGACGGCGGTCAGCACCATCTCCTCGATGGGGCTGCCGCCGTCCGACCAGTTCGAGTGCGAGTGGCAGTCGCCCTTGAGCCTTGCGAACAGTGTCTCGCCTCCGCTGACAAGCGGTTTTGCCTTGTCCTGCAACGTGTTCAGGTATGCCGGCAGCCGGCCGTCCAGAGCCTCGCTCACCACTGCGGCGGTGGACTTCCCGATGCCCGGCAGGTCTTGCAGGGTGCCCTCGCGGTGGCGGGCGGCGAGCTCGTCCGCGGGCGTCTCGCGCACGGTGACCACGGCGTTGCGGAAGGCCTCGACGCGATAGGTGCCGGCGCGTTCGCGTTCCAGCAGGAAGGCGATGCGGCGCAGAGCCTCGTCCGGGTCGACGGGTGCCCGCAGCGGTTCGACCGACGCGACCATCAGTGCCGCGCCCTCACCAGGACGTGTGCAGCGGTCGGCCCTCGGCGAACCCCGCGGTGCTCTGAAGCCCGACGACGGCTCGCTCAGCGAACTCCTCGACGGTGCGCGCACCGGCATACGTGAAGCTGGACCGCACGCCGGCCACGATCTGGTCGATGACGTCCTCGACGCTGGGCCGTTCGGGGTCGATGAACATCCGCGCCGAGGAGATGCCCTCCTCGAACATGGCCTTGCGCGCGCGCTCGTAGGCCGTGTCGGTTGCGGTGCGGTTGCGCACCGCGCGGCTGGAGGCCATACCGAAGGACTCCTTGAACCGGCGCCCACGCTCGTCGGTGAACAGGTCACCGGGGCTCTCCAAGGTGCCGGCGAACCACGA
>NZ_DATBTV010000032.1:0-37162 GCF_036559105.1 Lapillicoccus sp. | reverse complement strand
CGGACGCCGCGCAGGACTGGGCCCTCGGCCCGGACCAGGCCAACGCCGAGCGCGTCCTGGCGACCCGGGCCCGGGCCGACCTCGTGGTCGTCGCTCCTGAACCGGCGTAGTCGCTGTTAGCCGGGCGGAAACGACACCTTTTCCGCGCCGGAAACCGGCCGCCGCCTGCGGGTTAGCGTCGCGGGCAACCCACCAGCTCGAGGACCGAGGCGACGGATGAGCACGACGACCCGCGAGCGAACGTCCGACTCCGCACCCGAGGAGGACGTTCGGCCCGAGGACGAACGACTGCCCTTCCTCTCGTCCCTGGGCAACGGCGTCCAGCACATCCTCGCGATGGTCGGCGGTGTCATCGCCGGCCCGCTCATCCTCGGAGGAGCGGCGGGCCTCAGCGCGCCCGACAAGGCCCTGCTCGTGTCGAGTGACCTGTTCGTCAGCGGCCTCGCCACCATGCTGCAGACCTGGGCGTCCCGTTCTTCGGAGCGCAGCTGCCGCTCGTCCAGGGAGTCTCGTTCGCGTCGGTGTCGACGATGCTCGCCATCATCGGCGAGTCGAAGGGCGTCCCCGGCCTCCAGAGCGACTTCGGTGCGGTCGTGGCCGGCCTCGTCGGACTGGTCATTGCCCCGTTCTTCTCCAAGATCGTCCGGTTCTTCCCCCCGTCGTGACCGGCAGCATCATCACCGTGATCGGCCTGTCACTCATGCCGCTGGCGGCCGGCTGGATCATCGGCAACATCCCGACCGCGCCCGACTACGCGTCGCCGAGCAACATCGCGCTGGCGATCTTCACGCTCTTCGTCGTCCTGGTCCTCAGCAAGATCCAGGCGCTCTCCCGGTTGGCCGTCCTGCTCGGCCTGGTGATCGGCACCATCGGCGCCTTCATCGTCGGCAAGGGCAGCACGTCGGGTCTGTCCGGCTCGAGCGCGATCGCGCTGCCCGGCCGTCCACGCCGGAGGACCCGACCTTCCTCGCGGCGGCGCCACCCGTGCTCATCGAGGGGGACCAGGTCGACGTGCTCGAGTCCGGCGGCATGGTCGACGGTGACCCGGTCGACTCCGAGGGCCACCCGATCAGACAGGAGAGCTGAACCGGCCGGGAGGGGCATACTCGGGAACAACCGGTTCCCAGCCCCGACGCCGTGGAGGTCGCCGATGCCCGCCGAACCCGCTCTGTCGTACACCGCCGGAGAGACCGATATCCCGCTCATCGAGCAGACCATCGGCGACAACTTCGACGCGACCGTCGCCCGCTTTCCGGACCGCGAGGCGCTCGTGGACGTCGAGCAGGGCACGCGGTGGACCTGGGCCGAGCTGAAGCGGGACGTGGACGTCGCGGCCCGCGGCTTGGTGGCGGCGGGCATCGAGAAGGGGGACCGGGTCGGCATCTGGGCGCCGAACTGCGCCGAGTGGACCATCGTCCAGTTCGCCACGGCCAAGATGGGCGCGATCCTCGTCAACATCAACCCCGCCTACCGCACGCACGAGCTGAAGTACGTCCTGGGCCAGGCCGGGATCCGGATGATCGTGGCCGCGCCGTCGTTCAGGAGCAGCGACTACGCCGCGATGATCGAGGAGGTGCGCGGGGACGTTGCCGGCCTCGAGCAGGTCGTCCTCATCGGGACGGACAGCTGGCACGACCTGCTCGCCGGTGCCGAGCGGGTCAGCCCCGAGCACCTAGCCGAGATCCAGTCCGGCCTCCACCACCAGGACGCCATCAACATCCAGTACACCTCTGGCACAACGGGATTCCCCAAGGGCGCGACGCTCAGCCACCGGAACATCCTCAACAACGGGTACTTCGTCGGCGAGCTCTGCCGCTACACCGAGGCCGACCGGGTCTGCATACCGGTGCCCTTCTACCACTGCTTCGGCATGGTCATGGGGAACCTCGCGTGCTCGACCCACGGGGCGGCCATGGTGATCCCGGCACCCGGCTTCGACCCCGCAAAGACGCTGCAGGCCTGCCAGGACGAGAAGGTGACGTCGCTCTACGGCGTCCCCACGATGTTCATCGCGGAATGGTCGCTGCCGAACTTCGCCGACTACGACGTGTCCGCCATCCGCACCGGGATCATGGCCGGCTCCCCGTGCCCGGCCGAGCTGATGAAGAAGGTCATCGCGTCGGGGATCGAGGAGATGACCATCTGCTACGGCATGACCGAAACGTCGCCGGTGTCGACGCAGACCCGCACCGACGACTCCTTCGACCACATGGTCGGCACCGTCGGCCGGGTCGGTCCGAACCTGGAGATCAAGGTGGTCGACCCCGCCACCGATGAGACCCTGCCGCGTGGTGAGCCGGGCGAGTTCTGCACCAAGGGCTACTCGGTGATGCTCGGCTACTGGGAGCAGCAGGACAAGACCGACGAGGTCCTCCAGGACGGCTGGATGCATACCGGTGACATCGCCGTCATGGGTGAGGACGGCTACGTCCAGATCACCGGACGGATCAAGGACATGGTCATCCGCGGCGGGGAGAACATCTACCCGCGGGAGATCGAGGAGTTCCTCTACACCCACCCCGACATCCTCGACGCCCAGGTGATCGGGGTCCCGGACGAGCGCTACGGCGAAGAGCTGTGCGCCTGGGTCCGGATGCGCGACGGGGCCGAGCCGCTCACCGCCGATGCGGTGCGCGAGTTCGCCACCGGCAAGCTCGCCCACTACAAGATCCCGCGCTACGTCCAGATCGTCGACGAGTTCCCGATGACCGTCACCGGGAAGGTCCGCAAGGTGGAGATGCGGGAGAAGTCGGTCGCCGACCTCGGTCTGGCGACGTAGCGAGCCACACCGCTCGGGGCCGCGGCAGCGGCGACTTCCCGGAGTGCCACCGGCGCGGCATACCCTCCCCCTGCCCAGGTATGCCACGCCGGCGTCCCCCCGATGGACCGCCGAGACCCTCACATGCGCGTGAACTGCGCGGCGGCGGGCTTCGCGGTGTCCGCACCGGCGGCGGGCGCCCGCCCCCGGAGATTGTCGGTGACCCTCGTGATGACGAGGATCAGGGTGACGGTCGCGGCGACGCCGAGAGCCGTGCTGATGATGAACGCGAAGATGAGGTCGCGCAGGTAGTCGACGGTGCCGAGCGCCTCGCGGATGCGGACCAGCGCGACCGCCTGGATCCACGCGGGGAAGAAGTGGAGCGCGCAGAAGGCGATGACGATGGGCGGTGCCGCGCGCGACGCGGTGGTGGGTCCGTGCCCGATGCGGCGCGGGTCGGAGGCCTGGTAGAGGTCGGTCAGCGTCCGCCACGCGACCCGGATGTTGAGCAGGGGCACGCAGGACCCGATCACGGTGCCGACCATCGACCCGCGGATCAGCTGCTTGTTCATGTGCCGGTCGTTGCGGGAGACCCCGACCCAGACCAGGACGAACACCCAGCTGAGGAAACCCACCAGCAGCAGGGCCAGGAACAGCAGGACCATCGTGCGCAGCAGCGACCGGGCGCCGTCCTCGTGGACGTCACCGGGCTGCATGCTCCAGATCTGCAGCGTGTTCAGGGTGGCGATCCACCACAGCAGCGATACGCACGACGCGACGACGGACAGGGCCAGCATCAGCTGGGCGATGAGTGCCCAGGCGCGCACCCCCTCGTTGGTCCGGATCGGGGGCGCGCCGGTCTGCTCCAGCGGCCCCGGGTCCGGCGGTCGGACGTGCTCGGTCCAGTGCCGGCCGTCCCACAGCCGGAGCTGGCCTGCGACGTTCGGGTCCGGGCGCCAGCCCGCGTCGGTGCCGTGCGGGAAGTGCATGGCGGGTGGCAGCTCGCCGAGGTGCGGCGCACCGGGGTCGTCGAACGACGCGGGCTCCTCCGGCCCGCGAGGAATCCCGAACTCTGGAGACGCCTCCGGCAGCGTCCAGGGATCAGCCATGCCGACAGTGTCCCCGCGACCGGCGATACCCGGAATCCTCCGAATGGGTACCTCCCCATAGCCTTGTGGCCATGCCGTCCCCGTCCGAGGTCCTCGCTCCCCGCGTGACCGCGGCGATCGCCGCGGCGTTCGGAGACGACTACCCCGAGCTGCGTGACGCCGACCCCGTACTCAGGCCCTCCCAGTTCGCGGACCTCCAGGTCAACGCGCCCCTGGCCCTCGCCAAGAAGGTCCGGATGCCGCCGCGCGAGGTCGCGGCGCAGATCCTGGTCCACCTCGACCTCGACGGGATCGCGGAGCCGGCCCAGGTCAGCGGACCCGGGTTCCTCAACATCACGCTTGCCGACTCATGGCTGGCCGCAGCGGTCGCCGAGATGGCCGCCGACCCCAGACTCGGCGTCGCGCGGCAGCCAACCGAGAACATCCCGATCGACTACTCCTCGCCCAACGTGGCCAAGGAGATGCACGTCGGCCACCTGCGCACCACGGTCGTCGGCGACGCCTTGGCCCGCACGCTGGAACGCCTGGGGCACCACGTGATCCGGCAGAACCACATCGGCGACTGGGGCACGCCGTTCGGCATGCTCATCGAGCACCTCCTCGACGTCGGGGAGGACTCGCCCGAGGCCGGTCTGCTCGAGAGCGACCCGAACGCCTTCTACCAGGCTGCCCGCGCCGACTTCGACCGCGACCCGGCGTTCGCCGCCCGGGCCCGGGCCCGGGTCGTCTCACTGCAGGCCGGCGACCCCGACACGATGCGCCTCTGGAGCGAGGTCGTCGACCTGTCGAAGCACTACCTCAACCGGGTCTACGACGTCATGGGCGTCGCCCTCACCGACGCCGACCTCTACGGCGAGTCGCGCTACAACGCCGAGCTGGCGGCGCTCTGCGACGAGCTGGAGGCGAAGGGGATCGCACGGATCAGCGAGGGTGCGCTCTGCGTGTTCCTCGACGGCTACACCGGACGCGAGGGGAAGCCGGTTCCGCTGATCATCCGCAAGTCCGACGGCGGCTACGGCTACGGCGTCACCGACCTCGCGACGATCCGCTATCGCGCCAACGACCTGCACGGCGACCGGATCGTCTACGTCGTCGGCGTGACCCAGGCCCTGCACTTCCAGATGGTCTGGGAGACGGCCCGGTTGGCCGGTTGGCTCCCTGACGGCGCCCGCCCCATCCACGTCCAGATCGGCAATGTCCTCGGGAAGGACCGCAAGCTGCTGCGCACCCGGTCGGGAGAGACGCCGCGCCTCAGCGGCCTCATCGACGAAGCGGTCATCGCCGCGCGCCGCGTCCTCGACGAGGCACGGCCCGACCTGGCCGAGGCGGTCCGCGCGGCGATCGCCCCGCAGATCGGCATCGGCGCCGTCAAGTACGCCGACCTCTCCGTCGCCCACGACAGCGAGTACGTCTTCGACCTCGACCGGATGGTCGCGCTGACCGGCAACACCGGCCCCTACCTGCAGTATGCGGCGGCGCGGGTGCGCTCGATCTTCCGGAACGCCGGCCTCGACCCCACGACGGAGGGAGCCGGCGGCGGGCGTCGGCGGATCGTGGTCCGGGACGCCGGCGAGCGCGACCTGGCCCTCGCCCTGCTGGAGTACGGCTCCGTGGTGGCCCAGACCGGCGACGAGCTCGAACCCCACCGGCTCGCCGCATACCTCTTCGACCTGGCGCAGGCGTTCTCGACCTTCTACGAGCACCACCCGGTGCTCAAGGCCGAGGACGCCGAGCTGCGCGAGTCGCGGCTCGCGTTGTGCGGGCTGACCCTCGCCGTGTTGGTCGAGGGCCTCGGTCTGCTCGGCGTGAGCGCTCCAGACCAGATGTAGGCGAGGTCAGGCGAGGTCGCGGGAGAGGGCGACGGCGGCCTCGCGCAGGATCGGGTACATGCGTTCGATGACCTCAGGCGTCATCCGGGTGGCCGGCCCGCTGACCGAGAGTCCGAGCCTGGTCGGTGCGTCGGGCACGGCCACGGCGACGCAGCGCACGCCGTGCTCCTGCTCCTCGTCGTCGACGGCGTAGCCGTGTTCGCCGACCCACAGCAGCGCCTGGGCGAAGGTGTCGGGGTCCGTGATGGTGTTCTCGGTGTGCTCGGGCATACCGGTACGCCGCAGCAGGTCCAGCACCTGGTCCTGCGGCATCTGCGCCATGATCGCCTTACCGACGGCCGTGCAGTGGGGCAGGACGCGACGGCCGACCTCGGTGAACATCCGCATCGCGCGCCGGGACTGCGCCTGGGCGACGTAGACGATCTCGTCGCCGTCGAGCATAGCCAGGTTGGCCGACTCGCCGAGCTCGGCGACCAGCCGGTCGAGGTGGGGCTTGGCCCAGACGCTGAGCATCGCACCGGAGCTCTCGCCGAGACGGATCAACCGGGGGGCGAGGACATACTGCCGGCTCGAGTCCTGGCGCAGGTAGCCGAGGTCGACAAGGGTGCGCAGCAGCCGGTGGATCGTGGGGAGGGGCAGCCCGGACGAGGTCGCGAGCTGGGACAGACCCATGGTGCCGCCGTGGTCGGCCATCGTCTCGAGGAGTCCGAAGGCCCGCTCGATCGACTGCACGGTGCCGGAGCGCGGCGGAACCTTCCCGGTCGGTTCGGCGGCTTCCGCCACCGACGCCACTGACGCACTCATCCGTCCTCCTTGACGCGGGTCTCCCACGGCTTCTTCCCAAAATTTCCGTATAGCGAAAGAGTAAGTGCGCGTCGCGGAGCCCCTTGGCCAGGCGCATCGACGATCGGTTGAAGTTCCGCAACACAGACAATAGTATCCGCAATACGAAAACTCGGCACAAGGGAGACAGTCAATGGCGACACCCAGTCCCGGCTATGCGATCACGGTCCGCGTGGAGACCCCCTCCTCCTCGGGGGCCACCACTGGCCTCGTCGCCGCGGTGAGCACGGCCAAGGGCGTCCTGACGGCTCTCGACGTCGTGGAGTCCCACGCCGACCGCCTCGTCGTCGACGTCACCTGCAACGCCTCGGACGCGGAGCACGCCGACATGATCGTCGCCGAGCTGGCCGAGGTCCCCGGCGTCACCGTCCGCAAGGTCAGCGACCGGACCTTCCTCATGCACCTCGGGGGGAAGCTCGAGGTCAACCCCCGGGTGCCGCTGAAGAACCGCGACGACCTCTCCCGCGCCTACACGCCCGGCGTGGCCCGCGTCTGCCTGGCCATCGCGAAGAACCCCGAGGACGTCCGCCGCCTCACCATCAAGCGCAACACCGTCGCTGTCGTGACCGACGGGTCCGCGGTCCTGGGGCTGGGCAACATCGGCCCGTATGCCGCGCTGCCGGTGATGGAGGGCAAGGCGGCGCTGTTCAAGCAGTTCGCCGGCGTCAGTGCGTGGCCGGTCTGCCTCGACACCCAGGACACCGAGGAGATCATCCGCACCGTCAAGCTGATCGCCCCGGTCTACGGCGGGATCAACCTCGAGGACATCGCCGCCCCCCGCTGCTTCGAGATCGAGCGGCGGCTGCGCGACGAGCTGGACATCCCTGTCTTCCACGACGACCAGCACGGCACCGCCATCGTCGTCCTCGCCGCCCTCACGAACGCGCTCAAGGTGGTCGGGAAGCGGATCGAGGACGTCCGCGTCGTCATCAGCGGCGTCGGCGCCGCCGGGCACGCCATCATCACGCTCCTGCACGCGCAGGGCGTCGGCCACATCGTCGCCTGCGACCGCAAGGGTGCCCTCCACTCCGGCCAGGAACACCAGGAGCCCGCCCGCCGCTGGATCGCCCAGAACACCAACGGTGACGGCCAGGCGGGCACGCTGGCCGAGGTCCTCGCCGGCGCCGACGTCTTCATCGGCGTCTCGGCGCCGGGACTGCTCACCGGCGAGGACGTCGCGACGATGAACGACCACGCCATCGTCTTCGCCCTCGCCAACCCCGACCCCGAGGTCGATCCGCTGGAGGCCGGCCGCACGGCCGCGGTCGTGGCGACCGGCCGCTCGGATTTCCCGAACCAGATCAACAACGTCCTGGCCTTCCCCGGCTTCTTCCGCGGCATGCTCGACGCGGGCGCCCGGGAGATCACCCAGGAGGTCATGCTCGCTGCGGCCCGCGCCATCGCCGGCTGCGTGGAGGAGGGCGAGCTCAACAGCAGCTACATCGTCCCGTCGGTCTTCGACCCGGCCGTCGCGCCGGCGGTCGCCCACGCGGTCCGCGAGGCCGCGACCCGCCAGGGCAACGCCACGCCAGCGGTCGTCGAGGTCGACCATGCCCTCGAGGACGACACCGTTCCCGCATACCAGCCGCACGGCGCCATGGAAGGAATGACCAGTGCCCTCTGAGTCCTCGCCATCACCCGTCGAGGTGACGGGCCCGCCCGTCGACGGGCAGGACACGATTCTCACCACGGAGGCGCTGGACTTCGTCGCGGCGCTGCAGCGCGAGTTCGTCGAGCGCCGCGACGAGCTCCTCGCCGCCCGCAAGACCCGCCGTGACGAGGTGTCGCGCACCGGGAAGCTGGACTTCCTGCCGGAGACCCAGGCGGTCCGCGACGGCGACTGGCGCGTGGCTGCGGCCCCAGCCGATCTGGTCGACCGACGGGTCGAGATGACCGGACCCACTGACCGCAAGATGACGATCAACGCCCTCAACTCCGGCGCCCGGGTGTGGCTGGCCGACATGGAGGACGCGAGTACTCCCCACTGGCACAACGTGATCGGCGGTCAGGTCAACCTCCGCGACGCGATCCGGCGGGACATCACCTTCACCAACGAGAAGGGCAAGGAGTATGCACTGCGCACCGACCAGCGCCTCGCCACCATCGTGGTGCGCCCCCGAGGCTGGCACTTCGACGAGAAGCACCTCGTGGTCGACGGCTCCCCGGTGGTCGGCGCGCTGGTCGACTTCGGCCTCTACTTCTTCCACAACGCGCAGGAGCTGCTCGACCGCGGCAGCGGCCCGTACTTCTACCTGCCCAAGACGGAGAGCCACCTCGAGGCCCGCCTCTGGAACGACGTCTTCACCGTCGCGGAGCAACGGCTCGGGATCCCGCACGGCACGGTCCGCGCGACGGTCCTCATCGAGACCATCCCCGCGGCGTTCGAGATGGACGAGATCCTCTACGAGCTGCGCGAGCACGCCTCCGGCCTCAACGCCGGACGGTGGGACTACCTGTTCAGCATCATCAAGTACTTCCGCGACAGCGGTCCAGAGTTCGTCCTGCCCGACCGCAGCCTCATCGGGATGCCGACGCCCTTCATGCGCGCCTACGCCGAGCTGCTGGTCCAGACCTGCCACCGGCGCGGTGCGTTCGCCATCGGCGGCATGTCGGCGTTCATCCCGAGTCGCAAGGACAAGGAGGCCAACGAGCGCGCCTTCGCCAAGGTCCGGGAGGACAAGCAGCGGGAGGCCGGCCAGGGCTTCGACGGCTCGTGGGTGGCCCACCCCGACCTCGTGCCGGTCTGCCAGGAGATCTTCGACAGCGTTCTCGGCGACCAGCCCAACCAGCTCGACGTGCTCCGCGACGACGTCCACGTCACCGCCGAGGACCTGCTCGACATCGCCTCCGCGGAGGGCGAGATCACCCTGGCCGGCCTGACCGGCAACGTGGAGGTGGCGGCCCGCTACCTCGAGGCGTGGCTCGGAGGTCTGGGCGCCGTAGGGATCCACAACCTCATGGAGGACGCCGCGACCGCGGAGATCTCGCGGTCGCAGATCTGGCAGTGGGTCCACAACGGCTCGCGGCTCGACGACGGCACCCTCATCACCGCCGAGCTGGTTCGCGACGTCATGGAGCAGGAGCGCAGCGCCATCCGCGCCGAGCTCGGCGACGCCTACGACGACCGCAACTTCGAGACCGCGTTCCGCGTGCTGGAGCAGGTGGCGCTGGCCGACGACTACGTCGACTTCCTGACCCTCCCGGCCTATGAGGCCGCCGCGTCCTGAGGCCCGCCGGAGACCACGAAAGGGAGGATCCACCACACCCGGGTGTGGTGGATCCTCCCTTGTCGTTGCGCCCGCTCAGCAGAACCCGGCGATGCCGTTCCAGGCGGAGTCGGCGGTCGGCGCACCGGTGCGCTGGATGGTCGCCTCGATGAGGCCGTAGGGACGGTCCGCGGCGTAGAAGACCTCGCCCGGGTTGTCGAGTCCGAACGGGCTGAGGTCGGACAGGAAGTGGTGCTTGTTGGGGCAGGAGAACTTGATCTCGTCGATCTCGCTGTGGGCGTCCATGACCGCCTCGGCCATCTGGTACAGCGTCTGCTGGAGGGCCTTGGAGTACCCCTGGGTGAACGAGTCGAGGATGACGCCCTTGACCGACGCATACGCCTTGTCGAAGTCCATGTCCCTGGTGTTGTAGCGCCACCGCGTCGCGATGTTGGTCGCGAGAATGCGGTCCTCGGTCTCCTGGAGGGTCGTGTAACGGTCCTTGGGGTACCCCACGAACCCGGACTCCGTCGTCTTCATCACCGTCAGGCTGTGGAACCCGCCGATCACGGTGGTGTCGTCGCCGTCCTTGACGACGACCGCCGTGCGGACCTCGGGCGAGCCCCGGTAGAAGCTGTGGTCGTGCTCGCTGATGCGGGTCCACCCGAACTCCTCGGCCTCCCATCGGCCGCCCGTGACCCAGTCGAACGACGAGGTGAAGTGGTCGGCGAGCCGCAGCAGGAGCTGCTCGGGCGAGTCGAACTTCTCCTTGGCGAACGCGAAGATCGTGTTCTTCTGCGTGTCGGTGGCGACGACGTGAGCGTTGTCGCCCTCGGTGTGCGCCGTGAGGAAGTCACCGCGCAGCTGCGAGGTGACGTTGAGGTCGCGGACCTCGTGGCGGTCGGTGTCGCGGATGACTCGCACGACGCGGTTCTCCGCCTTGCCGTACTGGTTGCTCGCCAGCTGGATGTCAGCCATGTCGTTGTCTTCCCTTCGAGGGGGCGTATGCCAGATGAGTGTTCTCTTGCGGTGTTGCGTCCGCGTTCCGACGGGTTGGTCAGCTTCCGCGGTAGGTCGTGTACGAGTAGGGGCTGAGCAGCAGAGGGATGTGGTAGTGCCCTTGTTCGGACTCGGTGCGGAACACCACGACCACCTCGGGGTGGAAGCTCGGCGTCCCTGAGCGGGCGAAGTAGTCACCGGACCCGAACACCACGCGGTATGCGCCGGAGTCCAGGGCATCGGGCCCGAGGTCGCCGACCCGCCCGTCGGCGTCGGTGGTCGCGGTGCCGAGGAGGTCGCCGGCTTCGGACTCCAGCCGGACCGACACGCCTTGGGCGGGGCGACCCGCGGCGGCGTCGAGGACGTGGGCCGAGACGTAGCTCACGGGTTCCCCCCGTGGCTCTCACCGCGGGCCGCCGGACCGTGGGGGTCGAGCCGGGCCTCGTCCTGCTCGCTGATCGCCGCGGGAGCAGGACCCTCGGCGAAGATCGGCCCCTCGTCGCTCTCGGGGCGCCCGACGATGTTGAAGACGATGTTGAGCAGCACCGCCGTGATGGCCGCGGACGTGATCCCGGAGTCGAAGATGACGGTGAACCAGGTGGGGAACTTGTCGTAGAACGTCGGCACGGCGATGGGGATGATCCCCATGCCGAGCGAGAAGGCGACGATGACGATGTTGGCGTTGCCCGAGAAGTCCACTCGGCTGAGGGTGCGGATGCCACTGGCCGCGACGGTGCCGAAGAGGGCCACGCCCGCGCCACCGAGCACCGGCAGAGGCACCAGGGCCACCAGCGCGCCGAGGATGGGGAAGAGGCCGAGGAACAGCAGGATCCCGCCGCTGACGGCGACGACGAAGCGGCTCTTGATGCCGGTGATGGCGACCAGGCCGACGTTCTGGGCGAAGGCACTGACCGAGAACCCGTTGAAGATGCTGGCCAAGGCCGTCGACAGCATGTCCGCGCGCAGGCCGTTGGTGACGGTCTGGCGGTCCGCCGGCTTGTCGATCACCTGCCCGATGGCGAGGATGTCGGCCGTGGTCTCGGTCATGATGACGAGCATCACGACGACCATCGACACGGTGGCGCCGATCGCGAAGGTCGGTAGCCCGAAGTGGAACGGCGTCGTCAGCTGGAAGATGCTGGCGTTGGAGATGGCCCCGAAGTCGGTGAGCCCGAACGGGATCGCGACCACGGTGCCAAGGACGAGGCCGAGCAGGATGGCCACCCGGCTGAGCACGGCCGGGGCAAACCGGTAGATCACCACGATGATGACCATGGTGAGGAAGGCGACCGTGACGTTCTTGACGTCGCCGAAGGTCGGGGTCACGCCCGGGGTGCCGCCGCCGGCCCAGCGGATCGCCACCGGCAGCAGCGAGATGCCGATGATGGTGATGACGACGCCCGTGACCACCTCGGGGAAGAAGCGCAGCAGGCTGGTGAAGACCGGCGCGATGAGGAAGCCGATGATCCCCGAGAGCAGCAGGGCGCCGAGGATGGCGCGCAGGCCGACCGTGCCGCCGCCCTCGGCCGCGCCGATGGCCAGCATGGTGGACACCGCGGCGAACGACGTCCCCTGGACGATCGGCTGACGAGCGCCGATCTTCCAGACGCCGAGGGTCTGCAGGAGCGTCGCGATGCCGGACATGAACAGGCCGGCCGAGACGAGGTAGGTCAGGTCGGTCGGGCTCAGCTTGAGTGCGGTGCCGACGACGAGCGGTACCGCGACGACGCCCGCATACATGCTGAGGACGTGCTGCAGCCCGTAGACGAACATCGGGCCGGGCGCGAGAATCTCGTCGACGGGGTGCCGGGCCGGTGCGGCATCGCGCTCGGCGGGTTCAGCGGGGGGTCTGGCGGCAGTCATGGCCGTGGGCCTCCTGACAGGGTCGGGACGAGTGGGGTCGTGCGAGTGGTTCAGCTGAGGGGGACGAGGTTCTCGGTGTCGGACCGCGGCCGGGCCAGGGTTGCGACCTGGCTCGCGGTCAGGCCGCTGCCCGCGACCAGCTCGGTCTCCTCCACCGCGCCACACGACAGGCCTCGCTGGAGGTATCGAGCGAGGGCCCGCGCGGTAGCGGGCTCGTCGAGGATCTGCGAGTCGGCGCGCGAGACGTAGTTGCCGAGGCGCGACAACGCCCGCGGCAGCCCGTGTCGGTAGAACGCGAAGGTCGCGGCGTAGCGGGTCGGCAGCTGGTGCGGGTGGAGGTCCCAGCCCTGGTAGAAGCCGCGCTCCAGGGCTCGCTGGACGAGGCCGGCGTGCAGCCGCCAGGCGACCTCGACCTGGGCGGTGTCGCCCAGGGGCAGCACGTTGGTGGACCCGTCGGACAGGTGCACCGTGGTGCCGGCGACGGCCACCTGCATGACCTGCTTGGCGAAGTCGGCGGCCGGGTGGTCGCTGGACTGGTACTCGGCGGAGATCTGCAGCGATGCGCTGTAGTCGTAGGTGCCGTAGTGCAGGGCGCTGACCCGCCCGCGACCGGCGTGGATCGCGGCCGCCACCGGGTGGTCGCCGGCCGGCCCGATGATCAGCTGGGGCGTCTCCACCTGGATCTCGAAGCGCAGCCGACCGGCGGGGAGTCCGGCCGCGGCCTCGAGCCGCTCGCAGGCGTCGACCATGGCCTCGACCTGGCTCACCGTGCTGACCTTGGGGAAGGTGATGACCAACCCGTCGGGGAGGGTGCCGAGCCGTCGGAGCAGGGTCCCGAGGAACAGGTCGAGCGTGCGTAGCCCGCGGCGGCGGGTCGGTGCCTCGAAGCACTTGAACCGCAGCCCGACAAAGGCGGGCGCGACTCCCTGGGTCACAGCGTCCGCCAGCCGCTGCGCCGTCGCCACGGCGTCCCCGTCCTCCTCGGCGTCCGGCCGCTGGCCGTAGCCGTCCTCGAAGTCCAGGCGCAGGTCCTCGATCGGGTCGGACCTGAGCTTGGCGAGGACGCGAGGGGCGACCTCGGCGGCGATCGCGTCGTCCAGCCCGGCGGCGCGACAGACCGCCTCGATCCCGCCGTTCGCCTCGACGCACGCGGTCGCGGCCGCGCCCCACTGGGCGGGCAGGTCGGGGTGGTAGCGGTCCGCGGGGACGTAGACGGTGTGCACCGGTTGGCGTCGTCCGTCGTCGCCGGGGAAGCGGGTCTCCAGGAGCTGGTCGGTCGACTCCAGCCGGGCGTCCAGCGCCGCCAGGTCGGCCCCCCTGAGCAGCTCCGCGGCGTCACTCGACTCGGGCATACCGGTCACCATGCCCCCACTGTGGCGCGCCCGGCGCGATGAGGGGAAGCGGGCAGGTGAGACACGGGTGGCTCCTCCGGAGGATCGTCGGTGACTTCCGAGAAGTGGACATTATCTTCTGTCATACGGAAGTTCAACCCTTTGTTGAATATATGCGATGGCCGGGCCATGGTGGAGGGATCGACGCCCGCGACGGTTGACGACAGCAGCGGAGACGGGCATACTCACTTCCGTACTTCAGAAGTGAGTTTCCGTATATCGGAAACTCGCCGGAGAATCACCCCACCCGACGTCACAGAGGAGTGATGATGGCGACCGCGCCCGCGCTGCCGTACCTGGCCAACTGCTCGATGCTCTTCACCGAGGTCCCGCTGCTGGAGCGCCCCGCCGCCGCCAAGGCGGCCGGCTTCGACACCGTCGAGTTCTGGTGGCCGTGGCCGGACCAGCCGGTCCCGGGTGACGCCGACGTCGAGGCGTTCGTCACCGCCGTGCAGGACGCGGGCGTGCAGCTCGCCGGACTCAACTTCTTCGCCGGTGACCTCGGCGGGCCCGACTGCGGCGTGCTCTCCATCCCCAGCCGCTCGCAGCAGTTCCGGGACAACGTCGAGGTCACCCTCGGTATCGGCGAGCGGCTGGGCACGAAGGCGTTCAACGCCCTCTACGGCAACCGCGTCGACGACGCGACACCGGGCCAGCAGGACGACTTGGGCACCGAGAACCTCGCGTACGCAGCGAAGGCCGCGGACCGCCTCGGCGCCACCGTGCTGGTCGAGCCGGTGAGCGGTCCGAAGCCCTACCCGCTGCGCACCGCCGACGACGCGGTCGGCGTGGTGGATCGGGTGCGGGCCACCGGGACGGCCAACGTCGGCTTCCTCTGCGACCTCTTCCACCTGGCCAACAACGGCGACGACGTCGACGCGGCCATTGCCAACCACGCCGACCGCGTTGCGCACGTCCAGATCGCCGACGCCCCCGGTCGCGGCGAGCCCGGCTCCGGTGACCTGCCGCTGGACCGCTGGGTGGCCGAGCTCGAGCGGTCCGGTTACACCGGCTACGTCGGTCTCGAGTACAAGCCAACGACCACAACCCTGGAGAGCCTCGCATGGCTCCCGGTCGAGCGTCGCTGAACCACTGACACGCCTGATACACAAGGAGATTCGCACAATGACCAATGTCGCCTTCATCGGCCTCGGCATCATGGGCAACCCCATGGCCGGGCACCTGGCCAAGGCCGGGCACACGGTGACCGGGTTCAACCGGCACCCCAACTACGAGGACCTCGAGGCCGCCGGCGGAAGGGGCGCCGGCTCCCTCAAGGAAGCCGTGACCGACGCCGACGTCGTCTGCATCATGGTTCCCGACTCTCCGGACGTCCGCGAGGTCCTCGAGGGCGAGGGCGGCGTGTTCGACAGCGCCAAGCCCGGCACCCTCGTCGTCGACTTCTCGAGCATCCGCCCCGACGTCTCGGTCGAGCTGGCCAAGACGGCCACGGAGCGCGGTTTCCGGCTCATCGACGCTCCGGTCTCCGGCGGCGAGAAGGGCGCCAAGGAGGCGGTGCTGTCGATCATGGTCGGTGGTGACGCGAAGGACGTCGAGGAGGCCCGCCCGCTGCTCGAGACCGTCGGCAAGACCGTCGTCCACGTCGGCGGGAGCGGCTCCGGCCAGACCGTCAAGGCCGCGAACCAGCTCATCGTGGCCAGCAACATCCAGGCGCTCGCCGAGGCGGTCGTCTTCCTCAAGGCCTACGACGTCGACCTGGAGTCGGCGCTGGAGGTGCTCGGTGGCGGTCTGGCCGGCTCCGCGGTCCTCAACCAGAAGAAGCAGAACATGGTCAACGGCTCGTTCGAGCCCGGCTTCCGGATCGACCTGCACCACAAGGATATGGGCATCGTCACCTCCGCCGCCCGCGAGGCCGGCGTCGTCGTTCCGGTGGCCGCCCTGGTCGCTCAGCTGATGGCCTCCGCCCGGGCCAACGGCGACGGTGGTCTCGACCACTCGGCCCTGCTCAAGGGCGTGGAGCGGCTCAGCGGGCATTCCGACCAACCGGCCGAGGAGTCACGATGACCCGGATGCGCGCCGTCGAGGCCGCGGTCCTCATCCTCGAGAAGGAGGGCGCCACCCAGGCCTTCGGGCTGCCGGGCGCGGCGATCAACCCCTTCTACCGGGCGATGAAGGACCACGGCGGGATCAACCACATCCTCGCCCGCCACGTCGAGGCCGCCTCCCACATGGCCGAGGGCTACACCCGGGCCAAGGCCGGCAACATCGGCATCTGCGTCGGCACATCCGGCCCGGCCGGCACCGACATGATCACCGGCCTGTACGCCGCTATCGCCGACTCCATCCCGATCCTCTGCATCACCGGCCAGGCTCCGGTCGCCAAGCTGCACAAGGAGGACTTCCAGGCCGTCGACATCGCGTCGATCGCCGCGCCGGTCTCCAAGTGGGCGGTCACCGTCCTCGAGCCGGCCCAGGTCCCGGGCACCTTCCAGAAGGCGTTCCAGCTGATGCGGTCCGGCCGTCCGGGCCCGGTCCTCATCGACCTGCCGATCGACGTGCAGCTGGCCGAGATCGAGTTCGACATCGAGACCTACGAGCCGCTGCCGATCGCCAAGCCGACCACCACGCGCGCCCAGGCCGAGAAGATCCTCACCATGCTCACCGCGGCCGAGCACCCGCTCCTCGTCGCCGGCGGCGGCATCATCAACGCCGACGCGGCCGACCTGCTCGTCGAGCTGGCCGAGGTCACCGGCGTCCCGGTGATCCCGACGCTGATGGGCTGGGGCACCATCCCGGACGACCACCCGCTGAACGCCGGCATGGTCGGCCTGCAGACGTCGCACCGCTACGGCAACGCGACGATGCTCGAGTCGGACTTCGTCCTCGGCATCGGCAACCGCTGGGCCAACCGGCATACCGGCGGGATCGACACCTACACCAAGGGCCGCACCTTCGTGCACGTCGACATCGAGCCGACCCAGATCGGCCGGGTGTTCGCACCCGACTACTCGGTCGTGTCCGACGCCAGGGAAGCGCTCGCCACCCTCGTCGAGGTGGCCAGGGAGTGGAAGGACGACACCCGCATCCCCGACTACGGGGTCTGGGCCAAGTCGTGCCAGCAGCGCAAGGGGACGATGCAGCGCAAGACGTCGTTCGACGTCGTGCCGATCAAGCCGCAGCGCGTCTACCAGGAGATGAACAAGGCGTTCGGGCCGGACACCCGCTACGTCTCGACCATCGGGCTCTCGCAGATCCAGGCGGCCCAGCTGCTCCACGTGTTCAAGCCGCGACACTGGATCAACGCCGGCCAGGCCGGACCGCTCGGGTGGACGCTGCCCGCGGCGCTGGGGGTGGCCACGGCCGACCCCGAGTCCACGGTCGTGGCGCTCTCCGGTGACTACGACTTCCAGTTCCTCCTCGAGGAGCTCGCGGTCGGGGCACAGTTCAAGATCCCCTACATCCACGTGGTGGTGAACAACGCCTACCTCGGTCTCATCCGGCAGTCGCAGCGAGGCTTCGAGATGGACTACTGCGTGCAGCTGTCCTTCGACAACATCAACGCTCCGGAGCTCAACGGCTACGGTGTCGACTTCGTCAAGGTGTCAGAGGGGTTGGGCTGCAAGGCGATTCGCGTCTTCGAGCCCGACGACATCCTCCCGGCACTGGAGACCGCGAAAAAGCTCATGGTCGAGTTCGAGGTGCCGGTCGTGGTCGAGGTCATCCTCGAGCGCGTGACCAACGTGTCGATGGGCACCGAGATCGACGGGGTGGTCGAGTTCGAGGACCTCGCCGAGCGTGGCCTGGACGCCCCCACCGCCATCGCGCTGCTCGACTGAGACCCGAGACCACCGTCGTGCCCACCGTCCTCATCGCCTCCGACAAGTTCAAGGGGTCGCTGACCGCTGCCCAGGTCGCCGCCGCGCTCACCGCCGGCATCGGCCGGGTGTCGGACGCCACCGTCGTGACCGTCCCGGTCGCGGACGGTGGCGACGGGACGGTGGAGGCCGCGGTCTCCGCGGGCTTCGAGAAGGTACCGGTCAGCGCGACCGGGCCCACCGGGGAACCCGTCGAGACGGCGTATGCGCGTCGCGGCGAGACCGCGGTCGTCGAGATGGCCGACGTGTCCGGGCTCTGGCGGCTCCCCGAAGGAAGGCGTGAGCCGCTCACCGCGACCAGCCGCGGTCTCGGCGAGGTCATCGGCGCAGCCCTCGACGCCGGCTGTACCCAGGTCGTCCTCGGCATCGGCGGCAGCGCGAGCACCGATGGAGGCGCCGGGATGGTCGCGGCCCTCGGCGGCCGGCTGCTCGACGCGCACCACGACGACCTTCCCGACGGCGGCGCCGCTTTGGCCGGCCTCGACCGCCTGGACCTCGGCGCCCTCCGCAGCCGGATGGAGGGCATCACCGTCACGGTCGCCTCCGACGTCGACAACCCGCTGCTCGGCGGACGGGGCGCGGCGGCGGTCTACGGACCTCAGAAGGGCGCCTCGCCCGAAGAGGTCGCTCAGCTCGACACCGCGCTCGCGCACTGGGCGGATGTGGTCGAGGAGGTCACCGGTCGCGACGACCGGCACCACGCGGGAGCGGGCGCCGCGGGTGGGGTCGGGTTCGGTGCGGTCGCGGTACTCGGTGCGAGTATCCGTTCCGGGATCGACCTGCTGCTCGACCTCGTGGGGTTCGGCGCCGCACTGGAGCAGCTCACGCCCGACGACCTGGTCGTCACGGGGGAGGGGTCTCTCGACGAGCAGACCCTGCACGGCAAGGCCCCCGCCGGTGTGGCGGCGGCGGCCGCCGCCCGCGGCATACCCGTCGTCGCCGTCTGCGGACGCACCACGCTCGACGCCGACCGGTTGCGGGGGGCCGGCATCCACGCCGCGTACGCGCTGACCGACATCGAGCCGGACCCACAGCGGTGCTTCGACGAGGCGGCCACCCTGGTGGAACGGCTCGGGGAGCGCTTGGCTCGGGAGAGGCTGGTCACCACCGAGGCCGCAGAGACGGGAGCGACACCATGAGCGAGTACGACCTGCTGGTGCGAGCCGGGCGGGCGGTCCTGCCCGACGGCGAGCGCGGTGCGGATGTCGCGGTCAAGGACGGGCAGATCGTCGCCGTCGAGGCACCGGGGTCGGACCTCGGTGAACGCGCGGCTGCGGTCGTCGAGCTCGGTTCTGACGAGGTGCTGCTGCCCGGGATCGTCGACTCCCACGTGCACGTCAACGACCCCGGCCGCACCGAGTGGGAGGGCTTCGAGTCGGCCACCAAGGCCGCCGCCGCGGGCGGGGTCACGACGATCGTCGACATGCCGCTCAACAGCATCCCGCCGACCGTCGACGTTGCGGCCCTGGAGGTCAAGCGCAAGACGGCCGACGGCCAGACGTGGGTGGACGTGGGGTTCTGGGGCGGCGCCGTACCCGGCAACGTGGCCGACCTGCGGCCGCTGCACGAGTCCGGCGTGTTCGGGTTCAAGTGCTTCTTGCTGCACTCGGGCGTCGATGAGTTCCCGGCGCTGTCGCCGGCCGAGGTCGAGGCGGCGATGCGCGAGATCGCCGCGTTCGACGGGTTGCTCATCGTCCACGCCGAGGACCCCGACGAGATCGACCACGCCGCGAACGCCGGCGGACGCGCATACTCCGAGTTCCTCGCCTCGAGGCCGCGGCAGGCCGAGAACCTCGCCATCCAGCACCTCATCGAGCAGTCCCGGGTGACCGGGTGTCGCATCCACATCCTCCATGTCTCCAGCTCCGACGCGCTGCCGCTGATCCGGCAGGCCGAGGCGGACGGCGTGCGCATCTCCGCGGAGACCTGCCCGCACTACCTCACGTTCACGTCGGAGGAGATCCCGGAGGGCGCGACGCAGTACAAGTGCTGCCCGCCGATCCGTGAGTCGTCGAACCGCGACCTGCTGTGGGAGGGGTTGCGCGACGGGACGATCGACATCGTCGTCTCGGACCACTCACCGTCGACGGCCGACCTCAAGCACTTCGACACCGGCGACTTCGGCACCGCGTGGGGCGGCATCTCGTCACTCCAGCTCGGGTTGTCGGCGGTCTGGACCGAGGCGCGGCAGCGCGGGTTCACGCTCACCGACGTCGTGCGCTGGATGTCCCGCGGCCCCGCCGACCAGACCGGGCTCACCCACAAGGGCCGCATCGCCGTGGGCGCCGACGCCGACTTCGCGGTGTTCGCGCCCGACTCCCAGCAGGTCATCCGCGCCGAGCGCCTGCACCACAAGAACCCCATCACGCCGTATGCCGGCCGGACCCTCACGGGGACCGTCCGCAGCACCTGGCTGCGCGGCATCCGCATCGACGTCGCCGGACCGCCCCGCGGCCGGCAGCTGACCAGAGGAGAGTAGGAACCCATGCACGAGAGTCCCAACCCCGAGGCCCCGTCCTTCGCCGCCCTCCCGGACCTCGCGTCCCGGGCGCTCGCGGGGAGCGTGGTCTACGCGAACGACGAGCTCTTCGCGCAGCGCGAGAACCTCATCACGCCCGGCCGCGCGGTGTTCTCGACCGAGGACTTCGGCCACAAGGGCAAGGTCTACGACGGCTGGGAGACCCGCCGCCGTCGCGAGGACGGTCACGACTGGGCGATCGTGCGGCTCGGGGTGCCGGGTGTCGTCCGGGGCGTCGACATCGACACCTCCTGGTTCAAGGGCAACTACCCGCCGCACGCCTCGGTCGAGGCCGCGTCGTTCGAGTGGCACCCCTCGGACGCCGAGCTCGAGTCGGCCGACTGGGTCACGCTGGTCGAGAAGTCGCCGCTCAAGGGCGACACCGACAACTACTTCGACGTGACCGACGAGCGCCGGTTCACCCACGTGCGTCTCTCGATCTTCCCCGACGGGGGCGTGGCCCGCTTCCGGGTGCACGGCGAGCCGGTCCCGGACCCGCGGTTCCTCACCGGGACCGTCGACCTGGCCGGGCTGGAGAACGGTGGCGCGGTCGTCGACTGCTCCAACATGTTCTACTCGTCGCCCACGCAGATCCTGCTGCCCGGCCGGGCCCGGATCATGGGCGAGGGGTGGGAGAACGCGCGGCGTCGCGACGGCGGCAACGACCACGTGACGGTGGCGCTGGCGGCTCCTGGGCTGGTTCGCCGGATCGAGGTCGACACGTCGTACTTCGTCGGCAACGCCGCCGGCTGGGCTCGGCTGTCCGGCGTCAACGAGGCGACCGGCAACGTCGACGACCCGTCGACGTGGGAGGAGCTGGTGCCCAAGACCCGACTCCAGCCCGACACGCGGCACTTCTTCCGGGTGTCGTCGTCCGCGCCGGTGACCCACGTCCGGCTGGACGTGTACCCCGACGGCGGCCTGGCCCGGCTACGGATCAACGGCGAGGTCGACGAGGCCGCCCTGCACGCGGCCGTGGTCCGCTGGCTGGAACTGCTGCCGGAGAGCCACGCGGTCCAGGTCCTGACGTCCGGTGCTGGACTCTCCGCCGCGGAGGCCGAGGCCCTGGTCGGCAAGCGCCCGTTCGGTGAGGGCGCGGTCCCGGACGAGGTCGTGACTGCCCTCCTCGACAACTGACCCCGCGCCCACTTCTCGGACATGCCTGAGTAGTCGACGCCGGTATGCGTTTCGGCCGCAGCTCGTCGGACATGTCTGAGTTGTTGTCGGCGGCGGCGCAACAGCACACGTTGCGGGCGGTCGAGTAAAGGGTGCGCGGTCGCGTGGCGATGGGAGGACGGCGAGGCTCAGGCGGGGCGCTCAGACGTCGCACAGCCATCGCATAGTGGGCGCGCCCAGTCTCGGGAGGGTCAGGTCGGCATCAGGCCGACCGCCGCTACCGAGGAGGCTCGTGATGGGAGCCCAGCCGATGCCGTCTCCCAGCGACCACCCCACGAACCGACTCGACCACGACCCGCGCACCACGTTGCGCGGACCCGCATACGAGTGGCCGCTCTGGTCCACGACCATCCGCGTCGTCACGGCGGACCCGCACGCCCTGCCGTCGGCCCGCCGGCTGGTGGAGACCGAGCTGGGCCACGTCGAGCTCGCCGCGAGCCGGGGGCGTCGTGACGCCGAGATCGCCACCCTGCCCACCGGGCGGCGGACGCGCATCAGCGGCACCCTGGCCGCGATCCTGGGGGCCGCCCTCCGCGCGGCCGAGGCGACCGACGGCGCCGTGGACCCGACCACGGGCCGCTCCCTCCGTCCGGTCGGCGACGCCGATGCCTGGCGAGGGATCGAGCTCGACGGGGCGCACCAGACCGTGCTCGTACCCCGAGGGGTCGAGCTCGACCTCGACCCCATCCCCCGGGCCTGGGCCGCCGACCGGTGTGCGGCCGTGGTCGCGGACGTCCTCGACGTCGGCGTGCTGGTCAGCCTCGGCGGGGACATCGCAACCGCCGGTCCCGCCGGCGGCGGGGCCTGGGAGGTCCTCGTGACCGACCCCGACGACCAGCCGAGCGCGCAAGCCGCCCTGGTCGCCATCCCGACCGGCCTGGCCGTGGCGACGTCGACCTCGACCTCGACAAGGACCGGGACCACCCTCTGGCGAACCGCCACCGTCGTTGCCCCGGACTGTGTCACGGCTGCCACCTGGTCGGCGGCCGCCATCGCCGACCCCGGTCCGGCCCACCTGACCGATCGAGGCCTTCCCATCCGCCTGGTCGGCGTAAACGGGTCGCTCACGTACCTCGGCGGCTGGCCGGAGGACGGCGAACTGGCGCCGAGGCCCTGAGCTTGTCGAGCGTTAAGCCCCCTCGGTCGGACCCGCTCGGTTACCCTGAAGTGGTTTAGACGTCAACTGACGTCGAACGCCCCTGATCAGCTGAAGGCCCGCGATGTGTCCCCTGTCTCGCGGGCCTCCAGCGTGTCTGGGGCGGGTCATTGGATAGCCTCGCCGCGACCCAGTCGGACCCCAAGGGCGGAGTGGCATGTCGACGGCACAGCAGATCGGTGTCCCGGCCGAGTCACGCCTCGGTGAGACCCGGGTCGCGGCCACCCCGAAGACGGTCGAACAGCTGCGGGGGCTGGGGTACGAGGTCGTCGTCGAGTCCGGCGCCGGTGCCCGCGCCAGCTTCGCCGACGCCGCCTACGCAGAGGCCGGCGCACGAGTCGGCGACCGGGACGACGTGTGGGCCAGCGACGTGGTCCTGAAGATCAACGCCCCGTCCGACGAGGAGATCGCGCGCCTGCGCGACGGGGCGATTCTGGCCAGCCTGGTCAGCCCGGCCATCGACCCCGACCTCGTCGCCAAGCTCGCGTCCCGCCGGATCACCGTCCTGGCCATGGACGCCGTGCCACGCATCTCGCGGGCCCAGTCGCTGGACGTGCTCAGCTCGATGGCCAACATCGCGGGGTACCGCGCCGTCATCGAGGCGGCCCACGAGTTCGGCAGCCTGTTCACCGGGCAAGTGACGGCGGCCGGCAAGGTCCCGCCGGCCAAGGTGCTGGTGGTCGGCGCCGGCGTCGCCGGGCTCGCGGCCATCGGGACCGCCGGGAGCCTCGGCGCGATGGTGCGCGCCTTCGACGCCCGCCCGGAGGTCGGCGAGCAGGTCGAGTCGATGGGCGCCGAGTTCTTGCGCGTCGAGCGGTCCGAGGAGGAGTCCCAGGCGAGTGCCGACGGCTACGCCCGGCAGACGTCCGAGGACTTCGACCGCAAGGCCGCCGAGCTGTATGCCGCGCAGGCCGCAGACGTCGACATCATCATCACCACCGCGCTCATCCCGGGCCGGCCCGCGCCGCGGCTCATCACGGCCGACATGGTCGCCACGATGAAGCCGGGCAGCGTTATCGTCGACATGGCCGCCGCGAACGGCGGCAACTGCGAGCTGTCGGTCGCCGACCAGATGGTGGTCAGCGATAACGGTGTGCGCATCATCGGCTACACCGACCTGGCCGGCCGGCTGCCCACCCAGTCGTCCCAGCTGTTCGCGACGAACCTCGTCAACCTGCTCAAGCTCCTGACGCCGGGCAAGGACGGACAACCGGTGCTCGACATGGACGACCAGGTCGTCCGGGGTATGACGGTGGTCCGGGACGGTGAGCTGCTGTGGCCGCCACCGCCGGTCCAGGTGTCCGCCGCCCCCGCGGTGCGGCCCGCCGCGGTCCGGGCGCCCGTCGAGAAGAAGGCTCCCAACCCACGGCGGCGCAACGTCCTGCTCGTGGTGGCCGCGCTCCTGCTCGGTCTGCTGGGCGCATACTCCCCGTCGGAGCTGCTCGGCCACCTGACCGTGTTCGCCCTGGCGGTGGTGGTCGGGTTCTACGTCATCACCAACGTCCACCACGCCCTGCACACCCCGCTGATGTCGGTCACCAACGCCATCAGCGGGATCATCGTCATCGGTGCGCTGCTCCAGGTGGTCTACCCGAACCCGCTCGTCACCGTCCTCGCCGTCGCCGGAATCCTCGTGGCCAGCATCAACGTGTTCGGTGGGTTCACCGTGACCCGTCGGATGCTCCAGATGTTCCGGAGGGCGTGAGCCATGTCCGCCCCGGTCATGTCATCAGGGATCGTCGCGGTCGCCTACATCGTCGCCGCCCTGCTCTTCGTCCTCAGCCTGGCCGGCCTGTCCAAGCACGAGACGGCCAAGACCGGCAACACCTACGGCATGGTCGGCATGGCCGTCGCACTCGTCGCCACCATCTGGGTCGTCTTCCAGAACCCGGGGTATGCGCCGGGCTGGCAGGCCGCCCTGGTGTTCCTGCCGATGATCGTCGGCGGCGCGATCGGGGTGTGGCGGGCGCTGCGTGTCGAGATGACGGGCATGCCGCAGCTCATCGCGATGCTGCACAGCTTCGTCGGCCTGGCCGCGGTGCTGGTCGGCTACAACACCTGGCTGCTCGCCGAGAACCTGGCGGCCGCCGGTACCGGCCACGACGCCGTCCATCTGACCGAGGTGTTCCTGGGCGTCTTCATCGGCGCCGTCACCCTGACCGGCTCGATCGTCGCGTACCTCAAGCTCAGCGCCCGGATCCCGAGCAAGCCGCTGATGCTGCCGGCCCGGCACGTCATGAACCTGTTCGCGCTGCTGGTCTCGGCGGGCCTGCTGGTCTGGTTCGTGCTCACCGGCGGCGCGGTCCCGCTCCTCCTCATGACCGCCGTCGCGCTGGCCTTCGGCTGGCACCTCGTCGCGTCGATCGGCGGCGGCGACATGCCCGTTGTCGTGTCGATGCTCAACAGCTACTCCGGGTGGGCCGCGGCGGCGGCCGGGTTCATGCTCGGCAACGACCTGCTCATCGTCACCGGCGCTCTCGTCGGCTCCTCCGGTGCCTACCTGTCCTACATCATGTGCCAGGCCATGAACCGCTCCTTCGTGTCGGTCATCGCCGGCGGGTTCGGCTCCGGCGCCATCGCCGCCTCCGACGACACCGACTACGGCGAGCACCGCGAGACCACGGCCGTGGACGTCGCCGACCTGCTCAAGGACGCCGGAACCGTCGTCATCACGCCCGGCTACGGGATGGCGGTCGCTCAGGCGCAGTACCCGGTCGCCGACCTCACCCACAAGCTGCGCGAACGCGGCATCGAGGTCCGGTTCGGCATCCACCCGGTCGCGGGCCGGCTGCCCGGCCACATGAACGTCCTCCTCGCCGAGGCCAAGGTGCCCTACGACATCGTCCTCGAGATGGACGAGATCAACGAGGACTTCCCCTCGACCGACGTCGTCCTCGTCATCGGCGCCAACGACACCGTCAACCCCGCTGCCGCCGAGGACCCCACCTCACCGATCGCCGGCATGCCGGTGCTCGAGGTCTGGAACGCCAAGGACGTCATCGTCTTCAAGCGGTCGATGGCTGCCGGTTATGCCGGGGTCCAGAACCCGCTGTTCTTCCGGGACAACAGCTCGATGCTCTTCGGCGACGCCAAGGAGCGCGTCGAGGACATCATCAAGGCCCTGTGACCTCGTCGTCCGTCCCGGGCGGTGGCGTCTGGGGGATCGGACCCGTGTCGGCCTCCCGCCGCCGGCGTCGTTCCGCGTCGCTGCTGTAGATGACCTCGCCGCTCGGCATCGGCGCTGAGTCCCCGTACTGGTGAAGCGGGATGGCCCGCGAGTAGGACCAGCGCTCGTCCACCGCGGACCCGCCCGGCCGCATACCCGACCCTCCCGGCCCACTTGGTCCGACCGGCCGCACCACGGCACCGGCCAGCGGGCTGACCACCGCCGGTGCCACCGCCGGCGCACCGGTCCCGTCGTCGAGGTACCCGTCGTCCCGGTCGGGGTCGGTCACCCGCTCCCGGCTGGGAACGCCGAAGATCTCGGTACAGAGGATCCGGTACGTGGCGTCGGGGTGGGGGACCCAGTCGACCTGACGCAGCGCCTGGTCCTGGCCGGCGCTTTCGAGGACGAACCGGCCGTAGCCGAAGATCCGCCCGGGCACCGAGCGCTGGTACGACATGTCGGTCACCTTGATGAGGGGCATCATCGCGACCTTCTGGGTGAACAGGCCGTAGTTGAGCAGGAGGCGCTTGTCGGTCGCGATGAACCGGTCGTGCCGCCACTGGGCGACCTGGAACCCCAGCCACCCCAGGAGGACGAACCAGAGCAGCCAGAGCAGTCGCGCGATGCCGCCACCGTCGACCCGGATGCGAGCGTCGACCCACATGGTGACGAACAGGCCGGCGAGGGTGCAGACGACCGGGAGGGCGATGACCCCCCAGTGCTGCCGCACGTCGACGACCACGCGCTCCCCCTCGAGGAGGAACCGTTGGAGGTGCGGGTCGCGACGCCGTCGCATGCGAGCGGTCGCTACCGGGCGATGAGCGAGTCGAAGAAGGCGAAGATCGACCGGACACCCTCCGCGAGGATCTCGAAGGACGTCTTGACCACGTCGGCCGCCTGCGTCGGCGACTTGACGATGGCGTAGACGACGTACGCGAGCAGCACCCAGCCCAAGATCTTCCGCACTCGGCTCATCGGGCGGCTCCTCGGGGGGGACGGATCGGGGCGGTAGGCGTGGGGCTGGACAGAATCTGAACGTCAGTGTGCCGTATGGGGCTGGTGTGACGATCGAGGCGCGCCCGGGTGTCGTCGCGGCTCAGACGAGCCCGTACAGCCGGTCGCCGGCGTCGCCGAGACCCGGGACGATGTAGCCCTGGTCGTTCAGCCGCTCGTCGACCGCACCGGTGACCAGGCTGAGCGGGACGCCGAGGTCGCCGAGCTGCTCCTCGATGTAGGCGATCCCCTCCGGCGCCGCCAGCAGGGTGATCGCGGTGATGTCGTCCGCCCCGCGGTCCACGAGGTACCGGATGGCCATGGCGAGGGTCCCACCGGTGGCGAGCATCGGGTCGAGGACGTAGCACTGGCGGCCGTGCAGGTTGTCGGGGAGCCGGTTGGCATACGTCGTCGCCTCGAGCGTCTCCTCGTTGCGCATCATCCCGAGGAAGCCCACCTCCGCCGTCGGCAGCAACCGGACCATGCCGTCGAGCATGCCCAGGCCGGCGCGCAGGATCGGGACGACGAGGGGCCGCGGACTGGCCAGCCGGATCCCCGTCGTCGGCGCGACCGGGGTCTCGATGTCGAATGGCTCCACGCGAACGTCGCGGGTGGCCTCGTAGGCCAGCAGCGTGACCAGCTCGTCGACCAGGCGCCGGAACGTCGGCGAGTCGGTGCGCTTGTCGCGCAGGTAGGTCAGCTTGTGCGAGATGAGCTGGTGGTCGGCCACGTGCACGCGCATGCGGGAAACTTAGCGCGTGCAGGACGATCGGTACGCCGCGTGGATGGGCCGCCCTCTCGAGCTGGCCACCGTCGCGGAGCGGGCCGGTGACGTACCGGTGGGCGCGGTCGTGGTCGGTCCGGACGGCGACGTCATCGGCGAGGGGCACAACGTCCGCGAGGCGTGGGAGGACCCGACCGGCCACGCCGAGATCGTCGCGATCCGCGCGGCGGCCCAGGTGCTGGGGTCCTGGCGGCTCATCGGGTGCACCCTCGTCGTCACGCTCGAGCCCTGTGTGATGTGCGCTGGGGCGATGGTTCTGGCCCGCGTGCCGGTATGCGTGTTCGGCGCCTTCGACCCCAAGGCCGGGGCCTGCGGATCGGTGTGGGACGTGGCCCGCGACCCGCGCGCGAACCACCGCGTCGAGGTGGTCGGCGGGGTCCGCCAGGAGGAGTGCGCCCGCCTGCTCCTCGATTTCTTCGCGGCGCGGCGGCTCCGGTAGCCTTCCCGGCGGTGGCGTGTCCGAGCGGCCTAAGGAGCACGCCTCGAAAGCGTGTGTGGGGGTAACTCCACCGTGGGTTCAAATCCCACCGCCACCGCCAAACTGAGCACACATCAGCCCCTCGTCGTCTTCCCGACGACGGGCCGATTCGTAGCTCGATGATGGCCATCATGGGGTTGGTCCAACCCGGCGATGGCCAGTCGTGGGTCGGCCGTCTCGGCCGCCCACGAGGATTAGTGCGCGGCGTCGTACGCTTGCTGCACGACGGCACTGATCCGGCCGCGGTCACTGACCTGGTGTCCGTTGCGGTTGGCCCACTCCCGGACTGCAGCCAGGTCGGTGCCGGCGGCGCGACGAGCGGTCCTCTTCGCGGTGGCGGCCGAACGGCGGCGTCCCTGTTTGGTGGCCTTTGCGATGTACGGCTTCAGCGCCTTCTTCAGCGCCGCCCGGTTCTTCGCGCTCAGGTCGATGGTCCACGACTGCCCATTCAGGCTGAAGGTCACCTCCTTCGCCTTCGCCGTGCCATCCACATCATCGGTCACTGTGACCGTCGTCTGCTTCGCCATGAACGAGATACTCACGCCCGCACCCACGCGATATCCCATCCCCAGCAGTAGGCGTCCATTTCACCGCAAGGCTGTGGGTCGGACCCGACGGCGTACGCGAGGTCACCCCCCACGGCCCGCGATCCGCTTCGTACAACAGCAGATGAGCAAACGACTCCCGACGACGCCCGCCCCATCGAACCGCTGACCGCAGCACCCTCCACTGGATCATCAGGGTTCGCCATCGTCGGGCTCGCCGTCCCGTCGACGACCCCATCCGAATCCCGAACGGCAAGAACACCCAGGGACGTGCCCAGCGGCCAGTCGAGGTCCACGGCTGCTTTCACCGAGATCTCGTTGTTGGTCGACTCGCGTTAGACAGTCGTGGGCCCGTCGTCCTGCTCGCTGTGGGGGTTCCGGTCGCCCTCGTCGGCCCTGAACCCGCCGTCGACGACGAACCGGCGACCGGTGACGCTCGTGGGCTCGATGCGCACAAGGCGGGGCTTCCGGCCGGGTTCCCAGGGGTACAGGGGCAGGCGCAGTGCCCGGAGGGTTTCCTCGACCTCGACGATCTCGTGGGCCCGGCCCTTGGCCACGACGCTCCACGCCTGCGCGGTGCCGGCGTCGTAGCCGTCCACCTCGAAGGCCACCTCCTTGCCCTTGGTGGCGGCGAACTTGGTGCCGGCGCTGGTGCGGAACACGATAGTTCCGTGGTCGACGATGGGGTTCACCGGAAAGATGTCAGGGCTGCCGGCCACCGTGACGGCCAGGCGTCCGACCACACTCTCGCGCAGCAACTCCCAGCACTCGTGCGTGGTGAGGACCTCGGTGTCACCGGTCTGATTGGTGGTCATGGGTCGAGGTTGACCGATGGTGACCATCCGGGGCAATGGGGGTGCCCCGAGCGACGCCGACCGACAGCCTTCGGGCGGGAAGACGCAGGCCTGCGACTTGGCCGCCCCGCCGCACACGGAAGACGCCCCGCCCCCTCGCGTCACTTCCCAGGAAGCGGGCTGCCCGGCCCGCTGCGAGCCGCGCCGACGCCGGGGTCCTTGTGCCATGTCACCGGGCCGAGGAGATTGGCGGTGAGCCCGGTACGCCACATCGCCACATCGCCACATCGCCACCGGGACCAGCGCAGCACGAGGAGACACCAGGAGACACGATGACCGCTAGCACCACGCCATCTGTCGTCGTCGGTGTGGACGGTTCCGACTCGGGCCGGCGGGCCCTTGACTGGGCGGTCGAGGAGGCGACCCGGCGCCGGCTTCCACTGCAGCTCCTGTGTGCGTGGCAGTCGGACTACGCGGCGGAGATGGTCGCCCCGCTGGTGCCCAGCATCGAGGAGGAGTGCCGGTCGATCCTGGAGTCCGCCGCCGCGGACGCGAAGACCGTGTCCTCCGGCGTCGAGGTGCGAGTCAGCACCGTGCATGCCCAGGCAGCATCCGCGCTCATCGCGGCGTCCCGGCACGCGAACACGGTCGTCGTCGGCTCACGCGGCTTCGCGGCGGTGAAGGAGTCGTTCCTGGGATCCACCTCTATGCAGGTCGCCGCTCATGCCGCGTGCCCGGTTGTCGTCGTGCGGGAGCCCGGCGTCCGGCACGACGGGACCCGGCGGGTCGTCGTCGGCGTCGACGGCTCAGACTTGTCGGTCGAGGCGACCGGGTATGCGTTCGCGCAGGCGTCCCAGCGTGGCGTCGGCCTGACCGTGCTGCACGCGTGGGACGCCAACGCCTTCACCAGCAGCGTCGCCTTGAGCGTCCTGGTCGAGCCGTGGGCCGAGCTCGAGGCCGAGCAGGGCGAGATCACCTCCGCAGCGATCGTCGGCTGGGCCGACAGGTATCCCCGGGTCGAGGTGCGGACCCTCGTGGTCCAGGGACGACCCGCCGACACCCTCGTCGACAGCTCCGAGAGCGCGGAGCTGCTCGTCGTCGGCAGCCGCGGACGCGGCGGCTTCCGCGGTCTGCTGCTGGGTTCCGTCAGCCGCCACGTCCTGCACGGGGCCCACTGCCCCGTGGCCGTGGTCCGACCGTCAGCGGGCGACATCGCTGTGACGCCCTAGGCGGTCCGCGGTCGCATGCCGAGCCACCAGCCCGAGCAGCCAGCCCGGGTGACCAGCACGACTCCCGAACCATCACCCAGACCGAGTTCGACACGCTCAAGGCCAAGGCGCTCGCCTGATCCGCGGAACACGCGGAGGGCGACCAACAACCTCGCTCGCCAATGAGCTCGCGCTGCTGACACTGGACAGGGCCGGTGTCGACAGGAGGCCGACTGGCGTAACCGCGCCGGGGTGCGCCGCAGCGTGCGACGGTGCGCGGCTGGCGTCTGACACCGCGGATCCGCGCGACCTCGATAGACCTGGGCACCGGTCGCCGGAACGCCGGCTGAAGGACGCGAGGCAGAGTGTTCGCGTGGCAAGCCGGTCCCGGGCGTTCAGCCGGGATTGTTCTTGACAACACAGTCGGTGACCTCAGCGGTCGACGGCGAGCTCAGGACAGTCCGGCGAGGAGTTGCGCTTTCGTCTTGTTCGACATGCCGGTCAATCCTCGGGCGTGAGCCTCGGCGCGCAACTGGACGACTCTCCACGTCTCGTTGGCCACCGTGACGCCACGGTCGTGGGCTCGGTCACCGGTCGACCCGAAGGCATTGCGTCCATCGGCACAGCCGCCTGCGCCAGTTCCCGTCCAGCCGATGCGGCGTCCAGCTGATGATTCAGCTTCGCGACCCGCGTCCTGGCTCGCGAGGCCGATCTCTTCTGCGCCTTCGCTTCCTTCCGCCAGCGATCCGCCCAGTTCTTCGCCTTTGTCAGCGCCTTATCGGTCTTGGTCAGCTGGCCACGCATGCTGGTGACGGTTTTTGCTAGTTCCTTCTGCTTCGAGCTGGCCTTTTCGACGGCTCATTTCTGCCTTCTTGCTGCGCATGTGCCTCCCATTCGTCGATGCTGGCTCAGGGCCGAGAGTGGCGGTCGAACCTATCCCATCGTCCCCTGCCGGTCGGATGCCAGAACGTTCGTACGTGGACCTCCGCAACGCCGTCATATGCGGAGTTTCTCGATCTCCCGCCTCCGCTCTAGCGCAGCGATGACAGCGCGCGATGCGCGAACCGGGCGCGGGTGAACCCGCTCCGCACACCAAGGCCGTGCATGGTCGGCGGCCTCGACGATGCCGACCTGGTGCCCCGCCCCCATCGCGTCCTGCACCGCAACGGCGCTCCTGACGTCGTCATCCCTGTCGAGACCATTCGCCTTGGACGCGATGTCCGGCCTCTGGTACCCCCATGCCAGCCGAGCACATACCTTGGCGGGTGTGGCCTTCGCGGCTTCCGTCCGTCGGCGGTTCCTGCTCTGGGGATCCGCCGGGATCCTGATGTGCTTGACACTGTGCGTCCTGGCCCGGCGGTCCCCGGAGACCCTCAACCGCTGGGACCAGGTTTTGCCGATCGGTCCCGACTGGTGGCGAGACACCGCGCCCTGGCTGGAGGGTCCGCTGGTGTGGCTTTCCTTCGCGTTCGGCACTGTGGCCAGTATCGTCGGCACCGCCGTGGTGGCTGGCCTGTTGCTGGCCAAGAGGCAGAATCGGGCCGCGATCTACGTCGTGCTGGTGGTCCTGGGGACAAGCCTGGTCACCAGCCTGCTCAAGAGGATCGTGGACCTGCCTAGACCGGTGGTCGAGGACCCGATCCTGCAGTACGCCTCGAGCGCGATGCCAAGCGGCCACGCGTCGAACATCGCAGCGGCCGCCACCGCCGCGTGCGTCCTGTCGGCCATCTACCTCCGCACGCGGGCTGGACGCCGCCTCGTCCTGGTGGTCGGCGTGCTGCTGGCGCTTGTCGTCGGGCTCGACCGGCTCATGCTCGGTGTGCACACCCTCACCGAGGTCGCCGCCGGCTACGCCCTCGGAGTCGGCGTCGGTCTGCTCAGCGCGTACCTCTTCGACCCGTGGTGCAGGCAGGCCAGGCCCACTGCGACGAGGAGGTGGCGCAGCCAGCAAAACTGACGGCACAGGCAAACCAGCAAGGCCCTCGCGACGGCGCTTACGCCCCCCCAGGTGACTCGAACGAAGTGGGGCGCAGCCATCGAGCCCCTTTCGAGGTTGCGCGTCCGAGCAGGGCCCCGACGGCTGCACCTACGACGACGTCACCGGGGTAGTGAACGCCGGTGTAGACGCGTGAGAACGCTATAACCGTGGCGGCGAGCCGCAACGGCATGTTGAGTTGTGGCAGCACGTCCCCGACCGCGACAGCGAACGCGGCCGCCGATGCCGAGTGGCCGGAGGGAAATGAGGTCGAGGTCGGCATCCGCACCCAGCGGTTCTCGGGGACGCCCATCCCGGTGCGGTTGGGGCGGCCACGCCTGCCGGCCAGCTTCATCGGTTGGTTGACCACGAGCGAGGTGAGCCCGATCGCGGCCGCACCGGTCACGGCGGCACGACGCCCTCGGCGCCCGCCGAAGAGGGCGAGCGCTGCCGCAATGAGGAACCATGGCTTGGAGAAGTTTGCGAACTTCGACACCTGACGCAGGGGACGGTCCAGCCCCGGCGTGGAGAGATCCGCTACGGCCCGGTAGGCGGCCCGGTCGAGGTGGCCGAGCTGCCTGAGGACTCGCACGTCCCAAGACGGCGGCGCGTCTTCATGCCGAGCGCTGAGGCGATCGGCGAGCCGTTCCTCGACCGGCTCCAGGGGCGTGGGGCCGGTCATCGGGTCCCACTCGGACGGCCCAGGACTGTCCGCCACAGCGCCACCACGGTGGGTCTGGTCATGACCCGGACGGTGCGTGCGGCGGGTGACCGTCCGGGGGCACTGGGCGGCAGTCGGATGGTCAGTGCGCCCGGCCGAGTGACGAAGCGCAGCGGTGGCTGGAGGGTCAGTGCTTCTCCATCGACGCCGACCTCCACGGGGTGCGAGGAGCGCACCTCGAACTCGGACGCGGTCCACTCGCTCCAGGTGGAGAAGCGCTGGAGGCGGCCCGCGGCCTCCAAGGCGGCGAGCTTTTCTGCCTCTCCTGCCGAGGCCACCCGCACGAAGGCGATGCCGAGCACGCCGCGGTCGAGACGTTCGCGGGTGCCGCCGCCCCGCAGGCGCGCTAGCGCGTACGGGTTGTTGGACACGAGCAGGAGCTGGGCGCTTTTCGCCTCCTGGCCGGATGGAAGGGTGAAGCGAAGGTCAAGTGGCGTCGCTTCCGGCCCGAGCAGGTCCGGCAGCATGGCCGCCGCTGTATGCACCTTGGCGTCTCGGTAGTCCCCGGACTGGACGATCTTGGCGTACACCCCCATCGACGCGTTGTTGACGAAGACGCGTCCATTGATCTCGGCAAGGTCGACAACGGTGTCAACGCCATCCTCGTACGCGTCCAGAGCCCCCTGGACGTCCGCGCGGTCGAGGCCCAGGTCGAGGGCGAAATGGTTCCGGGTCCCGGCGGGAACGACGACGAAGGGAATGCCGTGCTGGCTCGCGACCGAGGCGACGAGCGCCTGGGAGCCATCACCGCCCGCCATCCCGAGGATGTCGGCGCCGCGCGCGACGGCGTCCTCGGCCAGCTGACGCAAATCGTCGCCGGGGTGCAGGACGACGGGCTCGATGCCGCGCTGCCGACACAGTTCGACCAGTCTGAACCGCTCGGCCTTTCCTCCACCGGACTTCAGATTCATGAGCAGAACGGGGTACGTCGCTTGTGGCGCCCGCTCGGCGGCGATGGCCGGCGTGGCCGGGATCAAGGCGTAGCTCGCCGCGGCGACCGACACCGCCGCGAGGGTCAGCCCAACCACGAGCACGACGACGCTCTCACTCGCGATGACGACCGCTAGGAACACCAGCAGCGCGAGCGCAGCGATGCCCGCGGCCACGGCACGGGCTACCCCGCGCCGGGACAGGATGTACCACGCGGCGATCACGGCGACCCCGAGGGATACGACGCTCGCCAGTAATACGTCCCAGCGGGAGAGCGCCGACACTGCGAGGTAGACCAAGGCGGCAAGCAGAGCCACCAGCGCAGCCGCCGCTGCGGCCCGGCGCACCATGCTGGGCTCGCCGCCCGCGACGGTCGTGGTCACGACCCCGCCCCCTTACCAGGCCAAACCGCGCCTGTCTGCCGCAGGTACTCGGCGAGTGCCGCGTCGAGTGTCGGGAAGAAGTGCGCGGGATCGATCGTGTCAGTCAGCTCGTACTGCTCGATCTTGTCGCGTACCGGGTCCTTCATCTCGGCGAAGACGAGTGACACACCGCGCTGGTTGAGCCAGAGGTCGAGCTCGTGCAGCATGTCGGAGGCGGTGGTGTCGACGTCGGTGATGGGCTCGGCGGCGATGACGATCCAGCGCAGGTCCTGGTGCTGCTGAGCGATCCCGCGCATCGCCTCGCCGAACATCCGCGCGTTCGCGAAGATCAACGGTGCGTCGAAGCGGTAGACGACCAGACCCGGCAACATCTCGGCGTCGGGGTACCGCTCCGTGTCGTGCAGGCCGGCGACTCCGTCGACCCGGCCGAGCTCGGTGTGGTGGGGCCACCAGGTACGGCGGAAGACGTTGAGGATGGACAGGCCCACCGCGATGAGGATGCCGGGCAGTACCCCGAGAAGAGCGACGCCGAGCAGCGCGATCACCGACAGGGTGAACTCCATTCGGCGCTGCCGCCAGAGTCGACGCGTCCCGGCGACATCGGCCAGCGACAGTGCCGCCACGATGACGATCGCGCCCAAGGTTGGCTGCGGGACGAACTCCATCGCCCCGGTGGCGAACACCAGGACCAGGGTGATGACGCCGGCGCCGACGACTCCGGTGACTTGGGATCGGGACCCGGCCTGCTCGGCGACCGCTGTCCGCGACCCGCTGGTGCTGACCGGGAAGCCCTGGAAGAAGCCGGCGGCAATGTTCGCCGCGCCGATCCCGACCATCTCCTGGTTTCCCCGCACCTGCTCCCCGCGACGAGCCGCGAACGCGGACGCCGTGGACATGGTGTCCGCCAGTGCGACAACCGCGATGGCCAACGCGCCCAGCAGCAGTGGCGGCAGGTCACCCCACGTGACAGCGGGAACCGTGAAGGGTGGGAAGCCCTGCGGAATCACACCAACGGTGTCGACCCCGTGTTCCTGCAGGTCCAACGCGTTGACCGCGACCGCGGCCAACACCACCACGATGAGGACACTCGGCAGCTTCGGCAGCAGCCGATTCAGCAGCAGGATCCCGGCCAGCGAGGCGACGCCAACCACGGCAGCCGTGGTGTTCGCCTCGTCCTGCGCCAACCCCGACACGAAGGCGCGGGCCTCGGCGACGAGCCCGTCGGCGTCCACCGAGAACCCCAGAAGCTTCGGCAGCTGGCCCACGATGATCGTCAGCGCCAGCCCGTTCATATAGCCGATCTGGGTCGGCTTCGACAACAGGTCCGCCACGAACCCGAACTTCGCCAGCCCCGCAGCCACCATGATCACGCCCACCAGCACCGCGAGCAGCGAGGCAAGCGCCACCGCCCGCACCGGGTCGCCCCCCGCCACCATGAGCGGGAGGATCGTCGCCGCGATCATCGGACCCAGCGACGAGTCAGGGCCAAGCACCAGCACTCGGGAAGGTCCGAAGACGGCGTACGCGAGCAGGCACAGGATCGACGTGTAAAGCCCGGTCACCGCAGGGAGCCCAGCCAGGTCCGCGTACGCCATCCCCTGCGGCACCAACAACGCCGACAGGACCAGTCCCGCAACGACGTCCTTGGGCAACCAACTCCGCTGGTAAGACGTGACCACCGCCAGACCAGGCACGTACGCCCGCCACCGCTGCGGTGCGACAACGACCGCACTCCGACTCATCCAGGCGAGCCTAGTGCGGGGCGCAAGTCGGCAGGTTGAACCGCCCGGGGTCCGTCGCAGGGTTTGTCTTTACGCGACCTGCGGGGTTGGGGTCGCGGTCGTTTGCCTGCCAGGGATGCTGTCCGAACTCAATCGGGGGCAGGGCAGACACCGTTGCGTCGAGTGGGTGATCCGTGGTTCTTCATATGGATCGCGCACTGGCGGTCTGACCAACGACACGGACCGGTTGAACGGCGGCGCCGAGGACTGGTGCTGCTACCGAGGTCTGCGCGACAGCACCGGTCGGCGCGTCGAGATCACTGACCACAACAGGTTCTCGGGGTCAAGATCACCGACTGGGTCTACCCCGCCGAAGCCACGACCGCGAAGACGCGTGAACTCATCGCTGGTATCGAGGCGGCACTGGAACACCTCGACGCCATGAGGCTCGAGCGGGAAGCCACGAGAATCGCCGCCCCCGCCGTGATCGGACCGCCGGAGGCGACACCGGCCAGCACCTAGCAACCTGCCGCGTCGGGCGGTCGCAATGCTCAACCCGGGCCGGGCCGGGTTGAGCATCGCGACGCGTCCACGGTGACGCCCATACCGTCCCGTCATGGAGGTCAGATCCCCGGTCGACGCCCAGCGGACTACACGCCGACCTCGGCCAGCTCACATCCAGAACGCGCGACAGGCTGGGGGTTTAGGCCGCCCAGCCGCTGCAGCGCGCGGCCGGAAAGCACCAGTACATCGGAACGCGGCTGCTAGCAGGACGCAGGC
>NZ_DATBTV010000031.1:0-32779 GCF_036559105.1 Lapillicoccus sp. | reverse complement strand
CGGGCGTTGACGAGACCATCGTTGACCAGTTCGATGGTCCGGTCGATCGAGGCGCGCAGCCGGCCGCGTTCACCGTCTCGCTCGGCCAGCAACCGGGCTGCCTGCAGCTGGATCGCGGCCGCGGACAGGGAGTGCGCGAGCACGTCGTGCAACTCGCCGGCCACCCGGGCCCGTTCCGCGACGACGGCAGCCTCGGCCTGTTCGTCGCGGGCGTCCTCCAGGTGGGCCAGCAGCACCTCGGTCCGGTCCTGGCTGTCTCGGCTCTGCCGGATGAAGACGGCGACCACGCCGAGCAGCACACTCAACAGGGTCGCCGCCAACACCGCGGAGAAGCCGTCCCCGGTCAACGCCATCGCCACGTCCTGGCCCAGGGTGATCACCGCGCCCAGGCCGATCCCGAAGGCCAGCGGCAGCCGGGTGACCGCCAGCCACACCGCCGCCCCGGCAGCCAGGTCGGTGGCCCCACGCGGCTGCAACGCGGCCAAGATGATCCCGGCGCCGCCCATCGCCGCAAGGACCACCAGCTGGACGCCGAGGCGGTAGTCGATGAACCCATCCCGGGTCGCTATCGCCGTGGCGGCCGCGAAGATGACCAGGCCGGCCGTGACCCCTGCACCGGCTCCGGCCACACCGGGCGCCGGATGGTTGCTGGCCACACTCGCAGCGACCGCGGCGATGACTGCCCAGCCCACCGGCCGCAGCAGGTCCCGCTGTCGACGCAGCCGACGCCGCGCCCGGCCCCGAGCAGCCGCCACCCGGCTGCTGTCCGCATCTGGCATGACAGGCATCACCACCTCGCCGACGCCACCGCCAGCACCCTCTTGCTGCGTCTCCCATCGAACCGCGTCCGGCGCGCCGAAGCGAGCCGGACCACGATCCGAATTGGCCGTCACGCAGGCACGCCGGCGATCGTGACGGCCCGCCCCGACCCCACCAGGCGCCGGCCCCGCAGCTGGACCAGGACCAGCCGGGTGGTCACCTCGAACAGCGCCATCGAGACCAGCGCGACCGGCCAAGCCGCCGCACTGACGTGGTTGGCGATGCTGAAGTCACGGACCGCCTGCCCGGCGCCGTGGTCGAGGGCGAACACGAACACCAGCCGTGACGAGATCCCCGCCACCAACAGCAACCCGGCCAGCCAGCCGACCCGGGCGTACCGGGTGCCGTCGCCGTCGGCGCGGACACGGGTCGCCAACCCGCTGGCCACCCCCAGCGACAGCCCCACCGTCGTCAGCGCGGCTACCAGACCCAGATCGCCTCCACCGGTCGGGATGCTTTGCACGTAGTGGACGGCGACGAATGCCACCATCGCCATCGGAGCAACGAAGGAACGAAGGTCAAGGCGCCGCTCACGCGCCTGACGAAGAACGACAACAACGAAGATCGCATTGATCAGGTAATCGGTAAGAGTCATGGCACCCACGCTCACCCACGGCACGGATCATCGTCATCGGCGCACGGGATGAACCCGGGTTGATGCACGCGTCAACCCCCAGACGGACCCGCGCACGGCACCACACGCCACACGTCAACCCCCCAACGGGCACCCGACAGCCAGCTGGACGGGGCTCGGCCGGGCCTCGCCGAAGTCACCCTCAGCCAGCCTCGTCCCACCGTCGCACCGGACCGCGCCCACTAACCCCGGCATGAGGCCCCCTCACCCGCCGGCAGGGCGCGAAGGTCAGGTGTCGGTGAGGATGATCCGGTCCTGCAGTCGTTGCTCGGCCAGCGGGTCGTGGGCCGGCAACAAGACGGTCGGTTCGTCCCGGGCGAAGGCGGCGATGCGGTCCAACGTGTCGAGCGAGGCGCCGACGTTGCCGGCGGCACCGTCGACCACCCGCTGCTTGAGCAGGCTCTCGTCATAGGTCGCGTCGCCGGTCAGGAAGTAGGTGACCTCCTCCGCCCGGACCACCACGGACAGATGGCCGGGCATGTGACCCGGTGTCGGGACCGCGAACACGCTCCCGTCGGCGGTGAGCGGAAACGTCGCCTCGAAGCTGCTGACCGGCGGCCCGGTGAGGGTGACCCGGTGCGGGCTGAACCAGCTGGGCCACCGGGACGGGACCGCCCCGAGCGCGGCGCCCCTGAAGCCCCGTGACGCCCGGTAGTTCTCGTCCGAGACGATGATGTCCGCTCCCTGGAAGTCGCTCAGACCGTCGGCGTGGTCGTGGTGCAGATGTGACAGAACCACGTGTTTGAGGTCCTCGCGGGGATCGATACCCCGTGACCGAAGCTGGGAGCCGATCTCGTCCTGCGGCTCGACGCGGATATCGACCACGAGCCGGAAGAACGGGTTCCAGCTGGGGAACCATCCCGGCCGGGTGCTCCGGGCGCACTCCCCGGTATCAAGCAGCAGCAGCCCCTCGTCATGTTCGATCAGGTAGGCATAGATCGGAAGGGGTTGGGTCCAGTCCCCGTCCAGCAGAATGGCCAGCCGGCGCCGCCACACCGGCAGCGACATGTCGCCGGCCCGCAGCGACGGGCGAATCCGGATCATCCCGGACCTGACGGCATGGACACCGACCATGGCAACAACCTTCCCGCCGGATCGCCTCACCCTAGGGCGCGAGGGGCACCCCCTACCGATGGGCCCCGAAGGCGCTGGTGCCGATCAGCGGCCTGATGTCGCGTTGTCTCAGGGCATCCTCACTCGAGCGAGGACAGGGGGCGGGGGGAGGGGATCGGGCCGTCGGGGTGGGGCGTAGTCGACGCCAGGGTGGCAACGATGAGGACTGCGACCAACGCAACGGTGAGGGTCAAGGCCGTAGCCAGAGCGATGACGGATGCCAGGCGGCGGGAGTGGTGCCGCCCGGGGTGAACGTGGCTGTCGTCGGAGGTCAGTCGGGGCAGGTGGACGACGTGGCCGGCCCTGCCTGGGCTGCGGATGCCGGTCGGCGCGAGGGCGGTCATGTTGGGGGTCGGCGGGGGGGCGTCGCGGACGGGCCGCAGCGCGTCGGCGCGGGCGCCGGGCCCGGACCGGGCGTAGAACGACAGTTCGTGCCGGTCGGGGTCGTGGAAGCCGACCAGGCGGCCGGTGGCGCCGTTGATGACCTGCTGGACGCAGAGCCGGTCGAGGTGGGCGGCGCAGGCGGCCAGGTCCTCCTCGGTGGGCACCGCACTGTTGAGGAAGCCGAAGTTGGTGCGGACCCTAGCGCTGTTGGTGGTCGCGGCCTGGCTGGGGCGCTACACGGCGTTGAAGCTCATCGCGCTCTTTGGGCGGGCTCGGTACCGGGGTCGGCATCGGCATCCGGGTTGGCTCTTCCCTCCCGCCGCCGCGTTCGACTCGCAGTCGTCGAATCCGGGCCGACTCGGTGACCACGGCCCATAGCGGTTTGCGGTCAGCTGGGCCAGGGACGCAGCCAGATCCTGCCGGCGAGGTGAGTCACTCCGCCGTGTGTTGGGCTGCGGCGGTTGCGTTTCGGGCTGGGGCAGCGATGGGCAGCCGGCCTACGCTGACACGGTGCTTGACCTGGACGCCATTGATGTCGAGGAGATCGCCACCGCCCTGGCTGACCAGACCGACTACGAGCATCGGTGGCTGATCGACCCACAGACCGGTGAGGTGGCGTTCTGGACCAGCGACACCGGCATCGACGGGGAGAATCCGGTCGAACTCGACGACCTCGACCTGGTCCTCATCGACCCCCTTCCGTCCTACGTCTGGTACCAGGACATGGTCGATTTCACCCACGGCATCAGTGACCGCGCCGCCGGCGAGCGCCTAAGCCGCTCACTGCAAGGCAAGGGCGCATTCCGTCGCTTCAAGAACGAGCTCTACCAAGGTCACCCTGATCTCATCGCCGCCTGGCACGCCTTGAGGGGCGCCCGGGCACGGGCTCGAGCCGTGCAGTGGCTGGCCGAGGAGGGACTCATCGAACAGGACGCTGCCCAACGGTTCACGCGAGATCACCCGGACCCAAGCATTCCCTGACCATTGCTCAGAGAGCAGCCTGGCTGATGCTCCTCGAATGAGCGAATCACACCGCCGCGAGAGCGGCTGGCACACTGCGCCGTGTATGGACTGGCAGTGCGTCCGCTGTTAGCGATTCGGGCGGCTCAACGAGCAGATGGAGGCCGGAAGCCCCTTCTTGACCCTTTCCGACGCGCGCCTTCGCCCTCCGGGCCGGCATCGCCCTTCTCACGGCGTGAAAAGAGTGGTCGGGCGGGGGGCATCAAGGGGGCACGGGCAGGTCTCTTGGACGAAGCCTCGCCGCGATGTCGCCGTTTCCGCTGGTCAGACGGGGTTTGGTTGGTGGAGCTGCGGGGATTCGAACCCCGGGCCTTCTCATTGCGAACGAGACGCGCTACCAACTGCGCCACAGCCCCCAGTGCGGACCACACGATAACACCCGGCGACACTCGCCCGAGACCACGACCGGGGCAGCCGTAGGCCTGCCTCATCGGCGGGTTTGCCGCCTCAACGACCGAACTAGCGTGAGGAGCGCTCCCGATGCCGTGAGCAGCCCCAACTCTGGAGGGACGTCGATGAAGACCAAAGCCGCCGTCGTGTACGAGTTCGGCAAACCCATCGAGATCGACGAGCTGGACCTCGGCGGACCCCAGGCGGCTGGGTGCTGCTCCGCTACACGTATGCGGGTCTGTGCCACTCTGATGTCCACGTCGCGCACGGCGACCTCGAGGCGCGGCTGCCGATGGTGCTCGGCCACGAGGGGCCGGGATCATCGAGGAGGTCGGCCCCGGCGTGACCCGGGTCGCGGTAGGCGACCACGTCGTCTGCTTGTTCATCCCCAACTGCGGCTCGTGCCGCTCTGCGCCACGGGTCGCCAGTCGATCTGCGACGCGGGCGCGACGATCCTCGAGGGCTACCTGCCCGGACCGCGGTTCCCCATCACGGTCCGCGCGGAGAGTACGGCACCGGCACCATGCTGGGGACGGTCCGCCGGTACGGCCCCGTCCACCAGAACTCGTGCGTCAAGGTCGACGACGACCTCCCGCTCGACAAGGCCGTCCTCGTGGGGTGCGGGGTGCCGACCGGGTGGGGCTCGGCCGTCAACACCGCCGCCATCAAGGCCGGCGACACTGCGGTGATCGTCGGCGTCGGCGTGGGCGGCATCGGCATCAACGCCGTCCAGGGCGCCCGGCACGCGGGAGCCAAGAACGTCATCGCCATCGACCCGCTGGAGAACAAGCGTGAGAAGGCCCTGGTCGTCGGCGCGACGCACGCGTTCGCGACCACCGACGAGGCCATTGCGACGATCACCGAGAGGCCGTGAACGAGCAGCTCCGTACCGGGCGAAGGAGCACTGCCACCCCGTTGCTCCGGCGTCGCACCGTCGGGCCGCACCCCATACGCTCGCCGGTATGCCGATGCCACCCGCGACGAGCGACCCGCCGACCACGCGGGAGTCGTTCGTGCCGCCCCTCGTGCGCGCGGCGAGCGAGTGGGCGTGGCGCTCGATCGTCATCGGCGTCGCGGCGATCGCCTTCCTCTACCTGCTCGGCTTCCTCAGCGAGGTGGTCATCCCGCTCACGGTGGGACTGCTCCTCTGCGCACTGCTGTCGTCGGTCCACCTTCGGCTGACCCGGGTCATGCCTCGGGGAGCCGCCGCCGGGGTGACCGTCCTCGGGACGATCCTCGTCATCGCGGGGCTGCTGGTCCTGGTGGGGACGCAGATCTCGGGTGGGTTCGACTCGATGTCGGAGCAGGTCAGCACGGGGATCACCCAGGCCCGTGACTGGATCCGGGGCACGTTGGGGATCAGCGACGACCAGTTCAGCCAGTACCTCGAGGAGATCAAGCAGTTCCTGTCCAGCGCCAACCTCGGCTCGTCCCTGCGCAGGGCCGGTGTCACCGCGGGTCACTTCGTCGCGGGCACCTTCATCGCGCTGTTCACGCTGTTCTTCTTCCTCTACGACGGCCCGCGGATCTGGGCGTGGGTCGTGCGGCTGTTCCCGCGCGTCGCCCGTGACCGGGTGGACTCCTCCGGCACCGTCGCGTGGGGGCAGCTCACCGCCTACACCCGCGCGACCGTGCTGGTCGCCGCGGTCGACGCCGTCGGGATCACCGCCGGCGCACTTATCCTGCGGGTGCCGTTCGCGTTGGCCATCGGCGTGCTGGTGTTCCTGTTGTCGTTCATCCCTATCGTCGGGGCACTCCTGAGCGGCGCGGTGGCGGTCATCATCGCCCTCGTCGCGCACGGGCCGGTGACCGCACTGATCATGCTGGCCGTGGTGATCGGAGTGCAGCAGCTGGAGTCACACGTGCTCCAGCCGTTCATCCTCGGCCGGTCGGTGCGGGTGCATCCGCTCGGGGTCATCGCCGCCATCGCCACCGGCGCGATCCTCGCCGGCATCGTCGGCACGCTCGTCGCGGTCCCGGTCGTGGCGGTGGTCAAGGCCGTAGCGGAGCACCTCTTCCGGCACGACCACGACGACCACAACCACGACCACAACGACCACGACGACGGCGAGGACGTCGCAGATGACCCGCCGGTCCTCGACGACGCCCCCGTGGCGGCCGGGGAGTCGCCCGCCTGATCGGCGGCTGACCCTCCGGCCGGCCGCTCAGGCCTGCTGCTGGCTGATGTTGACGAGCCAGCCGATGCCGTACCTGTCGGTGAGCTGGCCGAACTCGTCGCCCCACATCTGCTTCTCGAGCGGGGTGCTGACATTGGCGCCATCGGACAGGCCCTGGAAGTAACGGCGCAACGCCTCGGCGTCGTCGCCGCTCAGGCTGACCGTGATGTTGGACTCGCTGGCCCGCCCCGACATGAACGACGGGGTGTCCGCAGCCATGATCGTGAAGCCGGCGTCGGTCTCGAGCTGACCGTGCATGACGAGGTCGCCGTCAGGGCCCTCAGTGCCGAACTCCTTGAAGTGGCTGAGCACCACCTCGCCGCCGAGGATGCCCCGGTAGAACTCGAGGGCTTCGGCCGTGTTGTCGCTGAACTGCAGGTAGGGGTTGAGGCGCATGGACATGGGTGCGGACTCCTTCTGCTTGCCGGTCGCCCACACCAGGTGGGGTCACGACAGTAGACCCGCGAGCACCGACAGACTCATCGCTCAGGCGAAGCCGACCTGAACGGCCTGCGTCAGCCGCCCACGCGCCGCCGCAGACCTGCCGAGACGACGTCGATGTCGTCGTCCTCGACCTCGATCGGCACCGGGCGGTCGCTCTCGGGCTCGGACGTGAGCTCGGGCCGGTAGGCCGGCTCCTTGAGCGTGTAGGTCGGGGGCGGGACCGGGACTGGCTTCCACCCGCCTGGGGTCTCCTCCGGGGCCGAGGGGGTATGCGGGTCCTCGGCGTCGGCGGGCGCGGTCGGAGCGGCGACGTTGCGAGCGGCGACGTTGCGCGCCGCGACGTTGTGAGCGGGGCGAGCGGTGGCGGAGACGCGGTGGCGGGCCTCCTCGAGGCGGCGCTTCTGCAGACGTCGGGCCTTGCGCGCCGACTGCTCCTGGATCGCCGCCACGCGCAGCCAGACCATCGAACCCACGAGCGCCAGGAGGGCGATGCCGACACTCACCCACTTGAGGACGTGGGCGACCGACAGGACGAGGGTGACCGGGACGGCGACGAGGGCCGCGAGGAAGAGGATCCCTCGCGCACGGCGCATCGCCACCTGAGCGGCGGTCTTGTGCGGCACCAGCTCGATGAGCGGAACCGGGTGCGCCGGCGGCAGTGGTGTCTCAGCCCGGTGGCGCGCGCGCAGGGGCGAGCTGACGCTGGCGTGCTTCACGACGACCTCGGGCCGGGAGTCCTTGGCGGTGTCCGCGCCGGACGCCGAGGCAGAGGTCGCCTCGGCGAGCATCGTGGTCGGCAGCGGGGTGCGGCGTTCGAGGACGCGCATCGCCTCGCTGAACTTGTCGACGGACCGGGCGGTCGCGAGGTGTTCGCGGCGACGGACCCAGTGCTGGATCAGGTAGGCAACCCAGATCGCCACGATGACCAGGAAGATCAGGCTGCTGGGCTGCACGGATCCGACGGTAGGCGGTGTCGGCGCGATGATCTCGTACCCATAACGGTGTGTCGCTGATGTGTCGCGTGTGACGGATGGGACTCCACCTTCGCTGCGTCCCCGAACCCGATCTCGCCGAGAGGCCAGCTTCTGTCGCACTGCTCAGGGATGACGACAGAAGTTGGCCTCTCGGCGTCAGGGTGGGGCGGGGCGACCGGTCTCCGCGCGCGAAGGTCAGGGCTGTCGGGCCCGGGCCCAGCGGTCGAGGACCTGGCCGCCCTGGAGGTCGTCGCTGGTGAGGGCGAAGGTCCGGTGGTCGCGCCAGCCCCCGTTGATGTGGAGGTACCGCTCCCGAACCCCCTCGTCCCGGAACCGCAGATGCTCCACGACCCGCAACGACGGCCCGTTCTCCGGGCGCACGTTCACCTCGACGCGGTGCAGCCCGAGGGGTCCGAACGCGTAGTCGCAGAGCATGGCCAGCGCCCGGGTCGCGATGCCGTGGCCCGCATGCTCCTCGGCGACCCAGTACCCAGCGGCGCCCGACAGCAGTGATCCGTGGACGATCCCGAACAGGTGCATCTGGCCCGCGATCCGACCGTCCGCCTCGATGAGGAACGGCACGATCCGCCCGGCCCGGGCCTCTCGGTCGAGACTCTTGACGTACTGGCGGAACGTGACGCGCCGGCCGACACCGTCGGGGGCGGTCGGCTCCCACTGCCCGACGTAGTGGAGGTTGGCGCTGCGCACCCGGTCCCACTCGCTCTTGTCGCCCCGGCGGAGCGCGCGCAGCGCGACCGCGGGCATGCTCGGGTCGCGCGACACGAGGGTCACCGGCCAGTCCTGGACGGGGCGCTCCAGCATCATGACGACCTCACCGGTGGTCACCGCCGCCGATCTGGTCGACCGCGTGCCCGACGACCTCGGCCAGCACGGCGAGCGCGTCCTTCACGCCACCCGTCGACCCCGGCAGGTTGACGACGAGCGAGTGGCCGGCCACTCCGGCGAGACCCCGCGACAGCATCGCCGTTGGGACCCCCTTCTCCACGCCGGCCGCACGCATCGCCTCGGCGATCCCTGGGATCTGACGGTCCAGGTGCCGGCGCGTCATCTCCGGTGTCGCATCGGTCGGAGAGATCCCGGTGCCACCGGTGGTGAGCACCACGTCCGGCGACGTCGCGAGAGCCGTCGCGAGCGCCTCCGACACGGGCTCCCCGTCGGGAACGACCGTCGCGTCGTCGACGTCGTACCCCCACTCGCGCAGCGCCGCCACGATCAGGGGGCCGGTGCGGTCGGGATAGACGCCGGTCGCCGCCCGCGTCGACGCGCAGATCACGACGGCGCGTCGCGCGGTCACGACTCCGTCCAGTCGCCGGACCGCCCACCCGATTTCGCGGTCACGCGCACGTCGGTGATCCGGGCGTGCTTGTCGACGGCCTTGACCATGTCGACCAGGGCGAGGGCTCCGACGCAGACGGCGGTCAGGGCCTCCATCTCGATGCCGGTGCGGTCCGCGGTACGGACGGTGGCCACGATGTCGACCCCGTCGTCGGCCACCGTGAGGTCCACCGTCACAGCGTGCACCGCGACGGGATGCGCGAGCGGGACCAGCTCCGGGGTCCGCTTGGCCCCCTGGATCCCGGCGACCCGCGCGACCGCGAGCGCGTCGCCCTTCGGGACATCGCCGGACCGCAGGGCGGCGACCGCCCGCGGTGACAACAGGACCCGTCCGGCGGCCGACGCCTCGCGCGCGGTGACGTCCTTCCCGCTCACGTCGACCATGTGCGCGGAGCCGTCGGCACGGACATGCGTCAGCCGTTCTCCCTCGAGCCGGCCGTCGCTCATGGCGTCATCCTGCCCCAGGTTCGTCGAGGAGCCACATGTCCACCATGTCACCCGCTTCGACGCGGGTCGCCTCGGCGGGGATGAGGACGAACGCGTTGGCGCGCGCCAGGTCGGCCACGAAGTGCGACGCCTGCCCCCAGACCGGGTCGGCACGCCACCCCTCCTCGGTATGCGTCGCCACGGCGCGCGCGACCTGCGCTCGGCCGGGCGGCGAGGAGAGGGGGTGCTCCAGCCGCGCGGTCAGGGTCCTGCGCTGCTCGGGGTCGCGGCCCATCATCCGTCGCAGGGCGGGCCGGACGAACACCTCGAACGACACGTAGGACGAGACCGGGTTGCCCGGCAGCGCGAAGAGCGGCACGTTCCGGTCCCCGACCAGCCCGAAGCCCTGCGGCTTGCCCGGCTGCATCGCCACCTGGACGAAGTCGACGCCGTGGTCGCGCAGGGACTCCTTGACGACGTCGTAGGCGCCCATGCTCACCCCGCCGCTCGTGACGATCGCGTCGACGTCGTCGGCGAGGGCCGCGACCGCGGACAGCACCGCCGCCGGGTCGTCGTCGAGCGTCGCCTGGCGGACCGCCACCGCGCCGCTCGCGACGACGGCGGCCTCGAGCATGTAGGAGTTCGACTCGTGGATCTGCCCGGGCTGCAACGGTTCTCCCGGCGGGACCAGCTCGGCGCCGGCGGACACGATGGCCACCCGAGGCCGCGGGCGGACCAGCGCGTCAGGGTGGCCGGTCGCCGCGAGCAGGGCCACCCCCCGCGCGTCGATCGTCGTGCCTGACGTGAGGACGACCTGGCCGTGCTGGACGTCCTCACCGGCGGGCCGCACCGAGGTCCCGACCGGGGCACCGGCCCGGATCTCCACCGTCCCGGTGCCGCCGTCCGTGTCCTCGACCTTCACGATCGCGTCCGCGCCGTCCGGAATCATCGCGCCGGTCATGATCCGCACGGCCTCCCCGGGTCCGACGGCGCGCGTGGCGACACCACCGGCCGCGACCTCGCCGACGACCGGGAGGCGGACCGCCGTACCGGGCACGTCCGGGTCCGCGGCGGACACGTCGACCGCCCGCACCGCATACCCGTCCATCGCCGAGTTGTCGAAGCCCGGAAGGTCGACGAGCGAGGTCACGTCCTCGCAGAGGACCAGGCCGAGGCAGTCGGCCAGGCGAAGGCTGACCGGCTCCGCGGCCCTGACCGCCGCGAGGATGGCGTCGCGATGCTCCTCCAGCGTCCGCACGTCAGCCGGCACCCTCGAGCGTCGTCACCCCGGTCAGCCGGCGGCCGTCCGGGACCGTCGCGGGGGCCGAGGCCCGGACGGTCACATCGCCGATACACACCACGTCCGCGCCGAACGTCACGTCGCCCTCGACGCGCAGCGACGTGGCCTGGCGCAGGGACGGCGCGCCCTTGGCGAACCGCTGCTCGAACCCCGGCACCAGCTTGTATGGCTTGTCCAGGTCGACGAAGGGATCGGCGTGGGTGATGACCGACACGATGTTGGACTGGTCGTCGAGCTCGAAGATGTCGGACCGGACGAGCAGCAGCTCGTTGGTCGTCTTGACCGGACGGAACCTGGTGCGCGGCACGTGGATCGCTCGGGCCCCGTCGATCCGGGCGACCGCACCCCCCATGGCCGTCTCGATCTGGATCACCTTCGTCGACGACGAGTCCGACGGGTCCACGGTCTTGCGGTTGACGATCACCGGCAGTCCGATGCCGGCCTCGCCCCGCTCGCGGCTCTGCGTGAGCAACGCGTCGAGGGCGTGCAGGTCGACCCAGAGGCTGTTGGCGTGGAACGTCGTGTGCCGCGTGTAGTCCTGGAACTGCTCCTCGTCCTGCTTCTCCACCATCGCGCTGTCGCGGAGCACCAGCTGACCGTCGCTCTTGCGCACGGCGAGGTGACCGCCCTTGCGGTCGTTGACCGTCCGGTCACAGACCTCCGCGACGTAGGGCACGTCGTTCTCGACGAGCCACGCCGCGATGCGCGGGTCGCAGGTCGCGCCGAGGTTGTCGGCGTTGGACAGGAAGACGTAGCGGAAACCCTTGTCCAGCAACGCCTTGAGCAGACCGGTCGCGGCCAGCGACAGATAGACGTCCCCGTGTCCTGGTGGGCACCACTCCAGCTCGGGGTCCGCGGGCCAGTCGACCGGGGAGAGGTCGTCGGCGCGCAGCTTGGGTTCGGCGCTCTGGAGGAAGTCCAGCGGTAGCCCGTCGAGCTCGAGGTCGGGGTATCGGCGCAGGATGGCCAGCGACTCCTCCCGGGTGCGGAACGAGTTCATCAGGATGAGGGGCAGCTCGACGCCGTACTCGGTGCGCAGCGCGAGGGTCTGCCGGGCGATGATGTCGAGGAAGGACAGCTCGTCCTTGACGACGAGCGCGGACTTCGGACCGGTGATCCCCATCGAGGTCCCGAGCCCGCCGTTGAGCTTGACCATCGCCACCTGGCGCAGCGCCGCGGCCATCGCGGCGTCGGTAGGGGCGTAGTCCTCGAGCGACGGGACGTCCACCAGTGGGTCGATCGTGGACTCCGGGATCGTCCCCCCGGACCCGGTGGCGATGACGTCCTCCAGCTCGGCGTAGCTGCGTTCGAAGGCGAGAACCGCCTCCTCGCTCTCGCCGTGCTGCACCATCCGGCGTCGTGCCTCGGCCAGCCCCGCAGCGCTCATGCGGCCAGCCTACGATGGTCGGTGTGACCGTTGACGCGACGTCCACGGCCAAAACCGCTCTCCGCCGACGCCTCCGTGCGACCCGCCGCCACCGGCTACCCGAGCGCGACATCGAGGCCGAGGCGAGGGCGCTGGCCGACCAGGTAACCGCACTCGTCGAGGAGCGGACCCATGGGCGGGTATGCCGGGTCGCCGCCTACGAGTCGCTCCCCACCGAGCCGCCGACCCACCTCCTCGTCGACCGCCTGACCGCCGCCGGGTACGAGGTGGTGGTGGGTGTCACCCTGCCGGACCTCGACCTCGACTGGCGGGTCATCGGAACACCGACAGCGTTGGGACTGGGCGCCATCCACGATGCACCGGTGATCGTGGCCCCGGCTCTGGCCGTCGACCGGACGGGGAACCGCCTCGGTCAGGGCGGCGGTTCCTACGACCGCGCGCTGGCCCGGCGGCACTCCGAGGCGCTCATCGTGGTGCTGCTCCACGACGACGAGCTGCTGCCGGCCGACGCCGTCCCGGTGGATGCGCACGACATCGCCGTCGACGTCGTGGTGACGGCGTCGGGCCGCCTCGTCCGGCTGGATCAGCCCGACGACCCCTGAGGGCTGAGGATCAGCTCGTCCTGGCGCGCCTGCTCGACGGCACCCCGGCTGAACGGCCACGGGAACGTCTCCCCCGCCGCCCAGGCGTCGAGCTGGTCGACGTAGTGCGCGGAGTACGGATGGCCGCTGGTCCCGGTCTGGTTCACCCAGGTGGACTGGTCGAGGTCGGCCAGGTTGACGACCATGCGCATCGACGGCGCCCAGTTCACGTCGAAGGTGCCGGACGAGGCGTCCCAGCCGTTCGCGTCGACGATCGACGACCCACCGCCGAGCTCCACGGGCCCGCGGTTGAAGATCCGCCGGACGATGTCCGGCACGGTCGAGCCGCCCAGCACCTGGTGCTTCTCGGTGAGTGTGTGCAGCTCGCCCCAGGACCAGGTGACCGGGTCCTTCCCGAGGTGCTTGGCGAGGTCCAGCCGAGCCTGGACCAACGCCCGGCGCAGCACCTCGTCGCGGGTCTCGACCACGCCCGGGGTACGCCGGTCGTCCCACCAACCGTTGGTCGGGTCCTTGAGCAGGGTGATCATCGCGGCCATGTACCGACCGCCGCCGTCCGCCTGGAGGTCCCGGGGCAGCTCGTCGTTGAACGTGTACTCGACGATCCGCATCCACACGGCGTTGTAGTAGGCAGCGCGTACGGCGGACCGGCCCTTGTCTCCCGGCTGGAGGAAGTCCCAGTCGCCGAGCAGCGTCTGCGCCTGCTGGGTGAACTCGTCACCCGACAGGTCGATCTGCAGCAGGGCCTGGACGAGGGTCGGGGCGAACGAGTTGTAGGTGTCGTTCTGGATCTCGCTCATCCGTTCGGGCGAGATCTTGGCGCCCTGGCTGTCGCTCTGCTTGAGCAACGTCTCGATGCGCGAGCTGCGCCAGCCGTAGTCCCAGTCGGAGGTGAGGAAGGGCACCTGCGGTCCGGTCGCGGACGTCACCTGGTTGTTCGCCGTGACGATGAAGCCCTCGGGTGGGTCGTAGGTCCACGGCAGCTGCTCGAAGGGGACGAAGCCCTTCCAGTCGTACTGGCTGTCCCAGCCGGGGGCCGGCCAGTACCCGGGTGGCGTGTTGGGCACCGAGGTCGACCGGATCGGGATGAGCCCTGGCGACTGGTAGCCGATGTGGCCGGCGGTGTCGGCATACACGAGGTTCTGCGATGGAACGGCGAACTTGGACGCCGCGGCGCGGAACTCGGTGAAGTTCGTCGCGGCGTCCATGCCGAAGATGGCGTCCGCCGACGTGTTCGGTGTCAGCCCCGTCCAGGCGAGTGAGACCGCATACGTGTCCTGTTGGGGCACCAGCCGCACCAGCGCGCTACGGCCGACCCGGCCGACGGAGTCGATGACGTCGGAGACGATCGGGCCGTGGACGGTCCGGCGGATCGGCAGCAGCACGTCGTTCCCGCCGGCCACCTTGATGGTCTCGGTGGTCGTCTCGAGCGGTACCTGCTGCCCGTCGCGGAGATAGGTCTGGTCGGTCACCTTCTCGAGGTAGAAGTCGGAGACGTCCGGAGCCAGGTTGGTCAGGCCCCAGGCGATCGACTGGTTGTGGCCGACGACGACGCCCGGCATACCGGCGAAGGTGTAGCCCGAGACGTCGAACGGGCAGGCCGCGGAGACCGTCCGGCAGTGCAGGCCGGTCTGGTACCAGATCCCGGGGATGGCGGTTCCCAGGTGCGGGTCGTTGGCCAGCAGGGGCTTGCCGGTCGTCGTCTTCGACCCGGCGACGACCCACGAGTTAGAGCCGATGCCGTCGCCGCGGCCGAGGAGGGCCGGGATCGAGTCGAGGGCCGCCTGGGCGCTCTCGAACACCGCCGACGTGACCGCGCTGACCGGGGCCGGCGACGGCGCTGGGGCCGCCGGCGCGCCGCCCTCGGTGAGCGCCGGGTTGACGGCACTGGCCGCCGGCGCCGATCCCGGGGTCCACTCGTCGGGCCCGAGGATCGGCGGATGCCCGGCGATCGAGTAGTCGGGGAACAGCACCGCGAGCCGGTCCGGGGCGAGCGTGGTGCCCAGGCGAGCTCGCGTCAGCTCGTCCCCATAGTTGCTGATGAGGTCCCAGCCCATCGCCTTGAGCCAGGCGAGCGAGTCGACGGCCGACCACTTCTCTACCGAGTACCCCGGGAACTGCTGGCCGAGCACGACGTACTCCAGCCCCATGTCGCTCGGGCTCTCCGCCCGGGCGATGTAGTCGTTGACGCCGTCGGCGTAGGCGTTGAGGTACTGACGCGTTGCCGGCGAGACCAGCGCCAGCTCCTTCACGGCGACGTTCCGCCAGCCCATCGTCCGGACCACCCGGTCGGTCTCCAGGCCGGCCGACCCGACCAGCTCCGAGAGGCGACCCGCCGTGACGTGGCGCCGGAAGTCCATCTCGAAGAACCGGTCCTGCGCGGCCACGAACCCCTGCGCCCGGAACAGGTCGTCGGTCGAGTCGGCGTAGATCTGTGGGATGCCGTGGTCGTCACGGATGACCTCGACCCGACCGCCGAGGCCGTTGAGCTTGATCTCACCGCTCGTCTGGGGCCAGGACTGGCGGACGATGCCGGTCAGCACGATCGCGAGGGCGACGACGAGCAGCACGACGAGGATCAGCACGCCCAGCCCGACCCGCCGGGCCACCCTCGCACGCGCCACCCTGCGAGACTAGGTCACCCGCGAGGCCCCACGAGGCAGGCGAGACCGTGGCCGGCCGACGGTGATGGGATCGAGACGGAGAACCGAGCACACGGACCGGCAGGACGACCCCTGAGGGAGGAGGCGAGGTGACCCGGCTGGCCCCCGTCCCGACCGACTTCGTCCTCGACGACCTCACCCGGTCGCTGCTCATCGGCTCGGCGGTGCTGCTGGTGGCCGTGGCCGCGGTCCGCATCTCGGTCCGCTCTGGGCTCCCGTCGCTGCTCATCTTCCTCGGCATCGGGCTGGTGCTCGGTGAGAAAGGCCTCGGGATCGGCTTCGACTCGCAGGAGCTGACCCAGGTCCTCGGCTACTGCGCTCTGGTCCTCATCCTCGCCGAGGGCGGACTGACGACGAGGTGGTCGAGCATCCGGCGGTCCGTGGCCCCGGCAGCAGTCCTCTCGACGGTCGGGGTGTTCGTCTCGGTCGGCGTGGTCGCCGTCGCAGCCCGTTACGTCCTCAACCTGGACTGGACGGTGGCTCTGCTCATCGGCGCGATCCTCTCCTCGACCGACGCCGCGGCGGTGTTCTCCGTGCTGAGGACCGTGCCGCTGCCCCGCCGGCTGAGCGGGCTGCTCGAGGCGGAGTCCGGGTTCAACGACGCGCCCGTGGTCATCCTCGTCGTCGCGCTCGCGGCCGAGTCGGTCCCTCTGGCGGAGCACCACCCCTGGTGGTACGTCCTGGTCGAGGCGGGTGTGGAGCTGGTCGGCGGGACGGTGATCGGGCTGCTCGTCGGCTGGGCCGGAGCGTGGCTCCTGCGCCGCGTTGCGGGCGCCTCGTCGGCACTGTTCTCCATCGGGGTCGTCAGCCTGGTCGTCCTCGCGTATGCGATCGCCGCCACCGTCCACACGTCGGGCTTCATCGCCGCCTACCTCTCGGCCCTCGTGCTCGGGAACCTCGGGCTTCCGCACCGGGCGGCCGTCCACAGCTTCTCGTCCGCCCTCGGCTCGATCGCCCAGATCGGGCTGTTCATCATGCTCGGCCTGCTCGCCTCGCCGGAGGAGCTGCCCGAGCAGATCGGCCCGGCGATCCTCATCGGGCTGGTCCTGCTGCTCGTCGCCCGGCCGCTGTCCGTGCTGGTCTCGCTGACGCCGTTCCGGATACCGCTGCGTGACCAGGCCTTCCTCTCCTGGGCCGGCCTGCGCGGCGCCGTCCCGATCGTGCTGGCGACCGTCCCGGCGACGCTGGGCACGGCCAACGCCGCCCGCATCTTCAACCTCGTCTTCGTCCTCGTCGTCATCTTCACCCTGGTCCAGGCCCCAACGCTGCCGTGGGTGGCCCGCCGGCTCGGGCTGGCCGAGTCGGTCCGCTCCGTGGACCTCGACGTCGAGACCACGCCGCTGGAGACCATGGGAGCGGACGTGATCCAGGTGACGGTCGGCGAGCGGTCCCGGCTGCACGGCGTGGAGCTGTTCGAGCTCCGCCTACCGCCCGGGGCGAACGTCACGCTGGTGGTCCGCGACGGCAAAGGGTTCGTGCCGCAGGGACAGACCGTGCTCCGGCACGGCGACCAGCTGCTCGTCGTCAGCACGGCAGACGTACGCCACAAGGCCGAGCAGCGGATCCGCGACGTCGACGAGGGCGGTCGCCTCGCGGGGTGGGCCTGACCGTCGGGAAGCGATTCGGGTCCCTGCGCGTTCACCCGTAGACTTCCGCGCGGCCTGACCTACGGCCGCCCATGACCTGAGGAGACCACCACCGTGCCGACGTATGCGTACGCGTGCACCGCGTGCGGCCACGCCTTCGACGCGGTTCAGAAGTTCAGCGACGCCGCGCTGACCGAGTGCCCCGACTGCGGCGGGCGGCTCCGGAAGGTCTACACGTCGATCGGCGTGTCGTTCAAGGGCTCCGGCTTCTACCGGAACGACTCGCGCGCCTCGGGCAACGGCTCGGGCAAGGGCTCGGGCAACGAGTCGAGCACGACCAAGGGCGACGGCGCGAAGCCGGCCGAGAAGTCGTCCTCGGACTCGTCCTCGTCGACGCCGTCGACCACGAAGGAGTCCTCGTCGAGCTCCTCGGGCGCGAAGGGTTCGTCCGGCTCTTCTGGGTCGTCGGGGTCGTCGGGGTCATCGGGGTCGTCGGGCAGCAACACCGCCGCCGCGAGCTGACCGGGCGGGCGGCGTGGCCGTCCCCAGGGTGTGAGCGGTTCGTCACAGCGTCCACAGGGGCCGCTGACGCGCAGACCGGGTCGTCGGCCACCCGCCTAGGGTCGTCGGCATGACGGGTATGCCACGGGCGGAGATCGGGGTCATCGGCGGCTCCGGGTTCTACGAGTTCCTCGAAGGCGCCGAGCGCGTCCACGTCGACACACCCTTCGGCGACCCCAGCGACGACCTGGTGGTGGGCGAGCTGCGGGGGCGGCGGGTGGCGTTCGTGGCGCGGCACGGGAAGGGTCACCGGTTCCAGCCGCACCTTGTGCCCTACCGGGCCAACCTCTGGGCGCTCCGCTCGTTGGGGGTGCGCCAGGTCCTCGCCCCGTGCGCGGTCGGCTCGTTGCGGCGCGAGCTGGGTCCCGGCACGGTCGTCGTGGTCGACCAAGTCGTCGACCGCACCTGGGGACGGCCGCACACCGTCTACGACCAGCTCGGTGCGGTGGTCCACGTCGGGTTCGCGGAGCCGTTCTGTCCGCGCGGCCGGCCGGTGGTCGTCACGGCGGCGCGGCAGGCCGGGCTGGCCGTGGAGGACGGCGGCACGTTGGTCGTCGTCAACGGTCCGCGGTTCTCGTCGCGGGCGGAGAGCCAGTGGCACCAGCAGGCGGGCTGGAGTGTCGTGGGGATGACGGGGATGCCCGAAGCAGGCATCGCCCGCGAGCTGGCGCTGTGCTTCACCACCGTCGCCCTGGTGACCGACCTCGACGCGGGGGTCGAGGGCGAGTCGGGCGTGACGCACGAGGAGGTCCTCCAGGTCTTCGCCCAGAACATCGAGGGCCTCAAGGCCGTCCTCATCGACGCCGTCGAGGCGCTGCCGCCGGCCGAGTCCGACGAGACGGCCACCTGTGGGTGCCGGCGCACCCTCGACGGGCTCACCCTGCCGTTCGCGCTGCCGACATGAGGGGGGTGACGACGGCGGCCAGGCCGGCGACATCGGCGGCGACATCGGCGGCGACATCTGCGGCGGCTGCCGGTTCGACGGGCGGTGCGACGGGCGGTGCGACCGCCGGTGCGACGCCCGGCGACCAGCGCGACCCGCCGTGGGGAAGAACCCGGTGGGGACGGCCTCGGTGGGGACCCGTCTCCCGCCGGCGGCGTTGGCGCCGGTCCCAGGCCGTGCAGCTGGTCGCCGTCACACTGGTCGCGGTCGCCGGGTGGGTGACGGTGAGCGCGCTCCTGCCCCCGCCGGTCGATCCCGGGGTGGCGACGGTCGTGGCGGTCCACGACGTGGCGCTCGGGTCGACGCTGACGGCGGCTGATGTGCGCGTCGAACGGCGGCAGGCCGACGAGCGACCGGCCGGGGCGCTCGACGACGTGCGTGCCGGGGTCGGTCAGGTGGTCTCGGGCCCGGTGCTGGCCGGCGAGATCATCACGTCCGCGCGGTTCCGTGGCGCGACGCAGCTGGCGGGGCTGGCGCCGGGGTTCGTCGCGGTGAGCCTGCCGGTGTCCGACGGGGTCCTCCTCGGAACCCTCCGGCCCGCAGACATCGTCTCGGTGCTGGCGGCCGGAACGGGCCAACCGCTGGCCTCGGCGGCGAGAGTGCTGACGACCGAGCTCGATGCGTCAGGCGTGCTGACGGCTGGTGCCGGAGGCCAGGGACATCTCGTGGTCGCGGTGACCCCCGACGAGGCCCGCGCGCTCGCGGTGGCCATGGGCGCGGCGGGTGCTCCAGGCGGGTTCCTCATGGCCGTCAGGGGGTGAGGCACCCCGGCTGGACCCCAGGGATACCAGCGAACGGACGTGTTCATCTCGACGACACACGCCTTCGCTAAGGTCCAGATTTCCGGGACAGGCTTTGAATGCACTTCCCTCGGCTACTGGGGGAGGGGAAGGAACATCGTGCTCAAGGGTTTCAGGGACTTCATCCTTCGCGGCAACGTGATCGACCTCGCGGTCGCGATCGTCATCGGCGCCGCGTTCGCCGCCATCGTCACGGCCTTGGTCAACAACATCATCAACCCGCTCATCGCCGCCATCTTCTCGGCACCGAACATCGCCGACGTGGGCACGTTCACGATCAACGGCGCGAACTTCTCGATCGGCGCGGTGCTCCAGGCGATCATCAACTTCCTGTTCGTCGCTGCCGCGGTCTACTTCGTCCTGGTGGCCCCGATGAACAAGCTGATGTCCATGCGCAAGCAGGGCGAGGAGCCCCCGCCCGAGGCTCCCTCGGAGGACATCCTGCTGCTCACCCAGATCCGCGACCTCCTCGGTGGCGCCGACACCACCGTGGTCGGTCCGCCCGCCGGCGCCCAGGGTTCGGACGACATCCCGCCCCCGCCGCCGGCGCGCTGACGACGCAGGCCTCTCCCGCGAGACGAGGTCAGCGTCGGGCCACGACTTTCGCTCCACCCACCGGGTAGCGCGGGTGATCAGGGTCCGAGCGCCGATCTCTCGCCACCCAGCCGGGTCGCGTGCTGATCGGGGTCGATCGTCGACCCCCTGGGGTCAGCTCGCGGCCACGATCCGCCCCGGGCCGGCGCAAGCCCACAGGTCTGGGGCAAACCCACTGGGGTGGGATCGGCCCGGCCGGCGCGGCCGGCTCCCCGTGGACCGATCTTCAGCACGTGTCTGCGCGGCGCTCTAGGGTGCGGACATGTTCGACCACGTAGGCATCCAGGCGGCCGACGTCGACGCGGCCGTCGCGTTCTATCTCCAGGTCTTCGGGCCGATCGGTTTCACGGAGGTCGTCCGCCATCCGGTGGGCGACTCCTCGGCCGTCGGGATCGCCGGCCGTAAGGGGTTCCCGGGGTTCTGGGTCAGCCCGGCGGGGGGACCCGAGACCCGCGAGCTGCACATCGCGTTCGACGCCCTCAGCACCCACGAGGTCGACGCGGTGCACCGAGCGGCTCTCGACGCCGGGGCCGAGATCCTCCACGCGCCACGCATCTTTCCCGAGTACCACCCCGGCTACTACGCGGTTTTCGTCCGCGACCTCGACGGCCACAACGTCGAAGCGGTCCACCACCTCCAGGGCGAGCCCTCGGGGGGCTGATCCCCGGCGGCTGCAAGCCCCCTGCGCGCCGGCTGGTCAGTCCCAGTGCGGCGGTCGCTGGTCGCGCAACCACTGTTCGTGGGTGGCGTCGTCGCGTCGCTCGCCCCAGCCGGCATCGGTGTCGTCCGCTGTCTGAGCGGCGACATCGGTCGGGGCCGTCGCCTCCTTGGTCCCCCGTCGGAAGGCCCGCCGGCGCTGCCGTTTCGAGCCCTGCTTGCTGGCCGCCGATGCGTCCCTGGACTCGTCGCCGGCCGCTTCGTGCCCCTCGGTCGCGTCGCCAGTCGTCGCCCCCGGCTCGGGCTCCAGGCCCGCCTCCGCGATCGCGTCGCCACTTGTCGCCCCCGGCTCAGGCTCCGAGCCCGCCACCGCGGACGCTCCCGTAGCCGGCGACTCCGATCCGGACTCGTCGGTGTCCGCCCCCTCGGTCTCCGCCCCCGCGGTACCTGCCGTAAGAGCGGTAGGGCCGGTACCGGCCAGCGCCCGCGCCTCCTCCCGAACCACCGTGACGATCCGGGCCACGTCGCGGGCCGGATCACGATAGAGGTCCGTGCTCCACACCCGCAGGTGTCGCCAGCCACGCCGTTCGAGCTCCTGCGGCCACAGGCGGTCACGTTCCCGCGTACCGCGCCACGTCGCGTACCCCGGTCCGTCCCCGTCGACGGCGACGAGCCACCGGTCGGGGTGACCCGGCACCGTGACCGCGATGTCGACCCGGTGCTGCCCGGTCCCCACCCGCTCGCCGACGAGGAGCTCTTCACGACGCAGGCGCCCGGCCAGCTCGGTCATCAGCGGGTCCGGCGCGGTCGGTGCGCCCTGCGACTCCGAGTACTCGGAGGGCGCCCTACCGCCGGACGACGCCGCCAGCAGCAGCTCCCGCAGCACCACCCCGCCATCGCGTATGCGGCTCTCGTCCAGCTCCTCCGGCGCGAGCGAGGAGACGACGGTCAGCCGGCGTCGGGCGGCCGTGAGCGCAGCTCGGAGCTGTCGGTGAACGTCGGGCACGGACAACGCCGGGAACCGGTGGAGAACCCGCCCGTGAGCGGTCTTCCCGTAGCCCACGCAGAGCAGAACGGCGTCCCGCCGGAGCCCGGCCGTCGCGCCCAAGGAGACCACGGTCACCGGTCGGTCGGTCTCCACACCGAGGTAGGCCAGCACCTCCGGCTCCGCTGCAGCGTCAAGCGCGCCGACGGCGGTCGCTAGCGCCCACCGGATCCGTTCGGCGTGACGCCCAGTCAGCGCGACCACGCCGAGCGACTCGTCGCGGCGCTCGCGGGCGTGCTCCAGGACCAACGCGACGACGCGGTCGACTTCGGCGTCGGTCGAGTCGATCGTCGCGTCCTCACCGGGTTCGAGCGCCGCCCGGCCGTCGACGACCTCCAGGCGGATCCTCGGGTCGAGGACCGGGCTGGGCGGGGCGACGAACGAGTCCGCATACCCGCTGCCCGCGACGCCGAGGAGGCGAGGGTCCACATACCCGTGCGCCCAGCGCAGCCGATGGACCGGGAGCAGCGCGGTCAGGTCCTCGAGGAGCGACCGGGGTACCGGACCCTCCTCGCGGCCGCCACCCAGGCCGGCGGAGAAGCCGGTCGGCCAGGTCGCCTGCGGGTCGCCGATGGCGACGACCTGTCGCGCCCGCGACAGCGCGCTGACTGCTGCGGCGGTCGTCAGCGACCCCGCGTCGGCGACGACCACGACGTCGAACCATGGCCCCGGCGGCAGCGCCTCGCCGACCACCAGCGGGCTCATCGCCCAGCACGGCGCCGACCCCAGGAGCAGGTCGGACGCGGAGTCGAACACCTGGCTCAGGGACGTCGGCCGCCCGGCGCGGTCGGCCTCGGCTCTCAGCATCGCGGCCGCGGTGCGGTTTCCCTCCAGGGCCGAGGTATGCCACGCCGCGGCCTCCACGCGGGTCTTGCGAGCCGTCGCCGTGAGGTGCTGCCGGTCGTCGGACGCGTAGCCCTCTGCGGCGGACCGCAAGCCGGTGCCGTCGTGCTGCCCGTAGCGCGGGTCACTGTCGGTGACGTGGCGGGCGATCGACACCCACCAGATGTGCTCGAGCTCTGCGGTGACCTCGTCGGCCTCGACCCCGCGCGCCGCGAAGTCGTCCACGACGTCGCCCATGCCGGCCGCCCGCAGGTCGTCGATCACGGGGACGACGAGCGGGAGCACCGCGAGCCGTTCGGGTCGAGCGGCCAGGGCGTCCAGCCGGGTCCGCAGCTGCGACACCGGGGTCGTCGCCAGACCACCGCCGGCGGCGGTCGGGGCCAGTCGCTCGCCGAGCCAGGTGAGGTCGGCGTCGAGCTCATCGTAGGCGTCCTGCGCCTCGTCCAGCCGGGGCGAGATCTCCGGTCGGCCACCGGCCCCCACCAGGGCGTTCCACGCGCTGCGCTGGGTTCGCGCGCGCACCAGCTCCGCGTGGAGGTCCTCGGGCGGACGGCCGGGCCGCAGCAGCCGGCTCGCCAGGCGGCGGACACGGGACCGTGCCCACCAGCCGAGCTCGACGCCCTGGGCTTGCCGGTACTCCCGGGTCCCAGTCGCCGCGACGTGCTCGTCGAGCGGGACGTCGAAGATCTCCGGCCGGAACACCTCGAGGGTGTCCCGGACCCCCGCCATGGTCGCCAGCGTCGTCTTCCAGTCCTGCACTGTGCGCGCCGCCGGGAGGGAGGACTCCGCGAGGATCTCGTCGAGGGTGGTCGCCCGTGCGTCGAACCCGCCCTCGGCCAGGCGCGTCACGATCGACGACGCGCGGGTCACGTCAGCGTCACTGGTGATGCGGGCGCCGTACCAGGGGTCGCCGGCCTCGCCCGCGGACCACGCCCCGACCGCCGCCGCGCCGGCCAGCTCGTTTGCCAGCTCGTGCAGCCGCTCGCGGGACAGCCGGGCCAGCGCGGCCCCGCGGATCCGCACTCGGGACGCCGGCGGCGGCTGACAGGAGCCCAGCTCGCTGATCGCGCACTGTGCCTCGTGCACGCTGACCCCCCACGGAACCCGGACCTCGTGGAGCGCGGCCACGTGGTCGCGGAGCGCGTCGCGCTGCGTACGCAACCGGCTCTCGAGCGTGCTGCTCTCGACGGGCAGGCGGTCGGCCCACGACTCGTCCACTCCGGGCGCTCCGACGAGCCCGACGACCTGGGCCAGGGTGCCGCGGTGGTCGAACAGGGCGTCGCCGACGCTCGCGACCAGCGACCCGAGCCCGACGGACTCGAGGCGGCGGCGGACGTCGTCGATCTCCGACCTCTGCTCCGCGACGAGCAGCACCGAGTTGCGCTGGCCGGCGAGGGCGGCGACGACGTTCGCGATGGTCTGGGTCGTGCCGGTTCCGGACGCGGCGTGCACGACGACGTCCTCACCACGGAGCACGGCCTCGACCACCCCACTCTGGGCCGCGTCGGCGTCGAGGACGATCCGCTCGCCTGCCGGGTCCGGATCGGGGTCGAGGTCGGCGGCCGGCTCGACCGGTATGCCGTCGGTCGTGTCGGTCGGTTCCGGCAGGGATCCCTCCGCGGCAGCGACGGCCCGCGCGGCGAGGGCGCCGAGGACGGTATGCCCGGCCAGGCGCTCGGCCGACGACGGCTCGGCCAGCTCGCCGAGGTCGCCGACCATGGCCAGCTTCCCGTGCGGGAACGTGCCCACGAGCATCCGGGGCGCGATGGTGAACCCGGGCAACCCCTCGCAGAGGCGACCGAGGGCCGCATACACGGGGTAGGGGTCGAAGCCGCTGGTGACCGTGGCCATCGCCGCGAGCGACGGGGTGTCGAGGTCGATGCCGGCCGTGGACCGAAGGTACTGCTCGAGGACGGGGTTGACCTCAACCTCGTCGCCGAGGACGACGTCGTAGTCGCCGGCCCCGGCGTCGGTCGGGCGCAGCACGCAGGACCGCAGCAGCACCGGTGCGTGCGGCGGGGTCGGCGCGCCCGGGTGCTCCCAGGTGGCCATGCCGGCCGCGAGGAACGACGTCTCCAGCCCGCGGGTCGTCGCGAGCGAGACCGCGCGGCCCCGAATGTCCGCGGCACGGGCGCGAGCCTCCCCCAACGCCGCCCGCTCGCGGACGAGGTCCGACAGCCGCGTCGGCCGCCCGGCGAGGAGCATCGACACCCCACCGGGATGCGCGGTGGTGAGGTCGAGCACCGCGTTGGGCTGCTCGACGTACCAGAGCAGAGTGTTGGGACCACCCAGCGTGGACAGCTCGCGCCGCCAACCGGCGAGAGCGGCCACCACGGCCTCGGCTCGCTCGGGCGTGCGCGTGGCGTCGCTCTCGAACGGGCCCGGACTCACCCGCAGAGGCTAACCAACGAGAGCGGTGGCCCTCGGCTTACGGTCCGGCAGGGCGAGCCGGAAGATCTTGCCCCAGGTGGAGCCGACCTGCTTCCACAGCGGGCCGGTCGTGTAGGGCAGGCCGTAGCGATCGCAGATCTCGCGGACCTGGACCGCCACCTCGGCGTACCGGTTGGACGGCAGGTCCGGGAAGAGGTGGTGCTCGATCTGGTGCGACAGGTTGCCGGTCATCAGGTGCATGGCCTTGCTACCGGAGATGTTCGCGGAGCCGATCATCTGGCGGACGTACCAGTCGCCGCGGGTCTCGCCCTCGATCATCTCCTCCGTGAACGTGTCGGTCCCGTCGGGGAAGTGGCCGCAGAAGATCACCGCGTGGGCCCAGACGTTGCGGATCGCGTTGGCGGTGAGCGTCCCGAGCAGCGCCGGCACGAACGAACCGGTCAGCGCGGCGACGGCCGGCGTGGCGACGTAGTCCTTGGCGAACTGGGTCGCGATCTTGCGGCCCATGGCCTTGAGGTCGCGCCGAAGGTCGGTCTTGGACTTCTTCCCCTCGGCGAAGTCCTGGAGCTCGAGGTCGTAGACGGCGATGCCCCACTCGAAGATCGGCGCCAGCAGCGCGTTGTAGAGCGGGTTGCCGAGGTTCCAGGGCTGCCACTCCTGCTTCGGGTCCATCCGCAGGATGTTGTAGCCCACGTCCCGGTCCTTGCCGATGACGTTGGTCCACGTGTGGTGCAGGTCGTTGTGGGTGTGCTTCCACGACGCGGCCGGGGTGACGAAGTCCCACTCCCAGGTCGACGAGTGGATGTCGGGGTCGCGCATCCAGTCCCACTGGCCGTGGATGACGTTGTGGCCGATCTCCATGTTCTCGAGGATCTTCGCAACGCTCAGCATCGCGACACCGGCGACCCAGGCGGGCGGCAGGCTGGCGAAGACGAGGCACGCCCGGCCGCCGAGCTCCAGGCTGCGCTGGGCCCGGATCACCCGGCGGATGTACGCGGCGTCGGAGGCGCCGCGGCTCGCGATGACGGCGTCGCGGATGGCGTCGAGCTCGCGGCCCAGCTCGGCGACGTCCTCGTCGGTGAGGTGCGCCGCGGCGACCGGGCGCACCGCCGGGTGGCCCTCCTGGGCGAGGACGGGACGCCGGCGCGGGGTCTTCACGTCCGTCGCGCCGGTGTCGGGCGCCGGAGCGAGTCGGGTCAGGGTGGTCATGGGCAGAGCAGTCATGGTGGTGCTCCTCAGATCTCGAGGTGGACGGGTCCCGCCGCAGCGGAGATACAGGTCTGGATGAGCTGCCCTTCATCCCCGTGCACCTCACCGGTGCGCAGGTCGCGCACCTGGCCGGCGAGCAGGGGGATGAGGCAGCTCTGACAGATGCCCATGCGACAACCGCTGGGCATGACGACGCCGGCGTCCTCGCCGGCTTCGAGGAGCGGAGTCGAGCCGTCGACCTCGACCTCGCGGTCGGAGGTCTCGAAGGTCACGAGGCCCCCTTGGCCACCGGCACCGTCGAGCAGCACCGCGGCGAACCGTTCGACGCTGAGCTGGTCGGGCACGTTCGACGACTGCCACAGTGCGGTCGCTGCGTCGAGCATCTCGGGAGGACCGCAGACGTATGCGGCGCGGCCCTTCCAGTCGGGGACCACGGTGTCCAGGTCGTCGGTCCGCGTCAGGTCGATGCGGCCGCGGTCGGAGGTCACCCAGTGGACGACGCGGAGTCCGGGGTGCTCGTCGCCGAGAGCGGCGAGCTCCTCCCGGAACAGGGCGTCGTCGAGGGTCCGTGAGGAGTGCACGAGCACGACGTCGGCGTCGCGACGGCGCCCCACGAGCGTGCGAACCATCGACATCACGGGGGTGAGGCCGCTGCCGGCGGTCAGCATGAGCAGGGGACGGGGGTGTTCGGGCAGGACGAAGTCGCCCTGCGGAGGGGCGAGGAAGAGCACGTGGCCCGGACGGGTCCTTCGGACCAACGTCTCGGACACCTTGCCGTTGGCGGTGACCGTGATGGCGGGGTCCGCGCCGGACGGGGCGCTCAGCGAGTAGGACCGCCAGTGCCGGACGCCGTCGATCTCGACGCCGATCCGGGCGTACTGACCGGCCTGGTGAGCCTGCCAGCCACGGCCCGGACGGAAGTGGATGGTCGCCGAGTCCGGGGTCTCGGGGACGACGGCCGTGACGATGCCGCGAAGCTGGCGAGCCGAGCTCAGCGGGTTGACCAGCCAGAGAAAGTCCTCCGGTGCGCGCGGCGTCGTGAACACCGACGCCACACGGCTCAGGGGACGGATCTTGCTCACCTATCCAGAGTGACAAGGAACCGGCCCCCGGCGCTCCTATCGTGGCATACGATGTGAGAGCCAAAACTATCGTGTGGTGATAGATCCTGAGGCTTCGCTGTGACTATAACTCCGCCAGACCCGCCGTGGTTAGCCGTGCCAGCACAGATCAGCGACATGTTGCGACCTCGGCTGACCGACGTCGTGGAGGAAGTCATCGCCGCGGTCGCCGTCGCGGTCCCAGCCTACGCGCGACCGCTGGAAGGGCGATTCGGCGACGGCGTGCGACAGGGCGTGGAGGTCGCGCTCGGTCGGTTCCTCGAGCTGCCCGGGACCACCCAACCGGCGCTCACCGCGGAGAGTCGCCGGGTGTATGCGGCGCTGGGACGCGGCGAGGTGCGGCAGGGTCGCACCCTCGACGGGCTGCTGTCGGCATATCGGGCGGGCGCCCGGGTGACCCTCCGCCGGATGTCTCGGGACGCCCTTCAGGCGGGGCTGGACACCGAGGCGCTGGTGGCCCTGGGCGAGTCGATCCTCGCCTACATCGAGGAGCTGTCGGCCGCGAGCGCGGAGGGGTTCGCCTTCGAGCAGTCCGAGCGGGCCGGCGAGATGGACCGCCGCAGGGTCGAGCTGCTCGAGCTGCTGCTGCACGGGACCGCCGACGACGTCGCGGCCCAGGAGGCGTCCGCGGCCGCCGGCTGGGTGCTGCCGAGTGCCCTCGTGGCGGTGACGATGCCCCTGGACGAGGCCTCCGGCGTCCGCTTCCAGCTGGGTTCGCGGGCCCTCACCATGGCCCGGGCCACCGACGCGGTGGCGCTGGTACCGGCCCCACGAACGGCCCGAGAGCGGACCGAGCTGGAGCGGGCGCTGCGGGGCCGGCGCGCGGTGATCGGTCCCGCGCGCGACTGGCGGCGCGCCCCCGACTCCCTGCGTCTGGCCACCACCGCGGCGACCTCGCTCTTCCGGCGCCCGGGGCGGGACGAGGCCGACGAGAGCGCGCGGCCGGTGTGGGTCGAGGAGCACCTCGCCGACCTCGTGGTCGGAGCCGAGTCGCAGGCGCTCGACGACCTCGCTGAGCTGCGGCTGGCCCCGCTGACCGGGCTGCGGCCGTCCTCGCGTCAGAAGCTGGCCGACACCCTGTACGCCTGGCTGCGCCACTGGGGCCAGCGCGCCCCCATGGCCGCCGAGCTCAACGTCCACCCACAGACCGTGGGCTACCGGCTGACCCAGCTGCGTGAGCTGTTCGGCGACGCCCTGGACGACCCGCAGGTGCGCTTCGAGCTGGAGCTCGTGCTGAGGGCTGGACGTGCCTTCTGAGGCGGGAGGCCGCCGGGTAGCGTCAGAAATCCGCGCACGGCAAGGAGGCATGACGATGGACTGGGTCTCCTCGGTGATCTGGTGGCACTGCTACCCGTTACGCTTCGTCGGCGCCGAGACGCGGTCGGACGAGCTCGCCGACGGACACGTCGAGCACCGCCTCGGCCGGATCGCGGGTTGGCTCGACTACCTCATCGACCTGGGCGCCAACGGCCTCATGCTCGCCCCGGTGTTCGCCTCGACGTCCCACGGGTACGACACCCTCGACTACTTCCGTGTCGACCCCCGCCTCGGCGACCTGGACGACGTCGACGAGCTGTTCGGCCACTGCCGGGAGCGGGGCATCCGGGTGTGCCTGGACGGCGTGTTCAACCACGTCAGCCAGGACCACGAGATCGTCCGCCGTGCGCTCGCGGAGGGTCCGGACTCCGAGGCGGGTCGGTGGGTGACGTGGGACAACGGGTACACGATCGGGTTCGAGGGCAACCTCGACCTCGTTGAGCTGAACTTCGCCCATCCGCCGGTGGTCGACTACATCGTCGACGTCATGTGCTTCTGGCTCGACCGGGGCGTCGACGGCTGGCGGCTCGACGCCGCCTTCGCTCCGGGCGGCGCCGCCTGGAGGCCGATCATCGACCGGGTCCGGGCGGCCCACCCGGAGGCCTGGATCGTCGCCGAGCTGATCAACGGCGGCTACCCGGAGTTCGTCGCCGAGAGCGGCGTCGACTCGGTGACCCAGTACGAGCTGTGGAAGGCGATCTGGAGCTCGATGAACGAGCAGAACCTCCACGAGCTCGAATGGACCCTGAAGCGGCACGCCGAGTTCTCGGCGTCGTTCCGGTCCCAGACCTTCCTCGGCAACCACGACCAGACCCGGATCGCGACGCTGCTGAAGGACCTGCGAAACCTGCCGCTGGCCGTCGCGATCCTCATGGTGGTGCCGGGCATCCCGACGATCTACGCCGGGGACGAGCAGGCGTTCACCGGCGCCAAGCTCGACCAGCCCCGTGGTGACGACCCGGTCCGGCCGCCGTTCCCGGAGACCCCGTCCGAGCTGCTGCCGTTCGGTGCCGAGACCCTGGCGGTCTACCAGGAGCTCGTCCGCGTCCGCCGTGACCACCCGTGGCTCGTCGACGCCGGGCTCTCGACGTCCCACGTCTCGGACACGACGATGACCATCCATCTGTCGTCGCCGCAGGGCGAGCGGCTGTCGCTGACGCTGAACGCCGGGGACGAGCCCGCGGACGTCGGCGGCGTCGCCGTCGAGCCGCACTCCTACGTGATCGGGCCCTGACGCGAGGCTTCGGCGTGTCGGCGGTGCAGCTCGTGGATCTCGTCCTCCAGCTCCGGTGCGGGTCCGGCGACGACGACGCCGGGCGCAATCGCCTTGACCGGCAAGGGATTCACCGGTGAGGCACCGGTGAAGCCGAACTCGCGACGCCAGGCCACGAGCTGTTCGGTGGACGCGATGTAGACGATCCGGCCGAGCCCGACCCAGCCGTGCGCGGCGGAGCACATCGGACAGTGCTCGCCCGAGGTGTAGACGGTCGCGCCCGCACGCTCCTCTGGCGAGAGATGGGTCGCCGCCCAACGGGCCAGCTCGAGCTCGGGGTGGCGTGTCTGGTCGCCGTCCGCGGTGCGGTTCCGGTCCTCGGCGCGCACCACGCCGTAGGCGTCGACCAGCACGGAGCCGAACGGCTCGTCGCCTGAGTCGAGCGCCTCCCGGGCCAGCTGGACGCAGCGTCGCAGGTGGGTCAGGTCTCGTTCGTCCATACCGCCCTCACCTCGTCGACGATCCGGGTGGCGTCCTCGATGGTGGCGGCCAGCTCGGCCGGTGAGGTACCCACGCTGCCGAGCACGCCGCATACCCTGCGTTCGAAATCCGCTGGCGCACAGGGTAACCGGCCGGCTGAGGCAATGGCTCCCTTCTCGTTGACCAACCAGCGCCGGTCGTGCGCGTGCAGCGCGTGAGCACACAGCAGCATCGCTCGGCTCAGGCAGAGGGCGACGTATGCGGCGTCTCCCCGGCTCGTCGCCTTGGCTGCGATCTGAAGGAGGAAGCCGGCCTCCCAGAGGTTCTGGGCGAGCGCGACGCGCAGGGCATCGGGGTAGGTGATGGCGTCGCGAAGGTCGGTGAGATCGCCGCTGGGGTCGGCGAGCACGACGGCCAGGGCGAGCTCGCCGACGTAGGCGAAGTCAGGTACGCCGAGCGGGTGCCCGGTCTGGGAGTTCCAGTCGTAGGCGCCGCGGTGGGTTCGCGCCCACGCCTCCCGGACGCGATCGACGTCGCGATACAGCCAGTCGACGTGGACGCCGCCGACGACCAGCCAGCCGCCGCCGTCGACCCAGGGTCCCCACTCACCGCGCTGGGTGACCTCCGCGTCCGGCCCCGCCACGTCGCGGGCGATCGCCCCGAGGGCGGCGGTGTCGAGGTCGCCTTGGCAGTAGAGGCCGAGGTCGACGTCCGACTCGGGGGTGTGCTCGCCGCGGGCCCGGCTGCCGCCGAGGACGACTCCGACCACGCCATCGACGGCGGTGAGGCGCTGCGCGAGCGCGGCCAGGTCGAGCCCGTCGGGGACGGCGCCGTCGGGGAGAGTCACCCGAGGGTCACTGGTCCTTCGGGTCGTCGGCCGGCTCTCCGTCCGGTGCGTCCGCGGGCTCTGCGGGGTCCGCGGCGTCTTTCCGCGCGGGCTGGGGGATGCGGACGACGTTGTTCTCGAGGTCGACCTGCGTCTCGCCGTCGCCCTCGTTGCCTGGGATCTTCGCCTCGATCTGCTTGCGGTCCATCTCCTCGCGCAGGTGGCGCTGCCCGGGGTTGAAGATCTCCCCGACACCGCTCCAGCTCATACGTCGAGGCTAACCCCCAGCCGGGCGACGCATACCGGGTGCGCGTGGGAGCAGCGCGTCTGGGTACGTTCGAGAGCATGAAGACCAGAGCCATCGGAGACCGGACCGTGTCAGAGATCGGGCTCGGGGGGATGCAGCTGTCGATCAGCGGCCGCCCGGACCACGACCAGGGAGTGGCGACGATCCACGCCGCTCTGGACGCCGGCGTGACCCTCATCGACACCGCCGACGCCTACTGCCTCGACGACTCGGAGACCGGGCACAACGAGCGACTCATCGGTGAGGCGCTGCGGTCGTGGGGCGGCGACCTGTCCGATGTGCTCGTCGCGACCAAGGGTGGCCACGTCCGCCCTGAGGGTCGGTGGGAGGTGGACGGCTCGCCGGACCATCTGCGGGCCGCGTGTGACGCGTCCCTGACGGCGCTCGGGGTGGAAGCGATCGGGCTGTACCAGCTCCACCGGCCGGACCCGTCGGTCCCGTACGCCGAGTCGGTGGGCGTCGTGGGCGACTTGCTGGACGCCGGGAAGATCCGGATGGCGGGGATCTCGAATGCTGACTCTGGGCAGATCCGGGAGGCGCAGGGGATTCTCGGCGGACGGCTGGTCAGCGTTCAGAACCAGTTCTCGCCGGCCTTCCGATCGTCGGAGCCTGAGCTGCGGCTGTGCGACGAGCTGGGCATCGCGTTCCTGCCGTGGGGACCGCTCGGCGGGGCCTCGCGGGCAGCGGAGGTCGGGTCGCGGTTCTCGGCGTTCGCGGAGGTCGCGTCGGCGCACGGGGTGAGCCCACAGCAGGTGGCCCTGGCGTGGATGCTCGCCCTGTCGCCGGTCGTCATCCCGATCCCCGGCTCGTCGCGACCGTCCACCATCGAGGACTCCGTCGCGGCCGCGGACCTCGGACTCACGGACGACGAGGTCGAGCGCCTTTCGGCCTCATGAGAGTTCGGGCGCCGTCATCGAGCGTCACGGTGCGCGTCTAGGTGCGGCTGGTGCTGTCCTGACGACACCGCTCGCACTCTGACGTGCACTCTGCCCGGTTCCGGGCGCTCCAGCCGATGAGCGCGTCGGCTACCCTTCCTGCGGCGCCGAACCGGCTCCGCCCTCGTAGCTCAGGGGATAGAGCACCGCTCTCCTAAAGCGGGTGTCGGCAGTTCGAATCTGCCCGGGGGCACCAAGCGAATTCCGCAGGTCGGAGGCCACTTTGGCCCTCTCCCCCGCTCTTGTGAGTCCGCTCCGAAACCCC
>NZ_DATBTV010000030.1:0-10416 GCF_036559105.1 Lapillicoccus sp. | reverse complement strand
GGCTGGAGCGACTGCTCGACGGGATCGAGGCGTACCTCAGCCGGCCGTGACCGGGGTCAGCTCGAAGACCGGATGATGGTGCGCCTCGTGGACGAACGCCTCCACCGGAGCGCCCTTGGGCACGTCGAAGTACGAGCGCACCGCAGAGGCGGTCTGCCAGTAGTCCTTGAGTACCGGTCCGGCCTCCAGCGGCGTCACCTCACGGACCGCATACTCGGCGTCGGATTTCTCGCCGTCGACCTTGCCGCTGATCCGGACCGTGCCGGCCGCTCGCGCGTTGTGGACCCAGCCGACCGGTCCGTACGGCGCGACGAGGAAGACGTGTCCGCTGCGGTAGACCAGCGTGACCGGGGTGCGGCGCTCCTCGCCGGTCCTGCGACCGACCGTGGTCAGCATGACGGTGCGCGGGACGAGGTTCCAGGAGACCAGGCGCTCCATCAGCACGTTGCCGATCCGCCGGCCGGTCGTCATCTCGAGACGTTTGGCCGGCCAGGGGGACGTGTTCCGCTCGCCCACCGTCGCAGCGTAGCCGTTCGACCGGCCTCCACCTCCTCCGACGGCACGGCCCGGGCCGGCCGCGTGACGATCGCGTGGACGCGCTCCGGGTCCAACTTGGGAGTCCGGTCGGCGGCCAGCAGGCCGTTGCGCTCCTGCTCGGTGTCGGTGAGCTGGGTGTAGCAGAAGCCCGCGATCTCCGGGTTGTCCAGCAGGGCGTCGACCAGCCCGGCGAACCGCTCGAGGTACTCGTCCGCGGTCTGCACCGTCGCATACCCGAACCACTGCTGGCCCTCGGCGGGCGTCAGGCTGAGGCCGCCGAACTCGCTGAGGACCACCGGCCGGCTGCGGTCGCGCTCGCCCTCGAGGAGCACCCGTCGCCCACCCGGGCTCCGGTCGCCGACGGCGCGGTCGATGGCCCCGGGATCGCGGTACCGCTCGGTCAGCAGCTCGCCCCGTGGGGCGTAGTCGTGGACTCCGAGGATGTCGCTGCGGGTGTGCTCCCAGCCGTCGTTGGCGATGACCGGCCGCGTCGGGTCGAGCGCCTTGGTCAGGTGGTAGAGCGCGGTGGCGTAGTCGCGGTGGGCCGGGGTGTCCGCGATCGTCTCGACACCCCAGCTCTCGTTGAGGGGCACCCACGTCACGACGCACGGGTGGCTGCGGTCGCGCCGGACCGCCTCGGTCCACTCCTGGACGACGCGCAGCACCGCGGTCGGGTTGAACGCGTATGCGCTGGGCATCTCGGCCCAGACCAGCAGCCCGAGCCGGTCGCACCAGGCCAGGAAGCGGGGGTCCTCGATCTTCTGGTGGATGCGGACTCCGTTGAACCCCAACGACTTCACCGCCTCGATCTCGGCACGCAACGCGTCCTCGTCCGGGGCGGCGAGGTGCGACTGCGGCCAGTACCCCTGTTCGAGGACGAGCCGCAGGTAGTAGGGGCGACCGTTGAGGACGAACCGGCCGTCCCCGACGCCGGCACTGCGGTACCCGACGTACGACGTGGCCTCGTCGAGCACCGTCCCGTCCGGGGCGACGAGCGCGACCCGGGCGTCGAGGAGGTTGGGGTGCTCCGGCGTCCACAGCAGGTCGCCGAGGTCCTGGCCGTGCCGTGCCTCGGGGAGCTCGAGGACGCAGACCGCCGTGGAGGTGCCGACGCGGACGACGGCCTCGGCGACGACCCGGTCGGGCCGGGTCAGGCGGACCTCCAGCCGGGTGCCCTCCACCGGCATACCGCTCAGCTCGGCCTCGAGGGTCACCTGACCACGCACCAGGTCAGCGGTCCAGTCGAGCCGGGTCAGGTGTCGGTCGCCGACCACCTCCCACCAGACCGGCTGCCAGATGCCGGTCGTCCGGTGGTACCAGATGTCGTGTGGCTCGGGCCGCCAGTCCTGCTTGCCGCGGGGCTGGGCCGGGTCGTCCACCGGGTCCTCGTCGCGAACGACGACGACCTGGTCGCCGGTCGGGTTGAGCGCGTCGGTGATGTCGGCGTGGAACGGGGTGTGGCCGCCCTCGTGCCGGACGACCAGCGAGCCGTTGACCCAGACCTCGGCCCGGTAGTCGACCGCCCCGACATTCAGCAGCACCCGTCGGCCCGGGCCGACCGGGTCGATGCGGACGACGCGGCAGTACCAGACCACCGGGTGCACGGCCGGGTCGTGGATCCCGGAGAGCTCCGACTCCGGCGGGTACGGCACCTCGATCGTCCGGTCGAACGGCCGTCGCCGCGCCACCACCCTTGACCGCGACCGACGTCCTGGTCGTCGTGCGCGAAGTCCCATGCGCCGCCGAGGTCCTGCCACTGCGCGCGTTGGAGCTGCGGTCGCGGGTAGGCCTGGGGTGAGGTCGGGTCGGGCACCGGTCGACTGTAAGGCGGGGGCGGCGTGAGGTGACGACCCGATAGACTCGGGCCATGACCACCGCCGGCTCGACCGTGACGCCCGTATGCGCGCCGCGCGCGAGCTGGTGGCTGCCCTGACCGGGGCGGAACCCAGCACGACGACACCACAGCCGCCCTCGACGGGCGGCTTTCGTGTGTGTGCGGGACTGCCCGGCCGAGGGCCGTAGGACGACAAGGAGCACCGAGATGACCACGCCCGTCACGACGTCCGCACCGGCGGACGCCACCCTGGAGGTGGCCGGCCGCCGCAAGCGGATGCTCACCGGCGACCGCCCCACCGGCAAGCTCCACCTCGGCCACTTCGTCGGCAGCGTCGAGAACCGGATCCGGCTGCAGGAGGAGTACGAGGCGTTCTTCATCATCGCCGACCTGCACATGCTGACCACGAAGAACGCCCGGGCCGACATCGACCAGGTCAGCACCAACGCCCGCGACATGGTCCTCGACCAGCTCTCCGCCGGGATCGACCCCGAGAAGGCGACCTTCTACCTCCAGTCGGCGATCCCCGAGGTCAGCGAGCTCAACACCCTGTTCCAGAACCTCGTCACGGTGCCGCGGCTCGAGCGGGTACCCAGCCTCAAGGACATGGCCCGGGCTGCTGGCAAGGACGAGATGCCTTACGGGCTGCTCGGCTACCCCGTGCTCCAGGCCGCCGACATCCTCTGCGTCAAGGGTGACGTCGTGCCGGTCGGCAAGGACAACCACGCCCACGTCGAGGTGACCCGCGAGATCGCGCGCCGGTTCAACAATCTCTACGGCGAGGTCTTCCCCATCCCCCAGCTCGTCATCAGCGAGATCACCACGCTGGTCGGCACCGACGGTCAGGCCAAGATGAGCAAGTCACTCGGCAACACGATCCTGCTGTCCGACGACGCCGACACGGTGCGGCGCAAGGTGCGCGGGATGTACACCGATCCCAACCGGGTCCGCGCCGACATCCCGGGGACGGTCGAGGGGAACCCGGTCTTCCTCTATCACGACGCGTTCAACACCGACCGTGACGAGGTGGCCGACCTCAAGGAGCGGTACCGCGCCGGCCGCGTTGGGGACGTCGAGGTCAAGGAGAAGCTCGCCGCCGCGGTCAACGCGTTCCTCGAGCCGATGCGCGAGCGCCGCGCGACCTACGAGAGCCGGCCCGGCTACGTCGACGAGATCATCGTGGACGGCACCGAACGGACCCGCGTCGAGGTCAAGGCCGTCGTCGCCGAGGTGAAGAAGGCGATGGGCATCACGGGCACCTACAACCAGCTGCGCCGCAAGGCGGAGCAGGCCCGGAAGCGTCGCGGCGAGTAGCCGCCCCGCGTGTCAGCGGTGGTCGGGATCGCTCGGCGGTGGGCTGTCGTCCTCGACGACGGTCGAGTCGACGAACGCCTCCTCGTCGTCGTCCTCCGTTTCGCCGCGAGCACTGCGGTCAGGCTCGGGCTGTTCCTCGGCGTTCTCCTCGGCCGCTGCCGGGGGGGCCGACGGCGGCACCATGCCGGGGAACGCGCTGTCGTCGGGATGGATCGCGTTGGGCATGGTGTGCATGAGCTTGTCCTCGGCGTCGTGCGCCGCGTGGATCTTCTCCTCGACCTCGTGCAGGTCGGGAACCTCGTGCTCCGCCATGGCCGCCTCCGTCGTCGTGTACCAGTGCCGCGTATGCCCTTCGCCCCCTACTCTGCCGCTCCTCGGGGCGGCAGGCCAGCGCGTCTCGGGGGGGCCGCGCTAGCGTTGCCGCCCAGACTGCCCGCAGAGAGGGGTCGTGTGTCATGGCTGGTTGGATCTGGGTCGTCATCGCCGTCGTTCTCGGGGTGGTGATCTTCCTGTTGCTCCGCACCCGCAGCGGGAACGGGCGGCATCAGGCGCCGGCCGTGGAGTATGTGCCGCCGGTGGCCGACGACGTCGAGCAGCACTCAGACGTCGAGCCGGCTGATGACGTCGAGCCGGTTGACGACGACGAGCCGGTCGAGGACGTCGAGGTGAGCGAGCACGTCGAGGAGCTGGCCTCGGCGCCCGTGGGGGAGCTGACGCCCGAGGAGGAAGAGCAGCAAGAGCTCGAGTGGGCCCACGGCGCAGCCGGGGAAGACGCCGAGCTGCGCCACGACGAGGGGTACGTGGAGACGTTCGGCAACGACCGGACCGACGCTATCGACGACCAGGCTGCCGAGCAGGCTGACGACCCGTCCGACGAGCCCTCCGAGACCGTCGCACCGGCCGGGGTCCAGGAGTCCGGGTACGGCACGGGCTCGGCCGTGTCCCGGCGCGGCGTGGCCGGGCCCCAGGGCTGGACGGTCAAGGGCAACGCCGACTCGTTGCTGTTCTACACCGAGGACGCGCCCGTCTACGGTCGCGCGGCGGCCGACGTCTGGTTCGACAGCGAGGACGCCGCGACGGCGGCCGGCTTCACCCGGTGGGACGCCCATCACCGCTGAGCCCGCCCCGCTCACTTCGCGGTCCGGCGCTCGGACCGTCGAGCTGGACGTCCGTAACAACTCCCTCAACCTGATACGGCTCGGTCTGGCCCTGTTGGTCCTCGTGGCCCATGGCTACTACCTGTCCGGGGCCGGGACGGGACCGTCGATCCAGGGCGAGAACCTCGGCGGCTGGGCGGTGTTCGGTTTCTTCACCATCAGCGGCTACCTCATCACCGCGAGCCGGTTCGCCAACCCGCTCGGCCGCTACCTCGTCCTGCGGGTCGCCCGGATCTACCCGGCGTTCGTCGTGTGCCTGGTCGTCACGGCCGGGGTCTTCGCACCGATCGCCTGGGCCGCGGAGGGGCGCGACTGGAGCAGCTTCCTCACGACCCCGACCAGCCCACCCGCATACGTCCTTTCGAACCTGGCCCTGCGGATCAACGCGTACGACGTGGCGGGCACGCCGTCCGCGGTCCCGTACCCCGGCGCCTGGAACGGGTCGCTGTGGACGCTCTACTTCGAGTTCCTCTGCTACCTGCTGGTCGGGCTGTTGGTCTGCCTGCCCATGGTGAGGCGTCATCGTTGGCTGGTCGTGGTCGCCTTTGCAGGGTCGGTGGTCGCCTGGGCGACGGTGGGCGCCTGGGGAGCCGGCGCATACTCCGATGTCGTCCTGCTCGCGAGGTTGTTGCCGGCGTTCCTCGGAGGAGCGGTGGTCTGGGTGGCGATCGGGCGGGTCCCGCTGCGGGCGCCGTTCGCCCTCGTCGCCCTGGTGGCCGCCGTCGTCCTTGTGGCGTCCGTCGAGCACTGGGGCGCGCAGGCGGCGTCCCCGCTCATCGCCTACGGGTTGCTCTGGCTGTCCACGGTGCTGCCGTCACCCGCGGTGGCGCGGCGGCACGACATCTCCTACGGCGTCTACATCTACGCGTTCCCGATGCAACAGCTGCTGGTGTATGCGGGTGCGCACCGCCTCGGGCTGGTCGTCTACGACGTCCTGGCGGCGCTCGCGACGGCAGCCGTCGCGGTGGTCAGCTGGCGACTGGTCGAGCGGCCGGCGCTGCGCTGGGCTCGGCACCGGTTCCGTTCGCCGCCGCCGGTGTCAGCCTCGGGCGACGGCGTGCCGAGCCAGGCGGCCGGCGGCGCTCCACTGCCGTCGCGCAACGACACCGGGTAGCAGGCTGACGGCGTGCGCCCGTGAGGTGAGCCGGGCTCGGGCGGCCCGCTCCGACGTGGTCCAGCCGAGCGCCCGCATCTGCTCGACCGCCATCGCGTAGTACGCCCGCTCGTCGGCGAACCGCGACCCGTCGACCAACGTCGTCGACGAGGCGCTCCCGGCGTGGCGGCGGTAGAGGAAGCACACCGTGGGGTCGACGACGAGCGTCCCACCGTGGGCGACGAGGTCGAGCTCGAGCGCGAAGTCCTGGATGATCGGCAGCTCGACCCGGAAGCCGATCTCCTCGACGGCGTTGCGCCGGAACGCGATCGAGGGCCAGTAGAGCCAGTTCCCGTGCAGCAGCGAGGTGGCCAGCAGCTCGCCCGAGAGGACGGTGCGGCCGTCACCCCGCGGGCGGAGGAGCCGCTGCTTGACGGTGTCGGCCAGCCCGGCCGAGGGCGCCCCCGTCTCGTCGACGACGCGGACGCCGGGCTGGACCATCACCGCTTCGGGCACGGCCGCGAAGGCGTCCTGCACGACGCCGACGTAGTCCGGGAGCAGGACGTCGTCACAGCCGAGGAAGACGACGTGCTCCTGCGTCGCGCGCGCCAGGCACTCGCGGTAGTTCGCGGTGATGCCGATGTTGGCCGCGTGCCGGATCACGGTGATGCGTGGATCGTCGAGTGCGCCCAACCACTCGGAGATCTGGGGGTCCGGGTAGGCGTCGTCGACGACCAGCAAGCGCCAGTCGTCGCGCACCTGCGCGAACACGCTCTGCACGGTCTCGCGCATGAGGTCGGGGTCGCCCCAGTACGGCACGAGGATGTCGAGCGCCACGGTGGACAGGCTATGCGGCGCCGGGCCGGACAGGGGGTGGGGCGGCCGAGCCCCTACGCCGGAGCGTTGTGGCCCTGATGAGGGCACCGATCCTCCGATTTCTCCACCGACCCGACCCGGCTGCGTCATTCCCTGGGCAGCTCCCGGTCAGCGGGTGGCGCCGGTGACGAGCCAGTCATCGGCCCGGAACCGCCACCAGAGGCCGACCCCGCGAAGGGCCAGGAACCCGATCCCGAACCACGCCCACAGCCCGGCGAGCGGCTGGCCGAACCCACCAGGGAGGACGGCCCCACCCGCACTGGCCCACAGCGTGACCGGTACCCAGACGACCCCGGCGCCCACCATGGCCACCGCCAGCCACACCGTGTCCCCGGCGCCCATGAGCACCCCGTCGACGACGAACACGAACCCGGCCAGCCACTGGGCGATCGCCACGACCAGGAAGGCCCACGCCGCCGCCGAGACCACGGCCGGGTCCGGGCTGAACAGCCGACCGATGAACGGCGCGAGCGGGAGGATCACCAGGCCGGTGACGATCCCGAAACCGACGCCCCAGCGGGCCATCGTGGAGGCCGCCGCCCGCGCCGGCCCCACGTTCCCAGCTCCGAGGGCCTTGCCGGTGATCGCCTGCGCCGCGATGGCCAGCGCGTCCAACGCGAACGCCAGCCCGTTCCATACCGTCATGACGATCTGGTGGGCCGCCAGCACGGTGTCGCCGTACCGTGCGGCGATCACCGTCGTGGCGATGATGACCCCCCGCAGGGCCAGCGTCCGGACCAGCAGGGGCACGCCGCCTCGCGCAGCGACCAGGATGCCCGCCGTATGCGGCGACAAGGGCGCGCCCAGCCGGATCGCCGTGCGCAACACGGTGACCACCAGAGCCGCAGCCATGCCGGTCTGCGCCAGGACCGTCCCGATGGCCGACCCCGCTATGCCGAGGCCGGCGCCGTAGACCAGCGCGAGGTTGAGCACGATGTTGGCGCCGAACCCGACGACGGCGACCACGAGTGGGGTGCGGGTGTCCTGCAACCCTCGCAGGAGCCCGGTCGCGCCGAGGACCACGAGCATCGCGGGGAGGCCGATGGCGGAGATGCGCAGGTAGATCGTGGCCTGCTCCTGCACCCCCGGCGACCCACCGATGGCGGCGCACAACCAGGGCGCGGCGACCGCCAGCACGACCGCCGCCAGCGCTCCCAGACCCACCGACAGCCACAGGCCATCCACGCCGGCCGCCACGGCGTCCGTCTCGTCGCCGGCGCCGAGCCGCCGCGCCACGACGCTCGTGGTCCCGTAGGCCAGGAACACGAACACGCCCACGGCCGTGAGGAGGATCGACGAGGCGACGCCGAGGGCGGCCAGCGCCTCGGTGCCGAGGTGGCCGACGATCGCCGAGTCGGCGAGAAGGAACAGCGGCTCGGCGACCAGGGTCAGGAAGGCCGGGATCGCGAGGCGCAGGATCTCCCGTCTCATCGCTGCCCCATTCGCGCGAGCCTAGCCAGGCGCGCCGACCGGGTTGGCGTCGCTCAGGATCCGAGCGTCAGCAGTCCCCAGTACCGCCGGTACCCGCCGTCACCCGCGGTGTGGTCGGCCACGTAGCGGTTGTTGCTGACCCGCGACCGGATCCCGGTCTGGCTGCCGGCGGCGGGGTCCGCGTCACTGGCGATGAGGTTCGCGCCGAACTGCGCCCCGGCGTACATCGTGGTCGGACCCCCCGCCTCGGGGAGCCGGATGACCGACCACGGCACGGCGGCCTCGACGGTGTAGCCGGTCGACGACGTCACCGCCGCGGCCTTGACCGACGGTGCCGCCCGGCCGGCGTCCACGTCGAAGGTGCGCCCGGACCCGACGGTGACGGCGGCGACCGCACCCCCGCCGCTGGGCCCGACGGCGAGCGAGACGTCGCCCGGGCTGAGGTTGCTGCCGTCGGCGTTGGCCCCCGAGGAGCCGAACTGGAGAGTGACGGCGTCGCCCTGGAACAGTCGGGCCGGGTTCGCTGCGTTGGTCGTCGTCGCCTCGGGATCGACGACCTGGACCAGCAGGTAGAGGTTGTCGTCATCCCAGCCGAGTGACCAGAGGCCCTTGAGGGTGACGGCGCTACCGCCGACCAGGATCTGGTCGGCGACGATCGGCGCGGTCGCCGGCCAGTCGTCACCGCGACCGTCGATGCTCGGTGCGGTCCCCAGCCGGCGCGCCGAGAACTGCGGACCCTCCACCGGGCGGTAGGTCACGGTGGCCGTCGCCACCAAGGGCGGCGCGACGCCACCCGGAGTGGTGGCGGTCGGCGGCAGAGTGGTCGCCGCGGGGGTGGAGGCGGCGGCTGGTCCCGCTGCGGACGATCCGCTCGACCCGGCCCGGGTCACCGCGAGCACGACCACCGCGACCAAGACGACCGCGACGGCCGCAGCGATGCCGATGAGGCGTCCGCGACCCGGCCGGGTGACCGGAGCCGGCGGCGGCGTGGTGGGCGGTGCCGGTGGCGTCGGTGACGCCGGTGCGGGCACGGCCGGAGCTGGTATGTCGGTCGCCTCCGTAGCCCGCCGAGCCACCCCGTCGAAGACCTGGCCGTCGGGCGCGTTGAGGTAGAGCACCGGCGTGGCCCACTCGCTGGCGTACCCGGCCAGGAGGCCCTTGCGCGCACTGGTGACGGCCTGGTCGACCGGCATACCGTCGGCGAGCGCGGCGTAGAACTCGCCGGTGAAGGCGGTGGCGGCGCCGTCGCTGATCGGGAACTGCATCGCGACGACCGCCGTGCAGTCCTGCTGGACGAGCCGCTGGGCCATGCCGCTGAACGGGTCCGCAGCGCCCAGCCGGCCGGACTGGCACGCGTTGAGGAACACCAACCGCAACGGGTCGTGGTCGTGCAGGTACGGGCCGAGGACCGCCGGCGGGACGGCGACGCTCCGGCCGTACTCGTCACAGAAGTAGAGGACGCCCTCCTGCTGGCCCTCGTCGAAGTCCCCGTGCCCGATGACGTGCAGGACGTGCACCTCGTGCGAGCGCAACCACGAGGCGAGCTCGGTCGTCGTGGGTGACGGCAGCCGGTCCAGCTGGACGGCGCCGGCCGCCACGCGGGTGGCGAGCATGTCCTGCATCCGCCGCCACTCGGCCTCGACGTCGAGCTCGGGCAGGTCGGTCGGCGACGACAGGATGACGAGGATTCGCAGCGGCCCGTCGACGGTCAGCGGCCGCGGCGGGTGCGGCACCTCGAGGTAGCGGACGAGCGGCGTGCGTTCGGACTGCGCGGGGTACGAGTTCGTGCGCCGGTCGAAGAGCAGCTCCCACGGCAGCCCAGCGATCTGCGGCGCATCGGTGAGCTGCAGCCGCAGCCGTAACCCCTCACCGGCGTCGCGGGTGGCGTCCTGGCTCCGGGTCCAGGCGAGGAGGACCTCCTCGCCGAAGACCGCCTCGAACAGTGCTCCGCCGAGCTCGGTCGACGCCTTGGGCCGCGGGTCGGCGGTCGCGCGGCGCATCTGGGAGCGGCCGGGGTCGAGCTTGAGGAGCAGGTTCTCCAGCCCGGTCGCGTCGAAGGGCATCGCGAACGTCGCGCTCGCGCCGGCACCGACCGGGCTCGCCGCGACGCGGGAGCGAAAGCTGCCGTCCCCCGTGGACTCGACGAGCAGGTCGAAGTTCTCGTATGCGCGCGC
>NZ_DATBTV010000029.1:0-7732 GCF_036559105.1 Lapillicoccus sp. | reverse complement strand
GCACCCCACCGCAGCGCCTCGCTGAACGAGGGCGCCCCGATCGGCGCGATCATGAACTCCTGGATGTCGACGTTGGAGTCGGCGTGCGAGCCGCCGTTGATGATGTTCATCATCGGCACCGGGAGGACGTGCGCGTTGGGTCCACCGACGTAGCGGAACAACGGCAGACCGGCCGAGTCGGCGGCCGCCCGGGCCACGGCGAGCGAGACACCGAGGATGGCGTTGGCGCCGAGGTTCTCCTTGTTGGCCGACGCGTCGAGCCGGATCATCTCCGCGTCGATGAGCCGCTGTTCGCTCGCGTCGAACCCGACCAGCCGCGGGTGAATGTCGTCGAGCACGGCGTCGACGGCGCCGGCGACGCCTTTGCCGAGGTAGCGCGCGTCGTCGCCGTCACGGCGCTCGGACGCCTCGAAGGCTCCGGTCGAGGCGCCCGACGGGACCGCGGCCCGGGCGATCGTCCCGTCGTCCAGGGCCACCTCGACCTCGACGGTGGGGTTGCCCCGCGAGTCGAGGATCTCGCGGGCTCCGACTGCCTCGATGCTGGCCACGTGGGCTCCTGTCTGAGGGTGGGTATCCGGGCAGCGACCACCGTCGCTCCCGGGGCGGACCTTGCGCGTCAGCGTAGTCGTCAGGCCGGTTCGGAGGGCGGACCGACCCGCTCCACGAGACCGCGCAGCGCACCGCGCAAGGCGGTGTCAGGGTCCACGCCGGCGGCGGTCAGCTCGGCCACGAGGGCCAGCAGCCGGGCGCCGGGTTCGTCGCCCCTGGCCGCCTCCGTGAGGAGGTCGCCGAGCCCGGCCCTGCGCAGTCGCGAGGCGACCTTCGTCGCGCGGGCGAGCGGCGGCATACCGGCCGGAACGCCGCGCAGGGGGTCCGAACCCACGGGGCCGTCCGCCGCCGCCACGGCCTGCTCGGCCGCCTTGATCGCCTCCCAGCTGGTCTCCACCTCGCCCGGTGTGGAAGCGGAACCGCCGGCGAAGACGTGCGGGTGCCGGCGCACCAGCTTGGCGACGATGCCCGCGGCGACGTCGTCGATGTCGAACGGCGCCTCGGGATCCTCCTCGGCCACCCGCGCATGGAAGGCGACCTGGAGGAGCACGTCACCCAGCTCCTCGACCATGTGGTCGCGGTCGCCGGACTCCAGCGCCTCGGCCGCCTCGTGCGCCTCCTCGACGAGGTAGGGCACCAGGCTGGTATGCGTCTGCGCCCGGTCCCAAGGGCAACCGCCGGGCGAGCGGAGCCGGTCCATCACGGCGACGAGGTCGAGCAGCCGTCCGCCGGGGACGTCGTGCGAACCCAGAAGCACTTCCACGTCGGGGGCCTGCGGCAACCGGGAGACCTCGCCCGCCACGACGTCGGTGAGGCCGGGGTCGCCGTCCGAGGAGACGACCCACACGACCTGGGCGCCCGCGGCGGCGCGAGTCACCAGGTCACGCCCGAGGAAGGTCGCGGGGCTGTCCGGCGGCACCACGACGGTCACGCCCGAGTCCCGTAGCGCCTCGACCTGCGGCTCGCCCTCGTGGCCGAGCACCACGTCGGCGCGGTCGAGGACCTGCCACGCCTCGCGCGTTAGCAGGCCGGTCCCGACCCGAGGACTGGTGAGCAGGAGGTACAGGCGACCCGTCACTGTCCGGTGGACGTGCCCGTCGGGCTGGGCGCCGGCTCCTGCGTGGGAGCGGGCGTCGTGGCGCCGTCACCCGGGGCCGCGGTCGGCTTGATCCAGTTGTCCTGCGACGTGAGGAACCCGCCGTTGGTGGGGTCCCACGTGCCGAACCGCGGGTCCAGCACGACATCGGCCTTCTTCAGCTGGTCGAGGATGGCGGTGACGTCGGTCTCGGTCAGCGGGCCCCCCTGAGCGAGGATGATCGAGGTCGCGATGAAGTCCTTGGTGGCCTGGGTCGCGTCCGGGACCTTCTGCACGGCGGCGTTGTAGCGAGCGTCCGGCGTCCAGCTGCCCGACGCCTTCACCTGGTTCAGGACGAAGGGCGCGAGGATCAGCACCCCCAGGGCCTGGTTCTCCTTGATCTTCTGGTCCGCGGTTGTCGCCAGGCCGGAGTTGAACTGGTTCGTCACCTCGGCGACCGTCGCGTCGGAGATCGCGGTGCCGTTCACGAAGGCCGCGGTACTGGCCTTGTCGAGCGTCGTGCAGCCGGTCAGCGCCAGGATCGCGGCGAGGACGGCCGCGGCGAGAGCGCTGGACCGCCCACGAGGGACACGTCGCCGCACCGAGAAGCCAACCGGCATCCGCATTCCTTTCGGGAGTCTGCTGTCGCCGGCCCATTGTGCCCTAGTCGGAGCACTGCTCTACGAGCCCGTCACCAGAGTGGACGTCAGCTCTCGTCGACGTCCTCGGCGAGGTCCGCGGCGGCCTCCGCACGGGCCCGCGCGCGCCGAGACGCCACGACCGCCGCCGACCCTGCGGCGATCGCACCGACCCCGACTGCCGCCAACGGGAAAGCCGAGTCCGCGCCGGTCTTCGGTAAGGACGAGGCTGCGACCGCGCTCTCGGCGCTCACCGCGCTCTCGGCGCTTGCGGCGCTGACGCCGCCTGTCGACGGTTGCACACGCGAGGGCGGCGCGGAGGCCGCCGACGCGCTGTCCATCGACACGACCTGGACGAGTGGTGCGACCCACAGGGTCCCGACGGCGACACCGGCGCCCTTGAGGGCCGTGCGACGCGCAATGGACGGTGAAGAGCCTGGACGCTCGGACATCTGTTGTTGACTTCCTCTGTCGTACGTTTCCCGCCGCCCCCCACAGACGACAGTGCACACGTTATGGTGCGGGCGCCGCGAAAGTCGCCGGTTCGGCGAACCCTCCGGTCAAATAGTCACATCGGGCCATCCCGGACCCTCGCGACCTCCTGCCGTGCCCGGCCCCGACGGCCCGCGACTACTACCGTGGTGACCGACAGCGCAGGCTCCGACTTCGAGAGGTACCCATGTCCGAGTCCGCCGGACGGCATGCGACCACGGTGCGCGAGCAGCCGCTCGGGGACGAGCTCTCGTTGTTCGACGCCGCGACTGGCCGGGCTCTCGCCCTGAACCGTACCGCTCGTGACGTCTGGTCCCTCGTCGACGGGGAGGCGACCTCGGAGCAGATCGTGGCCGCGCTGGCCACCGCGTACGCGGTCGAGCCGGAGGTCATCGCCGACGACGTCGCCCTCGCCCTGGGCGAGCTGCGTTCCGCCGGTGTGGTCGTCGACAGCGGCCCGTGAGCGAACTTCGGTTCAGAGGTGCCGGTGCGCGCGTCGACCTCGTCGCCTCGGACCTCCTCCCCTCAGGGGTGCGTGACCTCGTCCTTGACGTGTTGGCACCCCTGAAGGTCGCCGTCGACTCCGTATCCGCGGATGGTGTCGTCGACGTCACCGAGGTGGGTCAGGACGTCCTCGTCGACGGGACGGCCCTGCCCGCCGACGTCGACAAAGCGGCGGCGGTGGTGGTCGGTGCCGTGGATCGACGCCTGCTCGGGACCACACGGTGCCTGTGCCTCCACGCGGCGGTGCTCGGTGGCGAGCGCGGTGCGGCGATCGCGCCGGCCGCCTCGGGCGCCGGGAAGAGCACCCTGGTTGCAGCCGGCCTGCAGGCCGGTCTGCGGCTCGTCTCCGACGAGGCGGCCTGCCTCGACCCTGTCGACGACGTCCTCTGGCCACACCCGCGGCCCCTCGGACTGGACGGCAACAGTCGGCGCCTGCTCGGGCTCCCTTCGCCAGCGCACGGCCCGCCCGATAGCGAGCGGGCCACGGCCCCCGCCCTCCTGGGCCTCACCGCACCGGTCGCCAGGCCGGTTCCGGCGGCGGTGGTCGTCGTGCTCGAGCGAACGTCCTCCGAGATCCCCGGCGCGGTGGTGACGTCCCTCAGCCGCGGCCAGGGATGCGCGGTGCTCTTGGCCAACTGCCTGAACATCGGTCCAGGTCGGCCCTGGGCCCCCGAAGCCGCCTGGGCCCGTCTGACCGCTCTGGTGCAGACCCTCGACGTCGTCCGACTCCGGTACGACCGGCCGCAGGAGGCCGCCGCCGCCCTCGCCGAGCTGCTGGCCTGAGCCGCCGTCACGCCGGCTCACGACCGCGAAGCGGCGCTCCTTCACCAGTCGAGACGACGGCGTCGAAGAAGGCCTCCCTACCCTCCTGGCCGCCCGACGCGTACAGCCCCGAGCGCGGGTCGGAGGCGTTGTGGAGCACCTCAGGACCCAGCGGCTGACCGCCGCCCTGCCGCCGCCACCCCAGGACCTTCGATCCGACCGACAGGAGGCTTCGCAGGCCGTTACGTCGGCACGAGCGTGCGACGAGCCTGCTGGCCGACCCGGACTCGCCGACCAGCTCAGGCGGCCATCGCCGGTCGACCATCCGCGTGACCGTTGTCCATACCCCGCGTCGCGCGAGGGTCGGGCCAGAGGTCGGCTCGGGTCCCAGCGTCCGCCGCATCCGGCTCACCATCAGCGCCAAGCCGGGGCGTGCGCCCCACTCTCGCGCAGTCCGTGCCAGCGCGTCCGAGGTGAGGGCCGCGCCACCAGCGGCAAGTGCACCGCGCACGTCGGTCAACCACACCAGCCGATGGCCTCCCGACGCAGCGGCGTGAAGGGCTACGTGCACCGCGAAGTCCGCGGGCCCCAGCGTCCGGTAGTGCAGCTCCCCGTCGTTCACGCCCACGGACCGGCGCATCAGCGTGTCGACGGGCGGGGCCGGGTCGCCCTCCTTTCCGAAGGACCAGTGCAGGTCGAGCGCTCCCCCGGTCGGTCCCTCGAGCTTGAGCTCACCGACGCCCGCGGAGGACAGCAGGGGCCAGTTGGCGTCGAGCAGGGTCCAGCCGGCGGCCTCCAGGGCGGCGACGGCCTCACGCAGCTGGGACGGACGCACCAGCACGTCGAGGTCGACGTAGGACCGCAACAGCGGACCCGCGTAACAGGTGGCGACGAGTGCCGGCCCCTTGACGACGAGGACGTCGACGCCGGCGCCGCCGAGGGCGGAGACGACGAGCCGGAGGTCGTCGAGCGCCCGGAGGTGGCGGGCCTGGGCCTGGTGCACAACAGCGGTCAGCTCCGGGGTCGGTTCCGCGAGGCCCAGACGGGCGAAGCCGGCCACCCCGTGGAAGTCGGCGGCCCGGGCCAGAGCGTCCGCCGGTATGCCCGCGGGTGCGGTCTGGAGCGCGTGAACGGTCCCGTCGTTGCCGACGCTGCGCAGGACCTGCACGAGCCACGCCACGGACGCGGCCCAGTGCGGGTCCTGCTCGACGGTCATCGCGCGGCGGTCAGCGCGGCCGCGTTGCCGGCCGCGGCGATGTCCGCCAGGAACACGGCCCGGACGAGGTCGGACGCCCAGCGCAGCACCGCGTCGTCCCGCAGTGGCGTCCCGCCGACGCGGGCGGTCGTCGGCTGCGGGACCAGGATGGTCCCGAGCGCGTCCTTGACGATGGAGCCCGGGTAGAGCCGCTGCAGCCGCAGCTGCTGGCTCTCGCGCAGGTGGACCGGCCCGAACCGCACGGTGCGTCCTTGGACGGCGATGTCGCCGATCCCGGCCGAGCGGGCCACGGTGCGCAGCCGGGCGACCTCGAGCAGGTTCCGGACCGGCTCGGGCGGGGCGCCGTAGCGATCGCGCAGCTCCTCCTCGATCTCGGTGAGCTCCTGCTCGTCGATGACCGCGGCCAGCTTCTTGTAGGCCTCGAGCCGCAGTCGCTCGCCCGGCACGTAGTCGTGGGGCAGGTGCGCGTCGACCGGCAGCTCGATCTTGATCTCCTGGAGCTGGGTCTGACCCTCCCCCTTGAAATCCGCGACCGCCTCGCCGACCAGGCGTACGTAGAGGTCGAACCCGACTCCCTCGATGTGGCCGGACTGCTCGCCGCCGAGCAGGTTGCCCGCGCCGCGGATCTCGAGGTCCTTCATGGCCACCTGGATGCCGGCCCCGAGGTCGGTATGGCTGGCGATCGTCATCAGCCGGTCGTGGGCGGTCTCGGTCAGCGGCTTCTCCGGCGGGTACATGAAGTAGGCATATGCGCGCTCGCGCCCGCGTCCGACGCGGCCCCGCAGCTGGTGCAGCTGGCTCAGCCCGAGCACGTCGGCCCGGTCGACGACCAGGGTGTTGGCGTTGGAGATGTCGAGTCCGGTCTCGACGATGGTGGTACAGACGAGGACGTCGAACCGCTTCTCCCAGAAGTCGAGGACGACCTGTTCCAGCCGGTTCTCGCTCATCTGCCCGTGCGCAACGGCGATGCGCGCCTCGGGGATCAGCTCACGCAGCCGCGACGCGGCGCGCTCGATCGAGCTGACCTTGTTGTGGACGAAGAACACCTGGCCCTCGCGGAGCAGCTCGCGTCGGATGGCCGCGGTGACCTGCTTCTCCTCGTAGCCGCCGACGTAGGTGAGGACGGGGTGGCGTTCCTCGGGAGGCGTTGCCAGAGTGGACATCTCGCGGATCCCGGTGACGGCCATCTCCAGGGTGCGCGGGATCGGCGTGGCTGACATGGCGAGGACGTCGACCGCCGTGCGGAGCGTCTTCAGCTGCTCCTTGTGCTCGACGCCGAACCGCTGCTCCTCGTCGACCACGACGAGCCCGAGGTCCTTGAACCGGACCTCCGAGCCGAGCAGCCGGTGGGTACCGATGACGACGTCGACCCGGCCGTCGGCCAAGCCCTCGAGGACTTCGCGGGCCTCCTTGTCGGTCTGGAACCGGCTCAGCGCCTTGACGGTGACCGGGAACGGCGCATACCGCTCGGAGAAGGTGTTGTAGTGCTGGGTGACCAGCAGCGTCGTGGGTACCAGGATCGCGACCTGCTTGCCCTCCTGCACCGCCTTGAACGCCGCGCGCACCGCGATCTCGGTCTTGCCGTAGCCGACGTCGCCACAGATGAGGCGGTCCATCGGGACCTCCTTCTCCATGTCGGCCTTGACCTCGTCGATGGACGACAGCTGGTCGGGCGTCTCGACGTAGGCGAACGCGTCCTCCAGCTCGCGCTGCCAGGGCGTGTCCGGTCCGAACGCGTGACCCCTGGTGGCCATCCGGGCGCTGTAGAGCCGGATGAGATCCGCCGCGATCTGACGGACGTAGCGCCGGGCCCGGGCCTTGGTCTTGTGCCAGTCGGAGCCACCCAGCTTGTTCAGCGTCGGCGCCTCGCCCCCGACGTACTTGGTGACCTGGTCCAGCTGGTCCGTCGGCACGTAGAGGCGGTCGGCCGGCTGGCCCCGCTTCGACGAGGCGTACTCGATGACGAGGTACTCGCGGGTCGCGTTCTGGACGGTCCTCTGCACCATCTCCACGAACCGGCCCACGCCGTGCTGCTCGTGCACGACGTGGTCGCCTGGTCGCAGCTGCAGCGGGTCGACCTGGCCCCGCCGACGGGACGGCATCCGGCGCATGTCCTTCGTGCCCGCGGTGCCGGGCTGGCCGGTCAGGTCGGCCTCGGTCACGACGGCGAGCCGCTGGCGCGCATCCACGAAACCGCGGCCCAGCGACCCGGTTGTCACGTGCACGAGGCCCGTCGAGATGTCGTCGCCCAGCGGGGCGAGGGTCGCCGCGACGTCGTGCTCACCCAGGACCTCGTGGACGCGACGGGCCAGTCCGTGGCCGTCGGTGACGACGACGACCCGCCACTCGTCGGCGACCCAGGCCCTCAGCTGCGCGACGGCCGCCTCGGTGTCGCCCCGAAATGCCTCGACGTCGGTAGTGCCGAGGTCGATCCGCTCGACGAGGTCGTGGTCGTCGGGGTCCGCGAAGTCGGCGAGCTCCGCGTCGGTGGCGAAC
>NZ_DATBTV010000028.1:0-12470 GCF_036559105.1 Lapillicoccus sp. | reverse complement strand
CTCGGCGAGGTCCGCGCGCAGGTGCCGACATCGGCGGCTGACGGCGAAGTAGTCCCCGTTGTTGCCGACCGCGTAACCTCCGGATCCTGTGACGGAGCCGGGCGGGAGGTCGGCGACTGGAAGACGGGTAGCGCTCATGGCCTGCTCCTGGTGAGGAGTTCCTCGATCCTCTTCATCGTGTCACAGTCGCCGAGTAACCGCCCCTCCCGTGCCGTCCGGCCTGAGCCGCGGCACTCGCCGTCCGCACCCGCTCGATGTCGGTAAGACCAACATCGGCTGAGACATCCCCGAGGGGAACGCGGAGACCGCCTCGGTGGCTGACACCACGACTGCCGGACCACGGGCGCGGTCGCCGCGGCGGAGCTCCGATGATCACCCGCCCGATAGATGCCCTGAGATGCGGTGAGCGCGCGAGCGGTCCCCTTTCGGTCACCGGCGTTTGGCGAGGACGGTGCCGACTTGGTCGGCGAGGAGGACGGCGACCCGCAGCTGCTCGGATGTGGGGTACCGCACCGCGGTCGCCGAGGTGAGCACGAACCCGCCGACGGTCTGGCCTGCGCTGCGGATCGGCAGCAGGATCTCCTCCTCGGTGGGCAGCCCGTGGCGGTCGACGTCCAGGAGCCGTTCCCCGCTGCGGACCTGCCCGTCCGGCTCGATCACCGTCCGCAGGTGCGGGGCCACGGGGGCGTACCGGCAGCCGTCCAGCCCGAGCAGGCCGGTCAGCTCGGTGCCGACTAGGGCCACCAGGTCGGCGGGGTCTGGGTCCTGGGCGGCGATCTTCTCGGCGGTGCTCAGGACGCCGTCGAGGTAGCCGAGCCGCCTGCTGGCGCCGGCCTGCTGCCGGCGCCCCCACAGCGCCAGCTCGGTCACCGCGAGCCCCACGGTCAGGAGCAGGACCAGCGCCTCGACGTCATCGGGGTTGCTGACTGCGAGGGTGCCGTACGGCTGGGTGAGGAACAGGTCGAAGAACACCCCGCTCGACAGCGCGGCCAGGAAACCGGCCAGCCGGACACCGGTCGACGACGCCGCGACCACGACCAGGACCAGGACCAGGACGGCGGCGGCGGCGCTGACCTGGTCGCGGATCAGGCTCAACCCGGCTGCCACCGTCAACGGTGCCACAACGCTGGCGACCAGCAGCCAGGGCCGGTACCGGCGCTGCGCGACGTCCATGCCGCCAGTGAAACACCGTGGCCGCCGGCCGGCGGCCACCCTGACGCGACCTTGACGCGACCTTGACGCCGACGAGCGTCGAGGCGGTGGCAGCCGTCGGAGGGGAGGGCGCGACACTGCGGAGTCCTCCGCCGGGTCGCCTCGAACCAGGCCGGGTTGTGGCGGTAGACCGGCCGTGCCCGCAGGGGTGGCGTTGGCGACCCGGGACAAGTCCTGCAGGGGCATCCTTTTCTGTCGATCCCGTCGGGCAGTCCGATGTCAAGGACGATGACGAGCCGTCACCGGCCGGGCGTCGCACCGAGTGGGCGACCGGTTCCGGCACCATCGGGGAGGTCGACGGCGATGGTCAGCCCGCCCCCGGGGGGGTGCCCTCGACCCGAGGGGTGGCGTCCGTCGCCTCGGTCGGGTTGCGTTGCGACGGCGACAGCAGGTTCGACCCCCGCCCGCGGGGACGGGACCTCACCGCCGCGCAGGAACCGGCGAATCTCGGTCCCTCGGCCCGCGAGTCCTGCCCCGGGGATGGGCGTGTGGGTCCACAGTGTTGAACAGGACGAACAGGATGAACAGCAGCTCGGCATGACGGAGGGGGCCATGGACCGGTATTCCACGAAGGAGAGCGCGGCGCAGGTGGCCGCGTGCACGGCAGCGGCAGCGCACCGGCGTGATCACCACCACGGGGTCGCCGTGACCTGTCACCCCCACACGGTCGAGGTGGTCCATCTCGGCCATCGCGCGGTCACCGTCTGCCACGACTGCGAGTCCGACACCGGGTTCCTGCCCGAGCGTGATGCTGAAGCCCTCGCCGACACCCACCGTACCCAGACGCTGGACGGCGCCAACACGCTCCTGTGGTCGACCGCCTGACCGTCCAGCAGCGGCCGGGCCGTCAGCCGGCTCCGGCTGACGGCCCACCGAGGAGGGGCTGCGAGAGACCCACACTCCGACGACCATCCTCAAGGACACTGTCCGGCTGAAAGACGCCACCGGACCCTCCGCTGATGAGCGGTTGTATGACAACGTCGGCGCTGGCGCGTCACCGGCAGGAGCGGACCGTCAAGGGGTGGATGCCGCCGGCCCACTTGCGCAGCGCATCACCGTCGGCCAAGCCCTTTCTGGGCGCCGGAGTGGGTCAGGCACAGTGACGGGCGCAGCGTTCGGGACGCCGACCCAAGGCCATGTGCGGGCCGCCGGATCTGCGCTCCTCCCCCAACAGCGAGCCGCGGAGAATGTAGACAAGATGTAGGAGACCTGGAGGAACCGCTGCGGACGCGTCGGCACCCCGCCTGGACCAGCGGGACGAACCAACACCAACGGATATGACGTTTCCGCAGATCACGGACGCGTCGGGAATAGACGACACGCCCTGGACGAATTCCGGGTTTCCTACGGAACAAAAGGTAAGGGGTTCGAACCCTTCGGTGAGCAGCCTTGCCCACCCGTGACCTGGCAAGACGCCGCGAAGCCCGGACGGAAGTGCAGCCCAAGAAGCCGCCTAAAGCGTCTCTGGGCCGGTGTGGGTCCACCCGCAGCTCCACCGACGACGAGGGGCATGGCGACACCCTCGTCCCGGACGTCAGGCGTCCACCGGTGGCGGGCCGGCCAGCGGGCGGACCTCGATCGGTATGCCCATCGGCACCCCGCCGGGGCCGGGCGACGACGAGGCTCTCGCGGCGATGGCATACGCCCGCTCGTCGTCGACGCAGTCGACCACCCAGAAGCCGATGAGGAACTCCTTGCCGTCCGGGAACGGACCGTCGCTGACGGCCGGCGCTCCGTCGTCGTAGCGAACGATCCTGGCCTGGTCGGGCCAGGCGAGACCGGCGTTGAAGACCATCTCGCCGTTGTCCTCGAGCTCGCCGTCGAACGCGCGCTGGAACTCGATCATGTTCTTGACGTCCTCTGGGGTCCAGCTCGCGTCGTTGCCGCCGTCGCTCCCGACGTGCATCATCAACATGTACTTCATCGCGGCTCTCCTTCTGACGTGAGGGGTTCTCGGTCACCGACGGTATGCCTCCCGACCGACATCGCCGGTCCGCAGGAAGCGTCGTCGATGGGTACGGCCACCTGACGACCAGCTGAAAAACCTACGGCGAAGATGTCCTCCCGGTACCTGTCCGTTCGTGGAGAGGGTGACGGGGCAGCCGTTCGGGTTCCCCGATGACGCGGAGGAGTGTGGACATGGCGCAGTACCTGATCGCCTTCAACGACGAGTGGGTTCCGGACCTGACGCTGGAGCAGATCCGCGAGCGGGGCGCGGCCAGTCAGGCGGTGTGCGACGAGATGACGGCCGCCGGGGTGTTCGTCTTCGGCGACGGGGGTCTGGATGCGTCGACGGCGGTCTGCAGCGTGGACCCGAACGGCGGCTCGCCGCTGTTCACCGACGGCCCGTTCGTCGAGACCAAGGAGCACCTCGGCGGGTTTACGGTCGTGGAGGTGGCCGACGACGCCGCGGCCCGCTACTGGGCCGGCCGGATCGCGGTGGCGGTCGGCTGGCCGCAGGAGGTGCACCGGTTCCCGACTCGCGCCAGTCTGATGGGTGAGGAGCCCGCCGCCGCTTCTTCGGTGTGACGCTGCGAGACGCCTTCCTGCCCGTCAGCGGCTGAACGCCCACGCCACCATCAGCGGGAGCTCCTTCTGCCAGAACGCATCGCCGTGCGCTCCGACGCGCTCCCTCATCACGACCTCCACACCCGCGTCAGCGAGAGCCGCTGCCCAACGGGTCGCGTTGTCGAGGAAGAACGGCTCCAGCGTTCCGGCGACGAGGTAGGTCCGTGGCATGGTCGCCGGCATGGTCGCAGGGGGCCGGTAACCCGCGCCCGGCGAGGCACAGAAGACCGCGCTGAAGGTACGCGGATGGCGAGCTCCCAGGGCGAGGGCCAGCTCTCCACCGGCCGAGACGCCGAACACTGCCGTGCGAGCGGCGGGCAGCGCCACCCCGAAGGTCGCGGTTGTCCACCGGGAAACGTCGTCGACGAAGAACCTCTCGTGCGCGGCGAACCGCTCCGGGTCGAAGCCGGGCGAGTACTCGTGAAGCCGCCACGTCTCGTCCGCGGACCGGTGGACGCCCACCACCATCGTCGCCGGCGCGACGGTGGCTTCCAGGGCCGCGGCCCACCGTGGGACCAGCTGGCCGTCTCCCGCGAACACGATGGCCTCCGGCGGGCCGGGCGGAACGTACACCGTGACCTGCCGTCCCCCGTCGTAGTCGAGCGTCTCGGTGAGGAGCTCGCCCGAGACGGCACCGACGGTTGGCGAATCATCCATGGCAGCAACCCTTTCCGGCGACCATCTCACACCCGCGAGGATGGAGGCCGTCGGCGTGACGGGTTCATGAGGACGTCGACGTTGTGGCTCCGCTGCTCCGCCGAGCCGACGCCTCGCGGAAGGGCGCGAACGACTGGGTCGTCGATGGACTCCTCCAGCGCTTCCACGACCTCGAGGCGGATGCCTCGATAGTCCCGGTCCCAGAACTGTTCGACGGGGTCGTCGACGGTGGGCAGCCCGGCGGCGGCCTGGAGACGGTTGAGGGTTCGCACCGCCTCGACCAGGCCGTCCTCCCGCGCGCGCCAGTCCGCACGGGTCAGGGTGCGGGCCAACGGCTCGGCGACCACGTGGGCTCTCGGAAGCCGGGTCAGACTGGTACCGAGCCACTTCGAGTACGGCGGCCAGCGTCGGTCGATCAGGTGCGCCAAGTGCGTCGCCACCTCGGCCAGACGGGCGGTGATGATCCGGGAACCGAGGTCGTCGCCGCGTTCCGCGGTTCTCCCGACGAGCGGTAGCTCCTGGGCGAGCCGAGCCCAGTCGGCCGCGACGACATACGTCCAGACATCGTCGGGGTACCACCGCAGGTCCGCGCGCGCAGCGGTCAGGGCACCGTCGGTGTCGACGAAGACCGGACCGGCCGTCACCTCCAGTACCGCCTGACCCGTCAGCATCAGCCAGTCGTCGATCGCGAGCGGATCCCGCAGGTCGACGCCGGTACGCGAGTGCACGAAGGACGCGACGTCCTCCACCTGCACCCGATGCCGCCGCTCGGCGTCCCACGTCGTCGGGAAACGGGTGTGGAGGCCTTCGAACGACTCGGGAAGCGTCTCCTCCAGGTATGCGTCGACGTGAGCGGCGATGTCCGCCGACACCAGGAGGTTGAGTCTCAAGCCCCAGTCGTGGTCCCGCGAGACGGCGTCGTCGAGGCCGAGGACGTCGGAGCCGCTTCCCCAGCGTCCCGCCGCCCGCGGCAGGCCGGGCCAGCGGGCGTCGAGGGCCGGCCCCACGAGGTGCTCGTAGTAGAGCCGGGAGAGCTCGGCGCCGCCACGATCCACCAGCCCATCATGGCCGTCGTTCCTCCTCACTGCCGGTATGCGGGCAGACCACTGCTCAGGCGACATCAGCGGGCGGGACGGCCGAACCAGCGGGAGAGGTGCTCGTCCAGGTCCCGCTGGTCGTCGCCGACCCAGGCGACGTAGCCGTCAGGACGTAGCAAGGCGCTCGGGACGTCGAGCGCCGCCGCGGGATCCGCGAGGTAGTCGACCCGGTCGGACCAGCCCCCGACGGTCAGGTGTTCGGTGCGGTCCAGCAGCAGAGCGCGGCCGCGGTGCAGCACACCGTAGAGGTGGCCCTGGTCCACGTCGATGTCGGGCAGGCGGCGGCCGACCAGGTCCGGGGCTTCACCGAAGTCGTAGCGGATGTCCGTCGCGGTGATCCTCTCGACCAGGTAGCGGTTCACGTCGTCGAAAGCCATCAGCTCGGTCAGCAGCCTGCGTACCGCCTGCGGGCCCGGTTCGGTCGATGACAGCTCCATCTGGGCGCGGGTGTTCTCGAGCACGTTCGCCGCAACCGGGTGGCGTTCGGCGTGGTAGGAGTCCACCAGGATCTCCGGCGCCCAGCCGCGGATCTGCGCGGCCAGCTTCCAGCCAAGGTTGAACGCGTCCTGAACGCCCAGGTTCAGCCCTTGACCGCCGGCCGGCGGGTGGATGTGGGCCGCATCGCCGGCCAGCAGCACTCGCCCCACCCGATAGCGCTCGGCCAGCCGGGTGGCGTCGCCGAAGCGGGACGTCCAGCGCGGGGAGTGCACGCCGAAATCGGTCCCGGCGACGGTGCGCAGCTGTTGACGGAAATCCTCTAGCGTCGGCGGTTCGGCGCGGTCGCTGACGCCCGTAGCCGGGACGACGACGCTGTAGTACCCCTCGCCGGAGGGCCTGAGCCAGAACCGCTGGTGGGTCTCGCGGACGTCGGCCACCGTCGCGGAGATCTCCTCCTGCGGGACGCCCACCCGCATCTCGCCCATGAGCGTGTCGGACCGCGAGGGCTCGCCGGGGAAGCCGACGCCGAGCAGTCGGCGAACCGTGCTGTGCGCGCCGTCACAGCCGACCAGGTACCGCGAACGCAGCTGCTCCCCGTCGGACAGCTCGACCGTCACGCCCTCGTCGTCCTGCTCGACACCGACCACGGCACACCCGCGCCGCACCTCCGCGCCCAAGGCGGTCGCGTGCTCCTCGAGCAGATTCTCGATGACCGGCTGCGGGATGCCGAGCAGGTAGGCGTACGCGGTATCCAGGCCCTGAGGAGCCGGGGTCGGGATGCCCGCGAAGATGCCGCCGAGGGGGCGCCGCCTACCGTGCTCGAGGAGGCGGTCCAGCAGTCCGCGCATCGCCATCAGCTCGAGGCTTCGAACGTGCAGACTCACGATGCGGACGAACGAGACGGGCTCGGTCTCCTTCTCCAGCACGAGTACGCGTACATCGTGCAGCCGAAGCTCGGCGGCCAGCGTCGCACCGGTCGGTCCGCAGCCGGCAATGATCACGTCGAACTGGTCCATGGTTGCTGCCTTTCGGGAGGGCCGTGGTGGCGAGGCACTCCCGGCGATACCTACGTCAGCCGCGTGGCCGGGACGCGAGAGGGAGCACCCACATCGATACAGCGTTCATGGCTCTCACCTACTCGGGCGTAGCGACGGTCAGAGCAACCTACTCGAGCGGGATCCCGACATCGGTTCCAGACTGCCACCACTGCGGCGGGTCTCGACCAGCACGGCCGCCGTACGCGCGGCCAGGGCTCACATGGGCAGGCTCAACGCGTGCGTGAGAGCCATGACCCACCGGCCCTCCCGCGACACGAAGACGTTGCTCATCATCGTGAAGTCCTCGAATCGTGCGTCGTTCGGCATCCGCAGGACGGCGTGCTGCACCCCCGTCACGACCACCGCCGTCCCGAACGCGTCCGCTCGCAGGTCATGGCACGCGATGGACACCACCTCGCCGGGGAACGAGGTCATCCTCTCTACGAACGCCAGCCGGTCTCGGTCCTCCTCGCCGGGAGTCCGGAGGACGAAGTCGTCGGCCAGCACCCGCATCCACGCCTCCGGACTCTTGGCCCGCATCGCGCCCCACACGTCGACCCGCTGCACGTCGAGCACCTCTCGGGCGGCGGCGCCGTTCATCGGCCACCAGCCGGTAATTCGTGCGACCTACGCATCCTGCTCGGACCTCACCAAGGAGTGGATCATGCTCTGGAGGGTTCTGAACGCACTCGACTGCTCGTCAAGCGTCATGCCGCTCAGCATCCTGATCTCGACGGCTCGCACCGCAACCGTCGCCTTCTCGAGGCTTCGTCGACCGCGGGGTGTGAGCCGGGTGGGAAGCACCTTCCCGACAGGGGCCTGCGCCGGCCGGGTCACGTAGCCGTCTCGTTCCAACGCCTGCAGCAGGACGTTCATCGACTGCCGGGTCACGAAGGCTTTTCGGGCGAGCTCGGAGCTCGACAGGCCTGGGCGCTGTGCTAGCAGCTCGAGGCAGGAGTAGTGGGTCACGGTCATTCCGAGCGGCCGCAGCACCGCCTCCATGGCAGCGCGGAGAGCGCTCGAGGCCTCCTTCAGCAGGTAGCCGATTGACGTCTCCAGCTCGACTCCGTCTTGACTCATGTCAATATTCTGACATAGGTTTGCGCATGTCAGATAACTGACATTACTGAAGGAGCATCACCATGCCGGCCACCGGCCCCGATTTCATCTCCCTCCAGGCTCGCGATCTCGAAGCGTCGCAGGCGTTCTACGAGCGGTACCTCGGCCTCGTCGGCTCCCAGGCGGGCCCGCCCCATGCCGTGGTCTTCGAGACGACGCCGATCGCGTTCGCGCTGCGAGACGTCGTACCCGGGACCGATCTCGACTCCGTTCCCCAGCCCGGTATCGGTGCCGCGATCTGGCTCCACGCCACCGACGTCCAAGCCATTCACGACGCTCTCGTCGCCGACGGTCACCCGATCGTCTCGGCTCCGATCGACGGCCCCTTCGGTCGCACGTTCACCTTCGCCGACCCCGACGGCTACCAGGTCACCCTCCACGACCGCGGCTGAGACGCCGAGCGCCGTCGTTCGGGGACGCTCGCTCGCCGGCGTCCGCAGCTGGACGCCCGTCGGCTCAGCAGTCGGAAGGCCCCGCGGTCCCGGGCGTGGACGGGTCCACCTGCGCCCAGTCGAGGTAGTCGAGGTTGACGACGATCGCCTCCTGCGTGGTCCGGGCGATGACGACGACGGCCTCGGTTCCGGGGTCCGGGTTCTCCTCGCGGTGCGGTACGAACGGCGGGACGAAGACGTAGTCGCCCGGGCCGGTCTCGATACGGGTCTCCACCGGCTCCTCACCGTCGACGTCGAGGAAGACGAAGACCGGGTTCCCGGAGACCACGTAGATCGCCGTCTCGGAGTCGCCGTGATGATGGTTGGCCGAGGCGGTGGAAGCCGGGACGTGCGTCTGTCCCATCCAGAGGTTGCGGGCGCCGACGGTCTTCCCACTGATCGCCTCGAGCCGACGCATACCGGCGGTCTGTGTGGTCTGCCCGACCAGTCCCGCGGGTGCGACGTGGTGCAGGGCCCGGTGGAAGGGGTCGATGACGGCGGGCACGAGCACGCCGCTGGGGCTGCGCACGAAGCCGTCGTTGGAGAACCCGGCAGGGACGTGGTCGATGGGCATCATGCTCCTCGGGTTCGGCGGGATCGGCGTGGGTTCAGGCGTCGTGCAGCTCGCGCTCGTCCTTCAGATGCCAGACCGTGCGGTGTCCTGCCCACTGCTGCCAGTGGGCGGCCAGCTCCGGCGCCGACAACACCCGATCAGCGTCCTGCCGTTCGCCGAGGTAGAGCGCGAAGACCTCGGCCGTGGTGATGCCGTGCTCCGGGGTACGCGTGACCGTCACTGGGGCGCCGGCCCACACCTCCCCCTGCTCGAGGACTCGTAGCAGAGCGCCAGGTCGGCGGGCGCGCGCGAAGGCCCTGGGGAAACGCGGATCCTGCATCCGCATACCGAGCTTCCAGCAGGGAGTGCGGGGCTCGCTCACCTGGAGCAGGGCGGACCCGACGCGCCACCGCTCTCCGACCACCGCGTCGCGCAGGTCGATGCCGGTCGTCGTGAGGTTCTCCCCGAAGGTGCCCGGGTCCAGCCCGGGGCGGTCCAGCTCCTGAGCCCACCACCGGAGGTCCTCCGAGGCATACGCGTAGACCGCCTTGTCGGGCCCGCCGTGGTGCTCAGGGTCGGCCTGCTCGTCACCGTCGAGCTGGGTGGCCAGCACCCTGACCCGACCCGCCACCGGACGCTTGTCGATGCTCGAGCGCAGCCGTCGACCGAGCCACTCATAGGCGCGGGCGCGGCCGACCTGAACCGAGACGACGCCGGTGGGGCTGGTGTCGACCTCGTCGGTCGACGGCGATGATGCCCAGGTCACGGCGGCCCCTCTCAGGTGATCGGGGCGCCCCACCGACGACGGAAGCAAGCGGGGTGCGTCCCCCCACATCCGGTCGGCAAGCCTAGAGAAGACGGTCGTCGACGCCAAGAGTCACGTCCCGACCAGCTCCCCGACGGGGACATCCGCGGTGAGTCGGTTGCCGGCGGGCGCCAGCGGACAGGCCCATCGCGGGTCGTACGCGCACGACGGGTTGTAGACGAAGTTGAGATCGACGACCCAGGCGTCGTCCTCGCGACCGAGATCGGCGCCCTTGACCGTGTCGATCAGGTACCGGCCGGCGCCGTAGGTCGTTCGTCCGGAGGTCGTGTCGCGCAGGGGGACGAAGAGCCCGTTCCCGTACGAGCCCAGCCACCAGACGTCCAGGCCGCCCAGCCCGGGGACCGTGAGGCGTCCCGCCCGCTCGAACGGCACGACCCCGTCCGTCCCGGTGTTCGGCTCCCAGGTCGTCGGTTCGGCCGGCTGCAGCGGCACGAGGAACCGGTATGCGGGGTCGTAGGGCGCGTGGCGCAGGGACTGCCCGGGTTGCCGGGGGCTGGCGGGGTGCTGGTCGAAGAGCATGGTCCGCGCTCGGACCCAGCCGGCGTGCGCGGCTGCGGGATCCGAGGCGTCGCGGACCTCGGCATAGAGCGCATGGACCTCGCGCCGCCAGGAGGCGACCGACTGCGACCAGGTGGCCAGGTCCGGTTGCGCCCTGGTGCCCTCGTGGTCGGACTCGGACTCGGACAGCGGCTCGGGCTGGTCGGCGGTCACCCGTCCAGCATCACCCGGACCGGGCCCATCGACACCCTGGACGGCATCACTTCGGGTCGATGTCGCCGAGCTCCCAGCTACGGTCGACGGGGGGCTCGAGCGATCCGCGGCGGGACCGAAGTAGAGATCGACGGACCCGCCGTCGTTGACGACGAGGTTCCGGGTCGCCAGATCCGCAGGTGCTAGGAGATGCGTCTGGCGAGGTGCAGGGTGACGTCGGCAATCAGCTCGACCGGGTCCGGAAGGACCTCGAGGATGCGCCCGAGCGCGCCACGTCGCTGGTCCGCCGGTAGCTGGAGGTAGGCCGAGACGGTCGAGAGATGTCCGACGTAGTCACCAGCGGACAGGGTGGTTCGGAGTTCGATGACGTGCTGTTGGACGTCGCCGAACTGGGGCGATCGCTCGAGCTCCGTCCCCGGCCACTGCATCGGCTCCGTCGGTGGTGTGCCGTCCGGTGAGGGAACGTCGTCGGTGTCCAGGTAGGGGCGGCGGGCCTCATGGACCGCCGCCTCCACCGTCGGGTCGGCCAGCTGCCTCGCGCCCCCGAAGGAGGCGAAGGTGCCGCCCGGTTCGAGCAGTCCGGCGATACGTGGCCACCGACCTTCGGCGTCGGTCCAGTGCAGGGCCGCCGCCACGAAGACGAGGTCGTAGGTCGTGGACGGGCGCAGGTCCTCGAGCGCGTCGTTGACCGTGACGACGGTCCCAGGGACGTGCTGGCGCAGGACGTCGAGCATCGCGGCGTCCGGTTCGGTGGCCGTGACGAGAAGGCCGCGGTCGGCGAAGACGCGCGTCGCCTTACCGGTCCCGGCGCCGATCTCGAGGGCGTTGCGGACGGGCCGATCCGCATACGCGAGGACGAGGTCCACGAGCTCGGCGGGGTAGCCCGGCCGGAAGCGTTCGTATGCCTCCGCCACGGCGCCGAAGCTGGTCGCACGACCGGACACGTCAGGAGAGCCCGATCGGGTTGGGAAACGGAAGGATCCCGGACCGCCGAACCGCGTCGGTCAGCGGGGTCAGGAGGTCGGCGAGCGTGTCGGTTCTGCTGACGCCCAGGTGGTCCCACGGGGATGCGGCGGCGGCGTCCGTCTCGTCCTCGATCACCTCGCGGGCGGTCCGACCCTCGGTGGTGAGCCGGCCCTCGGCGTCGAGCCAGCCGCGTACCTCCAGCTCTTGTCGCCCCTGCTGCCAGGTCTCGTCAGGCCAGCCGCGGCTGACGGCGAGGGCCTGGTCCTCGCTCTCGCCGGCGGCGATCTTGAGCCAGTGCGCCTGCACGGGCGTCACACCGGCGGCCACCAGCGCCGCGTTGTGCCCGTCGCCGCGGTGCTCGCGAAGCGTCGTGGCCGCCTGCCACACGGCACCCATCGGGTCGCCCGGCCGAGGGCGTCCCTGGTTGGCCGCGGCCAGCACTCGACCTGCGGTCTCCGCGTGGAGCGCCGCGTCCCAGATCAGGTCGGCCGCCGCCTCGAGCCGCGGTGTCTCGCCGCCGACCCGCCGCAGCGTCGCCGTGGCGCCCCCGAGTCGAGCCTCCAGCGCGCCGTCAGGTGGGGCGAGCGACCAGGCGTCGGGAAGCGCCCTCGTGACGCGGGACGGCGCGAACCCGAAACAGACAGCCGTGGCGACCTGTGCACCCACCGCCCCCAACGGGGCGAGGCGGCCCGCGAAGTAGCCCATCCAGAACCCGCGGTACCCGGCCTGCGCCAGCGCGTCGAGGGGTTCCCGGCCGAAGTAGGTGACGGCGTGGATCGGCTCGACCAGGCGCCACATCCGACGTGAGGGAGGCATCACGCTGTCCACGCCTCAGTATGCGGGTCTCGGATCGCG
>NZ_DATBTV010000027.1:0-129564 GCF_036559105.1 Lapillicoccus sp. | reverse complement strand
GCCACGGCGAGGATCGCGCCGACCCGGCTGGGCCACTCGTACCCGAGACCCGCCGCCAGCACGACGCTGCCCAGCCACGCGCCGAGCGCATTGGCGACGTTGAGCGTGGAGTGGTTCAGCGCGGCGGCCAGCGACTGGCCGTCCTGGGCGACGTCCATGAGCCGGGTCTGCAGCAGCGGGACGAGGATCGACGGCAGGAACCCCAGCGCGAACACCATCACCAGGGCCAGCCCCTGGATGTGGGCGAGCGAGCCGAAGATGGCCAGCATCACCGCGATCGCACTCAGCGAGACGATGATCCCGCGGAGCACACCCAGATGGGCGACCCGGCCGGAGACCAGCATGCCGCTGACCATCCCGACGCCGTAGATCGCGAGCACGATGGGCACGAACGCCGCGGGGAACCTCGACAGCTCGGTCATCGTGGGCGCGATGTAGGAGTACGTCGCGAACATCCCGCCGAACCCGACCACCCCGATGAGCAGGGCGAGCCACACCTGGAGCCGGGTGAGCGCGGTCAGCTCCCCGCGCATCGAGGCGGCACCGTCGAGGGGCTGCCACGGCACCCAGGCCCAGAGCGCGAGAACCGTGAGGACGCCGATGCCGCCGACGACCCAGTAGGGCGCCTGCCATCCGACGTGCTGGCCCAGCATCGTCGTCAGCGGCACGCCGACGACGTTGGCCGCACCGAGGCCGATGAGCATCATCGCGACCGCCCAGGTGCGGCGCTCCTTGGGAACCATCGACGCGGCGACCAGCGAGCCGATGCCGAAGAACGCGCCGTGCGGGAACCCCGACAGGAAGCGCGTAAGCATCAGCCAGCCGTACTCCGAGACGAAGCCGGAGGCGGCGTTCGCGACGGCGAACCACACCATCAGCCCGATGAGGACCGTCTTGCGGCGCATCCGGGCCGCCAGCACGGCGATGAGCGGGGCGCCGATGACGACACCGAGTGCGTAGGCGGAGACGTAGTGGCCGGCCGTGGGGATGTCGGTCCCGGTACCGGCGGCGACCTCGGGCAGCAGGCCCATGGTGACGAACTCGGTCGTCCCGATGGCGAACCCGCCGACCGCCAGGGCGAAAAGGGCGCGGCCCGCGCGCGTCGGGCGGGCGGTGGCGGTGGTGGCAGTGGTGGCGGCGATCTGGGCGGGAGTCAGCGTGTCGGTCATGGTTCTCTTCGGTCGCGTTCGGGTGAGCGGCAAAGGTCCGCGCTGACCAGGGGCAGTGCTAGGCCCAACAAACGGCGTGCCTCGGACCTTCCCGTGGCCCGACACTCGTCGAATGACGTTGCCGCCGGCCCCCTCGGTCAACTACACCGACACGTCCCGGCGCCCAGCGTGGTCGCAGCTCCCGGGAGCGGTCCGCGACGTGGTCACGCGGCTCGCCGGAGATGCCGTGGTCAGCGCGAGCGCGCCGGTCGGCAGCGGGTTCACCGGCGCGTACGCGGGGACCGTGACCCTCGCCGGCGGCAGCAGGGTCTTCGTCAAGGCGGGCGCCCCGGACCAGCCGCACGTCGTCGGGGCGCTGGAGCAGGAGGCGGTCGTGCTTGCGGCGCTGCCGCGTGGGGTTCCGGCCCCCACGATCCTCGGGTTCGCGTCGGTGGACGGGTGGAGCCTGCTGGTCCTCGGGGTCGTCGAGGGCCGGATGCCCGGTCAGCCGTGGACGCCGGCCGAGGTCGAGGCTGTGCACCGGGCCTGCCTGGTGATGGCCGACGTGGGCACGCCCTGCACGGTCGGCGACCCGGCGCTGGGTCGTGCCCTGTCGACCGACACCGAGATCCTCGCGGTGGCACGGACACTCGCCGACGGCTCGTTCGTCGACGGCCCGGAGCTGCCCCGGTGGCTGCCCGGACACCAGGCGCGGGTCGCCGAGCTGGTGCTGAGCGCCGAGGGGCGGTTCGACGGCGACACGCTCTGCCACGGCGATCTCCGGCCGGACAACCTCCTGGTGTCGGTCGACGAACCGGCGGTCGCGACCGTGGTCGACTGGAACTGGGTCGGCGCGGCCGCGGCGTGGGTCGACTGGGTCGGGCTGCTCCCGCTCATGGCGGCGCAGGGGGTCGACACCGATGCGCTGCTGGCGTCGTCCCCGCTCACCCGCGCTGTCGACCCCGACTCGGTCGACGCCTACGTGGCCACCATCGCCGCGTACATGCTCGGCGGGTACCGCGACGAGCCGCCGCCGGGGTGCACGCCGGCGTTGCGGCGTCACCAGCTGCTCATGGCGCACCTGTTCCTCGAGTTCCTCCGGGGGCGTCGCGGCTGGCTGGTCTGACGACGCAGGCGGCTAGGGTCGGGCCGTGGCAGAGCGAACGATCGACCGGTTCCGCGCGGCTGTGGGCCGGCTGCTGCGCGGCAGCAGCGCGTCCGCACCTTCGCGGCCCACTGCGCCGCGGCCCCCGGCGCCGACCAGTCGACCTGGGGGTGACCGAGGCTCACCTCCTCCCGAGGGCCATCGACGCTACCCCGGTGACTTCCGCGGCATACCGGCTGTCGCGTATGCGCCGAAGCCGGACGGTCAGCCCGACCCCGGCGAGATCGTCTGGACCTGGGTGCCGTTCGAGGAGGACAACTCGGTCGGCAAGGACCGGCCGGTGCTCCTCGTCGGCAGCGATGGTGACTGGCTCCTGGGCGTCATGCTGACGAGCAAGGACCACGACCACGACGCGCGCCGCCAGCACGCCGCGGGCCGGGAGTGGGTCGATATCGGCTCCGGCGGCTGGGACCGGAGCGGCCGCCCCAGCGAGGTGCGGGTCAACCGGCTCATCCGGGTCGACCCGGAGGCGATCCGTCGCGAGGGCTCGGTGCTGGCCCGGGAGCGGTTCGAGGAGGTGGCGTCGGCGATCCGGCAGGTGCACTAGCCGCCGGGCATACGACAGGCATACGAGAAAGGGCCCGTCACCTCGGGAGAGTGTGACGGGCCCTGTCGTATGCCGGCTGAGCGGTCCTCAGAGGGTCGCGGCCTTCTTGGCCATGGCCGACTTCTTGTTGGCGGCCTGGTTCTCGTGGATGACGCCCTTCGAGACGGCCTTGTCGAGCTTGGTCGACGCTGTCTTCAGGGCGTCCTGAGCGGCGGTCTTGTCGCCGGAGTCGGCCGCCTCGCGGAACTTGCGGATCCAGGTGCGAAGCTCGCTCTTGACCGCCTTGTTGCGCTCGGTGGCCTTCTCGTTGGTCTTGATGCGCTTGAGCTGCTGCTTGATGTTCGCCACGTACGTGAGTGCTTTCTTGGTCGGAAGTGTGTTGCCGTTAGAGGGCGGCAGGCGCGGAGCGCCGAGACACGAGTCGTGCGCACGACGACAAGCACACCGCCAGGCGCGCACGCAACTCATGAATCTACCAGCGGAGGGGGTCGGCCCCCAAAACGTCAGCCGTCGCGACGGGCCGACGTGATCGTGAGGACCGCCCGCTCGACGGCGAACACCGGGTCGCGGCCCCCGCCCTTGACCTCGACGTCCGCGGCCGCGACGGCCTGGATGGCCCGGCCGAGCCCCTCGGCGGTCCAGTGCCCCAGCTGCCGGCGAGCCTTGTCGATCTGCCAGGGCGCCATCCCGAGCTGCTTGGACAGCTGCTGCGAGCCGCCGCGGCCGGCCGACCCGACCTTGACCAGCTGGCGCAGCTGCGAGGCGAGGACCGCGACGATCGGGACCGGGTCGACGCCCGTCGCGATGGCGTGCCGCAGGAGCCGCAACGCCTCCCCCGTCTGGCCGGCTACCGCGGCGTCGGCGACCCGGAAGCCGGTCGCCTCGACCTTGCCACCGTGGTAGACCTCGACGAGCCGGTCGTCGACCACGCCGTCGGTGTCCTCGACGAGCTGGGTCACCGCCGAGGCGAGCTCGCGCGCGTCGCGGCCCAGCGCCTCGACGAGGGCGCGCACGGCCTCCGGGGTGGCCTTGCGGCCCTGCCGGCGGAACTCGTTGACGACGAAGTCGGTCTTGTCGCGGTCGGTCTTGATCGCGGGGCACTCGATGACCCTGGCCTTCTGCTTGGCCAGCGCGTCGAGAGCGCGCTTGCCCCGCTGGGCGCCCGAGTGGGTGACGATCAGGGTGACGTCGTCGGCGGGCAGCTGGAGGTAGTCGGTCAGGTCCTCGATGAGGTCGTCGGTGGCCTCGTCGAGGTGCTCGACCACGACCGCCTTGTCGCCGCCGAAGAGCGACGGGCTGGTATGCGTCGCCAGCTCGCCCGGCTGGTACCCGGCCGCGGCGAGGCGGATCACCTCGAGGTCGGGTGCGGTCTCCCGCAGGTCTCGCAGCGTCGCCGAGACCGCCCGCTCGGCCAGCAGCTCCTCGGGTCCACGGACCAGGACGGCCGTCGGGGGCGAGCTCACAGGCCCACCCTGTCACGATCGGACGACAAGGCCCTTTCGCCACCTCCCCGAGCCGCCGAGAGGCCGGCTTCGGCGGCTATCCGGGGCCCCAGAACGGCCGAGGTTGGCCTCTCGGCGTGGGTAACCGGCCGCTGTGCCATGCGGGCGGCCACGGTTGGCGCGCAGGGCGGTCATCTCGCGGGCCATGTCGCGGGCCATGTCGCGGGCCATGTCGCGCGTGCGGTCGTGATCGCGGCAGTAGCTGCGAGCTGACCTGCGACGGGACGAGTCGGAGGCGTCCTCGCCTGGTAGCGCCGCGCTCACGGGAAGAGCGTCGGCAGCCCTTCGTCGGCGGCCTCGGCCTCGTCGGACTCCGCAAGCGTCAGACCCAGCTGACCCAGCCGCGCCTGGATGGCGTCGACGGGGAGCTCGAGCTGGTCGACGACGTCGTCCAGGTCGACCCCCGCCTCGGCCGCGTCCCGGAGCGCCTCGTCCTGGCTCGAGGTCCACGCGTGCCCCACCGTGACGGCCGTCCGGGGCGATGGGGGTACCGGCGGAGGCCCGGCCACCGGACGGTGGTCGACGCCGGGTTCGAGCGCGTCGCCGCCCACCGCCGCGCCCTCCAACGCGCCGACCAGCCCACGGAGCGCCGGGTCCGTCACCGGCATCGGCGGCGGGGCCACCTCGTCGAGCCGCGTCAGGGCCGCGAGCACCAGCTCGCGGTCCGTTGTGGGCCAGAAGGGGGGCAGCGAGCGCTGGAGGAAGGTGGCATACCGGGCGCTGACCATCCGGGAGTCGAGGATAGCGACCACGCCGCGGTCGTCGGACCGCCGTACGAGCCGTCCCGAACCCTGCGCCAGCCGCAGCGCCGCATGGGTCGCGGAGACCGCCATGAAGCCGTTCCCGCCCATCCGCGCGATCGCCTCCGACCGCGCCGACGCGAGGGGGTCGTCCGGGCGCGGAAACGGGATCCGGTCGATGACGACGAGCTGGCACGACGAACCCGGCACGTCGACCCCCTGCCACAGCGTCAGCGTGCCGAAGAGGCAGGTCGCCGGCTCTCGAGCGAACTGCCGCACCAGTGTCGAGATCTGGTCCTCGCCCTGGCAGAGGATCGGGATCGCGGTGCCGTCCGAGGAGAACCGTGCCCGCAGCTGCTCGGCCGCGCTCTGCGCCGCTCGGGTCGACGAGAAGAGCCCGAGGGTTCGACCCCCGGCCGCCCGGACCAGGGCCTCGATCTCGTCGAGCACCTTCGGCGACGTCCCGTCACGGCCGGGAGCCGGGAGGTCGCGCGCGACGTAGACGATGGCCTGACGCTGGTAGTCGAACGGGCTCCCCACGTCGATCCCGCGCCAGTCGGGTGCGCCCTCGCCCCGCAGCCCGATGGTCCCCGCCACGGCGTCGAACGAGCCGCCCAGCTCCAGCGTCGCGGACGTCAGGACGCAGGTCCGCTCGGCGAACACCCGGTCGCGCACCAGCATCGCCACGCTCATCGGCGCCACGTTGAGCACCGGCCCGCGCCGAGGGTCGCGCCGCAGCCAGAGCACGTCCAGCTCGCGCCGTTCGAGGATCCGGGCCGCGTTCTCGTACATCTCGTCGATGCCCGCCCGGGCCACCTGACGTGACCCGTCGGCTGGCTCCCCCGGCGCCGGCTTCAGCTCCGACTGGACCGCCCTGGTCGTGTCCCGCACCCGGGTGAGCGCCAGGACCAACCCGTCGGACAGCGAGTCGATACGCCCCTCCTCGACCTCGGCGAGCACCCCTTCGAGCAGGTTCGCCGCGTCGGTCACCTCGTCCGTACCGTCGGCCAGCTTGGCCGCCTTCCGCGCCGCACTGGTCACCATCCCGCTGCTGACCTCGTCGGTGATCGTCGCCGTCACGCGGTCGACCAGCTCGTGCGCCTCGTCGATGACGAGAACGTCGTGCTCGGGGAGCATCTGTCGGTTCTCGAAGGCGTCGATGGCCATGAACGAGTGGTTCGTCACGACGACGTCGACGTCCTTGGCGGCCTCCCGCGACCGCTCCACGAAGCACTCGGCGATGACCGGGCACTTCCCGCCCAAGCACTCGTGCGCCGAGACCGACACCTGCCGCCAGGCCCGGTCGCTCACGCCGGGGACCAGCTCGTCGCGGTCCCCCGACTCCGTCGTGTCCGACCACTCCCGCAGGCGCACCACCTCGGCGCCGAGCCGCGACGCCGTCGCGCTCACCTGGTCGACCGCGAGCAGCGCATCGTCCTCGTCGGGGAACCCGCCCTCGAGCTTGTGCGCGCACAGGTAGTTGCGCCGCCCCTTGACCAGCGAGTAGGTCGGCCGCCGCCCGAGCAGCGGCGCCAGCGCTGCCGCGACCCTCGGCATGTCCCGGTCGACGATCTGGGCCTGCAGGGCCAGCGTCGCGGTAGCCACCACCGCCGGCTTCCCGGACTCCATCGCGTGCCGAACGGCCGGCACGAGGTACGCGAGTGACTTGCCGGTCCCGGTACCCGCCTGCACCAGCAGATGCTCGCCGGACTCCACGGCGTCGGCCACCGCGTGAGCCATCTCGACCTGGCCCGGTCGTTCGGTGCCGCCGACCCCGGCTACCGCCGCCTCGAGCAGAGCGTCGAGGTCGGCAGCCACCCGCAAAGCGTATGCCGCGCCGGTGTCACGCCCGCGCCCGTCCACAGCCCGGCGCGGCGGCCGTCCTCAGTGGTGTGCGTGCGACCGCGCGGCCCTTGCCGCGCTACTGGTCAGACTCAGCGCCGGAGCCGCCCCCGTTCCGTACAGCCAGGTTCCATCCACCCGGCCGGGCGACACTGGTCCCATGGAGCACGGTGGACCGAGCCGGACGGCGTGGGGCGCCGCGGGGCACCGGGGCGCCCACCAGGTCCTCGAGGACGGTCGCATCTTCCGCGACCCGCTCGCGCTGCGGATCCTCGGTGACGACGCCGACCGGGTGGTGGAGGACGCCCGCGCTTCGCCGCGCCGAACGCTCATGCGGATCTTCATCGCCGTCCGGCATCGGGTCGCCGAGGACGCGCTCGCGCGTCACGTGGCCGCAGGCACCCTTCAGGTGGTCGTGCTCGGAGCCGGCCTCGACACCTTCGCATACCGGAACCCGTTCTCGGACATCGGTGTTCGCGTGTTCGAGGTCGACCATCCGGCGACGCAGGAGTGGAAACGCGACACCCTGGCACGCGCCGGCATACCGATCCCACAGAGCGTGGTCCATGCGCCGGTCGACTTCGAGGCCGACGACCTGGCCACCCGACTCGCTGCGAGCGGGGTCGACCTCGCCGCGCCGACGTTCTTCCTCTGGCTCGGCGTCGTCCCGTACCTCACCCGCGCGGCGGTCGACGCGACGCTGCAGGTGGTGGCGGCCGTGCCGGGTGCCGGAGTCGCGTTCGACTACCCCAACCCGGTCGACCAGCTCTCGGACCGGAGCCGCGCCGCGCACCAGGCTCGTGCCGATCGGATGCGGCAGCTCGGCGAACCGTGGATCACCTACTTCGACACCGACGAGCTCGCCGACCACCTCGCCGGAATCGGTCTGCGCGTCACGGAGGACGTCGGCGCCAACGAGATCGCCGTGCGGTGGTTCGGTCGGTCGCCCGACGCCGCACCGCGCGGCGGCGGCCACGTCGTCGTGGCCACCACGCGCCCGGTTCCCGCGAAGACCTAGTGGACCAGCGGAGTTAGCGCTTCGCCGACGCTCGCGACCACACCTTCGACGTGGCCGTTGCCCATGATGTTGACGATGATCCCGTCGACCCCCTGGTCCAGGACCCGGGCCTTGATCTGGGTGGCGATCTCCTCCGGCGTACCGGCGAAGCTGCGGGACTCCATGGCCGCGCGACGCGCCGGGTCCAGCGCGTCGACGTCCATGCCACGGGTCCGCATGGTGTCGATGAGGCCGGCCATCGCCGACTCGCGGTCGGTCCCGACCACGGCCGAGGCCAGGAAGCTGGTCTCGATCTCCGAGCGCTCGCGACCCACCTCGGCACAGCGCGCGTCGAGAGCGGCGAGCTTGCGCGGCAGGTCGGCCGGGTCGCAGATGATGTTGAGGTGGCTCGCGTAGCGCGCCGTCAGACCGAAGGTCTTCTTCTCACCGCTGCCGCCGATGAGGATCGGGAGGTCGTCACGCATCCGCGGCTCGTTCATGGCCGACTCCGCGTGATACCAACGCCCGTCGACGTTGGGTCGCTCACCGCGCAGCATCGGCGCGATGATCGAGAGCGCCTCTTCGAGCCGCTCGAACCGGTCGGTGAAGGTGCCGAACTCGAACCCGAGCTGCTGGTGCTCCAGCTCGTACCAGCCGGCGCCGATCCCGAGGACGGCGCGGCCGCCGCTGACGACGTCGAGCGTCGTGACGGCCTTCGCCAGGTGCGTGGGGCTCCGGTAGGTGTTCCCGGTGACGAGCGCGGAGAGCTGGACGCGGGAGGTCGCGGTGGCCAACGCCGACAGCGCCGAGTAGGACTCGAGCATCGGCTGGTCCGGGGACCCGATACCGGGCAGCTGGTAGAAGTGGTCCATCACGAACACCGCGTCGAAGCCGGCGTCCTCCGCCTCGCGCGCCTGCGCGATGACGCTCGGGAAGAGGTCGGACACGGGGGCGCCGTAGGAGAAGTTGGGGATCTGGTAACCGAGGCGGATGCTCACGTCTGTGGACGGTATGCCTCCCTCGTACGCGGCTTCCCGCCGGGGTTGGTCGGCGACCTAGACTCGCGACCGTGGCGCAGCAGCTGAAGATCTGGTCGACCGTTCTGCTCTGCGTCGCGGTCGCTCAGGCCGGCCTCGGGTCGGGGTTGGGCGCGTCGCTGATCGCCCGCGACAAGAGCGAGCTGCTCGAGAAGCTCCACTCCTTCAACGCGATCGTCGTCATCGTCGTCGCCGCGGTCTGCGTCGTCCTCGCCGCTGTCCACCTACGTCGCGGCGGCGCGAGATGGCCGCTGGTGTTCGCGGCCTCCCTGGCGCTCGGCGCGATCCTGCAGATGATCCTCGGTGAGGTCCGCGTCGTCGGCCTGCACCTGTTCGTTGGGGTGCTGCTGCTCTGCGCAGTGACGACGTTCTGCTCGTACGCCTGGCGTCACCTGCCGAGCGGCTCAGCCGTCGCTGGGTGACTCCCCCGGGTCGTAGGCCGACTGGGGCGTGCAGATGAGGTGGGCGACCAACGCGGTCCAGCCGGTCTGGTGCGTCGCCCCGAGGCCGACCCCGGTGTCGCCGTGGAAGTACTCGGCGAAGGTGGGGTTCCCGGTCCACAGCGGACCGGGCAGCAGGTCCCTCGGGTCGCCGGGGCGGCGCCCGTCGGGCCCCGGCCGGAACAGGCCGACGAGACGGTCCTCGAGCCGCTGCGCGACGTCGTGCAGGCCCAGCCGCTCGCCCGACCCCGTCGGGAACTCGACGGTCGCCCCGGCCGCCGACCCCGCCGCGTACGTGTGCAGCGCATTGATGAGCAGCGCGTTGAGCGGGAACCAGACCGGACCGCGCCAGTTCGAGTTCCCGCCGAACAGGCCGGTGTCGGACTCCCCCGGGGTGTAGCGCATCGACATGCTCATGCCCGCCACGTCGATGGTGAGGCCGTCGCGGTGCGCGGCCGAGAGCGACCGGATCCCGTGCGGTGACAAGAACTCGGCCTCGTCGAGGAGCCGCTCGAGCAACCGCGTCATCCGCGTCGGGTCGACGACCGCGAAGGTCAGCGCCTCGCCGTCCGCCGGATGGCTCGTCGTCAGCGACGCGACCTCGTCGGGGCGGTGCCGTTCCAGCCACCGGAGCGACTCGTCGAAGTCGGTCAGCTCCTCCCGCACCCACGGCGGGCAGTTCGCGACGGCCAGCAGCGGCAGCAGCCCGACCAGCGAGCGCACGCGCATCGCCTCGGTCTCGCCGTGCGGCCCGACCAGGACGTCGTAGAAGAACCCGTCCTCGTCGTCCCACAGCGAGACGCCCTGTGACCCGAACGACCGCATCGCCCGCACGATCCCGAGGAAGCGCTCCAGGAACGTCGTCGCGAGGTCGTCGAACGCGTGGTTCTGCCGTCCCAGCTCCTGCGCGATCCGCATCATCTGCAGACACTGGAACGCGATCCACGCTGTGGCGTCGGACTGCTCGAGGCGCCAGCCCGTGGGCACCGACTTCGACCGATCGAAGACCCCGATGTTGTCCATGCCAAGGAAGCCGCCCTCGAACAGGTCGGAACCCTCGGAGTCCTTGCGGTTCACCCACCAGGAGACGTTGAGCACCAGCTTGGTCAGGATCCGGATGAGGAAGTCCGTGTCCCAGGCGCCGTCGCGCAGGTAGACCTGCCACGCGGCCCACGCGTGCACGGGCGGGTTCACGTCGGAGAACGACCACTCGTAGGCGGGGAGCTGGCCGTTCGGGTGCTGGGCCCATTCCCGGCAGAGCAGCAGCAGCTGTGACTTCGCGAAGGCGGGGTCGACGTGTGACAGGGCAACGGCGTGGAAGGCGAGGTCCCAGGTGGCGAACCAGGGGTACTCCCACTCGTCCGGCATCGAGATGACGTCGGCGAGAGCGAGGTTGCGCCACGAGGTGTTTCGGCCGTCGGGCTCGGACGCCAGCCGCTCCGGCGGAGGGGGTGGGGAGCTCGGGTCACCCTGGAGCCACTCCTCGACGTCGTAGCGGTACAGCTGTCGGTTCCACAGCAACCCGGCGAACGCGCGGCGGGCGGTCAGGCGGTCCTCGGCGGGCACAGCCGCCGGGATCACCAGGTCGTAAAAGGCGTTCGCGTCGGCGTGGCGGTCCGCGACGACGGCGTCGACCGTGGAGAAGGGCCGGTCGACGAGCGGCCCGGCGGCCAGGCGGAGCCGTACCGTGACCGACTCGCCCGGGGCCACCGCGTCCCACCGGTAGTGGAACGCCGCCTTGGTCCCGGGCCCGTCGGTGGCGAGCGCCGAGCGGTCACCGCGGACCACGGCCCGGTCGACCGCGTCCTTGGGGTGGGCCGACCGGTTCGGCACCCCCCACAGGCTCTCCGAGTCGGACTCGTTGTCGCAGAGCAGGAGCTCGGGCAGTCTGGTCGAGCCGTCGGTGCCGGGCACCCCGTCGGCGCTCAGGACGTAGCGCCCGAGAGTGGCGTGGTCGGCCACCACCGCGGCGTGGGTCTGCTCGTCCACGTCAGGCCGGTGCAGGACCGTGAGCGTCGGGGTCCGGTCGTCCCGCCCCCACGCCCAGGTGTTGCGGAACCACAGCTGCGGAACCAGGTGCAGTGGCGCCGGGTCCGGCCCGTGGTTGGTCGCCGTGATCGTCATGACGATGTCGGTGGGGGCCGCCTTGGCGTGCGTGACGACGACGTCGAAGAACCGGTCGTCGGCGAGGATCCCGGTGTCACTCAGCTCGAGCTCGCCCTGGTCCCGGGTGCGTTCGGCGTTCTGCGCGACGAGCTGGTCGTAGGGGAAGGCCTGCTGCGGGTACCGGTAGAGGTACTGGGCGAACGAGTGCGTAGGGGTCGCATCGAGGTGCCACCAGTACTCCTTGGCGTCCTCGCCGTGGTTGCCCTGCGGGTTCGTCAGCCCGAACAGCCGCTCCTTGAGGCGGTCGTCCTGGCCGTTCCACATCGCCACGGCGAGGTTGAGGAAGCCGTAACGGTCGCAGAGGCCGGCGATGCCGTCCTCGCCCCACCGGTATGCGCGTCGGTGCGCCTGGTCGAACGGGAACGACGCCCAGGCGTCACCGTCGGCGGAGTAGTCCTCGCGGACGGTGCCCCACTGCCGGCCGGCGACGTAGGGGCCCCAGAGCCGCCACGGGTCGGAGTGGTCCGGCGACTCGGCGAGTCGCGCGTGCTCCACGCTCGGAGCGGTCTGCCGGCCGAACGGGCTGAGCGTCACGCCGCACACTCTGCCAGCCCGCCCTCGGTGCGGCCTGGGTCCTGGCCCTGCGGCGGGGCGCCTCAGACGAGATAGGCGCCGAGGTCGCCGAGCAGCGGCGGGTGCACCTTGGCGTGCACGAAGGTCCCGTCCTCGCGGTGCTCGGTGCTGAGCACCTCGGACTCCTGGTGCAGCCTGCTGACCAGGTCGCCGCGGTCGTAGGGGATGACCGCCTTGACCTCGATGTCGGGCCGCGGGATCTCCCGCGCGACCAGGTCGCCCAGGGCGTCGATGCCCAGGCCGGTCCGGGCCGAGACGACGATCGAGTGCCGTTCCTGGCGGATCAGCCGGTCGATGACCTCGGGGTCGGCCGCGTCGGCCTTGTTGACGACGATGACCTCCTTGACCTCGCCCACGCTGAGATCGTTGAGGACCCCCCGGACCGCGGAGATCTGGCCCTCCGGGTCTGGGTGGCTGCCGTCGACCACGTGCAGGAGCAGGTCGGCGTCGGCCACCTCCTCGAGCGTGGACCGGAACGCCTCGACCAGCTGGGTCGGCAGGGACCGGACGAAGCCGACGGTGTCGGAGAGCGTGTACGGCATCCCGTCCTCGGTCTCGGCCCGGCGGACGGTCGGGTCGAGGGTTGCGAACAACGCGTTCTCGACGAGGACGCCGGCCCCCGTGAGCCGGTTGAGCAGCGAGGACTTGCCCGCGTTGGTGTAGCCGACGATCGCGACGCTCGGCACGTGGTTGGCCTTGCGGCTGTGGCGCTTGGTGTCGCGCGTGGTCTTCATGTGGGCGATCTCGCGCTTGAGCTTGGCGATGCGGCTGTTGATCCGACGGCGGTCGAGCTCGATCTTCGTCTCCCCGGGACCGCGCGACCCCATACCCTGACCCCCGGCCGCCTGTCCGCCGGCCTGTCGGGACATCGACTCGCCCCAGCCGCGCAGGCGCGGCAGGAGGTACTGGAGCTGGGCCAGCTCGACCTGCGCCTTGCCCTCCCGGCTCTTGGCGTGCTGGGCGAAGATGTCCAGGATGAGGGCGGTGCGGTCGATGACCTTCACCTTGACGACGTCCTCGAGCGCACGCCGCTGACCCGGGGTCAGCTCGCCGTCGCAGACGACCGTGTCGGCGCCGACGGCGATAACGATGTCGCGCAGCTCCTGCGCCTTGCCCTTGCCGAGGTAAGTGGCGGTGTCGGGCTTCTGGCGTCGCTGGATGACTCCGTCGAGCACGTCCGAGCCGGCCGTCTCGGCCAGCGCGGCGAGCTCGCGGACGGAGTTCTCGGCGTCCTCGAGGGTGCCGTCCGTCCACACGGCGGCGAGGACCACGCGCTCCAGGCGCAGCTGGCGGTACTCGACCTCGGTGACGTCCTCCAGCTCGGTGGACAGTCCGGACACCCGTCGCAGCGCGGCCCGCTCCTCGCGGTCCAGCTGCTCTCCGTCGTGCCCCAGCTGGTCGTCCTCGAGACGGTTCGGCCGGTATGCGTCCGCGTCGGCCAATGCGTCGGCCCGCTCGGCGAGCAGTTCTGAACGGCGTGTCATGAGTTCCTTGGGATCGGGGTGTCACTCCAGGGTGACACGAGGGAAACACCTCGCGCGAAACCTTTATGCCGTGGGTCCCCGGGTGGGTGCCCGCAAGGGCCGTTGTGTCGGTCGGCGTGGTCGCGAGGCCAGCGGTTGCCGGTCAGGTCGCACCTCATGTCGCACCTCATGTCGCACGTCATGTCTCACGTCATGTCGCACTCAGTGTCGTGATCACGACCACCTGTGCGACACGACCTGCACCATGACCCCGTGCCGGACCCACCAGGTTCCTCGGCCCGGGTGGCGTGGTGGGGCAGGTCGGGCTGCCCGCCCTCCTGCGCCGTGTGCACGCGACCGGGACGTTCGACCAGATGACGCCGCCCCTGCGAACTGTTCCGCGGTGGCTCGGCAGCAGTTTCGCCGACGTCGTCGTGGAGGCGGTGCTGCACCCGGTCGGTCAGGCCCGATAGCGTCGGGGTGTGGCCGGCGAGCACTACTTCACCGCGCAGCCGGCCACCTCGGCCGAACGCCGCACCGTCGAGGTCGACCTGGCGGGGCGTCGACTGACCGTGGTCACCGCCGGTGGGGTCTTCTCCCCCGACCACGTCGACACCGGGACGCAGGTCCTGCTGCGCGAGGCCCCGCCGCCGCCCACCCAGGGCGCCCTCCTCGACCTGGGCTGCGGCTGGGGACCGATCGCGCTCAGCCTCGGGCTGCTCTCGCCGGACGCCACCGTGTATGCCGTCGACGTCAACGAGCGGGCGCTCGAGCTCACGCGGGCGAACGCCGCCGCCGCCGGGCTCGGCGACCTCTGGGGCTACCTCCCCGACGAGGTGCCCCCAGACGTGCGGTTCGACCTCATCTGGTCCAACCCGCCGATCCGCGTGGGCAAGGCGGCGCTCCACGACCTGCTCGGCACCTGGCTCCCGCGCCTGACCGAGGAGGGCGAGGCCTACCTCGTAGTGCAGAAGAACCTCGGCGCCGACTCCCTGCAACGCTGGTTGCGGGAGTCGCTGGGAATGCCCTGCGACCGGGTCGCCATCGCGAAGGGCTTCCGGGTCCTGCGGGTCAGTCGGGCAGCGTGACCGTGCCGTCGGCGACGAGGACCGCTGGGCCGGCCAGCTCGACGTGACCGTCGGGCAGGGTGCGGACTGCGACGCGACCACCCGGGACGTCCACGGTCCACTCGGTGTTGTCGTCGGCCTCGCCCTCCCACCACCGGGTCGCCAGGGCGGCGGCGGCCGCGCCGGTACCGCACGACCGGGTCTCCCCCACGCCGCGCTCGTGGACCCGCATGGCGATGTGCCCCTGTCCGATCGCCCGGACGAACTCGACGTTGGTCCCGTGCTCCGGGTGCGGCGAGACGGCGGGCGGCTCGGTGAGGTCCAGCTCGGCCAGGTCGAAGTCCGGCGGAAGGATGACGACGGTATGCGGGTTGCCCAGGTCCAGCCTCAGGGCCGGTAGCTCGGTCCCACCCCGGGACCGGACCGTCGAGTCGAAGCCGCGCCTCCGGGCCCCCTCGGGGTCGACGACGCACCACGGGCCGAGGTCCACGGCGTACTGCTCACCGGTGACCGTCACCGCCTTGCTCCCGCCCCGGGTGGCGATCCGGAACGCGTCCTCCTCCACGAGGCCCTCGCGCCGGAGGTAGGCCGCGAACACCCGCGAACCGTTGCCGCACATCTCGGCCGGGGACCCGTCGGCGTTGTGGTAGTCCATGAACCACGCGGCATCGCCCGCCTGCGCGCGGACCTCGGCCTCCTCAGCGCGTGCGGTCGGGACCACGCGGATCACCCCGTCGCCGCCGAGGCCGGCGTGGCGGTCAGCGAGGAGGCGCACCTCGTCGGTAGTCAGCGGCCGGCTGCCGTCGAGGTCGGGCACGAGCACGAAGTCGTTCTGCGTGCCGTGGCCCTTGGTGAACGGCACGGAGGTCATGCGGGCATCCTCCCAGCCGCCGCCACCTCGGCGAGCGCCTGGTCCAGGAGGTCGCGCGCGTCGTGTGGCAGCCAGACCACCCGCGGGTCCGCCCGGAACCACGACTCCTGCCGCCGCGCATACCGGCGGGTGGCCGTCGCGGTGTCGTTCCCGGCCTCCTCGGCGGACATCGTCCCGTCGACCTGGGCGAGGGCCTGGCGGTAGCCGAGCGCCTTCGACGCCGTCCGTCCGTCACGAAGTCCTTGCGCCACAAGGGCTCTCACCTCGTCGACCAGGCCCGCCTGCCACATCCGGAGGACCCGTCGGTCGATCCGCTCGTCGAGGATCGTGCGGTCGGCCCCGAGCCCGAGCATCACGGTCGGCAGCCGGTGCTCCCGGGTCGGCATCGTCGCGGAGAACGGTCGTCCGGTGATCTCGACGACCTCGAGCGCGCGGACGATGCGGCGACCGTTGTTCGCCTCGATCGCCTCGGCCGCCGCCGGGTCGAGGGCCCTGAGCCGGTGACGCAGGTCCTCGACGCCGTGCTCGGCGAGCTCCGCCTCGAGCCGCGCTCGGACCACCGGGTCGGTGGGCGGGATCTCGAGCCGGTCCAGGGCCGCTCTCAGGTAGAGGCCGGAGCCGCCGACCAGGACCGGGATGTGTCCACGCGCGTGGATGGCGGCGATGTCGGCGCGCGAATGACGTTGGTATGCGGCGACGCTCGCCTCGTCTCGGACGTCGAGCACGTCGAGCTCATGGTGCACGATCCCCCGGCGTTGGGCCGGCGGCAGCTTGGCGGTGCCGATGTCCATGCCGCGGTAGAGCTGCATCGCATCGGCGTTGACGACCTCGCCGTCGAGGCGCTCGGCGAGGGCGAGACCCAGGTCCGACTTGCCCGTCGCGGTCGGTCCGACGACGGCGACGACGGTTGGACCCGCCCGGTCAGACAAGCCGGTCGTCGTGGCCCGTGGCGTCGAGGAAGGCGTCGCCGTCCTCGTGGTCGTCGTCGTGGCCGAACGGGTCACGGTCGACACCCGGCATCCAGCTGTTACCCGCCTTGCCCCAGCCGTTGGCGCGGATCGTCTTGCGAGCCCGCCTGGTCTGCTTGTCGTCGAGCCGGTCCACGTAGAGCAGCCCGTTGAGGTGGTCGAACTCGTGCTGCATCACCCGCGCGAACCAGCCGGTCGTCCGGAAGGACAGCTCCTCGCCGTCCGCGTCGAACCCGATGACGCTGACCTGGTCGGCCCGCTTGAGGGGGTAGCTCTCCCCGGGGACGGACAGACAGCCTTCGCTCTCGGAGTCGGGATCGGGGCGGTCCGTCGAGATCCGGCTGAGCGAGAGCATCGGGTTGATGACGACGCCACGCCCCGGTACGTCGTCGTCGTTGGCCATCTCGTAGACGAACAGCCGCAGCGGCACGGCGATCTGCGGCGCCGCGAGGCCGACCCCGTGCGCGGCGTCCATGGTGTCGAACATGTCCGCGACCAGCTGGCGGAGGCCGTCGTCGAACGCCTCGACCAGGGCGGCCGGGCGGTGCAGCACCGGCTCACCCGTGATGACGATGGGACGAACAGCCATGGCGCGGAGTCTCTCAGCCGAACGCGGCGAGAGGCCAGTCGGCCCCGGTTGAGCGTCCTGCTCGGCGGGCCTACCGTGATCGCATGACGCAGCCCGATGCCGACTCGACGCACGACCGTTCCCACGAGCACATCGACCTCGGCGCCCTCACGGACGGCAGCGAGCGCGGGCCGGAGGCTCCCGAAGGGGAGTGGGCCCACAGCGCAGCTGGGGAGTACGGCGAGGCCGCCGACCTCAGCGGCGAGACAGCCGACGGCTACGTCGCCGGCCAGGACGAGGGCTCGATCGACTAGTCGATCTACTCCTCACCCGACGGGTCACCCGGACATCTCGACGGGCAGCAGGGCCGGGATCCGGCGTTCCGTGGCCGACATCGGGTTCGTGCCCGTCGAGCGGTCCGGGTTTTTCCGAGACGACGGCGCTCCCCGGACTGAGCGCGAGTGGTCACGCGGTCGCGCAGGCGGTCTGGACCGGGGCTGGCGCGGGGCGCCCGACCGCCGGCATACCGAGCGACACGCTCGGCTTGGCCTGGCCGTGCTTCTGGAGGGCCGCCCAGGCGTCGCCACCGGCGGTACGACGGACGCGGTATGCGCCGCCGGCCGGCCCGCTGTCGGCGACGAGGTGGTGCGGCGCGCCGTAGGTGACGCCGACGGTCACGAGGTCGCCCGGCCGCGGCGCCTCGGCCGCGTCCGGAACCGCGAAGTGGACCAGCCGGTTGTCGCGTGACCGGCCCGAGAGGCGGTGGGTCGCGGCGTCCTTGCGGCCCTCGCCCGTGGCGACGAGGACCTCGACCTCGGTGCCCTCCAGGGCCCGGTTCCCGGCCCAGGAGACCTCCTCCTGGACCGCGATGAGGCGGTCGTACCGGTCCTGGACCACGGTCTTGGGAACCTGGCCGGGCAGCGTCGCGGCGGGCGTGCCGGCGCGGATCGAGTACTGGAAGGTGAACGCGCTGGAGAACCGCGCCGCCCGGACGACGTCGAGCGTGCCCTGGAAGTCCTCCTCGGTCTCGCCCGGGAAGCCGATGATGATGTCGGTGGTGATCGCCGCGTCGGGGATGAGCTCGCGGACCCGGTCGATGATCCCGAGGAACTTCGCGCTCCGGTAGGACCGGCGCATCGCCTTGAGCACCCGGTCCGACCCCGACTGCAGCGGCATGTGCAGGCTCGGCATGACGTTGGGCGTCTCGGCCATCGCGACGATGACGTCCTCGGTGAACGCGGCCGGGTGCGGGCTGGTGAACCGGACCCGCTCCAGCCCGTCGATCTCGCCGCACGCGCGCAGCAGCTTGCCGAACGCCAGCCGGTCGCCGAACTCCACGCCGTAGGTGTTGACGTTCTGGCCGAGGAGGGTCACCTCGATCACGCCCTGCTCCACGAGCGCCCGGATCTCGGCAAGGACGTCGCCCGGACGGCGGTCGGTCTCCTTGCCGCGGAGGCTCGGGACGATGCAGAACGTGCAGGTGTTGTTGCACCCGACCGAGATCGAGACCCAACCGGCATACGCGCTGTCCCTCCTGGTCGGGAGGGTGGAGGGGAAGGTCTCGAGCGACTCGCGGATCTCGACCTCGGCCTGCTGGTTGTGGCGGGCGCGCTCGAGGAGGACGGGGAGAGAGCCGATGTTGTGGGTCCCGAAGACGACGTCCACCCACGGTGCTCGCTCGACGATGGTGCCGCGGTCCTTCTGCGCGAGGCAGCCGCCGACGGCGATCTGCATGTCGGGGTTGCGCAGCTTGGCCGGCCGCAGCTGCCCGAGGTTGCCGTAGAGCTTGTTGTCGGCGTTCTCGCGCACGGCGCAGGTGTTGAGGACGACGACGTCGGCCGTCTCCGGCCGGTCCGCGCCGAGGCTGTTGACGTCGACGTAGCCCGCCGTCTCGAGCAGGCCCGCGAGCCGCTCGCTGTCGTGGACGTTCATCTGGCACCCGTGGGTGCGGACGTCGTACGTTTTGGGGCTCATGGCAGCCACCAGGGTATGCGGGTCAGCGCAGCCGGGTGAAACGCACCTCGACCGTGAGGGTGGATTCGGCTGCTCCGGAGTACACGCCCTTGAACGGCTGGACGTCGCTGTAGTCGCGGCCGCGCACCACGGCGACGTGGTCCAGGCCGACGAAGACCCCGTTCGTGGGGTCGAACGGCATCCAACCGCCGTCCCAGAACTCGACCCAGGCGTGGCTCTCGCCCTTGGAGGACGCGCCGACCTCGGCGTCGCGCTGGGGGGCGAGGTACCCGGAGACGTAGCGAGCGGGCATACCGAGGCTGCGGAGCGCCCCGATGGTGACGTGGGCGAAGTCCTGGCACACCCCTCGACCCTCGGCCCACGCCTGCTGTGCGCCGGAGTGCACATGGGTGACCCCGGTCTCGTAGGTCATGTGCTCGCGGACGACCTCGACGACGCGGTAGGCGGTGTCGCGCGGCGACCGCGGCCCGCGCGCCTCCTGGGCCAGCTCGACGATCTCGTCGCCCGGGTAGGTGCGCTCGGTGTTGGTGACGTACTCGTTCTGGAGGTCGAGCAGGCGCGGGTCGGTGAGGTCCGTCCAGGTGCCGCCGGTCGGCAGGGGGGTCGAGTCGCTGCGCTCGACGGTGCTCGTCGCCTCGACCTCCAGCGAGGAGTGGTCGCCGATCGCCTCCATGGCGGTGACGTGGGCGCCCCAGTAGTCCCGGTAGACGTGGCTCCACGTCATCGGCCGCACCCGGAGCCGGTTCTCCAACGTGGTCTGGCCGGGCTCGGTGGCCGGGGTCATCCGCAGCTCGTTGTACGACGCGGTCGCCCGCCGGTCGTAGCCGATCGAGGTCTTGTGGACGATGCGGTGCCGCCGGACCTCGGTCACGCGTACTCCTCGACCCAGGTCGTGACCGTGCCGGCGGGGAAGTACCGGCGGGCGACGGCGTCGGACGCGCCGGTCACAGCGGCCTGGACTCGGCGCATCTGCGCGGGCAGGTCGGCCATGACGTCCGGGACGGGCCGGTACTCAAGGCTGGTCCGGATCCGACCCAGCCGGCGGCGGGCCTCGTCGGGAATGCCCATCCGGTGCGTGGCCGGGTCGATCGCCTCCAGCCGGCGCTCGGCAGCGGAAAGCGCGAAGAGGACCGAGCGTGGGAACTGCCGGTCGAGCACGAGGAAGGCGGCGACCCGGTCGTCCCGGATGAGACCGCGGTTGGTGCGGAGGTAGGCCTGCTGCGCACCACAGCTCTGCAGCACCGTCGACCACGGTGGGCCCGCCTGTGGCAGGGCACCGGTGGCGACGAGGCGCGCCGTCATGTCGGCGCGTTCCAGGGACCGGCCGAGGGCCATGAACCCCCAGGCCTGGTCGTGGCTCATCGTCGAGTCGGCGATGCCGCTGACCAGCGCGGCCCGCTCGCGCACCCAGGCCAGCTGACGGGCGGTGACCTGCTCGGGTTCGAAGCCACCCCAACGGTTCCAGGCCGTGTTGATGGCCTCCCACAGCTCGGTGGAGACCGTCTCACGCGCCCGGCGGGCGTTCTCCCGTGCGGCCCGCCAGGCGCCCGCGATCGAGCTGGAGTGGTCGTCGTCGTAGACCAGCCGGTCGCAGACGGTGGCGTAGGAGACCGGAGCCTCGCCCGGGTCGAGACCCATGATCACCTGGAGGATGACCCGGGCGGTGATCTCCTCGGACTGGCCGGTCTCCTCGAGCATCTGCAGCCGCGCCGCGTCGACGATGCGGGCGGTCCCGTCCGCGCGCTCGACGTAGCGGCCGATCCAGAACAGCGACTCCGCGATCCGGCTCAGCACGATGCGTCAACCCGTCCTCGGGTGCGGACCGGAGCGTCGTCGCATACCGGCTCTTGCTGCTGGTCTTGCTGTTGGTCTTGCTGTTGGTCCTGCTGCTGTTGCTGCTGTTGTTGCTGTTGCTGTTGGGCGATCGAGTCCTGGAGCGAGGTGTCCGGGGCCGTCATGACGACGATCTCGGTGGTTCCGGGATGCACGTGCTGGCGGTTGACGCTGCCCTTGTGGTTCGACAGCACCCAGGTGTCCTTGGAGCCGCCGCCCTGGCTGGAGTTGACGACGAGCTGGCCCTCGGGGAGCGCGACGCGGGTCAGTCCGCCGGGCAGGACGCGGACCGTCGTCCCGTCGTTGACGGCGAACGGCCGCAGGTCGACGTGCCGCGGCGCGAGCCGCCCGTCGATGAGCGTCGGCACCGTGGACAGCTGGACCACGGGCTGGGCGATCCAGCCGCGCGGGTCGGCGATCAGCCGCTGGCGCAGCGCGTCCAGGGTGGCACCGTCCGCGGCCGGTCCGATGACGAGACCCTTGCCGCCGGACCCGTCCACCGGCTTGACCACCATCTGGTCGAGGTGCTCGAGGACGTGGGCCAGGGCGTCCGGCTCGTTGCAGCGGAAGGTGTCGACGTTGGGCAGGATCGGGTCCTCGTCGAGGTAGTGCCGGGTCAGGTCGGGGACGTAGCTGTAGATGAGCTTGTCGTCCGCGACCCCGTTACCGATGGCGTTGGCGACGCTGACGCGGCCGGCGCGGATCGCGGCGACCAGCCCGGTGACCCCGAGCATCGAGTCCGGTCGGAAGTGCACCGGGTCGAGGTACTCGTCGTCGATACGCCGATAGATGACGTCGATCGGTTGCTCGCCCTGGGTCGTCCGCATCTTGACGACACCACCGGAGCAGATGAGGTCGCGCCCCTCGACCAGCTCGACGCCCATCATCCGGGCGAGCAGGGTGTGCTCGAAGTAGGCGCTGTTGTAGACGCCGGGGGTGAGCACGACCACGGTCGGGTCGCCGGCGCCGTCCGGGGCTGCCGCTCGCAGCGCGGAGAGCAGGATGCGCGGGTAGTCGTGCACCGGACGGATCCGCAGGGTGGCGAAGGCTTCCGGGAAGACGTTGGTCATCGCCCGGCGGTTGGCGATGACGTAGCTGACGCCGGACGGCACCCGGACGTTGTCCTCGAGCACCCGGAACGTACCGGCCTCGTCGCGGATGAGGTCGATGCCCGAGACGTGGGCGCGGACGTCGTTCGCGGGACGGATGCCGTGGACGGCGCGGTGGTAGTGCGCCGAGCTGGTGATCAGCTCCCAGGGGATGATGCCCTGCTTTACCGCGCTCGGTGCGTCGTCGGGGTGGTTGTAGACGTCAGCGAGGAACGCCTCGAGGGCTCGGACCCGTTGTTCGACCCCCTCCTCGACGACCGCCCACTCGTCGGCGGCGATGACCCGCGGGACGGCGTCGAGCGGGAACGGACGTTCCTCCCCCGCGTGGTCGAAGGTCACGCCCTGGTCGAGGAAGCTCCGGGCGAGGTAGTCCGCGCGCTCGCTCAGGACCTCCGGCTCCATGGAGCGCAGCGTGTGGTGGACGGCGCGGTACGGGCCTCGGGCCTCGTCGGGCGAGCCCAGCATCTCGTCCCAGGAGGTCCCGAGTTGGTAGTCCTCGAAGAGGTCGGCCACGGGCCGATCGTAGGACCATCCGGTTTCCGGCATGTTGCGCAGCGGTTTCCGGGTTCCGGGGGCTGGCTCCCCGGGCGGATCCGAGGGCGGATCCGCGGGCGGTCAGTCCTCCGGGAGGGCCGGCGTATCGGTGTCGCGTTGAGGTAGACCCAGGGGAACCAGGTCCCGATGATCTGCCACTCCTCCTGTTCGAGCGCCTTCCGCTGGCCGAGGGGGGAGTGCTGACCACAGCCCGCTGTGGCCAGCACCCCCACGTCTCGTCGCCCTTCTATCGGGCGGTCGTCGCCGAACTCTCAGTCGCGCTGGTGTTCGGGCGCGTCGTTCACCGCGTCGCGAACGACGGCGTAGACCACCGACGGCGGGTACCCCTTGCGGGCCAACACCCCGGCCAGCCGGCGCGCCTGGATCTGCGGGTCGAGGCCGGCGAGCCGGCGCATGGTCTTGCCGGCCACCGCCTCCGCGAGGGCGCGCTCCGACTCGGCGTCGATCGAGCCGAGGGCTCCCTCGATCGTCGTGTCGGCGACGCCCTTGCCGCGCAGGTCGTGGGCCAGCGCCCGCTTGGCCAGCCCTCGGGTGGCCTGTTTCGAGCGCACCGTCATCTGCGCGTAGGCCTCGTCGTCGACGAGACCCACCGCCTCCATCCGGTCGAGGACCCGCGCGCCGACGTCCTCGGGACAGCCGCGCTGCCGCAGCTTGTCCGCGAGCTGTTTCCGGCTCCGCGGGGCCATCGACAGCTGCTTCAGCACGATGGCGCGGGCGATATCCTCGGGGTCCGGTTCGCGGTCCTTTGCGCCGGGGTCGGGCGGTGGTCCGAACGGGCCGTCACGGTTCCTGTGGCGAGCGGCATCGCCTCGGCGGCCATCACGACCCCGACGGCCGCCGTGACGTTCGTCGTCAGAACGAGATTCACGGTCGTGACGAACTTCACCGTCATCTCGGGGTGCGCCGTCAGTCAGAGCGCCCTCGTGGCCGGACGTCGCTCGGGGTGTCCGGGGTGTCCGGAACAGCGGCTCGGCCGTCCGAGCGCCGCCCTCGTTGTCCGCCCGGTTCTCGGCCGCTCGGTTCTCGGCCGCTCTGCTCGTGGTCGCCCGGTTCTCAGCCGCTCGGCTCTCGGCGGCTGCGAGTGCCTGGGCGGCCGCTGCCCGTCGTGCGATCAGCGGGTCAGCGGCCGCCCCGGCGTCGCGGAGGTGTGCCGACGGCACGGATCAGAAGTCGACCGGGACGTCGGCCACGGCCGGCTGGTCGACCCGCGGACCGATGCCGAGCTTCTCCTTGATCCGCTTCTCGAGCTCGTCGGCGAGGTCCGGGTTGTCGCGCAGGAAGGTCCGGGCGTTCTCCTTGCCCTGGCCGAGCTGGTCGCCCTCGTACGTGTACCACGCGCCCGCCTTGCGGACGAAGCCCTGCTCGACGCCCATGTCGATGAGGCCGCCCTCACGGGAGATGCCTTGCCCGTAGATGATGTCGAACTCCGCCTGCTTGAACGGCGGCGAGACCTTGTTCTTGACCACCTTGACGCGGGTCCGGTTGCCGACCGCGTCGGAGCCGTCCTTGAGCGTCTCGATGCGGCGCACGTCGAGACGCACCGACGCGTAGAACTTCAGCGCCTTGCCACCGGTCGTCGTCTCGGGCGAGCCGAACATCACGCCGATCTTCTCGCGGAGCTGGTTGATGAAGATCGCCGTCGTACCGGTGTTGTTGAGTGCGCCGGTGATCTTGCGCAGCGCCTGGGACATCAGCCGGGCCTGGAGGCCGACGTGGCTGTCGCCCATCTCGCCCTCGATCTCCGCGCGCGGCACGAGCGCCGCGACCGAGTCGATGACGATGATGTCGATCGCGCCGGACCGAATGAGCATGTCGGCGATCTCGAGGGCCTGCTCCCCCGTGTCGGGCTGGGACACGAGCAGGCCGTCGGTGTCGACGCCGAGCGCCTTGGCGTACTCCGGGTCGAGAGCGTGCTCGGCGTCGATGAACGCCGCGATCCCGCCCGCCTTCTGCGCGCTGGCCACCGCGTGGAGCGCAACCGTCGTCTTACCGCTCGACTCGGGGCCGTAGATCTCCACGACCCGGCCCCGCGGGAGCCCGCCGATGCCCAGCGCGACGTCGAGGGCGATCGACCCCGTGGGGATCACCTCGATCGGCGGCCGGATGTCGTCACCCAGGCGCATCACGGCGCCCTTGCCGTGCTGCTTCTCGATCTGGCCGAGGACCGTCTCGATCGCGCGCTCGCGATCCGGAACTCCAGGAGCCATGCCACCCACCGCTTTCGTCTCGAAGTCTGCCGTCCACCTACGACCCGCTCCCCGCCGCCGTGCTGCCGGTCGACGTGGTGTCGGGTCAGACGTTAGGAGTGGTCACTGACATCCCGAGCCGGGTCAGCAAGCCCTGTGGATCGTGGGACGAGATGGTCACTCCGTGTGGACAAACGTACCGAACACCTGTTCGACATGGGCGGCACGACACGCCCACGACGCGGCGGCGGGGTCTCCATCCGCATACGCGCCGTCCAACGGGCAGGGCAGATGTCCCGCCGAACCCAGGACTCGCCGCTCTGACGCCCGCCCTCCCGTCTTCGTAGCGTCGACGACATGACAACGACCACTGCCCACCGCACCCGAACCTCCCTGTCGCGCAACGCGATCACCGTCGCCGGCGCCACCGTCGGCGCCCTCGTCCTCTGGCTGGTCGAGACCCGCCTCATCGGGGTGGACCTCGCCGTGCGCACCGGTGACGGCGTCCAACCGGTCACCGGCGTCTCCGTCGCGGCCACCGCTCTCGTGGCCGGCTTGGCCGCGACGCTGAGCGCCTGGCTGCTGACGCGGATCGCCCCGCGACGCTGCCGGACCGTCTGGACCGTCCTCGCGAGCGCGGTCCTCCTCGTCTCCCTGCTCGGGCCGCTCGGCGCGACGTCCCCCGCCGCGGTCGTCTCGCTGGTCGCCCTCCACCTGCTCGTCGGGCTGACCCTGCTCCTCGGCCTGCGCGGCTCTTTCACCACCGCCCGCGGCTACGGTGAGTGACGTGTCCGACCGTTCGTCCGCCGCCGACCCGGACTGCGCACCAGGTCTCTGGTGGGGCCGCGTGTCGCCCGGTCCGTGGGCCGCCCTGGTGTGGGTACCGCTCATGCTGGCCGCCCCCGTCGCCGCCATGGGCCGCAACGCCCTCGGCTGGGTCGGCCTCGTGGTCGTCGCCGCGACCGCCGTGGCGGCCCTGTTTACGGCCTTCCCCCAGCACGGCGCTCGCGGCCGCCGCGGCCGGATCCCCGACATCCTCCTCGCCGTCCAGGCGGTCGCCACCGTCGTCACCGTCACGACGCTCCCGGTCGACGTCTCGCTCTGGCTGTGGGTCCTGCTCGGCCTGTCCCTCGGCGCCGCCGCACACCCTTGGTGGGGACCGTGGGCCATCATCGCCACCGCTCTCGGTGCCGCGACCTGGCTCGGGTTCGCGACGGGCTGGGGCGGGGCCGTGGGCGGCGCCTTCACGGTGCTCGCGTCCGGGTTCGGGACGTATGCCTTCTACCGGCTGACCGAGGTCGTCGCCGAGCTCCACCGCACACGGGCCCAGCTCGCGGCGGTCGCGGTCCGCGACGAACGCCAGCGGATGTCCCGCGACCTGCACGACCTCCTGGGCCACTCCCTGTCCCTCATCGTCGTCAAGGCCGAGGCGGTCCGCCGGATCGGGACCGACGACCCCGACGCCGTCGTCGCCCATGCCAGCGACATCGAGGCGATCGGACGGCGCGCCCTCAACCAGGTGCGACAGGCCGTCGCCGGGTACCGGGGCAACGGTCTCGCCGACGAGCTCGCCAACGCCGAGGAGGCGCTCCGGGCCGCCGGCGTCCGCGGAGTGGTCGACGGCCCGGACCCGTTGCCCCCGGCCGTCGCCGCCGACGCGACGTTGGGATGGGTCGTCCGCGAGGCGGTCACCAACGTGCTGCGACACGCCCAAGCCACCGCCTGCCGCATCGTCATCGAGGTCGCGCCCGGACGGGCCTCGGTGTCGATCGCGGACGACGGCGTTGGTGGCGACGCCGTCCCCGCCGGCTCGCCAACGAACCTCTCCACCGGTATGCGAGGACTCACCGAACGGGTCCGCGCGGCCGGCGGGACGGTGACGGTCGAGACCGAGCAGGGGCGTGGTCGCCGGGTGTCCGCCTGGGTGCCGCTGGTGGCGGCGACGGGCGAACCCACCCTGGAACCGGCCGACACACCGGCCGACACACCGGCCGACACACCGGCCGAGGCACCAACGGACGCGGCTGCCGGGGCGCCGGCGAGATCCGCGGTCGGCGGAGGGCCGGCCGCGCGGTGATCCGGCTGCTCCTCGCCGAGGACCAGGGCATGATGCGCAGCGCGCTCGCGGCCCTGCTCGCTCTGGAGGACGACCTGGAAATCGTCGGCGAGGTGTCCACGGTCGCGGAGATCGTGCCCGCCGTCCGGGACGTCCGGCCCGACGTCGCCCTGCTCGACATCGAGTTCGAGGACGGGAGCTCCCTCGACGTCGCGGCGACCGTCCGGGCCGCGGCGCCGAGCTGTGCCGTCGTGTTCCTCACCACCTTCGGGCGCCCCGGGTACCTGAGGCGGGCGTTCGACGCCGGAGCGACGGGGTTCCTCGTCAAGGACGGACCCGTCGACGGGCTGGCGGAGTCGATCCGGGCGGTCCACGCCGGCCGAACGGTTGTGGACCCGGACCTGGCTGCCGCGGCGCTCGCCAGCGGCGCGAGCCCCCTTACCGAGCGCGAGCGTGACGTCCTCTCCGCGTCCTCCGACGGCGCCACGACCAAGGACCTCGCCGCCCGGCTGCACCTGTCGGAGCACACCGTGCGCAACTACCTGTCCTCGGCGATCGGCAAGACGGGAACGCGAACCCGGGCGGAGGCGTACGCCGTCGCCCAGCGCAACGGCTGGCTTTGAGCGCCGACGGGTCAGGACAGCAGTAGCCGTTCGAGCCGGCGTGCGGCCCCGATGACCCCGACGGTGCCGAGCACGACGAAGTAGGCCACGTGCCAGAGCAGCCCGGCGTCGACCTCGCCCAGCATCAGCCCGCGCTCGAGCGCCACGCCCTGGTACAGCGGGGTGATCTCGACCAGCCACCGGATGCCGGCGGGGTAGGTCGACAGCGGGAAGAACGTCGCGGAGAAGAGGAACATCGGCAGGATCGCGAGGTTGACGTAGTCGAAGTCGACCCAGGACCGCATGAAGGTGGTGAGGAACATCCCCACCGCCGAGAACGCGAAGGCGATCATCGTCGCGGCCGGCAGCGCCAGGAGGGCCCACCACGACTGGACCGTGCCGGCGAGCCAGGCGACGAGCAGGAACGCCGCCGAGTAGAACGTGCCACGCAGCAGCGACCAGCCCAGCTCCCCCAGCGCGATGTCGCGGGGACCCATCCGCGTCGCGAGGACCGAGTCGTAGAGCTTGCTGTACTTCAGCTTGAAGAAGACATTGAACGTCGAGTCGAAGATCGCGCCGTTCATGGCCGACGAGGCGAGCAGTGCAGGGGCGACGAACACCGCATACGGAACCGTCGTGCCGCCGTCGGTGGTCACGTCCTTGATGAGCGCGCCGAGCCCGATCCCCAGCGAGAACAGGTAGAACACCGGCTCGGCGAACCCGGTCACCAGCGTCATCCACGCGTGCCGGAAGCTCGTGAGGTTGCGCTCGACGATCATCCGGGCGAGCCCGGCGCCGGCCGGGAGGGGGACGGCGCGGGAGAGGCGGCTCGCGACCGAGGTGCTCACGGCCGCAGCCTCAAGGTCAGGCCGCGGAGGGCGAGGACCCACCCGACCGTGGCGAACCCCACGAGCGCCGCGATGTGGCCGAGCACGCCGGCGAGGCTGCCGCTCCCGAGCGCGAGCGCGCGTTCCGCCTCGACCGCGTGCCAGAGCGGCGTGACCCACGCGATGGGCTGGAGCCACCCGGGCAGCTGGCTGATCGGGAAGAACGTGCCGGAGAAGAGCATCAGTGGCGTCTGGACCAGCCGGAAGAGCACGTTGAACCCGGTGTCGTTCTCGAGCCGGCTGGACAACGCGGTGACCGGCGTGGCGAACGCCAGCCCGACCAGGAGCGCGACCGGCAGGCACCAGAGGGCGGTCCACGAGGCGAACCCGCCGAACGCCAGCGCCACGACCATGAAGATCGCCGAGGCGAGACCCACCATGGTGACCACGTAGGCGCAGTGGCCCAGCAGGATGTCCACGACGCGGGCGGGCGTGGCGAGCATCGCGTGGTAGGTGCCGAACCACTTGATCGCGCCGAGCACCGGCCACGACGACTCGCCCATCCCCGTCGACATGCACGTCACGGCGAGGATCGCGGGAACGACGAAGAGCAGGTAGGGGACGGTCTGGCCGCCGACCTCGATCCCGCCGGTGGAGCTGTTGACCAGTGAGCCCAGGCCCACACCCATGGACAACAGGAAGAGAACCGGCGTCAGCACCTTGGTCGTGAGGCTGCCACGCCAGGTCCGTCGGTAGACGCGGAGCTGGTACTCGTAGACGAACCGCCAGGGAGCGGCCGGCGGGCGGTGCCGGGCCGGTCCGGCGGCGGTACCGGTGAAGGAGGTGAGGACGTGCTGCGCCACGTCAGTCGACCAGGGTGCGGCCGGTGAGGTGGAGGAACACGTCCTCCAGCGTGGAGCGCCGCACGAGGGCCGAGATCGGTCGCAGTCCTCGACCGGTCACGGCGGCGAGGGCGGCGTCGCCGTCCGACGCATACACGAGGATGCGGTCGGGCAGGACCTCGACCCGGTCGCCGATCCCGCTGAGGCGGGCCGCGACCCCCTCGTCGTGCTCGACGACGTCGAACCGCAGCTCGAGCACCTCGCGGGTCGAGTGCGCGTCGATCAGCTGGCGGGGCGACCCCTCGGCGGCGATGCGACCCTTGTCCATGACGACGAGGCGGTCGCACAGCTGCTCGGCCTCGTCCATGTAGTGGGTCGTCACGATGAGGGTGACGCCCTGACGCTTGAGCCGGAACAACCGGTCCCAGAGGATGTGTCGGGCCTGTGGGTCGAGGCCGGTGGTGGGTTCGTCGAGGAGGAGCATGCGGGGCTCGTTGATCAGCGAGCGCGCGATGGTGAGGCGGCGCTTCATGCCGCCGGACAGCGGTTCGACCTTGTCCGTCGCCCGGTCGGACAGCTGGGCGAACTCGAGCAGCTCGACCGCGCGACGCTTGACCTCGGCCCGCGACAGGCCGAAGTAGCGGCCGTAGACCCAGAGGTTCTCCTCGACGGAGAGCTCCTCGTCGAGGGTGTCCTTCTGCGGGACCACGCCGAGCTGCGCGCGGATCTCCGGTCCGTCGCGGCCCGGGTCGAGGCCGAAGATCGTCAGCTCGCCCGCGGTCACTGGCGAGACGCAGCCGACCATTCGCATCGTCGAGGACTTGCCGGCGCCGTTGGGCCCGAGGAACCCGAACGCCTCGCCCTTGTGGACCTCCACGTCGATCCCGTCGACGGCCACGAAGTCACCGAACCGCTTGGTCAGGCCCCGAGCCCGCAGGAGCACGTCCTGGTCCGAGCCGGCCGACGCCTGGGCCCCGGGCTGCTCGAGGCGGGTCGCGTCGGTCACGGCCTCACGTTAACCGCGCGGACCGACCATGGCTCAACCGGTTTTGCGCTGGTGCCTGTCCTTGCCGTGGCGGCGCGCCTCGGGCACCTCCTGCGCGTCGCACAGCGCGAGCCAGACGTCCCGCGGCGGCAGGCCGGCGTCAAGGGCCTCCTGCGCGGTTCGGCCGCCGAGCGCGTCCAGGGCGAGGTCGCGCGCGAGGGAGACCGCATACGTCGGGCCGAACTCGTCCTCCATGAGGACCCAGAACTGGCTCAGCCGCACGGCGGTCGAGTGTGGCACAGCATCCCGGTATGCGTGCTCGCCCCACCGTGCGGCCGCCAACGTGTGCGCCGGGCGTGGGGGGCCGGGTTGGGACGCATCAGCGCTGGTTCGGGGCCTGTGTCCCGGCCCGATCGGATGTCGGTGGGCGGTGGCAGGCTGGGGTCCCAGATGGCTGGTGACGTGCTCGAGCGGTTCTCCCCCGCGACCGCGGCGTGGTTCCGGGGGTCGTTCAGCGCGCCCACTCCCGCGCAGGAGGGAGCGTGGTCGGCGATCAGCTCGGGGCATCACGCCCTCGTGGTGGCGCCGACCGGCTCGGGCAAGACGCTGTCGGCGTTCCTCTGGGCGCTCGACCGGCTGGCCAGCGGCGAACCACCCGCGTCGCCGCAACAGCGCTGCCGGGTCCTCTACGTGTCGCCGCTCAAGGCCCTGGCCGTCGACGTCGAGCGCAACCTGCGGTCCCCGCTCGTCGGGATCGGACACGCCGCCGCCCGGCTCGGACTGCCCGCACCCGACATCACCGTCGCGCTCCGCTCGGGCGACACCCCCGCCGCCGACCGTCGGGCGTTCATCAGGACACCGTCCGACATCCTCATCACCACGCCTGAGTCGTTGTTCCTATTGCTCACCTCGAGTGCTCGAGAGGCGCTCACCGGCGTGGAGACGGTGATCGTCGACGAGGTCCACGCGGTGGCGGGCACCAAGCGGGGCGCGCACCTGGCGCTGTCCCTGGAGCGTCTCGACCAGCTGCTCCCGACACCTGCGCAGCGCGTCGGGTTGTCGGCCACCGTGCGCCCCGTGGAGGAGGTGGCCCGCTTTCTCTCCGGCGGTCGTCCGGTCGAGATCGTGCAGCCGCCGTCGACGAAGGAGTGGGACCTCGAGGTCGTCGTACCGCTGGCCGACATGTCCGCACTCGGCGAGCTCACCGAGGACCTCAGTGGTCCGGCGGCCGGGGAGCAGCGCCGGGCCTCGATCTGGCCACACGTCGAGGAGCGCATCGTCGACCTCGTCTCGGCGCACCGCTCCACGCTGGTGTTCGCCAACTCGCGGCGGTTGGCCGAGCGGCTGACCGCCCGCCTCAACGAGATCTGGGAGGAGCGGCTGACCGCCGCCGACGAGGCAGCCGAGACTGCCGATGCGGTCGACCCGACCCACGCGGAAGGCTCGGGTGGTGCCGCGCGGAGCAGCGGGACGGACCGGCATACCCGCTCTCCGGCCGAGATCATGGCGCAGTCGGGGGCGTCGTCCGGCGCTCCCCCCATCCTGGCCCGGGCCCACCACGGCTCGGTGAGCAAGGAGCAGCGCGCCGAGATCGAGAACGCGCTCAAGGGCGGCCTACTCCCGGCGGTGGTCGCCACGAGCAGCCTCGAGCTCGGCATCGACATGGGCGCCGTCGACCTCGTCGTCCAGGTGGAGTCGCCGCCGAGCGTCGCCAGCGGCCTGCAGCGGGTCGGCCGCGCCGGGCACCAGGTGGGCGCGGTCTCGCGCGGCGTGCTGTTCCCGAAGTTCCGGGGGGACCTCGTGCAGACCGCCGTCGTCGTCGAGCGGATGCGGGCCGGTGCGATCGAGTCGATGCACCTGCCCATGAACCCCCTCGACGTGCTCGCGCAGCAGATCGTCGCCATGTGCGCGATGGACGACTGGTCGGTGGACGACGTCGAGGCTCTGGTCCGACGGTCGGCGCCGTTCGCCGGACTGTCGCGGTCGGTGCTCGAGTCGGTGCTCGACATGCTGGCGGGGCGTTACCCGAGCGACGAGTTCGCCGAGCTGCGGCCACGGCTGGTGTGGGACCGCGTGACCGGCATGCTGACCGGGCGGCGCGGGGCGCAGCGACTGGCGGTGACCTCGGGCGGGACGATCCCCGACCGCGGCCTCTACGGGGTGTTCCTGGCCGGGTCGGACGGAGCGGGTCGCCGGGTCGGCGAGCTGGACGAGGAGATGGTCTACGAGTCACGGGTCGGTGACGTCTTCACCCTGGGCACGTCGAGCTGGCGCATCGACGACATCACCCACGACAAGGTGCTGGTGACGCCGGCGCCCGGACTGCCCGGTCGGCTGCCGTTCTGGAAGGGCGACACCCTCGGCCGGCCCTCCGAACTGGGCCAGGCGGTCGGGAAGTTCGTCCGCGAGGTGGCGGCGCTGCCCCCGGCCAAGGCCCGGGAACGCGTAGCGCTGGCCGGGCTCGACGGGTGGGCCACCGACAACCTGCTCGCCTACCTCGAGGAGCAGAAGCAGGCGACCCGTCATCTGCCGAGCGACCGGACCATCGTCGTCGAGCGCTTCCGTGACGAGCTGGGCGACTGGCGGGTGGCCGTGCTGTCCCCGTTCGGGGCGCCGGTGCACGCCCCGTGGGCGCTGTGCGTGTCGGCGCGGATGCGCGAGCGGTTCGGGGTCGACGTGCAGGCGATGCACGGCGACGACGGCATCGTGTTCCGGCTGCCCGACCTCGAGTTCGACGGGCTGAGCGAGGACACCGACCTCGGGGGCGCCCCCGGGGCCGCTTCCAGCACCGGAAGCAGCGGAAGCAACGGAAGCAACGGAAGCAACGGAAGCAGCGGTCAGGCGGGCATGGCCGAGCTCATGTCCCTGGTGCTGCTCGAGCCGGACGACGTGCACGACCTGGTCACCGAGCAGATCGGCGGTTCGGCGCTGTTCGCGGCGCGGTTCCGCGAGTGCGCGGCGCGAGCCCTGTTGCTGCCGAGGCGACGTCCCGACCGTCGGCAGGCGCTCTGGCAGCAGCGCCAGCGCTCGGCCCAGCTGCTCGAGGTGGCCAGCCAGTACCCCTCGTTCCCGATCGTCCTCGAGGCGGTTCGCGAGTGCGTACAGGACGTCTTCGACGTGCCGGGCCTCGTCGACCTGATGACCCGGATCCGTTCGCGGGAGGTCACGACGGTCGACGTCGAGACCGCGCAGCCGTCACCGTTCGCTCGGTCTCTCACCTTCGGCTACGTCGCGCAGTACATCTACGAGGGCGACTCGCCCCTGGCCGAGCGCCGGGCCGCGGCCCTGTCGCTCGACCCGACCCTGCTCGCCGAGCTGCTCGGCCGCGGCGACGGGCTGAGCCTGCGCGACCTGCTCGACCCGGAGGCGGTCGCCCGGACCGATGCCGAGCTGCAGCGACTCGACGACTCCCGGCGCTGTCGCGACGCCGAGGACGCCGTCGACCTGCTCCGCGCGCTTGGCCCGCTCCCCCTCGAGGCGGTTGTCGCGCGTTCCGAGGAGTCCGCCGACCCGCGCGTCGTCGGGCGCTGGCTCGTCGAGCTCGAGGGCTCCCGGCAGGTGATCCGGGTCCGCGTCGCCGGCGAGGAGCGCTGGGCCGCCGTCGAGGACGCGTCCCGGCTGCGCGACGCGCTCGGTGTCTCGCTGCCGGTCGGCGTCCCCGACGCGTTTCTCGAACCGGTCCGCGACCCGCTCGGCGACCTCGTCGCCCGGTATGCGCGTACCCACGGCCCGTTCCGGGCCGCGGAGGTCGCGGTCTGGTACGGCCTGGGCCACGCCGTGGTCACCGACGCCCTCCGCCGGCTGGTCGGAGCCGGGCGGGTCGTCGAGGGCGAGCTGCGACCCGACCCGACCGGTTCCGCGGCCGGCGGCCTCGACTTCTGCGACGCGGGCGTCCTGAGGACCCTGCGCCGGCGCTCGCTGGCCGCGCTGCGCGCCGAGGTCGAGCCGGTCACGGCCACCGACTTCACCCGGTTCCTGCCGAGCTGGCAGGGCGTCGGCGGGACCCTGCGCGGCACCGAGGGCCTGGTCCGCGCGGTCGAACAGCTGGCCGGTGCCGTCGTCCCCGCCAGCGCCCTGGAGACCCTCGTCCTGCCGGCGCGGGTCGCGGACTACACGCCGGGCATGCTGGACGAGCTGATGTCGAGCGGCGAGGTCCTCTGGCGCGGTCACGGCTCGTTGCCCGGTGACGACGGATGGGTCTCCCTGCATGTCGCCGACCTCGCCCACCTGACCTCGCCGGCCCCCGACGCGACCCTGGCGCTGACCGAGACCCACCAGGCGGTCCTCGACGTCCTGGCCGGTGGCGGCGCGTACTTCTTCCGCACCCTGTCCGACGCGGCCTACCAGCAGGCCGGCGGAGTCGACGACGACGCACTCCTCGGGGCGCTCTGGGACCTCACCTGGGCCGGCTACCTCACCAACGACACCCTCGCCCCGCTCCGCGCCCTCCTCTCGGGCGGCCGCACCGCGCACCGCAGGGCTCCGCAGGGTCCACGGCGAGGACGGTATGCCTCGCGACCCGGCGCGCTCGGGGGCCTCATCGGCGGTGCAGGCAGGTCTGGTATCGGGACTGCCGGGAGGTCTGGTGCCGGAAGGTCTGGTGCGACACCAGGTCGCCCGTCGCTCCCCGGACGCTCCGGACCCACCTCCGCGGCCGGGCGGTGGTCGCTGCTGCCGCCGTCAGAGTCCGACGCGACCGTCGTCGCCTACGCGACCGCCGAGATCCTCCTCGAGCGCTACGGGGTCGTGACCCGGGGCAGCGCGATGTCGGAGTCGGTGCCGGGTGGGTTCGCCGCCGCCTACCGCGTGCTGGCCGCGGCAGAGGAGTCCGGTCGGGTGCGTCGCGGTTACTTCGTCGAGGGCCTGGGCGCGGCCCAGTTCGCGACCACCGGAGCCGTCGACCGGCTCCGGGCGCAGAGCCGGCCGCTCGACGCGGTGCGACGGTCCGACGACGCGCCCCGAGCCGTCGTCCTGGCCGCGTGCGACCCCGCGAACCCGTTCGGGGCCGCTCTCACCTGGCCGGGCCGACCCGTGGAGCCGAGTGCGGCCGGCGCGGAGTCCGGCACCGGCACCGGAACCGCCGCCAGCGCTGCCTCCGGAACCGGCGTAGGCCCGGTCAAGGCCAAGGCGGTCGGACGAGGCCACCAGCCGGGCCGCAAGGCGGGTGCGCTGGTCGTGCTCGTCGACGGCGAGCTCGTCCTCTACGTCGAGCGCGGCGGCAAGTCCCTGTTGACGTGGACCGAGTCGACGGACGCACTGCAGCGGGCCGCCGACGCGCTGGCGCTCGCCGTCCGCGAAGGCGCTCTGGGCCGGCTCACCGTCGAACGCACGGACGGCAGCCAGGTCCTCGGCTCGGGCCACCCGGTCGCCGACGCGCTGGCGAAGGCGGGGTTCCACGCCACGCCCCGAGGACTGCGGCTGAGGCGATGACGTGCGATGCCTGAGGGCGACACGGTCTTCCGGACCGCCGCCCGCCTGCACCAGGCCCTGGCCGGCGAACCGCTGACCACGACCGACCTGCGCTGGCCGGACCTGTCCACGCTGGACTTCCGCGGCGTCCAAACGCTGGAGGTCGTCAGCCGGGGGAAGAACCTCCTCCAGCGACTCGGCAACGGCGTGACCATCCACTCCCACCTGCGGATGGAGGGCCAGTGGCGGGTCGACGCGACCGACCGCCTCACCGCCCGAAGCCTCTCGAACCCACAGATCCGCGCCGTGGTGGCCACCCAGGCCTGGACCGCCGTCGGCCACCGGCTCGGCGACCTGCACGTCGTCGAGACCGCCCACGAGGGCCGTCTGGTCGGTCACCTCGGGCCCGACGTGCTCGGTCCCGACTGGGACCCCGGCGAATCCGTCCGGCGGGTCCACGCCAGCCCCACCACGATCGGCGCCGCCCTGCTCGACCAGCGCAACCTCGCCGGCGTCGGCACCCTCTACGCCGCGGAGGCCCTCTTCCTCGAACGGGTCCACCCGTGGACCCCGGCGGCCGACCTCGACCCGGCGACCGTGGCCGCGGTCGTCGACCGCGCGCATACCCTCCTCGACCTCGGCCGGCGCCATGCCGTCCAGACGACGACGGGCAGCCAGCGCCGGGGCGAGACCGCCTGGGTCCACGCGCGGTCGGGCCGTCCGTGTCGCCGCTGCGGGGAGACCGTCAGGGTCGCGATGGTCGGCGAGGCGCCTCGGGCGCGGACGATGTTCTACTGCCCGCGGTGCCAGGGCGGCCTGGCCCCCACCGACGACGCTCGACCTCAGCGTCCGCTCGGGACGGACAAGCGCAGCGGGCCCGCGCTCGGCGACCGCGCGCGCCGTCGCTGACCACTCCGGGGCGCCCTCTGAGAGCCTGGGCAACGTGTGCTGTCGTCGTTCGACGCCCACGGGCGCGGCGCTACGCTCACCCGAGCAACGGGGACCTGTGGCCGACGAGAGGGGAATGCGATGTGGGTCTCGGTCGTCGTCATCATCGTCGGCACCGAGATCTGCGCACTCGCCCTCATCCTCACGCGTCGCTGGCGGCAGAAACATCCCAAGCAGTACCAGAAGACCCCCATCGCCGGCGACGTCTTCGGCGTCATCGGGACCGGGTTTGCCGTCATCCTCGCCTTCGTCATCTTCACGGCCTTCGACAGCTACCAGTCGGCGCGCAGCGACTCGGGGAAGGAGTCCGTGGCCACCCGGCAGATGTACTCCCTCGCGCGCTTCTATCCGCCCGGCTCGCGGGACACCCTCGAGGGCAGCTTGATCTGTTACTCCCGCGCCGTCATCCACGATGAATGGCCAGCCATGGCCACGGGGGACAGCAGTCCCCTGGTCGACCGGTGGGTGGACCAGCTGGACGACGACATGGTCGCCCTGCCGGTGACGAGCAACAAGGAGATCGAGGTCTTCAACACCTGGTTCTCCCGGGCCGCCGAGCGCCAGGAAGGGCGTCGGGGCCGGCTCGCCGAGTCGGCGCCCTACGTGCCGCCGTTCGTCTGGGCGATGCTGGTGCTGCTCTTCGTCGTCGTCGTCGGGTACCTGGTGCTCTTCGCCAGCCCCAAGCGACCGCTCATCCCGCAGGTGCTGGGCGTCTCGGCGGTGGCGGCGACGATGCTCGCGGGCATCGTCGTGGTCTACGTGCTGGACGCGCCGTTCGCCGACCGCGGCGCCCAGCTGCCGCCGACCCGGATGCAGGCCACGTTGACCGCGATGGAGACCGAGTACCAGGGCAACTCCACCCCGATCCCGTGCGACGCGTTCGGCAACCCGACGAAGTAGCCTCCGCGGTCATTGGCCGGGTCATCGCCCGGACAGGGTCCCCTCGTCATACAGGATCAGGTGCAGGTCCCCCGGCGCATCGAGGCGCGCCTGCGCGAACCCCAGGGCGTGTCCACCGGGGCCGCGCCGCGGCGCAGCTCGCAGACCGGAGCGGTCACGACGTCACCCGCCGCGACGGAGCGTGCGGCATCCCCATGTAGACCCCGCCCTCGCGCAGCTCGTCGACCATCTGGCGAACCCTGTTGGCCCGGGTCACGTCCCGCTGTGCCTGGCCGATCCACCCGAGGTAGTCGTTGCGCTGGTATGCCGGTCGCTCCCGGTATGCGTCGAGCACCCCTGCGCTGCGCAGCTCCTGGTCGACATCGGGAGGCATCGGCTGCCTCGGCCGTTTCATCCGCCTCATCGGGCCGGCACCTGGGCGAGCGCCTCGATCTCGACGACGGCGCCCTCCGGCCCCACGTCGGACACGAACAGCACCGTCACCGCGCAGGGGTGCGCCCCCCACACCTGCTGGGCGGCACCGTACGCCGCGGTGATGTCGACGCCCTGGGCGAGGTAGATGTTCAGCTTCACGACGTCGTCCTGGGTGCAGCCGGCACTCTCGAGGACCGTGATGACGTTCCTCAGGGCCTGGGCGCTCTGCTCGCCCGGGTCCTCGCTGACGACCTGACCGGTCGCATCGACGCCGTTCTGGCCGCCGACGACGAGCAGCGAACCGGGCCCCTCGACGAGGACGCCCTGCGAGAAGGCGGGGCTGCGGTGCATCGACTCGGGGTTGAGATGGGTCAACGTCATTCCGGTTCTCCTGTCGGGTCGGGTCGATCGGTTCCTGGTTCGGTGGTGGATCGCGCCGCGGCCTGGCGGGCGCGACTCTCGCGGACCTTGTGGCGGTTGCCGCACCGGCTCATCGAGCACCACCGCCGGTTCGCCGACCGCGAGGTGTCGAGGTAGACGATGGCGCAGTTGTCACCGCCGCACTCACGGATGCCGTCGGCGTGCTGACCCAGCACGTGCACCGCTTCGCGAGCGAGGCCGGCGAGGACCTGGTCGATGGTCGGCTGCGGATCGACGTCGCCGAGCTGCGGCGCGACGTCGGGGCGCGCCGCATACCGGTTCACGACCGCCTGGTGGTCCGGCCGCTGGGGCCTGCCCTGCGAGACGTCGGTGACGAGGCCGGCGACGGCGTCGCGCAGCCGCTTCGCGCTGCGCAGGTCGGCCTGGGTGACGCTCACCGGGACGCCGAACCGGGCCAGCACCCAGGCCTCGGCGTCCTCCGGTGAGTGCCAGTACTCCCACTCGGGGCGTCCGTCGCCCATGGATCCGGTGTAGGCGAAGTCGAGGGAGATGTCGCCCGAGTCGAACCACCAACGGACGCCGTCGTTGGACACGAACCACTGGCCTACGGCCGGTTCGGTCCACAAGGTCATGTAACCATGTTAGACGGTTACGGCGACCCTCGCGACCCCTGAACCGGCCGCCGAGGGCAGCATCAGACGGTCACCGTCGTACGTCACTCCCCCGACCACGGGTGAGGAGGCTGCCCACCACGCGGCGTCCAGGTCGTCGACCACGCTGGTCGGGTGCGCGGCGGCGACGGCCGCGACGGCGCCCACCCCGATGGCGGTCTCCATCATCGATCCGACCATCGTCCCGAGGCCCGCGTCGGTCGCCCGGCGCAGCTGTTCCATCGCGACGCCGAGCGAGCCGCACTTGGCCAGCTTGACGTTGACGAGGTCGGCCGCCTCCAGTCGGATGATCCGGTCGAGGTCGACCAGGCTGTAGAGCGCCTCGTCGGCCATGACCGGCAGCCCGACGCCGGCCCGGACGCGGGCCAGACCCTCGACGTCCTCGCCGGGCACCGGCTGCTCGACGAGCTCGACGCCGAGGTCGGCGCGCTCCAGTGCCCGGATCACGGTGATCGCCTCGTCCGGGGTCCACCCCTGGTTCGCGTCGAGGCGGATCGTCACGGTCGGCCCCACCGCCTGGCGCACCGCACGGACTCGAGCGACGTCGGTGGCGGCGTCGGTCCCGACCTTCATCTTCAGGGTCGAGAAGCCGTCGGCCACCCGTTGCCCGGCCGCAGCGGCAAGGTCGTCCGCGGAGCCCGCCGACAGCGTCACGTCGGTGCGGAGGACGGCAGGGTATGCGGCGGTGCCGGGTCGAGCGGCCGCCCCCGTCGTCGGCGACCCGAGGAAGGCCGGCAGAGTCAGCCCGGCCCGACGGGCGACGAGGTCGCGTACCGCCGTGTCGACGGCGGCCTTGGCGCCGAAGTTGCGGGCCACCGCACGCTGTACGTCGGTGAGGACGTCGCCCCAGTCGTCGACGTCGCGGTCCACGACCACCGGAGCGAGCATCTGCTCGACGCACGCCGTGGCGCCGGCCAGCGACTCCCCGGTGACCTGCCAGACCTGGGGGGCCTCACCCCAGCCCGTGGTCCCGTCCGAGTCGGTGAGCCGGATGACGACGGTGTCCGTCGTCGTCGTGCGCCGCAGCGCGGTCACGAACGGGGTGTGCAGGGGGACCAAGAGCCGGGCGCAGAGGACCGATGCGAACCGCGAGGGCATCGCCCGACCGACCGTCAGGCAGCGGAGGCGACGACCGAACCCAGGCGCGCGGGAGCCGCGGCGCCCACGGGCAGGGTGACCGGCGCCGAGATGGCCTCGGTGTGGGCCACGCGGGTGGACACCTCGCGCAGCACCTCGGAGAGCGGGACGCCGAGAGCGCCGCAGATCGACCCCAGGAGCTCCGAGGAGGCCTCCTTCTCGCCGCGCTCGACCTCGCTCAGGTAGCCGAGCGATACCGACGCGGAGGACGAGACCTCGCGCAGAGTCCGTCCCTGGTGCTGCCGCTCCTCGCGGAGGACGTCACCCAGCTCACGTCGCAACAGGACCATGGAACCCCTCCTCCGCGGTGTCCGGTCGGCCGGTCGAATGGTCTCCACCATAGCCCGTGGTCGCCAGCCGCCACGGGCTGGTTCCGCCGAAGGCGAAACGGCTGGCGGGCGGCGTAGGGGCGGCGGCGTGGACTGGTGAGGCATCTCAGTGAGCACAACGTCCCAGCCGGCGACATCCTTCCGCGCGAGGCGTCGGCGCCGCCCGGAGCGGGCCTCCCATCCGCCTGGAGCCGCGGCGTACCCGCCGAGAGGCCAACGTCGGTCGATATCGCCGCCTTCTGAGCGGCCGAGGTTGGCCTCTCGGCCGGGGTGGAGCCTCGGGGTGGAGCCTCGGGGTGGAGCGCCCGGGGACGGCGTCAGAGCGCAGGCTCCAGGCGGCGCGCGAGAAGCTCGAGCGCGGCGTCGACGGCCGCCGCCCGGATCTCCGGTCGGCCACCGGTGAGGTCATGGCGCTCGACCACGACCGAGCCGCCGGGCTCGGCCACGGCCACGAAGACGCAGCCGACCGGCATACCGTCCTGCGGTTCGGGCCCGGCCACCCCGGTGGTGGCCACCCCCCAGTCCGCCTCGAGGGCCCGCTGGGCTCCCACAGCCATCTGGCCGGCGACGTCCCGGTCGACCGCCCCGCGTGACGCCAGCAGGTCGGCGTCGACCCCGAGCAGGATCGCCTTGAGGGGCGTCGCGTACGCCACCACGCCGCCCCGGACGACCGCGGAGGCACCGGGCGTGTCGACGAGCCGGGCCACGACGAGCCCACCGGTGAGCGACTCGGCACAGCCGACGGTCTGACCCAGCTCGACCAGCCGCGCGACAACCCCGGCCGACGAGACCGTCACGGCTCCCGGGCTACCCGGCGAGCGGCCTTGCGGGCGGCCGTTCGTGCGCTGGTGGCCCGCAGTCGTCGGGCCTTGATGAGGTAGTCGACTCCCGTCACCACCGTGACGACCAGGGCAGCGGCCAGGAGGACGTAGGCGGCAGTGAGCCAGACGGCGCTGCCCGGCAGGGACTCCAACGGGAAGATGAGGATGCCCACGGCCACCGTCTGCAGCACCGTCTTGAGCTTGCCGCCGCGCCCGGCCGGCATCACGCCGTGGCGGATCACGACGAACCGCATCACCGTCACGCCCACCTCGCGGACCAGGATGACGACGGTCACCCACCACGGCACGATCCCGATGATCGACAGTCCGATCAGGGCCATCCCGAGCATCGCCTTGTCGGCGATCGGGTCGGCCACCTTGCCGAAGTCCGTCACCTGCTTGCGACGCCGCGCGAGGTCACCGTCGATGCTGTCGGTCACCATCGCGACGCCGAACACGGCGAGGGCCGCGAGCCGGTAGCCCCAGACGTGCCCGCCTTCCGCGAGCAGCAGCCAGCCGAACACCGGCACGAGGAAGAACCGGAAGACGGTGAGGTAGTTGGGCAGGTTCCAGGCGCTCGGCGCCAGGGGTCCGGCGGAACGCTGGTCCGGGGGCCCGGCCGGCGTGCTCATCGCGGGCGGGCGAGGAGGTCGACGCCCTCGCTGGCGACGATGGTGGCGGGCACGAGGTGGCCCACGGACGGAACCTGGTCGGCGTCGGAGAGCACTAGCGTCGTACTCCCGTCGACGTCGGGCCCCTGGTATGCGGTCCGTCCGACGACGCCCTCCCCGTCGCCGGAGAGGTCCACGGACTCCACGAGCACCTCGACGACCTCGCCGATGCGCTCCTCGGCTCGCCGGGCGGTGAGCTCCTCGACCAGCGAGGTCACCCGCTCGACGCGCTCGGCGACGACCTGAGCCGACAGGTGTCCGTCCAAGCCCTCCGCCTCGGTGCCGTCCTCGTCGGAGTACCCGAACACGCCGACCACGTCGAGCCGCGCCGTCTCGAGGAAGGCGGTGAGCTCGGCCAGGTCGGCCTCGGTCTCACCGGGGAACCCGACGATGACGTTGGTCCGCACGCCGGCCGTCGGGTCGGTGGCCCGCACGCGACCGAGGAGGTCGAGGAACGCCTCACGGCCGCCGAACCGGCGCATCCGCCGCAGCAGCGGCTCCGAGGCGTGCTGGAACGAGATGTCGTAGTAGGGCACGACCCCCGGCGTCGTCGCCATGGCGGACAGCAGGCTGGGCCGGATCTCCGCGGGCTGCAGGTAGGAGACCCGGACCCGCTCGATCCCCTCGACGGCGGCCAGTTCCGGCAGCAGGGACTCCAGCAGGGTGAGGTCGCCGAGGTCCTTGCCGTATGACGTGGAGTTCTCGCTGACGAGGAACACCTCACGGACCCCTTCGCCCGCCAGCCAGCGGGCCTCCGCGATCACGTCAGCCGGACGCCGTGACAGGTAGGCCCCGCGGAACATCGGGATCGCGCAGAACGAGCACCGCCGGTCGCAGCCGCTGGCGATCTTCAGCGGCGCCCACGGCCGGTGGTCGAGTCGCGCCCGCACGAGGGGGGGTCCGTAGGCGTGGGTCGGGCTCCCGGCCCGCGTCGGCCCGTGACCCGGGGTCGAGACCGCATCGGCGGCACCCGGCCGCGCGGTGGGAGACAGGGGCAGCAGCTTCCGGCGGTCGCTGGGGGTGTGAGACGCGACCCGGCCGCCGCCGAGGATCGTTGCGAGGTGGTCGGACATCGACGCGTACGAGTCGAAGCCCAGGACCGCGTCGGCCTCCGGCAGCTGCGAGGCGAGCTGCTCGCCGTAGCGCTCGGCCATGCAGCCGACCGCCACGACGGCCCGGGTGCGTGCCCCGGACTCGGGGTCCTTGAGGTCCGCCGCCTCGAGCAGCGCGTCGATGGAGTCCTTCTTGGCCTGCTCGACGAACCCGCAGGTGTTCACGACGGCGACGTCGGCGTCCGCGGCGTCGTCGACGAGGTCCCATCCCTCGGCACTGAGCCGTCCGGCCAGCTCCTCGGAGTCGACGTCGTTGCGCGTGCACCCCAGCGTCACCAGAGCGACACGCCGACCGGCGGCTCGCTCCGAGCTCGCAGTGACCGTCACGCTGGGAGTCTACGGGGGTGCGCACCCTGCCTCTGGCCCTACCGTTGGTGTTCGACGGACACAACGACCTGCCGTGGGAGCTGCGCCTCCAGGTCGGCGGCGACCTGGACCGCCTCGACATCGGCCGGCGGGTGCCGACGACGGCCACCGACCTCCCACGGCTGCGCGAGGGTGGTGTCGGCGCGCAGTTCTGGTCGGTCTACGCGCCGAGCAACCTCCCCGGCGACCTCGCCGTCACCCAGACCCTGGAGCAGGTCGACCTCGTCCACCGGCTCGTGCATCGGTATGCGGGCGACCTCACCCTCGCGACGACCGCGGCGGAGGTCGAGGCGGCCATGCGGGCCGGCCGGATCGCCTCGCTCATGGGCGCCGAGGGCGGGCAGTCGATCGGGTGCTCGCTGGGGGCCCTCCGGGCGCTGTACCGCCTCGGCGTCCGCTACCTCACCCTCACCCACAACGACAACGTCCCGTGGGCGGACTCGGCGACCGACGTGCCGGTCGCGGGTGGGCTGACCCGGTTCGGCGTGGAAGTGGTCCGTGAGATGAACCGGCTCGGCATGCTCGTGGACCTGTCTCACGTGTCCACGGACACGATGCGCCAGGCGCTCGACGTCGCCGAGGCACCGGTCGTCTTCAGCCACTCCTGCGCCCGCGCCGTGACCGACTCGCCGCGCAACGTGCCTGACGACGTCCTGGCCGCGACGGCAGCCGGCGGCGGGGTCTGCATGGTGGCGTTCGTTCCCGAGTTCCTCACCCAGGGGGCCGCGGCCTGGCGCGTCGAGGCGTTCGAGGCGGCCGCCCGCGAGGGCATCGAGGGCACGGACTTCCCGGCGTTCATGGCCTGGGCGTCCGACTACACCCGGGCCCACCCCAAGCCCCCGGCCCACGTCGAAGACGTGGTCCGACACGTCGAGCACGTCCGCGAGGTGGCCGGCCTCGACCATGTCGGGCTGGGCGGCGACTACGACGGAACCGATGTCATGCCGGTCGGGCTGGAGGACGTCACCGGCTATCCGGCGGTCCTGACCGCTCTCGCGGACCGCGGCTGGAGCGACGACGACCTCGCCAAGGTGGCGCACCGCAACGCCATCCGGGTGCTTCGGGACGCGGAGGCCGTCGCCCGCGAGCTCCAGTCACACCACAGCCCGTCGACGGTCACGATCGAGGAGCTGGACGGTGCCGCCGTCAGGAGGAGCGGCGCTTGATCGAGCGGATCTGCAGTCCCACCAACCGGGCCACGATGAACGCGACGTACATGAGCCCGAGCACCTGCTCGATCATCACGGCGGCCCGCGCGTGCGCCTCCACGGGGATGACGTCGGAGAGGCCGGTCGACGTCAACGTCGTGAACGAGAGGAACAGCAGCTCGAACCAGCTCCGCGGCGCATCTGGGTCGAGGTAGGCGGTGAACGACATCGGCCAGACGATCTGCACCGCGCTGTACAGGTAGGCGAACCCCCAGGCCAGCACGGTGAACGCCGCCCCGGTGGCGTACAGCTCGTCGGTGGTCACGTCGTCGTCGTTGAACATGTACCGGACCAGCGCGTACGCCGTGTAGAAGTAGAACACCGCGTGGACCAGCCCCGACCACAGCGTGATCGTGTCGTTGTCGGGCTGGAAGCCCTCGGCGATGGTCAGCGCGATGAGGGGCAGACCGAGCACCGCGGAGATCCACGTCAGTGCCGGCGTCCGCCGCACCGCCTGCACGGCGAGGAACAGCACGAGCAGCCCGAACACGCTGAGCACCGACCGCCCCAGGCCACCGGCCCGGCCGGTCTGGTCCTCGAGCGTCGGGTAGATCAGCACGCCGAGCAGCTGGACGGCGAGCAGCGTCGCGCAGGGCGTGTAGCGGAAGAAGTCGAAGGCCCTCCGTACCTGCGAGAACGGGCCAGAGCGTCGCGGCGTGCCGCCGTTCGTGTGTTGCTCGACCCCCTCCTCCACCGTCCGGACGATACCGGCGACCGACCGCGCCGGCCGTTCGGCGGGGCCGGTGACGTGGGCGTCAAGAACGCGTCAACGCGTGTCAGTGCGTCGTCAACGTCGGGCTTCCCTGCCTCGCAACGGCATTCACTGACGGGGTGATCGAGAACATCGTCGCCGGCCTGGTCGCCCTGGGTCTGGTCGCCTACCTCGTGTACGCCCTCGTCCGGCCGGACCGGTTCTGATGGGCGACACCGCCGCCGGACTCCTCACGATCGGCGTCCTCGTCCTGCTCCTCGCCGCGACGCACGCGCCGCTCGGCGCCTACCTCGCGCACGTGTTCACCACCGACCGGCACTGGCGCGTCGAGCGCCGCGCCTACCGGATCGTCGGCGTGAACCCCGACCAGGAGCAGCCGTGGACCGTGTACGCCGCCTCGGTCGGGGCCTTCTCGGTGGTGAGCTTCCTCCTGCTGTTCCTCGTGATCCTCGCCCAGGGCTGGCTGCCGCTGAACCACGGAGAGTCGATGCACGTCGACACCGCCCTCAACACTGCGGTCTCGTTCGTCACCAACACGAACTGGCAGTCGTATGCCGGTGAGGCCGGCACCTCGGTGTTCGTCCAGGCCGTCGGCCTCACCGTCCAGAACTTCGCCTCCGCGGCGGTCGGTATCGCCGTGGTGGCCGCCCTCATCCGGGCCATCGCCCGGCACGAGAGCCGGTACATCGGCAACTTCTGGGTCGACCTGACGCGGGTCGTCGTTCGCGTCCTCCTGCCGATCGCCGCTGTCGCGGCGGTCGTCCTGGTCCTCGGCGGGGTCATCCAGAACCTCGCCGCCCCGAGCGACGTCACCGGCGTCACCGGTGCGGCGCAGTCGGTCCCGGGCGGGCTCGTCGCATCGCAGGAGGCGATCAAGGAGCTCGGCACCAACGGCGGCGGCTTCTTCAACGCGAACTCGGCGCACCCGTTCGAGAACCCGAACGGCCTGACCAACCTCCTGGAGATCTTCCTGCTGCTCGTCATCCCGTTCGCGCTGCCGCGGGCGTACGGGATCATCGTCGGCGACCGCCGCCAGGGCCACGCGATCCTCGCCTTCATGACCGTCCTCTGGGGCGCATCGGTTGCCCTGACAACGTGGGCCGAGGTCGCCGCCGGGACGATGGAGGGCAAGGAGACCCGGTTCGGGATCTGGTCATCCACGCTGTTCGCTGCGTCCACGACGGCGACCTCCACCGGCGCGGTCAACTCGCTGCACGAGAGCTACAGCCCGCTCGGTGGTGGCGTCGTCCTGCTCAACATGATGCTCGGCGAGGTCTCGCCGGGAGGGACCGGTTCGGGTCTGTACGGCGCCCTCGTCGTGGCGGTCATCGCCGTCTTCATCGCCGGCCTCATGGTCGGGCGGACCCCCGAGCTGCTCGGCAAGGCGATCGGGCGGCACGAGATCACCCTCGGCGCGCTCTACACGCTGATCACGCCGGCCCTGGTCCTCGTCCTGGCCGGGCTGGCGATCGTGCTTCCGGTCAGCCAGGGCGCCCTGCTCGCGAGCGGCCCGCACGGTCTCACCGAGATGGTCTACGCGTTCACCTCCGCCGCGAACAACAACGGCAGCGCCTTCGCCGGCCTCAGCGCGGACCAGCCGTTCCTCAACCTGACCCTCGCGCTGGCGATGGCGCTCGGCCGGTTCGTCCCGATGGTCCTCGTGCTGGCCCTGGCCGGCCGCCTCGTCGCCCAGAAGCGGCGACCGGCCACCGCGGGGACCATGCCGACGCATACCCCGCTCTTCGTCACCCTCCTGGTCAGCGTGGCCCTCGTCGTCACCGGCCTGACCTACTTCCCCACCCTCGCTCTCGGACCCCTCGCGGAGGCGCTGTCATGAACCCCCGGGCCTTGACGGCGGCGCTACCGCAGGCCTTCACCAAGCTCGACCCCCGGCACGTCGTGCGGTCCCCGGTGATCTTCGTCGTCTGGGTCGGCTCGCTGCTGACCACCGTCCTGGCCGTCGCGAACCCGTCGGTCTTCGCCGTCGGTGTGGCGCTCTGGCTGTGGGTGACCGTGGTCTTCGCCAACCTGGCCGAGGCGGTGGCGGAGGGCCGAGGCAAGGCCCAGGCGGCCACCCTGCGCGCGGCTCGCACCGAGACGACGGCCCGTCGGCTGGTCGGCAGCGACCCCGCCGCTACGCGAGAGGAGCAGGTGGCCGGGGCCCACCTGCGGATCGGCGACCTCGTCGTCGTCGAGGCCGGCCAGGTGATCCCCGGGGACGGCGACGTCGTCGACGGCCTGGCCACGGTGGACGAGTCGGCCATCACCGGCGAGTCGGCTCCGGTCATCCGCGAGTCGGGCGGCGACCGGTGCGCCGTCACCGGGGGCACCACCGTGCTGTCCGACCGGATCGTCGTGAAGATCACCACGAAGCCCGGCGAGACGTTCATCGACCGGATGATCGCGCTGGTCGAGGGCGCCGCGCGCCAGAAAACGCCGAACGAGATCGCCCTCAACATCCTCCTGGCGACGCTCACGATCATCTTCCTGCTGGTCGTCATGGCGCTGCAGCCGATGGCCGCCTACTCCGGCGGGCTCCAACAGGTCGTCGTCCTCGTCGCGCTGCTGGTCTGCCTCATCCCGACCACCATCGGTGCGCTGCTCTCCGCGATCGGGATCGCCGGGATGGACCGCCTGGTGCAGCGCAACGTCCTGGCCATGTCCGGGCGGGCCGTCGAGGCCGCCGGCGACGTGTCGACCCTCCTCCTCGACAAGACCGGCACCATCACGCTCGGCAACCGCCGGGCCGTGGAGCTCATCCTGGTCGGCGGCGCCGATCCCGCCGAGCTCGCCCGGGCCGCCTACCTCGGTAGCCTCGCCGACGAGACTCCGGAAGGTCGCTCGGTGGTCGAGCTCGCGGCCCGAGGACTGGCCCCCGAGGAGACCAGGACCCCACTGCAGCTGACGCAGGCCGGTGCGACGTTCGTGGAGTTCACCGCACAGACCCGGATGTCGGGAGTCGACCTCGACCGGACGATGGTGCGCAAGGGCGCGGGCAGCCAGGTGGTCGCGTGGACCCGGTCACAGGGCGGGTCGGCACCGGACGACCTGGAAGGTGTGGTCGACGGGATCGCCCGCTCCGGAGGCACCCCGCTCGTGGTGGCGCGGTCCGCGAACGGCCAACCGGTACAGGTGCTCGGCGTGATCCACCTCAAGGACGTCGTCAAGCCGGGGATGACCGAACGCTTCGACCGGCTGCGGGCCATGGGGATCCGCACGGTGATGATTACCGGCGACAACCCCCTGACCGCCGCCGCGATCGCCGAGGAGGCCGGGGTCGACGACTTCCTGGCCGAGGCCACCCCTGAGGACAAGATGGCGCTGATCCGCCAGGAGCAGGAGGGTGGCCGCCTCGTCGCGATGACCGGCGACGGCACGAACGACGCCCCGGCTCTGGCCCAGGCCGACGTCGGGGTCGCGATGAACACTGGCACGTCGGCGGCCAAGGAGGCCGGCAACATGGTCGACCTCGACTCCGACCCCACCAAGCTCATCGAGATCGTCGAGATCGGCAAGCAGCTGCTCATCACCCGCGGGGCGCTGACGACCTTCTCGATCGCCAACGACGTGGCCAAGTACTTCGCCATCATCCCCGCGATGTTCACCGGCATCTTCCCTGGTCTGGCGACGCTCAACATCATGCAGCTGTCGACCCCGAGCTCGGCGATGCTCTCCGCGGTGATCTTCAACGCGCTGGTCATCGTGGCGCTGATCCCGTTGGCCCTCAGGGGTGTTCGCTACCGGCCGTCCGGCGCCGCGGCGATGCTGCGCCGCAACCTGCTGGTCTACGGGCTCGGTGGCGTCATCACGCCGTTCATCGGCATCAAGCTCATCGACCTCGTCGTCTCTCTCCTCCCCGGAATGACGTGATCCCCGTGTCCACCCTCACCCGCCAGCTGTCCGCCGCACTACGGATGCTGCTCGCCCTCACCCTCGTGTGCGGCGTCGGGTACCCGCTGGTCGTCCTCGGCGTCGGCCAGGTCGTCGCCCACGATCAGGCCAACGGCTCGCTCCTCGAGCGCAACGGCTCGGTCGTCGCGTCGTCGAGCCTCGGTCAACAGGTGACCGATCCCCAGTGGTTCCAAGGCCGTCGGTCAGCCAGCGAGTACGCCGGGAGCACCAGCGGCGGTTCCAACCTCGGCACCGACGACCCGAAGCAGGCGCAAGCGCTCACGGCGGCGCAGGGCGCCTTGATCGCCGCCAACCCGCAGGCCTCCGGGCCGCCACCTCCGGACGCCCTCACCGCCTCCGCCAGCGGCCTCGACCCCGACATCTCCCCCGCGTACGCGAGCTGGCAGGTCCCGCGGGTCGCGACTGCCCGCGGGCTGTCCGTCCAGCAGGTCCAGGCCCTCGTCGATGCGCATACCGAGGGCCGGCTGCTCGGGTTCCTCGGCCAGCCGCGGGTCAACGTCACCGAGCTCAACCTCGCACTCGCCGTCGCGGCGGGCTGACGACGGCCCGACGAGCGGAGAGGGAGACAATCGAACCGTGGCCCGCGGACGACTGCGCATCTACCTCGGCGCCGCCCCCGGTGTCGGGAAGACCGTGGCCATGCTCGCGGAGGGCCGCCGACGCCAGGACCGCGGCACCGACGTCGTCATCGGCATCCTCGAGACGCACGGCCGGGCCTTCACCGCGGGACAGGCCGACGGCCTCGCGGTCGTCCCCCGCCGCACCGTGGATCACCGAGGCGCGAGCCTCACCGAGCTCGACGTCGGCGCCGTCCTCACCCGCAGACCCGAGGTCGCCCTGGTCGACGAGCTCGCGCATACGAACGCCCCCGGCTCGCCGCGGACGAAGCGGTGGGAGGACATCGACGTCCTGCTCGACGCCGGGATCGACGTCATCACCACGGTCAACATCCAGCACCTCGAGTCGCTCAACGACGTCGTCGAAGCCATCACAGGGGTCGTCCAACGCGAGACGGTCCCGGACGACGTCGTCCGCTCGGCCGACCAGATCGAGCTGGTCGACATGTCGCCGGAGTCCCTGCGGCGACGGATGTCGCACGGGAACATCTACCCGGCTGACCGCATCGACGCGGCGCTGGCGAACTACTTCCGACCCGGCAACCTCTCCGCCCTGCGCGAGCTGGCCCTGCTCTGGCTGGCCGACCGGGTAGACGAGACCCTGGAGAAGTACCGGGCCGCGCACGGCATCTCGGAGCCCTGGCCGACCCGGGAGCGCATCGTCGTCGCCCTCACCGGCGGCCCCGAAGGCGAGACCGTGCTGCGCCGGGCCGCCCAGATCGCCTCCCGCGGTGCCGGGAGCGAGCTGCTCGCCTGTCACGTCTCCCGGCCGGACGGCCTCGTCGATGCCGACCCGGAAACCCTTGCCGCTCAACGGAAGCTGGTCACCGAGCTCGGCGGCGTGATGCACGAGGTCGCCGGCAGTGACGTCGCCGAGTCGATCCTCGATGTTGCCCGCGGCGTCAACGCCACCCAGATCGTCATCGGGACCAGCCGCCGCTCCCGGCTGGCGCGGCTCACTCGACGCGGCGTCGGCGAGCAGGTGGCCGCCGCATCCGGCGACATCGACGTGCACCTGGTCAGCCACACCGGCGGTCGCGTCGAGGGTCTGCGCCTCGGCGACGACGGCCTCGGAGCCCGACGGCGCTGGGGCGGCTGGCTCCTCGCCACCGGTGGCGTCGCCATGGTCACCCTCGGCCTGCTCGCCACCTCCGGACGGCACGAGCTGCCGCTCGAGGTGCTGCTGTTCCTCTCGCTCACCGTCGCGACCGCGCTCGTCGGCGGCCTGCTGCCGGCCATCGCCTGTGCCGTGGTCTCGTCGTTGGTCATCAACTGGTTCTTCACCGACCCGAAGGGCACGCTGACCATCCAGAGCCCGCAGAACGCGTTGGCCCTGGTGGTCTTCGTCGTCGTCGCGGCCGCCGTGGCGTCGGTGGTGCATCGCGCCGCACGCCGCCGCGACGCTGCGCTGAGGGCGCAGCGTGAGTCCCGGGTCCTCGCCGCCCTGGCCCAGTCCCTCCTCGCGGAGGCCGAACCCCTACCCGCCCTGCTGGAGCGCGCCCGCACGACGTTCGGTATGCGGGCCGCCGCCCTGGTGGCGCGACCCACGATCCGCGACCCGTGGACCGTCGTGGCCGCCGCCGGGGAGTTCCACCCCGGTGACATCGCCGACGCGGCCGTCCGCCAGACGGTCGACGACGAGACCGAGCTGGTCCTCGTGGGCCCGGTCCTGCCCGCCGACGACCAGCGCCTCGTCGGCGCCTTCGTCTCGCACGCCGCGGGCCTGCTCACCCGCGAGCGCCTGGTCGCCGAGGCCGGCCAGGCTCGCGGTCTCGCCCGCGACAACCGGGCGCGGACGGCCCTTCTGGCAGCGGTGTCGCACGACCTGCGCACCCCGCTCGCCGGGATCAAGGCGGCCGTCTCCAGCCTGCGCCAGACCGACGTGACGTTCTCGCCCGAGGACGAGGCCCTGCTCCTCGAGTCGGTCGAGGAGTCCGCCGACCGGCTCGCGGTCCTCATCGGCAACCTGCTCGACATGTCACGCATCCAGACCGGCAGCATCTCGCCGCACCCGGACGACCTTTCGCTGGCGGAGGTCGTCGACGCCGCCCGCACACCCCTGGTCGAGGGCGACCGCGTACGCACCCGGTTCGACGAGGACCTGCCGCTGGTTCGGGCCGACGCCGGCCTCCTCGACCGCGTCCTCGCGAACGTCCTCGAGAACGCCCTGCGGCACTCCCCCGGACGACGCGAGGTCGTCGTCCAGGCCGGGCGGCTGGGCGACCGAGTCCAGATCCGGGTGGTCGACCGTGGCCCGGGCGTACCCGACGAGGCCAAGGACCAGATCTTCGCGCCGTTCCAACGCGGCGGGGACGCACCGCGGGGCGACGGTGTGGGCCTCGGCCTGGCCGTCGCCCGAGGTCTCACCGAGGCGATGGACGGCACCCTCTGGGCCGAGGACACGCCCGGTGGCGGGCTCACCATCGTCGTCGACCTCCCGACCGTCCCGGCGGCCGTCATCCCCGTTGCGGGAGGATCCGCCTCGTGACCTTCGTCCTGGTCGTCGACGACGAGCCGCACATCCGCCGGACCCTGTCGATCAACCTGCGGGCGCGGGACTACGAGGTCGAGACCGCCGCCGATGGCCGGTCGGCGCTCCAGATCCTCGCCGAGCGCACCCCGGACGTCATCGTCCTCGACCTCGGGCTCCCGGACCTCGACGGCGTCGACGTGCTCCGTCGGCTGCGCGACGTGTCCCCGGTGCCGGTGGTCGTGCTGTCCGCGCGGCACGACTCCGACGACAAGGTCGAGGCGCTCGACGCCGGAGCCGACGACTACGTGACGAAGCCCTTCGGGATGGACGAGTTCCTGGCCCGGATCCGCGCGGCGGTGCGCCGGGGGTCACCGGAGAACCCCGAACCGCTCGTTGTCACGACCGACGACTTCACCCTCGACATCGCCGAGCGCCGGGCCACCGGCCGCGACGGCTCGGAGATCCGGCTCACCCCCACCGAGTGGCGCCTGCTCGACGCCCTCGCCCGGCGCGCAGGTCACCTCGTCACGCATACCGAGCTGCTCCGCGCCGCGTGGGGACCCGCGTACGGACGCGAGCTGAACTACCTCCGGGTGTATGCGAACCAGCTGCGCCGCAAGCTCGAACCCGACCCCGCAGCGCCTCGCTACCTGTTGACCGAACCGGGGATCGGCTACCGCTTCGTCGTCTGAGGGGACCAGCCTGGGTCGCGTCCGGTCATCCCGACCAGCCGGTCGACATCGGTCGCATCGTCGGCCGTGGCCACCGGCGGCCCGAACAGGCCGCCGTCGTCGTTGGCCGGCGCATCGAACGCGGCCACGAACCGGGTGCACTCGGCGACCGCCCCTGGGTCGGCGGGATAATCCTGGCCGGTGGCGCGCGCGAGGTCCCAGCCGTGCACGGTGACCTCGTTGAGGGCGACCCGAGCCGTCTCGGCGCCGGAGAGGGTGACCGGACCGGCGTGCGTATCGCCCTGGTAGGCCTCGGGGTCGGTCCACGCGCCGGCCAGGGCGGCCAGGTCGTCCTGGATCCGCTGCCGCCACGCGCCGCTCAGGCCGTCGGCCGCGCGGGCCGCGGTGGGGACCTTCTGCGCCGACGCGGTGAACTCGAGGGTCAGCCCGCCCACGTGCCGCAGCAGGTGGGCCACCGACCAGTCCGGGCAGGGCGTCGGGTCGTCCAGCTGGTCGTCCCTCACCGCACCGACGAGGGCGGCCAGGGTGCGCGTCGCGGGTCCGAAGTCGATGGTGTCCATCGTCGGAACCTAACGCGAGGGCCCGACCGGCCGCGTCTCGGCAGCGGCGGCCGTCGGGCGGAAAGTTACTTTCGAGCCGGGTTCTGAGTACTTTTGTGGCAACACCCCCGCCCCCCTGAGGAGTGCCCTCATGTCACCCCGTACCGCCGTGTACCGCCGTCGCTCCTCTCTGCTCGGGGTGATCGCGGGTGCCGCGACCCTGGTCCTCGTCGCCGGATGTAGCAGCGGCACGCCGTCGCCGTCCGAGACCACCGGTGGCGCCGGCGCACCGGGTGGCAACCTCGTCATCGGGATGACCTCCGACCCGAACACCCTGCTGCCCTGGAAGGCCACCCAGTTCCAGGCGGTCAACATCCTCCAGAACGTCTACGGCACGCTCACCGAGTTCGACAAGGACCTCAACGTCGTGCCGGGCCTCGCGCAGTCGTGGGACCCCTCGGCCGACGGCAAGACGGTCACCCTCAAGCTGCGGAGCGGCGTGACCTTCGCCGACGGCAGCGTGTTCGACTCGGCGGACGTCAAGTCGTCGATGGACAAGATCATGGACGAGAAGACCGCGGCCGTCGCCCGCACCTCGCTGGCCTCCGTGGCGTCCGTCGCCGCTCCTGACCCCACCACGGTGGTGCTCACCATGAAGAGCGCCGACGCCTCGTTGCCGGCCAACCTCGCCTCGGTCAACATGGCCATGCTCTCGTCGACCGACACCGACGAGACGCTCACCACCAAGCCCAACGGCACTGGCCCGTATGCGTTCAAGGCCCGCACGCCGAGCCAGTCGCTCACCCTGCAGAAGAACGCGTCCTACTGGGGCCCGAAGGCGACCCTCGACAGCGTCGAGTTCCGGGTCATCCCCGACGAGACGTCGATCGTGTCGGCATTGCAGTCCGGCAGCGTCCAGATGGCCGTCATCGACGACCCGCTCGTCGCCAAGACCGCCGAGGGCGGGACGCTCAAGGTGGCCAAGACGCCGCAGCTGAGCTACCACGCGCTGCAGCTCAACGCGCGCAAGGGCGACCTCACGGACGTCAACGTCCGGCTGGCCATCCAGTGCGCCATCGACCGCAAGCAGGTGCTCGACACCGCGGCTCTCGGTGAGGGCGAGGTCACCGGCCCGGTGACGTCACCGGCGTACAAGTCCGACCCGAGCTCGCGGCCCTGTCCCAACCGCGACCTGGCCAAGGCCGCCGACTACCTCGCCAAGGCGGGCAAGTCCTCGGTCACCATCAAGACCATCGTGTCGCAGGGCGAGTATGCGACGTCGGTCAACGAGGCCCAGAACCTCAAGGCGCAGCTGGCCGAGGCGAAGATCAACCTCGACCTGCAGGTCCTCGAGTCCGGCGCCTACGTCGACCGCTGGGTCGCCGCCGACTTCGACGCGGCCGTGGCCCTCAACGGCGGCCGACCCGACCCGGACGGCATGTACGGCCGCTACTTCACCAGTACGGGCAACCTCAACAAGGTGGCCGGGTACAGCTCGCCCGAGCTCGACGCGCTCTTCGCGCAGGGCAAGACCACCAGTGACACCGCGGCTCGCAAGCAGATCTACACGAAGATGTCCGACGCGCTCGAGGCCAACGCCGCGTGGATCTGGATGTTCACCAGCTACACCTACACGGTCACGACGCCGGGCGTTCAGGGCTTCGTACCGATGGTGAACGGCTCGCTGCAGTACCTGCGCACGACGACCGTCTCGACCTCGTGATCCGCACCGTCCTCGGCAACGGGGTGGTGCGGAGGGTCGGCGGGGCGTTGCTGACGCTGCTCGGTGTCGCGGTGGTCGTGTTCGTCATGCTCCGCGCCATCCCCGGCAACCAGATCACGGCCAACCTGGGCACGGAGGCCGCGGCCCTGACGCCGGCGCAGCAGGAGGCGCTCCGGTCGTACTACGGGCTGGACCAGCCGTTGGTGGTGCAGTTCTTCTCCTGGCTGGGCAACCTGCTCACGGGGAACCTCGGGTACTCGGCCCGCAACCAGACCAGCGTCCTCGAGCTCACGGCGAGCTCGCTCCCCGTCACGCTTGAGCTGGCCGTCCTGTCGATCGTGCTCGCGCTGGTGATCGGCGTGCCGCTGGGCATGCTCTCGGCATCCAAGCCGAACTCGGTCCGGGACGGCGCCGGCCAGGTGGTCGGGCTTGCGGGGCTCTCGATCCCCGCGTTCCTCCTGGGCTCGCTCCTGCTGTCCGTCTTCGCGTCGCGGTTCGGCTACAACCCCAACGGCCGCGCGTATGCGACGTTCTTCTCCAACCCGGCACTGAACCTCCAGCAGATGCTGATGCCGTCGTTCGTGCTGGCGTTCGGGATCGCCGCACCGATCATGCGAACCACCCGCACGGCTGTGCTGGAAGTGCGTTCCGAGGACTTCATCCGCACCGCCCGCGCCAAGGGTGTCCCGCCGAGACGGCTGCAGGTGCGGCACGTCCTGCGCAACGCACTCGTCCCGATCGTGACGATGACCGGCCTGCAGTTCGGCTACCTGCTGGGCGGTGCGGTCGTCGTCGAGCAGATCTTCTCGATCCCTGGCATCGGCCGGCAGGTCCTCCTCGGCATCCAGCAGAAGGAGTACGCGCTGGTCCAGAGCACGGTGCTCGTCATCGCTCTGGCGTTCGTCATCGTCAACCTGCTCACCGACCTCCTCTACCGCGCCATCGACCCGCGGGTGCGTGCCTCGTGAGCGACCTGGCGCAGGCTCCGCCGCTCGTCGCGGTCAGCGGCCGTCCGCCCAACCGGTGGCGCGCCCTGCTGCGCAGCCCCAGCGGGATGACCGGTCTGGTCATCGTCGTGCTTCTGCTCATCCTCTCGGTGGTGTCGCTGCTGGGGCTGCTCCCGTACGACCCCATTGCCCAGGACCCTCCGGCGCGGCTGCAGCCGCCGAGCGGCCAACACTGGTTCGGGACGGACCAGTTCGGGCGGGACGTGTTCTCCCGCGTGGCCGCCGGCGTGGCCAACTCGGCCCTGGTCGCCATCGTGGCGGTGACGTTCGCGACGGTGGTCGGGACGCTGGGCGGTCTGGTCGCCGGGTTCATCCGTGGTGTCCCCGACGTCGCCATCGGGGCGATGACCAACGTGCTCTTCGCGTTCCCGCCCCTGCTGCTCGCACTGACGCTCGCGTCGGTCTTCACCCGGAACTGGTTCACGGTGGCCGTGGCGATCGCCGTCGTCTACGTGCCCATCTTCGTACGCGTCACGCGGGGTCCGGTGCTCACCCTGCGCGAGGTGGAGTTCGTCAAGGCGGCGACGACGACCGGCCAGTCGCGGACCGGCACGATGTTCCGGCACGTCCTACCCAACATTGGCGCGATCATCATCGTTCAGGTCACCCTCTCGCTGTCATGGGCCGTTCTGACCGAGGCGTCGCTGAGCTTCCTCGGTCTCGGGACTCCGCCACCGGCCCCGTCGCTCGGCTCGATGGTCTACGACGCGCGGACCCTGGTGCAGGTGGCGCCCTGGACCATGCTGGCGCCCGGCGGCGTCATCGTCCTGCTGGTGGTCGGGCTCAACCTGCTCGGCGACGGGCTGCGCGACGTGCTCGACCCTCGGGGACGAGGCGTCCGATGACCGGCGTGGCGTTGCGTCACGCGGAGATCGACGACCTCGACGCGGTTGTCGCGGTGTTCCTCGGCTGCTGGCGCTCGACCTACGCCGGACGGCTGCCCGCCGCCCTCGTGACGTCGATGTCGGACGACGCGGCGCGCTCGCTCTGGTCGCACGCGTTGACGACGCCGGGCCGTCGGGTGGTGCTGGCGGAGGTCGACGAACAGGTATGCGGCGTCGTCGGGTTCGAGGCATCGGTCGACGACGGGTGGGTCCATTCGCTCTACGTCGCGCCCGAGGTTCAAGGCCACGGCGTCGGGTCGACGTTGCTGCGCCACGCGTCCGACCGGCTCCGCGAGGCCGGTGGTCAGAACGCATACCTCTGGGTGTTCGCCGACAACACACCCTCCATCTCCTTCTACGCGCGCCACGGCTGGACCCCTGACGGTGCCGAGCGGGTCGAGGAGCGGTTCGGGGCGAACGAGATTCGCCTGACGAAGTCATGGGAGGGGACGACGTGACGGCGGACGGGCCCATCCTCGCCATCGAGAACCTGACCGTGGTCTTCGGGACGACGGGCGGCGACCAGGCCGCCGTCCGGGACCTCTCCCTCACGGTTCCGACCGGGTCCACCGTGGCGCTGGTGGGCGAGTCCGGCTCGGGGAAGTCGACCACGGCGGCAGCGGTGAACCGGCTGCTGCCGGCCAACGGCCGGGTCACCGCGGGTCGGGTCCTGCTCGACGGCCGCGACCTGCTCACCATCAGCGAGCGGGAGATGCGGCGTGTCCGAGGGGTCGGGATAGGCCTGGTCCCCCAGGACCCGATGTCGAACCTCGACCCGCTGATGCGCATCGGCGACCAGGTCGCCGAGGCCCTGGAGGTCCACGACGTCGCGAAGGGCAAGGCGGCCTGGGCCCGGGCCCTCGAGCTCTTGGACCTCGTCGGCATCCCCGACCCCCAGGCCCGTGCAGCGCAGTACCCGCACGAGTTCTCCGGCGGGATGAGGCAGCGCGCCCTCATCGCCATGGGTCTGGCCTGCCGCCCGCGGCTGCTCGTCGCCGACGAGCCGACGTCGGCGCTCGACGTCACCGTGCAGCGCCGCATCCTCGACACCGTCGACGCCATCACCGAAGAGCTCGGCACCAGCGTCCTGCTCATCACCCACGACCTCGGTCTTGCGGCCGAGCGGGCCGACACGGTCGCCGTGATGTACCGCGGAGAGATCGTCGAGACCGGACCGGCCGCCCACATCCTCGCCGAGCCCGAACACGCCTACACCAAAAGGCTGCTCGCGGCCGCACCCAGCCTCAACACCGTTCGTGAGGTCCGGCGCACGCCGCAGGTCTTGGTCGCCCCCGAGTCCCTGGTGCGGTTCGAGGGCGTTAGCAAGCGGTTCGCGCTGCGACGTCGTGGGCGCGGCGCGGGCGACGACATCCTGGCCGTCGACGACGTGTCGTTCGGCATCCCGCGAGGTCAGACCGCAGCGATCGTCGGCGAGTCCGGGTCGGGGAAGTCGACCACCGCAAACCTGCTGCTAGGCCTGGAGATCCCGACGAGTGGGCGCATCCTCGTCGGAGGCCAGGATCTCGCGACGATGTCTCGGCGGGAGACGTTCGCGTTGCGGCGTCGTATCCAGCCGGTGTTCCAGAACCCGTATGCGTCGCTGGATCCGCGCTACACGGTCGAGCGCTCGGTCGCCGAGCCGTTGAAGGTCCATGGTGTCGCGACGCCGGGCGAGCGCCGCGAACGGGTACGCATGCTGCTCGACCAGGTCGCCCTCGACGCGGACCTGGCTACCCGGCTGCCCCACGAGCTCTCCGGTGGTCAACGCCAGCGCGTCGCGATCGCCCGGGCCCTCGCTCTGGAGCCCGACATCGTCGTCCTGGACGAGGCGGTGTCGGCGCTCGACGTCATCGTGCAGGCACAGATCCTCGACCTGCTCGCCGAGCTCCAGAGCCGCTTGGGTCTGACCTACCTGTTCATCAGCCACGACCTGGCCGTCGTGCGCCTGGTGTCGGACCAGGTGCACGTGATGCGGGCGGGCCGGATCGTCGAGTCCGGACCGCCGGAACAGATCTTCGACGCGCCACAGGACGCCTATACCGGTGAGCTGCTGGCCGCCATCCCCGGAGCCTCGCGCTAGCCCGTCAGCTCGCGAGGACGGAGGATGACGTCGACGAGCGCGCCGTTCCGCCAGACGGTGATCTCGATCCGCCGGTCGATGGCGTCCTCGACCATGAGCTTCTGGACGGCGGTCGCCGTGACGATGGTGGTGCCGTCGAGCTCGACCATGATGTCGCCGCTGTGGATGCCGGCCCGCTCCGCCGGGCTACCGTCGACGACCGAGGCCACCTGCATACCCGTCGGCGAACCGACCCTCTCGGCCACTCTCGGCGGCAGGGCGATGGTCTTCCCGGCGATCCCGAGCCAGGCCCGCCGGACCCGGCCCGTGGTCATCAGTGTCGAGACGATCTCCCGTGTCGTCGCGTTGATGGGGACCGCGAGCCCGAGGCCGACCCCCGCCACCGCCGTGTTGACGCCGACCATCCGGCCGTGGTGGTCGGCAAGGACCCCGCCGCTGTTGCCCGGGTTGAGGGCGGCGTCGGTCTGGATCACCTCGTCGACGACCCGGCCGGACGCCGTGGGAAGCGAACGGCCGAGTGCGGACACGATCCCGGCGGTGACGCTGCCGGCCAGGCCGAGTGGGTTGCCGAGCGCGACGACGAGCTGTCCGACGCGCAGGGTGGAGGCGTCGCCCTGTTCGACCGGTGGCGGAGTCTCACCGCGCGCGAGCAGGACCGCGAGGTCCGACAGGGTGTCCCGGCCGACCACGTCCGCGGTCGACGTCGTCCCGTCCGTGAAGGTGGCCTCCGCCGTGGTCGCCCCCGCGACGACGTGAGCGCTGGTCAGCAGGTACCCGTCGCGAGTGATGACGCTCGCGCTGCCCGCGCCGGCGCGACCTCGCGCCGTGCGTACCTCGAGGCTGGCTACCGACGGCAGCACCGTCTCCGCGACGGCCACGATGGTGCGCGAGTAGGCGTCGAGCGCCTCACGGTCGTCGGACATGCCCGCTCAACGCGCGAGGGCCACTGTCGCTTCCGGGGACGCGAGATGTTCGCCCACGGCGTGATCCGGTGGGGTCCTCGTCCGGTGAGGACGTCATGGGAGGACGCCTCTCAGTGGAGCAAAGTCAGCGTTGGAGCACCGATTTCGCTCCACTGAAGGGCCTACGCGGAGATCGTGGTCGGTCGTTGACAAGGCACCACGAACCTGATCAGACGGGCTGGAGCGCCCACAGAGCGCTGGCGGCTCGCGGGGCTGCCTCGCGCCCTCGGCTCTCCATGGAGCGACGTCGGCCTTTCGGCCACAGGCGTTGGGGCAACAACGTCCCTCCGCGAAGCGGGTCCGAGCGGGCATCGGCCAGCTGAGCGAACGATCAGCGTGTCCGGTCGCGGCCGGTCAGCTCCCAGGCGTCCTCGGACTCCCCCGGTTCGTCGGTGTCGACCCAGACGTCGGTCTCCTCGTCCGGCGCGCTCGCACCGAGCGACGGGCCGTCCAGCGGGATGTCGTCACCGCGCAGCAGCGCCAGCGTCGTGGGGAGGTCGTCGGCCTTGACCAGGACGTCGCGCGCCTTGGATCCCTCGGAGGGCCCGACGATCCCCCGCGACTCGAGCAGGTCCATCAGCCGCCCGGCCTTGGCGAACCCCACCCGCAGCTTGCGCTGCAACATCGACGTCGAGCCGAACTGCGTGGTCACCACCAGCTCGGTCGCCTGCAGCAGCAGGTCCAGGTCGTCACCGATGTCGTCGTCCACCTGCTTCTTCGGCGCCACGAGGATGACGTCCTCGCGGTAGTTCGGCTGGAGCTGCTTCGTGACGCTCTTGACGACCGCCATGACCTCGGACTCGGTCACCCACGCGCCCTGGACCCGGATCGCCTTGCTCGAGCCCATCGGCAGGAACAACGCGTCGCCCTGACCGACGAGCTTCTCGGCGCCCGGCTGGTCGAGGACGACTCGGGAGTCGGCCAGCGACGAGGTCGCGAACGCCATCCGGGAGGGCACGTTGGCCTTGATCAGACCGGTCACCACATCGACCGACGGACGCTGAGTCGCCAGGACCAGGTGGATCCCCGCGGCCCGCGCGAGCTGGGTGATCCGGACGATGGACTCCTCCACGTCGCGCGGCGCGACCATCATGAGGTCGGCCAGCTCGTCGACGATGACCAGGAGGTAGGGGTAGGGCTGGATGACCCGCTCGGAGCCCGGCAGCGGCTTGACCTTGCCCGACCGCACCGCCTTGTTGAAGTCGTCGACGTGCTTGAACCCGAAGGCGGCGAGGTCGTCGTACCGGGTGTCCATCTCCCGCACGACCCACGCCAGGGCCTCGGCCGCCTTCTTGGGGTTCGTGATGATCGGCGTGATGAGGTGCGGGATTCCCTCGTATGCGGTGAGCTCGACCCGCTTCGGGTCGACGAGGACCATGCGCACCTCCTCGGGGGTCGCCCGCATGAGGATCGAGGTGATCATCGAGTTGACGAACGACGACTTGCCCGCTCCGGTCGCGCCGGCGACGAGCAGGTGCGGCATCCGGGCGAGGTTCGCCACGACGTAGCCGCCCTCGACGTCCTTGCCCACCCCCATCACCATCGGGTGCTGGTTGCTGCGGGCCACCTGGCTGCGTAGCACGTCGCCGAGCGACACCGTCTCGCGGTCGGTGTTGGGGATCTCGATGCCGATCGCGGACTTGCCGGGGATCGGGCTGAGGATGCGCACGTCGGCAGAGGCGACCGCATACGCGATGTTCTTGGAGAGGGCGGTGACGCGCTCGACCTTGGTGGCCGGGCCGAGCTCGACCTCGTACCGCGTGACCGTCGGGCCGCGGGTGAACCCGGTGACCTGGGCGTCGATCTCGAACTGCTCGAACACGATCGAGAGGGCCTCGACGACCCGGTCGTTCGCGACGCTCCGGGTGCGGTGGGGCGCACCGGGCACGAGGAGGGCCTGGTCGGGCAGCGTGTAGGTGACGTCACCGGTCAGCGACAGCTGCTCGACCCGTGCGGGCAGCGTCGACGTGGGCGGCGGGACGAGCGCCTCCTTGGGCCCGAGTCCTGTCTGGGGGACGGTCTTCTCCGTCGGGCTCGCGGCCTCCGTGGGCGCCTCGTCCGGACCGGGCCGCTTCTCGCCAGGGCGCAGTCGACGTCCGCGGCCGGGGGCGACCACGGCGGCCTGTTCGAAAGCCTCATCTCCTTCGCGCTTCTCGAGCAGGTCGACCGCTCGGCGGCGAGACCGCGGCGTCGGGGTGTCCGCGGTCGTCGGATCAGCCGCGTCGTCGTCGGCGCCGTGGATCAGCCGGTTGCGCAGGTCGCGGACCCGCTGGGGGATCTGGCGGACCGGCGTACCCGTGACGACGAGCGCACCGAACAGAGCGAGGAGCACCAGCAACACGACCGCGCCCGGGCGGGACACCGCCGATGCCAGCGGGCTGGAGGCGAGGAACCCGATGATGCCGCCGGCGGCCCGCATGGGGTCGGCGCCGCCAGGCGGGTTCGGGATGCCGTCGGAGATGTGGGCGAGGCCGCAGGCGGCGAAGGTCAGCGCGACGGTGCCGACGACCAGGCGGTTCGTGACCCCGTCGTCCTTCGGCGCGCGCAGGAGGTAGAGGCCGAAGGCGAGCAGGACCAGCGGAACCGCATACCCGACTCGGCCCAGGGTCCCGGCGACGACGGCGTGGATGACATCGCCGACGACGCCCTGGACGCCCCACCACTCGCGGGCGGCCACCACCACAGCAAGGCCGATGAGAGCGAAGCCGACACCGTCGCGACGGTGCTCGGGCTCGAGGTCGCGCGCCGAGCTGCCGACCCGGCGGACCGCGCCGCCGGCCAGGTGCGAGACACCCATCCACGTACCGCGGATGGCTCGCAGCGGCAGGGGAAGCCCGCCGGAGCGGGCCCTGGAGGTGCGCCGGGCGGCCGGCTTGCGCGGCGCCGGGCGACCGCCGCGGCCCGTCGCCTGGCGCGACGTCGGCACGCGTCCGGTGGACGGGCGCGACGACGCGGAGGACGGACGGGCGGCCATGGTCGAACGGTACGCGAAAGTCACCTCAGACTCACGCGTCACACGCGCCCCACCACGCGTCGGTCGCAGCGCGCGGGTCCGCCCACGATCTCAGATCGCGGAAGCACCGTTCTCGTGGTGGACGGGCCTCGCTACCCTTCGGACCACGGTCATGAGTGCCAGCGCACAGCTCCGGCTTGCTGGCCAGCAACCCTCCTCCGCGGTGGGGTGCTCCGGATGACGACCCGGCCGCTGGCATACGCCGTCGGCAAGCGCGGACCTTGCTACCCGGCAGGTCCCTCAGACCTTCGGAGCCGATCATGTCTATCGCTCGTAGCGAGTACACGTACTGCGCGCCCACCATCCCCACCAAGCTGCGCGTCGTCCGCGACGGCGACGCGGTCCGCACCGCGGCGCCGGGCGAGCTGCCGGCGGTGGTCGGGGCGGGCCTTCGCGTGCCCACCCTGACCGGAGAGGTCGAGTACGCCAACCTCGACCACGCCGCGTCCACGCCGTCGCTGGTCAGCGTCAAGGCCGCCGTCGACACCGCCCTGCAGACGTACTCGTCCGTCCACCGGGGCAACGGGTATGCGAGCCGGGTCACCTCCGCGTGGTACGAGCAGGCTCGGGTCGAGGTCGGCCGGTTCGTCGGCGCGCGCGAGGACGACCTCGTCGTGTTCACCCGCAACACCACCGACTCGACCAACCTGCTGGCCCGCAGCCTCCCGCGGGGCACCGAGGTGTTCGTCTTCGAGACCGAGCACCACTCGACGCTGCTGCCCTGGCAGCAGGCCCGCGGCGTCCAGGTGACGACGCTCCCGGTGCCGTCGAGCATCGAGCATGCACTGGAGGACCTCGCCTCCGCGCTGGCCGCGTCGGTCGCGTCCCACCGGCTGGTCGTCGTCGCCGGCGCCTCGAACGTCACCGGTGAGCTGTGGCCGCTGGCCGATGTGGTGGCCGTGGCCCAGCGGCACCGCGCCCGCGTGCTCGTCGACGCGGCGCAGCTCGCGCCGCACCGGGCCATCGACCTCGCCGCCAGCGGCATCGACTACGTCGCCTTCTCCGGCCACAAGCTGTACGCGCCGTTCGGTGCCGGCGTGCTCGCCGGACGCCGTGACTGGCTCGACTCCAGTGCGCCCTATCTGCGCGGTGGCGGTGCGACGGCGCGCGTCTCGACCGACGGCGTCGCGTGGGCCACGGGCGCCGCTCGCCACGAGGGCGGCAGCCCCAACGTCATCGGCGCCATCGCCGTCGCGGCGGCATGCGCGTCGATCTCCGCGCACCGCGAGGCGATCGAGGCGCACGAAGCCTCGCTGGCCGAGCGACTTCGGTCCGGGCTGGACGTCATCCCGGGCGTCGACACCTGGTCGATCTTCGGCGACGACCACGACCGGGTCGCGGTGCTGGCGTTCACCATCGAGCGCTTCGACTCCTCGCTGGTCTCGGCGATCCTGTCGGCGGAGCACGGGATCGGCGTGCGCGACGGGAAGTTCTGCGCCCACATCCTCGTCGACGAGCTGCTGGAGGACCCGTGGGGCGACACCCCGGCGACGGCGGTCCGGGTCAGCCTCGGCCTCGCCAACACCGCCGAGCACGTCGACCGGCTGGTTGCCGCCGTGGCCGAGCTGGCCGCCAACGGTCCGGCCCGGCGCTACACCCGGACCGACGAGGGCTGGGTCGCCGACGGCGACGAGCGGGACCTGTCACTCCCCCTCCCCTGGTAGCCCCTTCCAGACGCGCGTTGTTGCCGGTTCGGCGCGCTCGGCGCGCCCGAAACCGTCAACAACGGGCGTCTGGAAGCCGGCAAGGTCTGACGTCGCGCTGACGTTGCTCGAACACGCGGGCTCCATCGTGGTGCTCAGCCGGTTCCACCGGTGATCTCAGTTCCACGACCTCAGGAGCAGCACATGTGGAGAAAGGCCACCATCGGCGGGCTCGCGGCCCTCGCGATCGTCGCCGGCGGGGCGGGCGTCGGCATCGCCCACGCCGCGCAGACCAGCACCGGCCCGACCGTCGCGACCGCGGACCCGACCGGGACCGCCACTCCCTCGCCCACCGCCACGGGCAAGCCCGCCAAGGCCGCAAAGGCCGCAAAGGCCGACAAGGGTGGCCGTGTGGCCGCCAAGCAGATCCTCGGGAAGGTCAAGGACTTCCAGCACGCCGAGTGGGTCACCAAGGGCGACAACAACACCTACGTGACCCACGAGGCGATCCTCGGCCAGGTCACCGCGGTGTCCTCGACGTCGGTGACCGTGACGTCGACCGACGGCACCTCGATGACCTTCGCGGTCACCGCCGACACCAAGGTCCACCAGCGTCAGGCCAAGGGCTCGACGACCACGCCGACCATCGCCGACGTCAAGACCGGACAGACCGTGCTCGTCGGCGGCGAGAAGTCGCCAGACCTGACCGCCAAGAACATCGTCGTCCGGGTCGCCTGACCCTCCCTGACTAGGCCCGGTGGGCCGCCGCGTACTCCTCGTCGCTCACCGGCTCCAGCCAGGTCGTCGAGGCGCCGTCGGCCGTCTCCTCGAGCATGGCCAGGTGGCTCATCATGTTGGTGAAGCTCGCACCGTGCCAGTGCTGCTCGCCGGGCGGGGTGTACACGGTGTCCCCGGGCCGCAGATGGACCACGGTGCCGTCGCGGCTCACCACGAGGCCGAGCCCGTCGGTGCAGTGCAGGGTCTGGCCGACCGCGTGCCAGTGCCAGTTGGTGTGGGCGCCGGGCGTGAACCGCACCAGGCTGACGATCATGCGCGACTCGCCGGTGCCCTGGTAGATCGGGTTCACGTAGACGGTGCCGGTGAAGTTCTCGCTCGGCGCCGTGGCCGTCGGGCTCACGGAGATCAGTTCCATTGGTGCTCCTCTGCAGCGACGGTCTCGGTGTCGACGTGCCGGTCGGTGGCCACCCAGCTGGCCAGCAGCGCGAGGGCGTCCTCGGTCGGCGAGCCCGGCTCGGCGGTGTATGCGGTCAGCGTCAGCCCCGGCTCACCGGGCAGCTCCAGCGCGTCGAAGGCCAGCTCGACGTCGCCGACCACGGGGTGGTGGAACCGCTTGGTGCCGGTGCGATGCCGCCGGACGTTGTGCGCCGCCCACCGGGTGCGGAACTCCTCGCTGCGCGTCGCCAGCTCCCCCACCAGGTCGGTCAGCTCGCGGTTGTAGGGGTCGCGTCCCGCCTCGGTGCGCAGCAGGGCGACCGAGGTGTTGGCCGCCTCGTTCCACTCGGGGTAGAAGTCCCGGGAGCGCTGGTCGAGGAAGTTGAACCGCGCGAGGTTGGCCGGACGCGCCGGATCCTCGAAGGCCGGCGAGTAGAGCGCCCTACCCAGCGGGTTGATGGCCAGGATGTCGAGACGGCCGTTCCGGACGAGCGCCGGAGCGGTACCCATCGAGTCGAGGATCCGCTGGACGCTCGGACGGACGCCGGGTGAGGTCCGGCGACGCGGCGACCGGCTCGCGGGTCGCGCGGCCCGCGCCAGGTCGTAGAGGTGGTCGCGCTCCGCGTCGTCGAGCCGCAGCGCCTGGGCCACGGCGTCGAGCACCGAGTCGGACACGCCGCCGATGTGGCCCTTCTCCAGCCGGGCGTACCACTCAGGACTCACCCCGGCGAGGACCGCGACCTCCTCCCGACGCAGTCCGGGCACCCGGCGTCGACCCCCGCCGGCGGGCAGCCCGACCTGCTCGGGCGTGATCTTGGCCCGCCTCGTCGCGAGGAACTCGCGAATGTCGCTCCGGTTGTCCACGTCCCTCACGCTACGGCTCCCGGTCGCCGGCAGAGGGGTCGAGCCAGTACCCCCATAACCCCGACCTCCCGCGCAGACGGGAAAGGCGGTTGTCTGGGTATGCGGCGCGACGAGCGATCCGCTCGAGACCCGGAGAAAGCCTAGGAGAACCCCCCGATGACCCTCCCGACCGCCGGGCCGGCACCGCAGACCGGTGACCAGTCTCGGTCGACGCCACTGACTTCGCCGGCCCTGGTCGCCGCGGTCCTCGGGTTCTTCGTGGTCACGCTCGACGCCGTCATCGTCAACGTCGCCCTGCCGTCGGTCCGCGCCGACCTGGGCGGCGGCGTCGCCGGCCTGCAGTGGGTGATGGACGGATACACGCTGACCTTCGCAGCCCTGCTGCTCACCGCCGGGTCACTCGGAGACCGGCTCGGTGCGCGGCGGGCGTTCGGGATCGGCATGACGGTCTTCGTCATCGCATCGGTCGCGTGCGGGCTGGCGCCGAGCCTCCCGTGGCTGGTCGCCGCCCGGGTCGCTCAGGGAGCGGCCGCGGCGATGATGATGCCCTCGTCGATGGCGCTGATCCGGCAGACCTTTCCCGAGCCGCGGCAGCGGGCTCGGGCGGTGGGCGTCTGGGCGATGGGTGGCGCGCTCGCCTCGACCTCCGCTCCGCTGCTCGGCGGTCTGCTCAGCACGGTCGGCTGGAGGTTGATCTTCCTGGTCAACGTGCCCGTCGGCGCGGTCGCCCTGGGAGCCCTGCTCCGGTCGGAGAGGTCGCCACGCCGGACGTCCCCCATCGACGTCGCGGGTCAGGTCACCGCCGTCCTCGCGATGGGCGGTCTCGCCTACGGCGCCATCGAGGCCGGAGCACTGGGCGTGACCGCGGCACCGGTCGTCGCCGCGTTCTTCGTCGCGGTCGTGGCGACGGCACTGTTCGTGGTCGTCGAACGGCGGGTCCACCATCCGATGGTCCCTCTGGAGCTGTTCCGGAACCGGCCCGTGTCGATCTCGCTCGCCGCCGGGTTCGCGTTCATGGTGGGCTACTACGGTCTGCCGTTCGTCGTGAGCCTGCTGCTGCAGCAGGAGCGCGGCTTCACGCCCCTGGCCACCGGTCTGGTGTTCCTCCCGATGATGGTCGCCGGCGCTGCGCTGACACCCTTCTCGGCCCGAGCGGCGGAGCGCTGGGGCCGCCGCGCCATGCTCGCCTCCGGCCTCGCGCTCATGGCGGTCGACCTCGTCGTGGTCGGCCTGGCCGCTCCGACTGCGCCGGCGTGGCTGCTCGGGCTCCTCATGGTGCCGTTGGGCGTCGGCGGTCCCCTGGTCAGCCCGACGGCCACCGCAGTCCTCCTCGATGCGGTACCCGGACGCTCGGTCGGGACCGCGAGCGGGGTGTTCAACACCAGCCGCCAGCTCGGCGGCGCCCTGGCGATTGCCGTGTTCGGGGGCCTGCTGGCCGTTCCGGGCTCCTTCGTCGCCGGCGCCCGCATCAGCCTCGTCCTCGGGGCGCTCGTGCTGGCCGCCGCGGCGATGACCAGCCTCCAACTCGCTCGAGACCGCCTACCACCAGCCGGACCTCAGGAGAGACCATGACCGACCACAGCGCACTCACACCCGCCCAGCAGATGCTCGGCGACTTCGCCCCCGCGCTCGTCCACTTCACCGACGACGTCCTGTTCGGAGAGGTGTGGCCGCGCACTGAGCTGACCCCCAGGGAGCGCAGCCTCGTGACGGTCGCCTCACTCACCACCAGTGGCGCCACGGCCCAGCTCGGCAGCCATCTGCGCCGCGCCCTCGACAACGGCGCGACAGAGGATGAGCTCAAGGAGGTCATCACCCATCTGGCCTTCTACGCCGGCTGGCCCAAGGCGATGTCGGCGATGACCGTCGCCAAAGAGACCTTCCAAGACCGCTGAATCCTGTCTAGCCACAAGGAGATCCACATCATGCGAGGAGCCATCCTCCACGCCCCCGGTGACATCCGCGTCGAGGACCGAGACGACCCGCAGATCGAGAAGCCGACCGACGCCGTGATCCGGATGTCGGCCACCTGCGTCTGCGGGTCGGACCTCTGGTCCTACCGCGGGATCAACGAGTCCCGCGGCCCAGCCCCCATGGGCCACGAGTACGTGGGGGTCGTCGAGGAGGTCGGCAGCGACGTCACGACGATCCGCCCCGGCCAGTTCGTCATCGGTAGCTTCTTCGCCTCCGACGGCACGTGTCCCAACTGCCGCAACGGGTTCCAGACCGCCTGCCTCCACGCGGAGGGGATGGGCGCCCTCGGCGCCCAGGCCGAGATGCTACGGGTCCCCTGGGCCGACGGCACGCTCGTGGCGACGCCGGACGTCCCCGACGACGAGCTGCTCCCCAGCCTGCTTGCCGCCTCCGACGTGCTGGGTACCGGATGGTTCGCGGCGGTCCAGGCCGGGGTCGGACCCGGCTCCACGGTCGCGGTCGTCGGGGACGGCGCCGTCGGCCTGCTCGGCGTCCTGGCGGCCAAGGAGCTCGGCGCCGAGCGGATCATCGCCATGAGCCGCCACGAGTCGCGCCAGCGGCTGGCCACGGCCTTCGGCGCGACCGACATCGTCGCCGAGCGCGGCGACGAGGGCGTGGAGCGGGTCAAGGACCTCACGAACGGGATCGGCGCCGACGCCGTCCTCGAGTGCGTCGGCACGAGTGAGTCGATGAGCCAGGCCATGAGCGCCACCCGCCCCGGCGGGCGCGTCGGCCTGGTCGGCGTGCCGCATGGTGTCTCGCTCGACGGGACCGAGCTGTTCTACTCCCACGTCCAGATCGGCGGCGGCCCCGCCCCGGTGCGACGCTTCCTGCCCGACCTCATCGAGCGGATCGTCGAGCGCCGGATCGACCCGGGCAAGGTCTTCGACCTCACCCTCCCGCTCGAGCAGGCGGCCGAGGGGTACGCGGCGATGGACGAGCGTCGCGCCATCAAGTCGCTGCTGCTGCCCTGACGTTCACCGCATACGAGAGGAACCGACATGAGAACGAGAACACTCGGACAGGGACTGGAGGTCTCCGCGCTCGGCCTCGGCTGCATGGGGATGAGCCAGAGCTACGGACCGCTGCCGGACCGCTCCGAGGCGGTCGCGTTGATCCGCGACGCCGTGGCCCGCGGGGTGACGTTCTTCGACACGGCGGAGGTCTACGGGCCGTTCGTCAACGAGGAGATCGTCGGCGAGGCCCTCGCGCCGCACCGCGACGAGGTGGTCATCGCCACGAAGTTCGGCTTCGCGTACGACGACAACGGCGTCTCGAACGGCGTGTCGAGCCGGCCGGAGAACATCCACCGGGCGGTCGAGGGCTCGCTGCGCCGGCTCGACGTCGACGTCATCGACCTCTACTACCAGCACCGCGTCGACCCGGACGTCCCCATCGAGGACGTCGCCGGCACCGTCAAGGGGCTGGTCGAGGCCGGCAAGGTGCGGCACTTCGGGATGTCCGAGGCGGCCGCCGACACCATCCGGCGCGCGCACGCGGTCCATCCCGTCACCGCTCTCCAGAGCGAGTACTCCCTCTGGTGGCGTACGCCCGAGCAGGAGATCCTCCCGACCGTCGCGGAGCTGGGGATCGGGTTCGTCCCCTACAGCCCGCTGGGCAAAGGGTTCCTCACCGGGGCCATCGACGCGTCGACCTCGTTCACCGAGGGCGACATCCGGGCCACGATCCCGCGGTTCGCCGAGGACGCGCGGCAGGCCAACCAGCGGCTGCTCGACCGGCTCCAGGACGTGGCCGAGCGCAACGGAGCCACGACCGCCCAGATCGCGCTCGCCTGGCTGCTGGCCCAGAAGCCGTGGATCGCTCCGATCCCCGGGACGCGCAAGCTGCACCGCCTCGAGGAGAACCTCGGCGCCGCCGACCTCGAGCTCAGCGCCGAGGACCTCGCCGAGATCACCTCGGTGTCCGACGCCGTCGACATCGAGGGCGCCCGGTACCCCGAGCACCTCGAACGGCTCACCGGCCGCTAGCTCTCCGAGCACACCAGCGGGCGTTGGTGCCCGGAACCAGCCCGTTACGGGTCCTGGCGAGGACCAACGCCCGTTGGTGTGCACCCCCGACCGATCAGGGCAGGGCGCGGACCTTGTTGTTGCGCTTCTCGTGGGTCAGCTCGACCTTGCCGAGCGCCTCGAGGAGCGGCGGCAGGTACATGCCGAACCGGCCGCGGTAGCCCTTGCGGAGGCCGTACCAGCCCCCGACCGGGTTGTCCTCGGAGCGCCCCCAGCCCTCGACGGTGCCGTCGGCCGCCGGCTTCTGTTCGTCGGCGGCCCCGACGTCGACCCAGTCACCCTGCTCGAGCAGCCAGGCGTGCAGGTCGTCGACCGCCCGCAGCTGGTACTTCAGCTGCGTCGACCCCACCTGGCAGACGAGGGTGGGCGGGTCGGCGGCCTCGTCCCTCCACATCGAGTAGGCGGACGTGCCGGGTGCCGTCGTCAGCTCCCAGGGGTCTTCCTTGCTTCCCTCAGCCATGACCGGCTCCTTCTCCAGGGGTGGTGGTTGCGGCGACGAAGTACGGCAGCAGAGTGGTCCAGCCGCCGACGTTGCGTTCGCGCCAGGCGTCGGCGGCGTCGCCCAGGCGCTCCCATCCGGCGTGCTCGATCTCGACGCGGGTGCCGGCATCGTCCGGGACGAACCGGATCTCGACGTCGGTCGCGGCCTCCCGGTCGGTCCGCAGGTGCCACAGGTACGCCAGCCGGCACGGTGGCTCCCAGGCCGTCACCTCGCCCCACTCGTGCTCGGTGCCGTCCGGGGCGACCTCGTAGATCCGGCCGCCGACCTGCGGCTCGAGGACGACGCGGGCGCCGGGGTCCCCCGTTGCCGTGTGGTCCCGCGGCCACCAGGCGTCGATCCGCTCCGCCCACACGTGGAAGGCGTGCTCGGGCGGACAGCCGACGACGAGGTCCAGCCGCAGCGGCTCAGCCATCGCTCTTCCCGGTGTTCTCGGCCAGCAGCCGAAACCGGACGGCCGCCTCGCCCCAGACCCGCTCCAGGTAGTCGCGCACGGCCAGTGCCCCGCCCGGCTCGAGGTGGTAGATCCGCCGGGTGCCGACCGCCTCCTCGGCGACCAGCCCGGCGTCCTTGAGGACGCGCAGGTGCCGCGACACGGCCGGCCGGCTGATCGGCAGCTCCTCGGCGATCTCCTGCACCGACCGGTTCCGGGTGCCCAGCAGGGCGAGGATGTCCCGTCGCGACGCGTCGCCGAGGGCCTCGAGGGCGGCGTCCGGTCCGCGTTCGGGACGGACGGCGGCGGGCATACCAGATGGTAACTGGGAAGTTACGGTAACTGCAGGGTCACCGTCGCCCAGACCGCCGCGTGGTCCGTCCCCCGCACCGGGGTGACCCCGGCGTCGACGGCCGTGACGCCGCGGCCGAGGACGTGGTCGAGCTGCACGAACGGGGGTACGCGCCGGCCCTGCGGCCAGGTGCGCACCCACCCTCCGCCCGTCGCCCGGTGCGCGTCGGTCAGGCCCTCGAGCATCGACCGGAAGGGCGGGTGGCTCTGCGAGGCGTTGAAGTCGCCGGCCATGAGCAGCGGCTGGTCGGTCGGTTGAGACAGCTGCCACGTGTGGAGGCGGTCGAGATCCTGCGCCCAGCCACGGGCCGACACGATCGGCTGGCGGGTGTGCACGGCCTTGACCCGGAAGGTGCCGCCCGGCCGCTGCACGACCGCGTAGGGCTCCCAGAACAGCGAGCCGCCGACCCCCTCGCCTTCGTCGGTAAGGGTGAGCGGCCAACGGCTGCGGATCGCGGCGCCGGTGGTGCCGGCCTCCGGGTGGCCGACGACGTAGGGCAGCTCCTCGTCGAGGCCGGCGGCCTTGAGGCTGGTGACCGCCTGAGGGGTCAGCTCGACGAGGACGACCACGTCGGCGTGGTGGTCGCGGACGCCCTTGACGATGTCGTCGGCGTTGCCACCGCCGAACTCGAGGTTCGCGGAGAGCAGGGTCACGGTCTCCGCGCCCCCGGCGCTGGGGGTGGCGGTCAGGCCGAACGAGGCGATCGCGAGGACGACGGCGACGATGCCGGGCACCGCGCCGACCAGCGCGAGCCGGCGCAGCCCGCAGACCAGCGCGAGCAAGGTGACCACCACGACGCCGGCCCCGGTGATGGGCACAACGGCCTGGACGGCGGCGATCTCGCGCGTCGCGACATCGACCCACCGCATCGCGAAGGCGACGGTGAGCACCGCGAGGGCCAGCCCGAGGACGACCGCGAGCCCGCGGCGCAACGCGCTCACAACGGTCGGTCAGGCCTCGATGACCACCGGGATTATCATCGGCCGACGCCGGACCGTGCCGCCGACCCAGCTGCCGATGGTGCGCCGGATGACCTGCTGGAGCTGGTACTCGTCGCGCACCCCGTTGCCGGTGGCCTCGGCGAGCGCCTGCTCCACCTTGGGGATGATGTCCCGAAAGATCTCCTCGTCCTCGACGAACCCGCGGGCGGTGATCTCCGGACCGGCCGCGATCTTCCCGGTGGCCGCGTCGATGACGACGACGCAGGTGATGAACCCCTCGTCGCGCAGGATCCGCCGGTCCTTCAGGAGCGTCTCGGTGGTGCCGCCGACCGACTGCCCGTCGACGTAGATGTAGCCGCACGACACCGCTCCAACCAGGCGGGCCTTCCCGTTGACGAGGTCCACCACCCCCCCGTCGGGCGAGACGAGGACGCGCTGCCGCGGCACGCCCGTGGCGACGGCCAGCTCGGCGTTGGCCACGAGGTGCCGCCACTCACCGTGCACCGGCATGACATTCTTGGGCTTGACGATGTTGTAGACGTAGAGCAGCTCGCCGGCGCTGGCGTGGCCCGATACGTGCACCTTGGCGTTGCCACGGTGGACGACGTCGGCGCCGAGCATCATCAGCCCGTTGATGACGCGGTACACCGCGTTCTCGTTGCCGGGGATCAGCGAGCTCGCCAGCAGCACGGTGTCGCCGACGCCCACCTCGATCCGGTGGTCGCGGTTGGCCATCCGCGAGAGCGCCGCCATCGGCTCGCCCTGCGAACCGGTGCAGATGAGGACGATCTTGTCGTCCGGCAGGTCGTCCAGCTTCTTGACGTCGACGAGCACGCCGTCCGGGACGTGCAGGTAGCCGAGCTCGGCGGCGATGCCCATGTTGCGGACCATCGACCGGCCGACCATGGCCACCTTGCGTCCGGACTTCTGCGCCGCGTCGAGCACCTGCTGGACGCGGTGAACGTGCGACGAGAAGCAGGCGACGATGATCCGGCGCTTGGCGTGCCGGAACACCCGGTCGATGGCCGGCGCGATCTCGCGCTCGGGCGTCGTGAAGCCCGGCACCTCGGCGTTGGTCGAGTCCGTGAGGAAGAGGTCGACGCCCTCCTCCCCCAGCCGCGCGAACGCCCGCAGGTCGGTCAGCCGGCCGTCCAGCGGCAGCTGGTCCATCTTGAAGTCGCCGGTATGCAGCAGGGTGCCGGCCGCCGTGCGGACCATGACGGCGAGCGCGTCGGGGATCGAGTGGTTGACCGCGACGAACTCGAGGTCGAAGACGCCGAGCTTCTCGCGGGTGCCCTCCTTGACCGTGAGCGCATACGGGGTGATGCGGTGCTCCTTGAGCTTGGCCTCGAGCAGGGCCAGGGTCAGCTGCGAGCCGATCAGCGGGATGTCGGGCTTGCGCTTGAGCAGGAACGGCACGGCCCCGATGTGGTCCTCGTGACCGTGGGTGAGCACGATCGCCTCGACCTGGTCGAGCCGCCCGTCGAGGTACGCGAAGTCGGGGAGGATCAGGTCGATCCCCGGGTGGTGGTCCTCCGGGAAGAGCACGCCGCAGTCGATGATGAGCAGGCGGCCCTGGGTCTCGAGGACGGTCATGTTGCGACCGACCTCTCCCAGGCCGCCGAGGGCGACGATGCGCAGGGCGTTGCCGGCGAGAGGCGGCGGGTCGGCGAGGTCGGGCAGGGCGATGGTCACGGGGTGGTTCGGGTCCTCTGGTCTGGGGGGACGACTGCTGGGGGTAGGTCTCAGGTCGTCGGGACGGCGCTCAACGAGGCCAGGGCGGCGCGCAGCGTCTCCAGGTGCTCCGGCGGCGACTCGACCAGCGGTAGCCGGACGGCCGCCGAGTCGATGACACCGAGCTCCTTGAGCGCGGCCTTGGCCATGATCGCACCCTGGCTGGTGTTCATGATCGCGTCGACGACAGGGATGAGCCGGCGGTGGAGGCTGACGGCCGTGGGCAGGTCGCCGGCGTCGACGGCGGCGAGCATCGCCGCATACTCCGCTCCGGCGACGTGGGTGGCGACCCCGACGTAGCCCGTCGCGCCTTGGGTGAGATGGGCGAGGGTGGCGATGTCGTCGCCGGAGAACCAGAGCAGGTCGGTCTGGTCGAGGACCTTCGTCGCGGACCACAGGTCGCCCTTGGCGTCCTTGACGGCGGCGATGCGCGGGTGGCCGGCGAGGCGCAGCAGCGTCTCCGTAGCGATCGGCGTGCCGGTGCGGGCCGGGATGTCGTAGAGCATCACCGGCAGCCCGGTGGCGTCCGCGACGGTGGTGAAGTGCGCGAGCAGCCCGGGCTGGGTGGGGCGGTTGTAGTACGGCGTGACGACGAGGAGGGCGTGCGCGCCGGTCGCCGCGGCCTGCTTCGCGAGGTGCACGGTATGCGCGGTGTCGTTCGTGCCGATGCCGGCCACCACGCGACCCCGGTCCCCGACCACCTCGAGGGCGGCCCGCAGGACCTGGTCCTGCTCGTCGTCGGAGGTCGTGGCGGACTCGCCGGTGGTCCCGCTGACGACGACGCCGTCGTGTCCCGTGTCGAAGAGGTGCGAGATCACCTTCTGCAGGCCGGCGAGGTCGAGGCTGCCGTCGTCGTGCATCGGGGTGACCACCGCGGTCAACGCGCGTCCGAACGGCGACGCGGTGCGCGCGGTCCAAGCGGTCATGGCGGCCAATCTATCGCCCGTGAGGGTCCCGGCCCGGCCCGGGCGGCGCGTGGCGGCCACGAGGCGGACCCCAGAGACGTGAATGTCGAAGCGCTACCCGCTCGGGGGTCCGGGTAGCGCTTCGACACCACCTACATCGGGCGATCGCAGGATCCGTTACAGCCGTTTCGGCCCCCGGCGTGTGACGTGAGTCACATCCCGGGCTCGGAGGGTGCGCCGGTGTAGCGTGCGGCCCGTGCGGCAGTACCTCGACCTCCTCGACCGGGTCCTCACGACGGGCGTGGAGAAGTCCGACCGCACCGGCACCGGCACCCTCAGCGTCTTCGGTCATCAGATGCGGTTCGATCTCGCCGAGGGCTTCCCGGCCCTCACGACCAAGAAGCTGCACCTGCGCTCGATCACCGGCGAGCTGCTGTGGTTCCTGCGCGGCGACACCAACGTGCGCTGGCTCCAGGATCGGGGCATCTCGATCTGGGACGAGTGGGCCGACGCCGAAGGCGACCTGGGGCCGGTCTACGGGTACCAGTGGCGGTCGTGGCCGACGCCGAGCGGCGAGCACATCGACCAGATCGCCCGCGTGGTGTCGTCGATCCGCACCAACCCCGACTCGCGTCGCCACATCGTCTCGGCCTGGAACGTCGCCGACGTCGACTCGATGGCGCTGCCCCCCTGTCACGCGCTGTTCCAGTTCTACGTCGCGCCGCCCAAGCGGTCCGGGGACCCGGCCCGGCTGTCGTGTCAGCTCTACCAGCGGTCGGCGGACGTGTTCCTCGGCGTCCCGTTCAACATCGCCTCCTACGCGCTGCTGACGATGATGGTGGCGCAGGTGTGCGACCTGGCTCCCGGCGAGTTCGTCCACACCCTCGGCGACGCGCACCTCTACCTCAACCACCTCGACCAGGCCCGGCTCCAGCTCACCCGCGACCCCCGGCCGCTGCCGCAGATGCGGATCGCTCGGCGGACGGCGCTGGACGAGTTCGAGCTGGAGGACTTCGAGCTGGTGGGCTACGACGCATACCCGTCCATCAAGGCCCCGATCGCGGTCTAGGTCTTTCGCCGATGACCCAGGTCACGCTGATCGCCGCCGTCGCCCGGAACGGTGTCATCGGCAACGGGCCGCAGATCCCCTGGCGCCTGCCCGAGGACTTCGCGTACTTCAAGCGGACCACGATGGGCCACGTCCTCGTCATGGGCCGGCTGACCTTCGAGTCGATCGGGCGGCCGCTGCCGGGGCGACGGACGATCGTGGTCACCCGGAACCGGTACTGGCAACACCCCGACGTGGAGGTGGCGCACTCGTTCGCCGAGGCGCTCGCGCTGGCCGGCCCGGCGGACGAGGTCTTCGTCTGCGGCGGCGGCCAGATCTACGCCGAGGCCATGCCCTGGGCGCACCGGATGCTCATCACCGAGGTGTTCCTCGAGCCCGAGGGGGACGTGGAGTTCCCGCCGATCCCCTTCGACACGTTCGTCGAGACCGCTCGGGACACGCGCGAGCAGCTTGCGTGGGTCACCTACGAGCGTCAGCGCCCCGACTGAGGACGAGCCCGGAGGGTTGGTGCCCCGATGCGGGCCACAACCCTCCGATCCGAGGTTCAGCGGTCGTGACCCAGCAGGTCCGCGAGCGTGTCCACGACCAGCTGGTGGTCCTCGAGCTGCGGCAGGCCCGAGACGGCGACGGTCCCGACGCACCCGGTGCCCCGCAACAGGATCGGGAACGCCCCGCCGTGGGCCGCGAACGACGCGGGGTCGAGCCGGGCGCTCTCGTCGAACGACTTGCCGTCGACCCGGAACTGCTCACCGACCCGCAGAGACGAGTGGCCGTAACGGTCGACCACGGCGCACTTGCGGGCCAGCCACGCCTCGTTGTCGGCGGAGGAACCGGGCAGCGCGGCGAAGAACAGCAGTCGGCCGTTGCGTCGGACCGAGATCGCGATCGGCAGGCCTCCCTCGCTGGCCTTGTCCCGCAGGGCCGATCCCAGCGCCCAGGCCGTGTCGTCGTCGAACCGGTCGAACACCAGCCGTGACTCCTGGGCCTCGAGCTCGTCGAGCAGGTCGCGGCCGGTCATGCTTCGGCGCTCGTTCCTGCGTGGATCCCGGCGGGGGTCGGTGGGCGGGAGGTCATCGCTGGATTCTGCACCACCGCGTCACGACGTGGTCCGGGTCGTGACGGCGGACCGCGGCAACGGTTGGGCCGTCCATCGCTCGAGGCGTTCGAGGAGCATCAGCGCGGGGAAGGCGAGCAACGGGGACAGGATCCCCAGGTACAGCAGCATCGAACGGTTCTCTTCGGTGGAGGTGGCCCCGAGCCGTGGGATGCCCTACCCACGTCGGCGCCGCCCTACACGTCGGTGCTGGTGCCGGCCCTCGACAAACGGGTGCACCGACCACGGCTGGAGCTCACAGGTGACCCACAGCAGCGTGCCAGGACCCGTTGAGTGGGCCGACAGAGTTTGGGGACGCCGAAGTCAACAGGGGGGACGTGTCAGTACAGGGAGAGCGGGTCCTCGCACGGGTGGTGACGGCGCAGGCCGCCGCCGCCGCGTCGGTCCCGTGGCTGGAGGCGGCCAGGAGCGACCGGGTCGTCGACCGGGCGGAGCTGGCGGCGAGCGTCGCGCGTTGGTCGGCTTACGGCGTCGTCGGCCAGCGGGTGGGGCTGTTGACGACGGATCCGGTGGCCTTCGGCACCCTGTTCGTCAGCCTGATCAGCGCGGGAGCGACCGTCGTGCCGCTCGACCCGAACGCGCCGGCCGAGGCCGTGCACGCGATGGTGGCTACCAGTGGCTGCGCGCTCGCGGTGACGACGCTCGACCACCCGCCCGTCGGCGCCCTGCCGGTCCTTCACGTCGACCCGGTCTCATGGGCTCCGGAGGGGGTGCCGGCACACCGGCCACGCCCGAGCGAGACCACGAGCGAGACCACGAGCGAGACCACGACTGAGACCGCGACAACAACGGCGACCGAGGGCGGCTGCGTACTGTTCAGCTCCGGCTCGACCGGACCCCGCAAGGCCATCCGTCTCGGCGAGGCCCAGCTGCTCCACGTCGCGCGGGCCGTGGCCCGCGCGTACGAGCTGGGTCCGGCCGACCGCGGCTTCAACTCCCTGCCCCTGACCCACGTCAACGGCGAGGTCGTCGGCCTCCTCGCCCCGCTCGTCTCGGGCGGCACCGTGGTCCTCGACGACCGCTTCCACCGCACCGGCTTCTGGGATGTCGCCGCGCAGCGGGCGGCCACCTGGATCAACGCCGTGCCGTCGATCATCGCGATCCTCGCCCAGGAGCCCCCCGGGCCGGCCGCCCCGAGCGCCCCCTCGTCGGTCCGGTTCGTCCGCTCGGCCTCGGCGCCGCTCTCGGAGGCGGTGCTGGCCCGGTTCGAGGAGCGCTACGGCGTGCCGGTCATCGAGTCCTACGGCATGACCGAGGCGGGCAGCCAGATCACCGCCAACCCCCTTGCCGACCGTCGGCCCGGCACGGTCGGGATACCGGTCGACGTCGAGCTCCGGGTCGTCGGCGACGGCGAGGCGCCGCTGCCGTTCGGTGAGGTCGGCCGGGTCGAGATCCGGGGGGCCGGCGTGATCCGGCACTACGAGGACGGCGTCGGGGCCGAGCGCTTCCGCGCCGACGGGTGGCTCGACACCGGCGACCTCGGCGCCGTCGACGACGAGGGGTTCCTCACCCTGGCCGGGCGGGAGGGCGACGTCATCAACCGCGGCGGGGAGAAGATCTTCCCGCGTGAGGTGGAGGACCTCCTGCTCGCCCACCGGGCGGTGGCGGACGCCGTCGTGGTCGGGCGCGACGACGAGGTCCTCGGCCAGGTTCCCGTCGCCTACGTCGTACCGGGTCCCAACGCGCCTGACGACCTCGAGGAGCAGCTGACGGTGCGGTGCCTGGCGGCTCTTCCCCGCGCCCACCGCCCGGTCGCCTACGTGGTCCTGGACGCGGTGCCCGTCGGCCCGACGGGGAAGCCCGTTCGCCGCCTGGTCGCCGACCTCGACCGCGACTCGCTGACCGCCGGAGGGGGGCGCCGATGAGCGCGAGCGCCGCCGCGCCCGAACCGGACACGCTCGGGCCGCCACACCCCGTGGCGGAGTCGCGCGGACGTCGGCACCTCTACGAGGTCGACATCGTCCGGCTGCTCACCTTCGTCTGCGTGGTCGGGGTGCACGCCGTCAGCGGGTCGATGGACCCCGAGAACGTCGCGAGCGGCGCATTCGTCTCCCTCCTGCACTTCACCCGCGGCACGTTCTTCCTGCTGAGCGCCTTCGTCCTGACCTACGCCCTCGGGTCGAAACCCGTTGAAGTGCGCCGGTTCTGGCCGCGCCGGTTCCTCTACGTCGGTGTCCCCTACGTGATCTGGACGGTCATCTACTGGTGGATCGCGCTGGGCCGGCTCCCCGGTGTCGACGACCTGGGCCAGCTCGGCCACGAGCTGCTCACCGGTACCGGCAACTACCACCTCTACTTCCTGCTCGTCTCCCTGCAGCTCTACCTCCTGTTCCCCCTGCTGGTATGGCTGGTGCGCCGCACGCGAGGCCACCACCGGGCGCTGTTCCTGGTCAGCGGGTCGCTCGAGCTGGTACTGCTGGCGCTGACCCACTATGCGGCGTGGCCGGGGGCCTGGGCGACGGTGCAGGCCAACGCCCTGGTGCTCGCCCCGACCTACCAGTTCTACTTCGTCGCCGGCGCGCTCGCGGCGGTCCATCACCTCCGCTTCCATGCCTGGGTCGTCGGTCACTCTCGCGTCGTCGTCGGGGCGCTCGTCGTCACCGCGGCCCTCCACGTCGGCGTCTACCTCGTCCAGCTGCCGAGCAGCGGCTCGGTGGCGCGGGCCTACGACCCTCTGCAGCCCTCGGTCGTGCCGTGGACGGTGGCGGTGACCCTGGGCCTCTACGCCGTCGGCATCCTCTACGCCCGTTCGCGTCGGCCGGGAACCCGGCTCGCCACGTTCGTCGACCAGGCGACCGTCGCCTCGTTCGGCGTGTTCCTCGTCCACCCCCTCTTCCTCAACACCCTGTTGGGCCGCTGGCTCAGCTGGGGCTACTCGTCCCTCGACCCGACGCTCTCCGGAGCGCTCGCATGGGCCGGGACCCTCGTGCTGTCGTACGCCTTCGCGGCGGTCGTCATCCGCACCCCGCTGGCCCTCCCGCTGGCCGGGCGGAAGCGACTGCGGGCCCGACCCACCCGGAGCGTGACCCATCACTAGCGTCCAGGACACCCGGACCACCACGACCACCCGCCGTCCCGGACTGCGCCGACGCGTCCGCGGGAAGGTCATGGTCCTGCTCTGCATCTTCTACGCCCTGGCCTACATCGACCGCAGCAACATCTCCACGGCGGCGCCGTTCATCCACATCGACCTGCAGCTGTCCGACGCCCAGATGGGGTTGGTGTTCTCGGCCTTCGCCCTCCCGTACGCGTTCCTCCAGATGCCCGGGGGATGGCTCGGCGACCGCTTCGGCGCGCGACGCACCCTCGCGTGGCTGGGCGGTGTCTGGGCGGCGGCCACGGTGGCGACCGGTGCGGCCGGAGGGCTGGGGACCCTGCTCACGTCCCGCCTGGCACTCGGCGCCGGGGAGAGCGCGGCGTTCCCGACCGCGACGACGGCGATGTCGCGGTGGCTCCCGGCCCAGCTGCGCGGGACGGGCCAAGGCCTGGTCCACGCCGCCTCCCGGCTCGGCAGCGCGGCGGCACCCCTGCTCGTCGGGGCGATCATCGCCGCCACGTCGTGGCGGGTCAGCTTCTACGTCGTCGGGGGACTCTCCCTGATCTGGGCGATCGTGTGGCTCGCCTACTTCCGCGACCGGCCTAAGGACCACGTGGCGGTCACCTCGGTCGAGCTCGAGGAGCTGGACCGGGGCGACGCGGCGACCGACCGGCGCACCGCCACCCCGTGGCGCACCGTCGTCCCCGCCCTGCTCCCGGTCGCCGTCGTCGACTTCTGCTACGGCTGGTTGCTGTGGGTCTACATCACCTGGCTGCCCACGGTGTTCCAGAGCTCGTTCGGACTGGACGTCGGCGCCTACGCCCTCTACACGAGTCTGGTCCTGGCGGCCGGGGCGCTCGGCGACCTGGTCGGTGGTTGGCTCGCCGACTTCCTCATGCGCCGGTGCCGAAGCCGGCGGACGGCTCGGCTGCTCCCCCTCGTCGTCGGTCTCGGCGGCTCGCTCGTCGCGCTGGTGCCCGCACTGCTGGTCCACGAGCTCGTCACCGTCACCGTCAGCCTCGCTGTCGCCTACTTCCTCCTGGAGCTGACCAACTCGACCCTGTGGGCACTGCCGATGGACATGGTGCCGGAGCACGCCGGCGCGGCGAGCGGCTTCATGAACACCGGCTTCGGGCTGGCGGGGACGCTGAGCCCGTTGGTGTTCGGCGTGCTGCTCGGAGCCACCGGCGGCAACTGGCGGGTGCCGCTGGCCGTGTCGCTCGTCCTCCTGGGCGTCGGCATCGCCGTCTCGTTCCTCATCAAGCCGCACCGACGCGCACCGGTGGGCGACCACGCCTCAGCGGCGTAGGAGCAGGGCTCGGCTCACACCGACGGGGTCGACGTATGCGGCGGCCCGGCCCTTCGTCCGCGGGGCAGTGGTCGAGGCGGCCCGCACCACGACGCCGGTGGCGTCGAGGTTGTCCGACGCCCCCACCGGCCACACGTGGCCCATGCCGGTGACGAGGTAGGAGACGACCCCGACCCCGGCCTCACCCGGCGACCACGTCGACACCTCGACGGGGCCCCGGCCGAGGCTCCCCGGCCGCCGTTCGACCATCGGCGCTCCCCCGCGGGCCGCGCCGACCCAGGCCGCGACCGTGGCGGGGACCGGGATGTACGCGGGCATGAGCGGGCCGCGGGCGGCCCGGCCCCCTAGCGGCTGGACCTTGTCGGCCGTCCCGTGCACGAGGAACGTCCGCACCGGCGCGGAGGGCCGCGGTGACCCCGCGCCGTCCATCAGTGAGCCGTCGACCGATACCAGCGCCGCGACGGCCTCAGGGTGCGCGCAGGCCACGGACATGGCCATGCCGGCGCCGTTGGAGAACCCCGTCACGACGACCCGGCTCGGGTCGGCGACGCGGGCCGCCACGAGCTCGTCGACCAGCGCGAGGGTGAACGCGTCGTCCTGCGGGCCGGTGGCCCCGAGCCGACCGTCGTTGAAGGCCGGACCGTCGCTCTCCGGCATCGCCAGCACCACTCCGGCGTTGCGGGTCGCCGGGACCAGCCCGGTCTGGGCGGCGAACACCCGCGCGGTCTGGAACAGCCCGTGGAAGGCGACGACGAGGGGCGCGGGCTGGTCGGAGGGTGGCACCGACAGCAGGTAGGAGCGCTGACGGCCGGCCACGCGGACGGTGCACTCGGCGGTGCCGACGACGTGGGTGTGGTGGCGGCCCACGGCGCAGCTCGGGGTGGCCGACGCCGCCTGTGGGAGCAGGATGGCGGCGACGGCCGCGAGCAGGAGGACTCCTACCGCGAGCCTGACCGTGCGTGGCCGCAGCCTGCGAGTCCGTCGCATACCCCTCCCTCCTCGGATCGTCGGTCCCCAGTCTGCCCGCGCGGCAGCGGCTACGTGTCGTAGTCGAGGGTGACCGCCTCGGTGACCGGGTGCGACTGGCAGGCCAGGACGACGCCGGCCTCGATCTCGTCGGGCTCGAGCGCGTAGTTGCGGTCCATCCGCACCTCACCGGAGACGAGGCGAGCACGGCAGGTGCCGCAGACCCCGTTCGTGCACGAGAACGGCGCATCCGGACGGACCCGCAAGGTCGCGTCGAGGATCGACTCGTCGCGCGACGGCATCGGGACCTCGGTGGTCCGGCCGTCCAGGGTGACCGTGACCGTCGCCGCCGGCGGCGCGGAGGCGTCTACGACCGCCCGCGGACGGCGCGCCGCGTCACCCGGCTCGTCGACGTGGAAGATTTCGTGGTGGATGTGGTGCGGGTCCACTCCGCGGTCCCTGAGCAGGGACTCCGCGCCGGTGACCATCCCGAACGGCCCGCACAGGTACCACTCGTCGACGCTGTCCACCGGGACCAGGACGTCGAGGATGCGCGCCAGCCGCTCCGGGTCGAGCCGCCCGTGGAACAGGTCTACGTCCTGCGGCTCGCGGGACAGCACGTGGACGAGGTGGAACCGGCCGGGGTAGCGGTTCTTCAGGTCCTCGAGCTCCTCGAGGAACATCACCGTGCTGGTCCGCCGGTTGCCGAACAGCAGCGTGACCCGCGACGACGGCTCCTCCTCCAGGGCCGTCGCGATGAGCGACAGCACCGGCGTGATCCCCGAACCGGCGGCGATGGCGACGTGGTGCCGCGCTGCGGTCGGTTGCGTCGGGCAGGTGAACGACCCCATCGGGGTCATCACCTCGATCTCGTCGCCGGGTGCTACCGACGAGTTGAGCCACGTCGACATCCGGCCGCCCTCGACCACCGCAGAGGCGACGCGCAGCAGCCCCGTGCCGTTCCGACCGGAGCGCGGCTGACAGATCGAGTACGACTGCCGCACGTCCTCGCCGTCGATCGTCGCGCGCAGGGTGAGGTGCTGCCCGGGCAGGTTCGCGTACTCGTCCCACAGCTCTCGCGGTACCGCGAACGTGAGCGCCACGGCCTCGTCGGTCAGCCGCTCCACCCGGGTGACTCGCAGCGGGTGGAACCGCGGTCGGCGCACCGGCGCGGTGGCAGTCAACAGGGCCATCAGAGCGTCTTGAACTCGTCGAACGTCTCGCGGCACGCCTCACAGCGCCGGAGCGCCTTGCACGCCGTCGACCCGAACCGCGCCAGCTCCACGGTGTCGTCCGACCCGCAGCGGGGACAGGCGACGGTCCGCCGCCCCAGCGCGACGGGGACCGGACCACCGAGAGGGGTATGCGTGGGCGGTGCGATCCCGAACCGGCGCAGCTTCTCCTTGCCGTCGTCCGACATCCAGTCGGTGGTCCAGGCCGGGCTGAGCCGGGTGGTGACCCGCGGTTCCCAGCCGGCGGCGCGACAGACGAACGACACGTGCGCGGTGATCGCCTCCATCGCCGGGCACCCCGAGTAGGTCGGGGTGATGACGACGTCGACGACGCCGGTCGTCTCGTCGGCGGCCACCGATCGCAGGATGCCGAGGTCGGCGATGGTGACGACCGGAACCTCGGGGTCCGGGATGCTCCCGACGGACGCCTCGACCTCGCTCGGCGCGATGCGCGTCGCCGTCACCACGTAGCCCCCGGGTGCGACCGGGCGACGTGCTGCATCTCGGCGAGGAGGTAGCCCATCGGCGCCGAGTGGACACCCTGACGCCCGCCACGCGCGCGCCAGCGCGAGTCGTTCGGGAGGGTGAGGGTGGCGTCGTCGACGACCGCGGCCACGCGCGCCAGGACCGCGTCGTGGAGCGAGGACGGCAGCACGCCGACACCCGCCTCGGCCGCCGCGGCGGACACCGGGTCGTCGTCGAACAGCTCGGCCAGATAAGGGAGTACGGCCTCGAGGGCCGCCTGCATCCGGCGGTGGGACTCCTCGGTGCCGTCGCCCAGCCGCACCACCCACTGGTGGGCGTGGTCCTGGTGGTAAGCGACCTCCTTGGTCGCCTTCTCCGCCACAGCGCGGAAGGTCTCGTCCGAGGAACCGGCCGCTGCCGCATACAGCTCGACCTGGTAGGCCGAGAACCAGAGCAGCCGGGCCATCTCGAACCCGAAGTCCTGACGCTCCTGCTCGACGAGGTGGACGTTGCGCCACTGCCGCTCGTCCCGCAGCATCGCGAAGTCGTCCTCGGAGCGGCCGCTTCCGTCGAGCTCGCCGACGTGGGCGTAGAGGCCCCGGGCCTGTCCGAGCAGGTCGAGGCTGACGTTGGCCAGCGCCATGTCCTCCTCGATCTGAGGGGCGTTGGTGAGCCACTCCCCCAGGCGCTGCGCGTAGACCATTGCGTCGTCGGCGATGCCGAGCACGTAGGCGGCGGCCAACCGGTCGCCGGTCGGCACCGCGTCGTCGACCGCCCGGCCCGGAGACGGCACCGGCTGCTGGGTCATCGTCGGCCCTCGCTCACCCTCCGACCTTACGACCCGCGCTGGCAGCAGAAGGAATCGACCTGGGAGGCTGACCGGATGACCGAGCGGGCCAGCGTGACGGTGGAGGTCGTCGCCGCGGACGTGATGCCCCGGCGCACCGGCGGGCCGAGCCCACCCGACCGTCGCCCGATGGTGAGCGACGCGACCGAGATCGCGGTCACCGGCCGTCGCGGCGCCGACACGCCGTACGCCGCGCTGGACGCCGTGGCCGAGACCGAGGTCGGCGCGGCGATGCTCTGGGTGACCGCCTTCGGTCTGGTGCACTGACCCTGTGGCAGGTGTTCGAGACCGTCTGGCGTCGGGACCCGCACGAGAACCCGCTGGGGAAGGCGTTCGGACGCTTCGGGACGATCGCGACGGCCCTCGGCTACCTCGCCCTGGCGGTCAGTGCGGTGCGTATCGCGGCCGCCGGGCGCGCGGCCCGCGAGGGACGTACCTCGCCGGCGGGCGTCGTGTCGAGCCTCGAGGAGCTGGCCCTGAGGATCGGCGTGGTCGCCGCGGGTCTCGTCCCGGTGGTGCTCGCCGTCCGGTCGGGCTACCGCGGCGTGCGGCGACGCTTCGTCGAGGACCTGCGAGACGGCTCCCCGAGGATCGTCGTCGCGCTCGGGCAGGCCGGGCTGGTCGGCAAGGGGGTGACGTTCGCCATCATCGGCGGGCTGATGATCTGGACCGCGCTCGAAGGCCGGCTCGGGCCGCCCGGCATCCAGACCGTGTTCCGGCTGGTCAACCTGTCGCCGGCGGCGGAATCCTCCTTGTCCTCAAGGCGATCGGGCTCACGGCGCTGAGGCTCAGAGGTACTCGACGTCGTCGGGCACGTCGTAGAACGTGGGGTGGCGGTAGACCTTGTCGGCCGCGGGATCGAAGAAGGAGTCCTTCTCGTCCGGGCTGCTCGCCGTGATCGACGACGCCTCGACGACCCAGATCGACACGCCCTCCTGCCGGCGGGTGTAGACGTCGCGCGCGTTCCGCAGGGCCATCGTCGCGTCCGGGGCGTGCAACGAGCCCACGTGGGTGTGCGAGAGGCCGCGCTTCGCCCGGACGAAGACCTCCCAGAGGGGCCAGGACCGTTCGGTAGGCCTGTCGCTCACGCGGCCGAGCCCTGGGCGGCCGCCTGTGCGGCCTGCCCTGAGTGTTTCCGGGCATACGCGTTCGCCGCCTCGCGCACCCAGGCACCCTCCTCGTGGGCGGCGCGCCGATGCTCGATGCGCTCGGCGTTGCAGGGCCCGTCGCCGCGCAGCACCCGCCAGAACTCGTCCCAGTCGATCGGGCCGTAGTCCCAGTGGCCGCGCTCCTCGTTCCAGTGCAGGTCGGGGTCGGGCAGCGTGAGGCCGAGCTTGTCGGCCTGCAACACCATCATGTCGACGAACTTCTGGCGCAGGTCGTCGTTGCTGAACCGCTTGATGCCCCAGGCCATCGACTGCTCGGTATGCCCTCCGGGGGCCGCGGCCTCGCCGCTGTCGGGCGGCCCGAACATCATCAGCGCCGGCCACCACCACCGGTTCGCGGCGTCCTGGGCCATGGCCTTCTGTGCTTCGGTCCCACGGACGAGGTTCCAGAGGATCTCGAACCCCTGCCGCTGGTGGAACGACTCCTCCTTGCAGACCCGGATCATGGCGCGCGCATACGGGCCGTAGGAGCACCGGCAGAGCGGGACCTGGTTCATGATCGCGGCACCGTCGACCAGCCAGCCGATCGCGCCGCAGTCGGCCCACGTCAGGGTCGGGTAGTTGAAGATCGAGGAGTACTTCTGCTTGCCGCTGTGCAGCATGTCGAGCAGCTCCGCCCGGTCGATGCCGAGGGTCTCGGCGGCCGAGTAGAGGTACATGCCGTGACCGGCCTCGTCCTGCACCTTCGCGATGAGGATCGCCTTGCGCCGCAACGACGGAGCCCGCGTGATCCAGTTGCCCTCCGGCTGCATGCCGATGATCTCGGAGTGCGCGTGCTGGGCGATCTGCCGGATCAGGGTCTTGCGGTACGCCTCGGGCATCTCGTCGCGCGGCTCGACCCGCAGGTCGGCGGCGATGAGCGCGTCGAAGCCGGACGTGCCGTCGCGGGCCTCGGCCGACGAACCCGCGGCGACCGCCTCGTCGAACTCGGGGGTCTCGGACGCGTTGAGGGCTTCGGTCGGGTCCACGACGTCGTTGCCGTACATGCCCCCAGTATCGCTCAGCCGCGCGCCAGTGCTCAGTGTCACTGCTTGGAGTCGATGTACCAGCGGCCGTTGAGCTTCACCAGGTCGATGTCGTTCTGGTAGCCGTCCGGCACATTGGTGATCTGCGTCTTCGACACCGTGGCCTTGTCACCGTTGACCGTGGCGCCGGTCACCGACGCGGTCTTGAGCTGGGCGATCTCGTTGGGGTCGTCGAGGTCGGCGAGGACCTTCTCCAGGCCCTCCTTGCACTGGTCGAAGCCCGCGTTGGTCAGCGGCTGGCCGCCTGTGGACACCCGCGCGCAGGCCGCGGCGGAGTTCTTCTCCCCTAGGGCATGCATGAAGGCCGCCACGGCCTCGGTCGGGCTGGCACTGCCCGCCGCGGCGTCGGGGGTGCTGCTACACCCCGCCACGGCCACGGCCACGACCATGGCGAGGGCGGCGCTGACCGCCAGAGCTCGGAGACGCACAGAGACCATCACAGCACGCCCGACTGAGACCGTGCCCATCAGCTCGGCTGCCAGTCGTGCCGCTCGGATGCCCGCATACCCCCAGCCGAGCCGCCTGACGGCCAGTCGAGCCGGCCGGAGCTGGCTGCTTGGATGACGACGTGAGCCATCCGCACGAAGGTCCGCACGACCACGACCACGACCACGACCACGACCACGACCGTCCCGTCGCCGACGCCAGCGTCCGGGTCGCCACACCGTGGGACGTCGACGCGGTGGGGGCCGTCCAGGCGGCCCTCTGGCGGGAGGCGTTTGCGTCGCTCCTGCCGGCCGAGGCTCTCGACGCCGCGACCGCCGAGGAGTTCGCGCGGGTCTGGCGGCAGTCCCTCGCGACACCGCCGTCCGGCGCATACCGGCTGCTGGTGGCGTGTGCGGGCGAGGAGGTGGTCGGGTTCGCCGCTGTCGGGCCCAGCGCAGACCCCGACGCGACCGACGTCGACGGCGAGTTGCTCGTCGGCGGGGTGACCCCAGCGGCGCGCCGCACCGGCCACGGGTCGCGGTTGCTCAATGCGACGGTCGACACCGCCGGGCTCACCGGGTTCGCCCGGGTCCGGACGTGGCTGCTCGACACGGACGAGGCGACCCGCGGGTTCCTGCAGGCGGCCGGTTTCGCCCCCGACGGAGCTCGTCGTGAGCGCGTGACGGGCCCCGCCGAGCGGGATGTCGCCGGGGAGGTCCGGCTGACCGTGGACGTGCCGCAATGAGGCTGGTTGGGGCCGCCGAGGCCGCTCAGTCGTCGAACAGCTCGCTGAGGAACGACGACCTCTTCTTCGCGTAGGGCGGCTGCTGATCGCCGCGCTGGTCGTAGCGGTTGTCGTACCGGTTGTCGTAGCGGTTGTCATAGCGGTATCCGAGTGCTGGTCGTAGCCCTGCTGGTAACCCCAGTCCTGCGGGCCGGCGTAGGAGCGGTCCTGGGGCGCGGGCGCCGGGGCGGCACCGGCCGGCGCGCCGGGCCAGTCGTTCTCGGCGGCGACCAGCTTCTCCAGCTCGCCGCGGTCGGGGAACACCCCTCCGCAGCCGGTGCACTGGTCGACGAGCACGCGGTTGCGCTCCCCCGCAGCGGCGGTGCCCCCAGTAGCTGCGCAGGTCGCTCGCGCACTTCGGGCAGGTCAGGGAGGCCGTCATACCGGGCCAACAACCCTTCATGCGGGAGGGTTCCGGCCTCTGGGGGCTACCGGGAGCCGACCACGCATGCCTCGCAGACCGCCTCCGGGATCATCCCGGCCCGCTGGAGCAGGCCGAAGATGGCGCAGCCCAGGCAGAAGGCGAAGACGGACTCGAGCACGGCCGCGACGACGAGCAGGCCGACGAGCAGCCAGCCGGCCGTGGTGTCGCCCACGGCCAGGCAGACCGCGGCGGCGAGCGAGAAGGTGAGGCCGAGACCCTGGGCGAACCGCTTCGGGGGACCGGGGACCAGCTTCGGCCGCCCGAGCCGCGGCGCGACGACCTTCGTGGCCAGGAGGCCGAAGGGACTGAACCGTGGTCCGGAGAGCACCCGCAGCAGGAAGCCGGCCGCCAGCAGCCAGAGCAGCCAGCCGGCCTGGAACACGAGTGCGGTGACGGCCGTGAGGACGACCAGACCGGCGACGACGCGGGCGGCCTTCTCGTTGACCGGGTTCGGGAACCCGACGATTCGGCTGCTTATCACTGACATAACCAGAGGTTATCCCGCGGGGTTCAGTCACCGCGCAGGCGTCCCCTCCGTGGACGGTCGGCGAAGTGGTGGCGCCCTCCTGTGTGACCATGCGGGGATGGACGCGGGGGCCGAGGTCGAACGAGACCCGGACGCCCGCGACGATTCGGAGCGGGCGGCGCTGCGCGCGGTCACCCGTCAGGCCCTCTCGGTCGGCATCGCGACCGGCGCGTACGGCGTCAGCTTCGGTGCCGTCTCGGTCGCTGCCGGTCTCTCGGTCTGGCAGACGGTGGCCATGTCCGCGCTGCTGTTCTCCGGTGGGTCCCAGTTCGCCCTCGCCGGCGTACTCGGCGCCGGTGGCAGCGGGGTCGCGGCCGTCGCGACCTCGACCCTGCTCGGGGTCCGCAACGGCCTGTATGCGTTGCAGGTCTCGCGGATCCTCGAGGTACGGGGGCTGCGTCGACTGGTGGCGGCCCAGCTGACCATCGACGAGTCGACGGCGGTGGCGATCGGCCAGCAGGACCCCCGCGCGATGCGTCGCGGGTTCTGGCTGACCGGGGTGATCGTCTACCTCGGTTGGAACCTCTCGACGCTGGCCGGGGCGCTTCTGGGCAACGCCATCGGGGACCCCACGATCTACGGGTTCGACGCGGCCGCGGCGGCGGCGTTCTGTGCGCTGCTCTGGCCGCGGCTTCGGTCCCTGGAGGCCGGTGCGACCGCGGCGCTCGCCGCACTCCTGACCGTGGTGCTGGTGCCGCTGGCGCCCCCCGGGGTGCCCGTCCTCGTCGCTGCCCTCGCGGCGGTGGTCGTCGGCCTCCTCGACCGGCGGGGTCGCGGCGACGAGACCGGTGTCGGCGACGAGACGGGTGTCGGCGACGGCCGCGAGCATCGACCCGGTGAGCACGCCGGCGAGGAGCCGGCATGAGCGCCTGGGTCACCGTCCTCGTCGCCTGCGCACTCGCCTACCTGCTGAAGCTGGCCGGCTACCTCGTTCCGGCGCACTGGCTCTCCGGGCCGCGGATCTCTCGAGTGACCGCTCTCCTGCCGGTCGCCCTGCTGACCGGGCTGGTCGTCGTACAGACCTTCGCGACGCCAGACCACGGACTGACGCTGGACGCCCGGGCGGCCGGCGTGGGCGTGGCCGTCGTGGCCCTGATCCTGCGGGCGCCGTTCATCGTCGTCGTGGTGCTCGCGGCCGGCACTGCCGCACTGCTGCGGCACTTCGGCTGGGGCTGACCCTCTACGTTCAGAGGATGGAACAGCGAATCAGCCTCGTAACGCTGGGAGTCGCGGATCTCGACGCCGCACGGGAGTTCTATGAACGGTTGGGTTGGCGGCCCACCGGTCCGACGGACGAGGTGGTCTTCTTCCAGACCGGCGGGATGGTCGTGGCCCTGTGGGGGCGCCTTGAGCTGGCCGCCGACACCATGGTGGAGGACTCCGGCGGCTGGGGTGGGATCACCCTGGCCCACAACGTGGAGTCCCCCGAGGCCGTCGACGCGCTGCTCGAGGAGGCCGTGGCGGCGGGCGGGGCCGTGCGACGTCCGGGCGCGCCGACGGAGTGGGGAGGCTACGGCGGCGTCTTCTCGGATCCCGACGGCCACTGCTGGGAGGTCGCCCACAACCCGTTCTGGACGGTCACCGACGACGGTCGCACGCTGGTGGACGAGTCCTAGAAGCAAGTGGCGGTGTCCGGCCGTGACCGGGCACCACCACCGCTGTCCCCTGTCAGTAGTCCGCCAGGGGCTACTGACCGTCCCGCCGCTGGATCGTCAGCACTGCCGTCTCCCGAATCTCTGTCCCCGCGCGATGTGAGGTGCGTGCTGTGTCGGAGGGTTGCCACCGGCGCGGATCCGAGTTCCCCGTCCAAGCGTCCGCGAGAGAGAGCGCTGGTGACGGAGCCGGGGGGTGCTGAATGAGTGGTGATGGTGGACCCCGAGAACGACGGTACTCAGCAAATCGCAGGTACATCCCCATTGGCGAACCTTGGGCAAAATGTCGTAACTGTCGGGGCAACAAAACTCCTCATCGTTGACACCATAGGGAATTCGCCAACCAGAACTCCGCCAGCCGGACCACGACGGACCGCCCGGAAGCGCCGCGGCGTGGGGCCTCTGGCCTCGACGGTTTCGGTGCCTCGAGAACGGGCAGAGTACTCGTAGGGTTTGGCCAGGGTTGTCATCGAGTAGTGCGTCGGAGCTCAAGGAGGAGCCATGACCGATCAGACGGGTGCAGAGCAGCAGGGTGCGGCGGGTAGCCGGACCGGCGACGTGGACGTGGCCGACGCGAGTCGTCCGGACGTCACCACGGACGTGCAGAGCGGTGGCGCGACCGACCTCGACGCGGGCGGGCTGGACGCCGCCACCGCTGCGGACGACTCCGCCCTCCGTGGAGGTCAGGATGCCGACGTGCCGCGCGGCGAGCGCGACCACTCCGACCAGCAGCGTGACGCCACCCGCGACACCGACGGCACCCGCGACACCGACGGCACCCGCGACACCGACGCCAGCCGCGACACCGACGCCAGCGCTCGCAGCAAGCTTCGAGGCGGCGACGAGGACCGTCGAGTCTCGGACGAGAACGATCGCGGGTCCGAAGAGGAGGGTCAGGCGTCCGACGAGGAACGCCAGAAGACGGCCGAGGAGTTCGCCCGCGAGCACGACCCGGAGAAGCATGACGTAGCCGCCGGCGAGGAGTTCCGGCAGGAGGGCGACTGGACGGCCGACGACGCCGGCGGTCCGCAGGTCTGGGACTCCGAGGGTCACCTCGTCGAGGGGTCCACCCCGGGCGGGCCCGAGTCCGGCCAGTCCGGGGCCGGCCGGTCCGAGTCAGGCCGGTCCGCATCGGGCCAGTCCGGGGCTCAGGGCGACCAGGCCGCGGGGAGCTCCGACGGCGGACAGCGGACGTCGGCGCTGGATGAGATCCGCGACGGCGGCTACGGGGTCGGCTCGGCCGCGCCGATCGACGACGGAGCCGTCCCGCTCGGGCATCCCGTCAAGGCGTGGGAGGACACCAAGACGTTCGTAGCGCCCGGCCACGAGAAGTACGACGAGGCCGAGCCGCACGTGTGGTTCGCCGACGAGCACGCGGCCCAGCGAGCCGGCTTCCGTCCCGTCGACTGACTCTGGGTTGACTCTGGGTTGACTGTGGGTTGACTCTGTCGGCCGTTCAGGTCGGAAGCGGCAACGCGAGCGCCGACGCACCCTCGGCAAGATCCACGGCTTGGCGAGTGGGTCGCATCGACGTGCCCTCGGTCCGGCTTCCCGGCATACCGAGGTTGCGCGCGTAGCGGGGGAACGAGCCGCCACCGATGAGCAGGCCGATCCGCGAACCGGCCGCGAACCGGTGGGCGACCGGGTCGAGCTCGAGCACGGTCCGCCCGTCTGCGCCGGGAGCCGGTGAGGCACGGAAGGCCTCGGTGACGTTGTGCGACCGGCCGTCGGCAAGCACCTCGCTGACCCTGACCCAGAGGTCGGCGCCGGCGTGGTCGCTGCGGTGGGCCAGGGTCACCCGAGGCACCCCGACCACGTCGAGCGCCTCGCTCAACGCCGGGCCGGCGAACACCAGGACGTCCGACCGCCGCGCGAGGTCGGAGTCCTCGCGGTACCCGGAGTCCGCGGCGAGCAGCCGGCCGCCGAGCGCGGGCGTGGGATCGCTCGGATCGTAGGTGAAGCCGACGGCGCCCGCCGAGGCGGACGGGGCGCGGTCGGTGAGCACGCCCCCGGGCGCCAGGTAGAGCGTGTGGTGAACCGCCGGCGGAGGCCAGTCCGCGGCCGACCGCCACTCGTCGGCACCGGTGAGGAGGTAGGAGACCGGTTCGCCCTCGGCCGTTTCGGTCGGGCCTCCGAGATACCGGTCGACCCACTCGAGGGTCTCGCTGAACACCCGTGAGCCGCCCTTGGTCAGCAGGTTCGCGTGGGTCCACGGGCCGACGGTGAGGGACACCTCCACGCCGCGGTCGCGCAGCCGCCGGTACTGGCCGATGGTCTCGCCGACGAACAGGTCCTGCCACCCGGTGAGGAACCGCACCGGGACCGACACCCGGTCCAGGGCATCCGAGAGGTCGCGCACCTGCCAGTAGGGGTCGTCCCGGTCGGTGCGAGTGGCCCAGTCGCGGAACCACGCGGACCCCGCCCCGAGGAAGCGCTCCTCCCCCTCCGAGACCGGCAGGCCGAGGTATGCGGCGGTGCGGCGACGCCGGATCCGTCGCCCGTCCACGAGCTGGCGGAGCATGGTCGCGTCCTCCTGGATGGCCAGGGTGTCGCACCAGTCCAGACTGTCGTTGAGGGTGAAGGCCCCGGTGCCGTGGACCACGGCGAAGAAGTCGTGGAAGCTGACGAACGACACCGCCGCGACCATCTCCGGCGGCGGCTCCATGAGCATCGACCACAACGTGTAGCTGAGGTAGGAACCGCCCACACCGACGAACCGGCCCTCGAACCAAGGCTGTTCGCGCAGCCACTCGACCGTGTCGGCCCCATCGCGGATCTCGTCCTCACCCGGCACGAAACGGCCCTCGGACCCGAACGTCCCACGGCAGCTCTGCATCACGACGTGGTACCCACGCGACGCGAACAGGCCGAGGAGGACGTGCGGCACGACCCCCGCCCGTTGGTAGGGGCCGCGCATCACGACGGTGCCGAGAGCCGGGCCGTCCGGCGCGTAGTGGTCGGTGAGCAGGTGCACACCGTCGCGCATCCGGACCCGGATGGCCGGCGTCACCGAGTAGCTCCCGCGCTCCGGCGGCAGGTGGAACAGCCGCGTCGAGGTCGCGTCGACGAGACGCTCGGTCCGGCTCCGAGGGCGGGTTCCCACGTCGGTTCGGACAGGTGCCACTGCTCTGCTCACGGTCTCGACCCCTCTCGCCGGGCCGAGTGTGTCACGAGTGCCGGTCAGCGCCCGAGCGGCGGGGGGTTCGTGACGTCAGGGACGTCAGGGTCCAGGTGCACGCGCAGGTCGACCGATGAGTCGTCGGGGCGAACCGTGACCTCGGCGCGGGCCGGTACGAAGCCGTCGGCGTGCACCGCGACGACGTACCGGCCCGGACCGTTGGTGCCGAGCGTGAACGTCCCGTCCTCGCCCGAGAGCCCGGCGAGGTCGGGCATGGGCGCCGGCGATGCGGCGATCATGATGCGGGCGAACGCGACCGGCCCGTCCGGGCCGGTCGCGATCCCCGAGATGACCGGTCGCATACCGGCGTCCACGTGTCCTGCTCTCCACTGAAAGGTTGTGAAAGGCCGTGACCGGCCCGTGGCTCAGGCCTTCCAGGCCACCATGTTCCTCAGGCCTTCCAGGCCACCATGTTGTTGTACACCGGCGTCACGATCCGGGTGCCGGAGTTCGTCGTCGCTCCGCCGTACGCGTGGACCGCGAACGCATACCGCTTGCCGTCGACGATCCGGTAGACGGCACTGCCGCTCTGGCCACCGAAGGTGTCGATGTCGTAGTACACCTTGCGGGCCGCGACCGACGCGATGCGGCGCGCGGCGTACCACTGGGTGCCGTCCGGCTTGTCGCCCGGGTACCCCGAGATGTTGCCGACCGACGCGGTCAGGGTGGCGTCGTTGTAGACCCCGAACCCGAACCAGCCGGTGGTGAGGCCGAGGTCGGTACCGAGGATGATCGCGCCGTAGTCGTGCTCCTCGTCGCCGTTGGTGGCCCAGCCCTGGACGGTCCGCAGGTTGCTGCTCGTGACCGAGCCGTAGGGCAGCGTCGCGCCGTTCCGGCCGGGCATCACCTTGATGGACCGGACGAAGCCGTCACGGCCGGGGACGCCACTGTTCTTGATGTAGACGACGTGACCGGCGGTCATCAGGGTGTGCGGCCCGATGAACCAGCCGGTCCCGATCCACATCGACCCGTCGCGGGCCGTGATGAGCAGTGACGCGTGGGCGCGCCACGGGTAGACGTTGGTGCTCGTGATCTTGACGCGGTCGTCCGGGCCGTGGACGGTCTCGAGGACCGACTTCGGGACCTGGCGGGCGCCCGCCCCGAACGACGCCTCGGCGATGTCCGGGAGGTCGAGAGCGCCGGAGAGCACCTCTTTGGCTGAGCGGGACGCGGCGACCTTCGGCAGGCTGAAGCCCTGCACCTTCTCGACCCCCGAGGCGAGGCCGGCTGCGGCCTTGCCCTTGCCGGGGGCCGCGTCCTGTTGCGCGACCCTCGCGGCCACCTCGGCGGCGCCCTCGGTCCGGTTCGAGACCGGGGCGTCCAGGCCGGTGCCGACGTTGAGACTGGCCATGTGTGTCTCCTGACATGCAGTGCCGTGCCGTGGGTGGAACGGCTGGTACTGCTGGGAGTCCTCAGGTCGTCCAGCAGATACCCAGGGACCGTCAGACTGCGGGTGCGGCCCTAGGCCAGGCCGAGGTAGTGCTCGAGCCCGACGGTCAGGCCGGGGTGGTCGCCGACCCGGCGCACGCCCTCGAGGACGCCGGGCATGAACGAGTCGCGGTCGAAGGAGTCGTGCCGGATGGTCAGCTGCTCCCCCGGGTTGCCGAACAGGACCTCCTGATGGGCGACCAGCCCCCGGAGCCGCACCGAGTGGACCGGGATCCCGTCGACCCGGCCCCCGCGGGACCCGAGCTCGTCGGACTGCGTCGCGTCCGGTACGGGTCCGACGCCGGCGGCCTCACGGGCGGCGGCCAGCAGGCGGGCCGTCCGCGCCGCCGTGCCCGACGGGGCGTCCACCTTGTCGGGATGGTGCAGCTCGATGACCTCGACAGACTCGTAGAACCGGGCCGCCTGGGTGGCGAACCCCATCATGAGGATCGCGCCGAGCGCGAAGTTCGGCGCCACCAGCACGCCCACGCCGGTGCCCGACCTCGACGGCGGCGCGTCGGCGATCTGCGCCTCGACGACGGCCAGTCGGCTCTCGTCCCAGCCGGTGGTCCCGATGACGCAGTGCACTCCCTGCGACACGCAGTGGGCGACGTTGCGGGGTGACGCGTCGGGCACGGAGAACTCCACGACGACGTCGGCTCCCCCGAGGTCCCCGAGGTCGTCGTCGAGGTCGTAGGTACCGACCAAGCGGAGGTCCGCAGCGGCCCCGACCGCTGCACAGACGTGGGAGCCCATCCGGCCCGACGCGCCGATGACCGACACGGCAACAGAGCGTGGCGTCTCGGTCACAGGCGGAGCCTAGCCAACGTCGACGACCGCCGGCCGTGGGGGCGGGCGACCCGGCCACCCCGTTCGCCGACGGCGTAGCACGCCGGCTCCGCGCCCTGCCGACCGCTTGGGGCGGTCGTGCACCGGTGGCAGGCTGGGGTGATGACCACGGCAACGGTGCGAGCCGTCAACGTCGTGCACGAGCTGCGCGACGGGTACTTCCATGGCACGGCGATCGACAAGCGACCGGTGCGCGGGGCGGTCCACGTCGGACCGCTCGGACTGGCCGGCGACGAGCAGGTCGACCGCAGCCACGGCGGACCCGACCGCGCGGTCTACGTGTATGCGGACGAGGACGCCGCCTGGTGGTCCGAGCGGCTGGACCGTCAGATCCCGGCCGGCCTGTTCGGCGAGAACCTGCGTACGGCAGGGCTGCCCGTCACCGCCGCTCGGGTCGGCGAGCAGTGGCGGGTCGGCGAGGACGTCGTCCTCGAGGTCCGCCGCTTCCGCACGCCCTGCGAGAACCTCGCGCTGCGGATGGGGATCGAGGGTTTCCATCTGGAGTTCCTCAAGTCCGGGCGCGTCGGCGCGATGTGCCGCGTCCTGTCCGAGGGCGAGGTGCGGGCCGGCGACCCGGTACGCCGGTTGGTCCGGCCGTCCCACCAGGTGACGATCGGCCGGCTCGCCCGCGGCTCGGCCACGCCGGAGCAGATGCGCGAGCTGCTCGACAGCGGTGTGCCGCTCGCGTCGAGCGTGCGGGCCAAGGCGACCCGGGTCGCGTCCGCCGGCTGATGTCGGCGGTGCCGGTCCCGCCGCTCCCGCCGGTCCGGCCGTCCAGCCGGTCCCGTCGTCTGACGCCGGACCGGCATACGGTGACGTCGTGGACCTGGACGGACTGGACCTCGACAGCGCGGTCGGCGAGCTGTACGGGTTGCACCCGGACGAGTTCCTGCCCGCCCGGAAGGGGCTCGCGGCCAAAGCCAAGGCCGACAAGGAGACCGGGCTGGCCAAGGCCATCGAGTCGATCCGCAAGCCGACCGCGGCGGCGTGGGCGATCAACCAGCTGGTCCGCGCGCGCCCCGACGACATGGAGCGGCTCGTCGAGCTGGCGTCCGGGCTCCACGAGGCTCAGGAGAAGATGGACGGCGCGGCCATGAAGACGCTGGGGCGGGAGCGGACCAAGCTCATCGACGAGCTGGTCCGTGCGACCGCGGAGGTGGCGAAGGCGGGCGGCGGCTCCCTGTCCATGCCGGTGGCGAACCAGGTGCGCGAGACCTTCGTCGCGGCGCTGGCGACGACGGCGGCCGCGGAGGCGGTGGGGTCGGGGCAGCTGACCCGGGCGCTGTCCTACGCGGGGTTCGGCGACGTCGACCTGTCCGAGGCGACGGCGGCGCCCTCACCCGCCCGGCGGCCGGCGCTGCGGGTCATCAAGGGCGAGGGCCAGGGGTTCGGGCGCGGCAGGGGACGGCCGACCGAACCCGAGCCCGAGCCGGAGGAGCCGGCCGAGCCGGACCCGGCGCTGCTCAAGCGGCTGGCCGAGGCCGAGAAGCGTTCGCGCGAGACGATGTCGGCGGCAGCCAAGGCCGGGGACGCGCTGAGCGAGGCGTCCGACGCGCTGGAGACACTGGACGCCCGGATCGCCGAGCTGGACACCGAGCTCAAGGCGGCCCGCGGCGAACGCGACGGCCTGGTCAAGGCCCAGCGCGAGGCGGCCGCGGCCAACAAAGTCGCCGACCGCACCCTGCGCGCCGCGCTGGCCGAGGTCGACCAGATCCGCGCCGCGCTGCCCGACACCGACGACGACTGAGTGGTCGACCGGTTCCGGGTGAAAGCGGCCGGAGTTCCGACCGCTCTCACCCGGAGCCGCGGGCGGACGAGAACCGGAACGGCCCGGCATACCTCGTGGGTATGCCGGGCCGTCACCAGACCTGGAGGCGAACCTCAGACGTTGGCCGGTTCGGCCGCCGGGCTGTCCGAACCCTCCGAGCCGTTGGCGTCGGCCATCACCGCGGCGAGCGAGAGCTTGCCGCGCGGGTCGATCTCCTTGAGCTCGACCTGGACCTTCTGGCCGACCTTGAGGACGTCGTCGACGCTGTCGATCCGCTTGCCACCGACGAGCTTGCGCACCTCGGAGATGTGCAGCAGGCCGTCCTTGCCGGGGGTGAGCGAGATGAACGCACCGAAGGTGGTCGTCTTGACGACGGTCCCGATGAAGCGCTCTCCGACCTCGGGCATCTGCGGGTTCGCGATCGCGTTGATCGCGGCCCGAGCGGCCTCGGCCGACGGACCGTCGACCGCGCCGATGTACACGGTGCCGTCGTCCTCGATGGAGATGTCGGCGCCCGTGTCGTCCTGGATCTGGTTGATCATCTTGCCCTTCGGGCCGATGACCTCGCCGATCTTGTCAACCGGGACCTTCACCGTGATGATCCGCGGGGCGAACTCCGACATCTCGTCCGGGACGTCGATGGCCTCGGCCATGACGTCGAGGATGTGCAGCCGGGCCTCGCGGGCCTGGGTCAGCGCACCGCCGAGGACCGACGCCGGGATGCCGTCGAGCTTCGTGTCCAGCTGGATGGCCGTGACGAAGTTCTTGGTACCCGCGACCTTGAAGTCCATGTCGCCGAAGGCGTCTTCGGCTCCGAGGATGTCGGTGAGCGCCGCGTAGCGGGTCTCACCGTCGACCTCGTCGGAGACCAGGCCCATGGCGATGCCGGCGACCGGGGCGCGCAGCGGCACACCGGCGTTGAGCAGCGACAGGGTCGAGGCGCAGACGGAGCCCATCGAGGTGGAACCGTTGGAGCTCAACGCCTCCGACACCTGACGGATCGCGTAGGGGAAGTCCTCCCGCGTCGGCAGCACCGGCAGGAGAGCCCGCTCCGCGAGCGCCCCGTGGCCGATCTCGCGGCGCTTGGGCGACCCGACGCGACCGGTCTCACCGGTGCTGTAGGGCGGGAAGTTGTAGTTGTGCATGTAGCGCTTGCGCGTCACCGGCGACAACGTGTCGATCTGCTGCTCCATCTTGAGCATGTTCAGCGTGGTAACACCCATGATCTGGGTCTCGCCGCGCTCGAAGATCGCCGAACCGTGCACCCGCGGGAGCACCTCGACCTCGGCCGACAGCGCGCGGATGTCCCGCAGGCCACGGCCGTCGATGCGGACACCGTCGGTGAGGATCCGCTTGCGGATGAGCTTCTTCTGCACCGCACGGTATGCGGCCGACAGCTCCTTCTCGCGGCCCGCGAACTCCTGCTCGAGCGAGCCCTTCATCTGGGCCTTGATCTCGTCGAGGCGGTCCTCGCGTTCCTGCTTGCCGGCGATCTGCAGCGCCTGCTCCAGGTCGCCCGTCACGGCGTGCTCGACGGCGTCGTAGGCGTCGTCGTTGTAGTCGAGGAAGTACGGGAACTCCTCGACCGGCTTCGCGGCGGCGGCGGCCACCTCGTTCTGCGCCTGGCACAGCTGGGCGATGAACTTCTTGCTGGCCTCGAGACCCTCGGCGACGATCTCCTCGGTGGGAGCGCCGACGCCCTGGTTGGTGACCAGGTCCCAGGTGACGTGGGTGGCTTCCGCCTCGACCATCATGATCGCGACGTCCTCCGCACCGTCCTTGTTCGTCACCACGCGACCGGCGACGACCATGTCGAAGACGGAGCGCTCGATGTCGGAGAAGTTCGGGAAGGCGACCCACTGACCCTCGATGAGGGAGACGCGGACACCGCCGACCGGGCCGGAGAACGGCAGGCCGGAGATCTGCGTCGACAGGCTCGCCGCGTTGATCGCGAGCACGTCGTACTGGTGGTCGGGGTTCAGCGCGAAGACGCTGATGACGACCTGGACCTCGTTGCGCAGGCCCTTCTTGAAGGTCGGGCGCAGCGGGCGGTCGATGAGCCGGCAGGTGAGCACGGCCTCGGTCGAGGGGCGACCCTCGCGACGGAAGAACGAGCCGGGGATCTTGCCGATCGCATACATGCGCTCTTCGACGTCCACGGTCAGGGGGAAGAAGTCGAACTGGTCCTTGGGCTGCTTGCCCGCGGCGGTGGTGCTCAGCAGCATCGTGTCGTCATCGAGGTATGCGGTGACGGAACCGGCTGCCTGCTTGGCGAGCCGCCCGGTCTCGAACCGGACGGTGCGGGTGCCGAAGCGGCCGTTGTCGATGACGGCTTCGGCGAAGGTGATCTCTGGACCCTCCATGGGTCCTCCAATCTGTTCTGTGCATCCCGGGGCATCGTCGTTGTGCCCGGGTTCTTACTCATGCGACAGGGCGGCCTCCGCGTAGGTAGCGGTGGCCGCCAGTCACAAGTACGTCACAGGCTTATCGGCGCAGGCCGAGGCGCTTGATCAACGAGCGGTAGCGCTCGATGTCGGTGGCCTCCAGGTAGCGCAGCAGCCGGCGGCGCCGGCCGACCATCAGGAGCAGGCCCCGACGGCTGTGGTGGTCGTGCTTGTGCTGCCGCGAGTGCTCGGTGAGGTCCTTGATGCGCTGCGTGAGCATCGCGATCTGCACCTCAGGAGAACCGGTGTCACCTTCGGTGGTGGCGTACTCGGTCATGATCTGCTTCTTGACGTCCAGGTCCAACGGCATGGGCTACCGATCCTCTTCTGTATCTCGCTGCGCGGTGCACCAGGGCATGTCCACCTGGGCTCTCTGAATCCGCGGCCGTGTCACGGCAACGTCCAGGATATCAGCGGTGTGGTTTGCCGCCCTAATCGCGGACGGGGAAGTACCGCCGCCACTCGTCGCTACGCACTCTCCAGGACACGCCCTGCGCGCACGCTGCGGACACGACGCGCTCCAGGGTACGGGCTGGGCTGCGGTATAGGTCGCCGCTGAGGACTACGACCAACCGCCAGCCGTCCGCGTCCAGGTCCTCACGGCGCTGGACGGCCCATCGCCACTGCGCCGTGTTCTGGGCGTGTTGCCGTCCGTCGTACTCCACGGCGATCCGCCACTGCGGATAGCTCAGGTGGAGCCGGTAGCGCACGCGACCGGTCGACTCGTCGCGGAGCGGGTGGTTGACCACCGGCTCGGGCAGGCCGGCCAGGACGAGGAGCGTCCGCAGGCGTGACTCCATGGGTGAGTCGACACCGGCCCGCACGTATACGGCAGCCCGCCGCACAGTGGTGGTCGGAGTGACTCCGGCCGGCGCGTAAACGCCGTGCAGCAGGCGCTGGTAGGCCGGTCCACGCAGGACGCGCTCGGTCAGTCCCGCGTCGAGACCCCGCCGGAGCGTGAACGGGCGGTGAGCGACATACCGCTACCGTCGCGCGCGCCGCCCTCCCGGGAGCGTCGTCCTCCACAGGCCCCGCGCGCGTTCGTGGCCCAGATGCCGAAACCCGACCCAGGACCGCGACCCCCGGCGTCGGTTCGTGGCCGAGATGCCACTTCCCGACGGGGGCGCCCGTGGCATTGACATGAAACGGTGTTTCAGCAACGTTGGCGGGGTGCGCATCGTCGACGTCCGGACCGTGCTGCTGACCGGCCCGTGCACCCACGACCCCTGGCTGTCGGTCTTCAAGCAGTCCCGCAGCGCCGCGCTCGTCGAGATCGAGACCGACGCCGGGGTGGTCGGGCTCGGCGAGACCTACGCCGGCTACTTCTTCCCCGAGTCGGTGCCGCTCGTCGTGGACTACCTGCGCCCCGTCCTGCTCGCCGTCGACGGCCTGGACCGGGACGACTTCGACCTGCGCGAGGTCGTCGCCCGGATGCGTACCTGCTTCCAGTACTGGGGCCGGGTCGGGCTCGGCGCCGCGGTGCTCGCCGGCATCGAGGGCGCGCTCTGGGACCTGGTCGGCAAGGTGCGCGGCCTCCCGGTCCACCGGCTGCTCGCCGACGAGTCGCCGACCAGCCTTCCCGCGTATGCGACGGGCGGGCCCTCCCCGTGGCCGACGGACGACCTGCTCCGCAAGGTCGAGTTCTACCTCGGGCTGGGGTTCCGCGCGGTCAAGCTGAGCTCCGGGTACCTCGACTCCGCCAGCCGCGACGAGGTGCCCACTACCGGCGTCCAAGCGGCCGTCGATACCGAGGTCGGCAAGGCCACGTTGCTCCGCGACACCTTCGGCGCCGAGGCGGGACTCCTCCTCGACGGGCACATGGGCCATCGCGAAGGGCCGCAACGGTGGGACGTCGAGACGGCGGGCGCCGTCCTGCACGCCCTCGAGCCGTTCGGCCTCACGTTCTTCGAGGAGCCACTGCGCTACGACGACGTCGCCGGCTACGCGGAGCTGACCCGGAGCACCGCGATCCCCGTCGCGGGCGGCGAACAGCTCTCGACGGTCGGCGAGTTCGCCGCTTTCGCGGACCGGGACGCCTTCGCCGTGGCCCAGCCGGACGCCGCGTGGCTCGGCATCGACGGGTTCGTCCACGTGGCAACGCAATTCAGCCGGAACGGGTGCCAGGTCGCCCCGCACGCCTGGTGCGGCGGTGTCGGCGTCATGCAGAACGTGCACGCCGCCTTCGCGTGCCCGAACACGCTGATCGTCGAGATCCCTCCGGCCGCCGGGCCGCTGCACACCGAGCTCTGGGGCGACTCGCTGCGGCTGCAGGACGGCCGGGTACTGCGACCCGACGTCCCCGGGCTCGGCGTCGAGCTGACCGAGGAGACGCGCGCCGCGTACCCCTTCCGCCCCGGGGCCGAGGAGTTCTCCAGCGTCCCCGGCAAGGTGATGAGGAGCTGACGTGCCCGACCACGTCGTCATCGGCCAACCGGGCGCCGACGAGCACCTGCCACGGATCGGCGAAGTGCTGCCCGACGCGACGCTCACCGTGGTCGACGCGGACCAGGGTTGGGTCGCCGACCCGGAGACGACGGTGCTGTTCGCCGACCAGCCACCGGCCAATGCGGCGGACCTCGAGCGGCTCGGGTGGGTGCAGCTCGGGTCGCACGGCTACGCGCAGCTCAGCGGGCTGCCGCTGCCCGCAGACACCGTCGTCACCAACGCCAGCGGCGTCCAGGACCGGCCCATTGCGGAGTGGGTGGTCATGATGCTGCTGGCCCTCGGGCGCCGGTTCCCCGACATGCTCGCGTCGCAGCGCGCGCACCGGTGGGACCGGTCGGTCGTCTACCAGGCCGAGCTACGAGGTATGCAGGTCGGCCTGCTCGGCTACGGGAACATCGGTCGGGAGGTCGCGCGCGTCCTCCAGCCGCTCGGCATGCGGGTCCAGGTGATGACCCGGACCCGCAACCGCGACCGTGGCGAGCGGTTCGACCCGTTCGGCCGTGCACCCGACGCCGTCCTGGAACCCGACCGCTGGTTCACCTTCGAGGACCGCGCCGACTTCTACTCGCGGCTCGACGCCCTGGTCGTGGCTGTCCCCGACAGTGCGGGCACTCGGGGTCTCGTCGACGCCGACGCCCTGGCCCGGATGCCGCAGGGAGCGTTGCTGCTCAACCCCGCTCGGGCGCGCGTCGTCGACGAGGCCGCCCTGCTGGATGCCCTGCGGTCGGGACACCTCGGCGGGGCCGCACTGGACGACCACTACCGTCAGCCGATGCCGCCCGACGACCCCTTCTGGGACGCCCCGAACACCATCGTCAGCGCGCACGTCTCGGGGTCGAACGGCAGCCCCTGGTACCAGCAGCGCATCTGGGACCTGTTTCTCGAGAACGCCCGTCGCCGCGCGGCCGGTCGGCCGATGCTCAACGTCATCGACCGGAAGGACCTCGAGGGATGATGGACCTCCTCGTCCGCGGCGGCCTTCTGGTCGACGGGACCGGCGCACCCCTCCGTACCGCCGACGTCGCCGTCGCCGGTGACCGCATCGTCGCGGTCGGACCCGACCTCGACCACGACGCCCACACGGTCATCGACGCCGACGGACTGGTCGTCACCCCTGGATTCGTCGACATCCACACCCACAGTGATCTCACCCTGCTGTCGTCCCCTCAGGCGCCGAGCGCGCTCACCCAGGGCACGACCACCCAGGTCGTCGGCAACTGCGGCCTCGGCGTCGCCCCACGAACCCCGGACGCCGACCTCGACGAGATCCGGGCCTCCGCCGCATACCTCGACCTCGACCCCGACGTCCGCGTCGACTGGACCACCGTCGCCGGCTACCTCGACGCTGTCCGCGCCGCTCGGCCCGCCCTCAACGTCCTCACCCTGGTGCCGCACGGCCCCCTCCGCGCCTCGGCCGTCGGCTTCGACGCGCGCCCGGCCTCGGGGCCCGAGATCGAGGCGATGGTCGGCTTCCTGGCCGAAGGCCTCCAGGACGGCGCCGTCGGCCTGTCCACCGGGCTCGTCTACGCGCCGGTCTGCTTCGCCGAGGAGGACGAGCTGGTCGCGCTGGGTCGCACCGTCGCCGCGTACGACCGACTGTTCGCCTGGCACGTGCGGGACTACACCGACCACCTGCTGGAGTCGGTCGCCCAGTGCCTGCGGGTCGCGCGGGAGACCGGCTGCCGCACCCAGGTCTCGCACCTCGCCGCGGTTGGCCGGCGCAACTGGGGTCGGGTCGCCGAGGCCCTGGACATGGTCGACGCAGCGCGCGAGGCGGGCCTGGACGTCGGGGTCGACATCTACCCGTACCTCGCCGGTAACGCGCCGCTCGCGCAAGCGGTCCCGGCCGAGCTCCAGGCCGGCGGCGACGAGGCGCTACGGGAGCGGTTGGACGACCCGGCCACGGTCCGCGCGCTCTTCGCCGAGTGGGCCGACCGCGCCGTGGGCTGGGACGAGACGGTGGTCAGCTGGCTGCCGGACCCGGCCGACTCCGGCCTGCTGGGCCGCCACGTCACCGAGATCGCCGCGGACCGGGGCGTGTCCGCCGACGCGGTCGCGCTCGACCTGTTGCGCCGCTACGGCTCCTCGGTCCTCGCGGTCTACTTCGGCCGCGACGCCCACGACCTCGAGCGCGTCCTGCGCCACCCCGCCACCGTCGTCGCCTCCGACGGGCTGGCCCTGGACCCGACCGGTCCCACCGGCCGTGGCACCCCGCACCCGCGGTGCTACGGCTGCTTCCCCCGCTACCTCTCCGAGTACGGCCGGGACGACCTCGCCGACGCGGTACGCCGGTGCACCTCCGCTCCTGCCCGCCGGGTCGGTCTCACCGACCGCGGCACGGTCCAGTCGGGCGCCGTCGCCGACCTCGTGGTCCTCGACCTGGCCACCCTGAAGGACGTGGCCACCTTCGAGAACCCGCACCAGCTGAGCACCGGGATCCGCGACGTGGTCGTGTCGGGTCGCCTCGCGGTGCGGGACGGGCGCCTGACCGGCATACGGGCCGGCCAGGTCGTCGCCCTCTCGAACTAGGCCACGGGGTACGCCTCGCGGAGGTTCACCTGGGAGTACGCGACGTGCCGGGTCAGCGGGTCGGCCTCCATCGCGGCCCGCGTCACCGGGAACCGGTCGTGGGTCTCGTTGCGGTACCGGACGTACGCCTCGGCGAAGTTCACGCCGGCGAGCCGGCCGAACTCGCCGTTGTTGCTCTCCACGGCCTTGCGCGCGAACGGCCCGTCGTAGCCCTGGCTGGCGAAGCAGTCCATCCCCGCGATCTTCCGGCCGACGACCGGCGTGATGTCGATGAGCAGGTCGTTGCGGACCCCGTAGTTGCTCAGCGCGTCGGACGCGATCGACGGCAGACCGGTGAAGAACACCTGCCGGATGTTGACCTCGTCGCGCCCGTCGAGGTTCTTCAGGTAGGTGGCGGCGCGGTCGATCGCCGCGAGCGCGGTCATCGTCGCGATGGTGTGGGACGACTGCGACATCACGGCGTTCGCGGGGTAGTCGGCGATGACGACGTCCGGCGCGTGCAGGGCGATCTGTTCCGCGACCTCCCCGACGACGTCCTCGTGGACGGTGCTCATCGTGTCGTCGTGGTCCAGCAGGACGAGGTCGCGGATGCCGATGATCTCGGCCGCCCGCTCGAGCTCACGGCGCTTGTTGCCGGCGATCTCGGCCAGGCCGGACGCGACGACCTGCTCGTCGGGGTGCTCCTTGCGCCACTCCTCGGCGTAGGCGTTCGGGTGGATCCGGCCGCCGTGGGTGAGGATCACGGCGACGATCTCGTCGCCGGCGTCGGCGTGCCGGGCCAGCGCCCCGCCGCAGTTGGTGATCGTGTCGGCCGGATGGGCGTAGATCGTCATCAGCTTCATCGAGCGGTCCTCACGGGTCGGTCCGGTCAGTTCATGAAACAGCGTTCCACATTTGTTGACCGACCGACAGGGCCGACCTAGCATGGCGCCGTGCCGCCGAGCCGCATCCCGTTCCCGACCGCGCGGGAGCACCCGCTGGACCCGCCCGCCGTCCAGACCGAGCTGCGGGAGAGCTGCCCGGTGGTCTCGGTCGAGCTGCACGACGGTCAGCCCGCGTGGCTGGTGACGCGGTACGACGACATCCGCACCGTGCTCTCCGACGACCGGTTCAGCTCGGCGGGGCTGTGGCGGTTCGCCGGGTCGGCGAACCGGGCGGCGGCCGAGCGCGCCGAGACGTCGTTCACGGTCATGGACCCGCCGGACCACACCCACTATCGCCGGCTGTTCACCCGGTACTTCACGATCCGTAGGGTCGAGACGCTGCGGCCGCGGATCCAGCAGATCATCGACGCGACCATCGACGCCCTGCTGGCCAGGCCCGGTGACGCCGACCTCGTGCGCGACCTCGCCCTCCCAGTCGCCTCGCAGACCATGTGCTCCCTCGTCGGTGTGCCCTACGCGGACCACGACTGGTACGAGGCCCGAGCCGAGGTCCGCAGCCGCATGGACGGCGACCCGGCCGAGTCGGAGCAGGCGTTCCAGGACCTGCTCGCATACATGTCCGGGCTCGTCGACACCGCGCACGGCGGGACCGGCGACGACGTCATCAGCGCCTCGGTGCGCGACCTGCTCGAACCCGGCCTCATCGAGCAGACCGACCTGGTCGCCGCGCTGCGGCTGCTCCTCACCGCCGGCCACGAGACGACGGCGACGATGATCGCGACGGGCACCTACGTCCTGCTCACGCACCCCGACCAGCTCGCCGAGATCCGCCGCGACCCGACCCTGCTGCCCGGGGCGATCGAGGAGCTGCTGCGCTACATCAGCATGCTGTTCATCCTCGTGCGGACCGCCAAGGAGGACACCGAGGTCGCGGGCCAGCCGGTATGCGCCGGTGAGGGGCTCATCGTCGGGCCGGCCCTGGCCAACAAGGACCCGCGAGCGTTCCCGGACCCGGACCGGTTCGACATCCACCGCGACAACCGGCACCACGTGGCGTTCGGGTTCGGGCCGCACCAGTGCCTGGGCCAGCCGGTGGCCCGGCTGGAGCTGGGGATCGTCCTCGAGACCCTGCTGCGGCGCATACCGACCCTGCGGCTGGCCGTGGACCCGGACGAGGTGCCGTTCAAGCGGACCAACCTCGTCGGCGTCGCCTCGCTGCCGGTCACCTGGTGAACCCGTGAGCAGACGATGAGCACCGTGGAGATCGACGCCGACCGCTGCGTGGGCGGCGGGCAGTGCGTCCTGGCGGCGCCGGACCTGTTCGACCAGGACGAGACGGACGGCACCGTGATCCTGCTGCGCCAGCCGGAGGCGGGCGAGGACGCCGACGCCGTCCAGGCGGAGCGGGTCTGTCCCGCGCGGGCCATCCACGTCGTCCCGTGAAGCCGCCCGGCCGGGTGCTCGTCGTCGGTGCCGGGGTGGCCGGGTTCACCGTGGCTGACGAGCTGCGGCACGCCGGGTTCCAGGGCTCGGTCACGTTGGTAGGCGCGGAGACCCACCTGCCCTACGACCGGCCGCCGCTGTCGAAGCAGGTCCTGCTCGGCACGTGGTCGCACGAGCGCGCGGCCCTGACCACCGCGCAGCAGCTCGACGAGCTCGATCTGGACCTGCGGCTCGGCGGGACCGCGCGCACCCTCGACATCCCGCGCCGGACGGTCATCCTCGAGGACGGCACCGAGCTCGTTGCCGACGAGATCGTCGTCGCCACCGGCAGCCACGCCATCGTGCCGTCCTGGACCACCCTCGGGGCGCGGGTCGTCGCGCTGCGCACCCTCGGCGACGCGCAGCACCTCGGGACCCTGCTGCGGACCAGCCACCGGCTCGCCGTGGTCGGGACCGGGTTCCTCGGGCTGGAGGTGGCCGCTGCCGCCCGAGTCGTCGGCGTCGGCGACGTGGTCGTCTCCGGGCCGCTCGAACCCATGGTCGCCGCCGTCGGCGAGACGGTGAGCGGGCGGATCCGCGAGCTGCACGAGGAGCACGGCGTCGCGCTCGACGTCGGCGCCCAGGTCGTGGGGGTGGCGGGGGACGAGACCGGCGCGACGGTCCGGTTCGCCGACCGGTCCGCGCGGGCCGACGCCGCCGTGGTGGCACTGGGTGCCCGCCCCAACGTCGCCTGGCTCGCCGGCAGCGGGCTGACCATCGTCCCGGGCGTCGTCGTGGACGCCCGGGGCCGCGCCGCCCCGGGCATTCACGCGGTCGGCGAGGTCTGCGCGTGGCCGGATCGGGAGGGTCGGTGCCGCCGGGTGGACCATCGCCAGACGGCGGGTGAGCAGGCCCGGACCGTCGCCGCCGACCTCCTCGGCGATGCGGATCCCCTGGCGATGGTGCCCTACTGGTGGTCCGACCAGTACGACGTCCGGGTCCAGGCGTACGGCGTGACGGGGAGCGGCCGGGAGGAGCGGTGGCTCACGGGCGACCGCAACGCCCCGACGTTCGCGCTCGCGCAACGCGACGGTGACCTCGTGGGCGGGGTGGTCGGGTGGAACGCCGCGCGGGCGACCCGTGAGGGTCGCGCCCTTGTCGCCACACCGACGCCCTGGCCGCACGAGGCCGCCTGACGGCCCCTCAGTCGAGGAGCTGGACCTGACCGGACGCCGCCGACCGTTCGGCGGCGTCGATGACCCGGCTGACCGCGGCGAGGTCCGCCATGGTCGTCCCGCCCAAGCCTCGCGCCAGGGTCTCCAGCTCGAGCTGCACCGGGCTCGGACCGTAGCCGACCGGCGTCCCCTCCCCCACGAGCGCCAGCGCCGGCGCCGCGAGGTCCACGAGGACCTGGCCCTCGCTGCCCATCAGCCGGTACCGGTGCAGCATCCCGCCGACGCCCGGCTGGCCTCGCGAGACGAGCAGCGTGACGACGACCCCGGGGTGCCAGCGGACCGCGAGGGTCCACGTCTCGGTCTCGGGATCCCCGGTCGCGGTGCGCACGGCGTGGACGTCCCCCGAGGGTGGCCCGAGCACGGCGGCCACGGCGTCCAGCGCGAGAACGCCGACGTGCCGCAGGTCGCCCTCGGCCGTCGGTCCGTCCCCGAACGGCACCAACAGCTCGCCGTGCAGCGCGTGCGGCAGGCCGAGCTCCCCGGTGCGAACGCTGGCGGTCAGCGAGGCGACGCCGGGGTGGAAGCGCGCGTGGTATGCGGCGACGAGCCGTGCGGCGCGCGGGTCCTGACCCAGCGCGGCCAGCCGTGCGGTGCCGAGGAGCGCGGCCTTGTCGAGGAGCACAGGGACGGTGGGGTGCGCGTCGAGCAGCACGTCCAGCGCGTTCGGGTCGAGGCACGCCACCACGGCGTCGGCCCTGACGAGCGCCCCGACGAGGTCAGCCACCACGGGCACGGCCAGCGAGGCGGCCAGTTCTCCGGCCCGGCCGTACCCGTCCGCCCCGACCGGTCCCGGCCACACGCCGGCCACGTCGAGGAGCTCGCTCGCGGCAATCGCGGGCGCGAACATGTCACGTTGGTGGTGCCGTCCCGCAGCCTCGCCCCCCGCGCCGGCCAACAGGACCCGGGTCGTCATCGCACTACCGCCACGCTCTGGCCGCTGCGGGCGGAGCGCTCGACCGCCTCGGCCACGGCGGTCGCGTGCACCGCGTCCTCAGGACCCGGGTCGACCGGAGCGGTCCCGGCGACGGCGGCGGCGAACACGCGGAGCTGGCGCCGGAACGGGTCCGTCCCCGGCACCGCTCGCGGACCCGACCCGCCCGTCGTGTAGGCCACCAGCCCCTCGCCGCCGTTGGACCGGACCAGGGTCCCGCGGTCCCCGTGGACGACGATCTCGAACAGCGACGTCGTCCGTGGCCGCTCCCCGCGGCTGATCTCGCACACCGCGGTGGCCCCGGACTCCGCAACCAGCGTGCTGCAAAGGTAGTCGTCGATGGCGAGGGCGGCCGACGTCAGCGGCTGCCCCACCGCATACACCGAGGCGATCGGCGAACCGAGCCACCACCGGGCGAGGTCGTAGAGGTGAACGCCGTTGTGGAACGCGTGCCCGCCCGACCGCGCCGGGTCGAGCACCCAGGCCGACCACCCGCCCCAGATCCAGCCCCCGATGATGGCGATCCGCACCGAGCGCACGGTGCCCAGCCGACCAGACGAGACGACGTCGTGGACCGCTCGCGCGTAGTCGGTGTGCCGATGGGTGTGCCCGACGAGCAGCACCCGGTCCGCCACCTGGAAAGCGTCGGCGACCGACCGCGCGTCCGCCGCCGACAGAGCCATCGGTTTCTCCAGCAGCAGGTGCTTCCCCGCGTTCGCCGCCGCACGGGCCAGCGTCGCGTGGGTGTCGTTGGGCGTGCAGACCACCAGGGCGTCGACGCCGTCGTCGGCGAGCAGGTCGGCGACGTCCGGCACCGCGCGAGCGCCCCACGCCCTCGCGAACCGGTCGGCGGCTCCGCCGTCTCTGTCCGTGACCGCCACGATCTCGACGTCCGGGACACCGGCTGCGGCCGCCGCATGAGCCCCCGCGATGAACCCGGTCCCGACGAGGGCGACCCGCACGCGACAGTCCTCCTCGGACGCTCTGACCTGCTCCTCGGCTATTGTGGAACACCATTCCAGGTTGGTGCGAGCCGACGCAAGCACCGGACGCGTGACGAGAGGCGCCCATGCCCGACGAGCAGCGGGGCAAAAGCAACTACCACACCCACGCGCTGGCCCGCGGGCTGCTGGTCCTCGAGACCGTGGCCGGCCGGCGCGACCCCGCCACGCTCACCGAGATCCACGAGACGAGCGGGCTGCCCAAGAGCACCATCGTGCGGCTGCTCAGTGCGCTCGTGGAGGAGGACTACCTCGTGCGGGTGGACGAGCGCCCGTCCTACCGTCTCGGGCACAAGGTCATGGCGCTGGCCAACTCGTTCATGGAGACCCTGAGCGTCCCCGAGCTGGCCCGTCAGCACCTGGTCTCGTTGGCTGCCGAGACCCGGCAGACCGCCAACCTCGCCGTCCTCGACGGCACACACGTCCTCCACGTCGCGGTCGAGCACCCCGCGCGACCGTTGCGCCTCGACGCCAGCGTGGGTGACCGGGCCGTGCCGTACGCCACCGGCCTCGGGAAGGTTCTGCTCGCCGGCCTGTCGGTCGACGAGGTCGGCGCCCACCTGCCGCCGATCCCCTGGATCCCGGCCACCCAGACGACCATCACCAACCCGCAGCAGCTCGAGCCCGTCATCGCCGGGGTCCGCCGGCAGGGGTATGCGTACGACGACGAGGAGTGGGACGAGGGGCTGCGCTGCATGGCCGTCCCGGTGGCGGCGAACGGCACCACGCTCGCCGCGCTGAGCATCTCCGGGGCGGCCGGCGAGTTCTCCGACGACGTGCGCCCGCGGTTCCTCGAGCTGCTGCAGACCACCGCCGACTCGCTCGCCCACGACGCGACGATCGTCGCTGCGCTGACCTCCGCCCCGCGGCCGCGCGGCTGACGCCGGGACGAACCACCGAGGCCAACCCGCAACATGGAACGTCTTGCCATGTCGGGCCCGACGCTCCTACGATGACTCCACCGCGGGCCGGTCGCCCCCACTGTCGTGGTGTCCGACGCCCCTGTCCTTTGTCGTCCCTCACCGTGGGCGCGACGGGCGATGGTTCGCGTCCTCTCACCCCGTCTCGACCACGAAGGAGCCGACGATGACTCGAGGCACACGGACGGCGACGGGAGCGCTCAGCGTTGCCGTGGCCGGGGTCCTGGCGCTCGCGGCCTGTTCACCCCCGCCGGCCGCCGACGGCAGCGGGAGCGCCACCGCCACGGGCGGCGGTAGCACCACCAACGCGCTGACCATCTGGCTGCAGCAGAAGCCTGACACCGGCAGCCCACTGCTCGGCGGCACCGCCGGCAACGGGCAGATCATCACGCCGGTGCTCGACCAGCTCGTCAACATCGCCGCCGACGGCACCCTGGAGCCCCGCACCGCGGCGAAGTGGGAGCTCTCCTCCGACGCCAAGACCCTCACGCTGACCCTGGCCGACCAGAAATGGTCGGACGGCAAGCCCTTCACCGCCGACGACGTCCTGTTCACCCTGAACCTCTACGTGAACCCCGCCGTCAAGTCGCCGATCGCCACCGTCCTCAAGCCGATCGCCGGCTACGAGGAGGTCCAGTCGGGCGCGGCCAAGGAGATGTCCGGCGTCAAGAAGGTCGACGACAAGACCGTCCAGATCAGCCTGAAGACCCCCGACGTCGGGTTCATGTACACCCTCTTCGGCGCGACCATCTACATCCTCCAGAAGGACACGATCGGCAAGGAGGACCCCGCGACGGTCGCCTCCTCCCCGATCTGGGTGACGCCCGGCAAGGTGCCCGGCCTCGGCCCCTTCACGCTGACCGCATACTCCGCCGGACAGCGCGCGGAGTTCACCCGCAACCCGAACTTCCGCAAGCCGGTGAAGTTCGAGAAGCTCAACGAGGTTCTGGTCACCCAGGACGTCGCGACTCAGCAGATGTCTTCGGGCGAGATGGACCTCACCCTCGTCGCCGCGACCGACGTCAAGACCGTGCAGGGAATGCAGGGCGTCAAGACGGTCAGCAACGAGGTCCCGGGCTTCGACCGCTACACGATCAACCAGCGCAAGCCGTACCTCAAGAACCCCAAGGTCCGGCAGGGCATCCTCACCGCCATCGACCGCGCGGGCATCATCTCGTCGATCTACGCCGGTGCCGCCAAGCCGATCAACACCTCGTTCACCTCGCCGAAGGTGACCAGGGACGGCTTCAACGCGTATGCCTACGACCCGACCAAGGCCAAGCAGCTGCTGACCGAGGGAGGCTGGGACTTCAACCAGGAGTTCGTCATCCGCGAGGTCAACAACAACGCGCAACGCGCCGCCGTCGACCAGGTGGTCCTCAAGAACCTCCAGGACATCGGCGTCAAGGCGACGATCAAGCCGGTCGACCAGGCCCAGCTGACCGACATGCTGACCAAGGGCGACTACGACGCCCTGCTCTACGGCGGCGGCATCTACGTCGCCGACCCGGAGACCAACATCCCGATGATCACCTGCGCCAACGCCTACCCCAAGGGTGCGAACCTGCCGAACTACTGCAACCCCCAGGTGGACTCGTTGCTCGCGCAGGCGTCGACCACCATCGACGAGGCGAAGCGCAACCAGATCCTCACCGAGGCCGGCAAGCTCGAGAACGCCGACGTCTCCCACCTGTGGATCGCGCAGCCGACGCGGGTCTACGCCTTCAGCCCGAAGATCACCGGCGGCATCCGTGGTGGCGACGGCATGGCCGCCGCGCTGATGTCCGTACAGGACTGGACGGTGAAGTGACGAGAATGTCCTGACCCGCCAACGCCCGTCCCGGTCGGCTCCGTCCCTGCGCCGCCCGGGACGGGCACGGTATGCCGCGAGGAGGCCCAGACCGCATGCTGCGTTACGTCGTGACCCGGTTCATCACGATGCTGCTGGTGCTGTTCGTGGTCTCGGCGGCCCTGTTCTCGCTCAGCCATGCGGCTCCGGGCGGTCCGCTGGCCTCGCTGGTCCCACCGGACATGGTCGGCGACTCCGGTCCGCTCATCGAGGCCAAGACCAAGGAGTTCGGGCTCGACCAGCCGCTGCCGGTCCAGTACCTGCGGTGGGTGAGCCACATCGCCGTCGGCGACCTCGGGACGTCGTTCCAGTTCAACCGGTCGGTCGCGTCACTGATGCTCGAACGCATCGCCCCGACGCTCGAGCTGATGGGCCTCGGTCTGGTCATCGGCACCCTGCTGGCGCTGTTCCTGGGGGTGGTCCAGGCGTCGCGCAAGGGCTCGGTGGTCGACTACGGCATCGGCACCGTCTCATTGGTCCTCATGTCCACGCCGGCGTTCTTCCTCGGGATGGTCGCGATCTACATCCTGTCGGCCCGGTTCGGCCTCCTCCCCTCGTCGCAGATGAGCTCGCCGGGTGACGGGAGCACCGCCGACCTGCTGCGCCACCTTGTCCTGCCGGTGAGCGTGCTCGCCATCGTCCACTGCGCGGTGATGACCCGGTACGTGCGGGTCGGCCTGCTCGAGGAGCTGTCCAGCGACTACGTCCGGACGGCACTGGCCCAGGGCGCGACGCGGCGGCAGGCCCGGCGCAAGGGACTGCGCAACACGCTCGGACCGCTGGTCACCGTCGTCATGATCTCGGTACCGGCGCTGCTCGGCGGGGCCGTCGTGCTGGAGGCGGTGTTCTCCTGGCCAGGAATGGGTTCGCTGGTCCTGGCCGCCATCGAGTTCCGGGACTACCCGATCATCCTGGCCTTCGGCATGATCGTCGCCCTGCTCGTGGTGCTGAGCAACTTCGCCGCCGACATCCTGGTCTCGGTGCTCGACCCGAGGGTGAGGCTGCAGTGAGCGAACCCGCGTTCTCCGGCGCGGACAGCGCCGACATCGCGGCCCGCGCCGCCCGGGCCGAGGTCTCGGCCGACAGCACGGCCGAACGGTCTACCGCCGCGGGCGAGACGATGCGCACGCCGCGCAGCCCGTCCCAGCTGGCGCTGCGCCGGTTCTGGTCCAACCTCGGCGCACGGGTCTCCGTCGTCGCCCTCGTCCTGATCATCCTGGCCGTCGTCGTGGGCCCGTACCTCCTCGGCATCGACCCGGACGCCCAGAACCTCACCGCCAGCCGGCAGCCGCCGGGGAACGGACACGCCCTCGGCACCGACCTGCTCGGCCGCGACGTGCTGGCCCGGCTGCTCTCGGGTGGTCGGGTATCGATCCTCGTCGGCCTCGCGACGGCGGCATCGGCCCTGGCCCTCGGGACCGTCGTCGGGGTCGTCGCCGGCAGCGCCGGAGGTCGCGTCGACTCCGCGCTGATGCGGATCACCGACATCTTCATGGCCGTGCCGTCGCTGCTCGTCGTCATCGTCTGCGGAGGCATCCTCGGCCCGTCGATCGCGCTGCTCGTCGGGCTGATCGCGGCGTTCGCGTGGCCCACCTCGGCCCGGATCGCCCGCTCGGTCGTGCTCAGCGTGCGCGAGCTGGACTTCGTCAAGGCCGCTACGGCGGCCGGGACGCGCAGACCCACGATCATGCGCCGCCACCTGCTGCCCGCAGTGATCCCGCAGGTCACCGTCAGCGGCGCCCTGCTCGTCGCGACCGCCATCCTCTCCGAGGCGGCGCTGTCCTTCCTCGGCCTCGGCGTCGTCCCGCCGCAGGCGTCCTGGGGCAACATGCTCCAGAGCGCGCAGTCGTTCACCGTCATCTCGTCGATGCCCTGGCTGTGGCTCCCCCCGGGCCTCGCGATCATCCTCACCTCGGTCTCGGTCATCTTCATCGGGGACGGGATGCGCGACGCCCTCGACCCGAAGGCCAGCCGATGAGCCTGCTCGAGGTCCGCGACCTCAGCGTCGAGTTCGACACCCTCGACGGGCCGGTGCACGCCGTCCGTGATCTGTCGTTCTCGCTCGACGCGGGCGAGTCGCTGGGGATCGTCGGCGAGTCCGGCTCCGGCAAGACCGTCTCGGTGCTCACCCTGATGCGGTTGCTGCCCAGCAACGCTCGCGTCACCAGCGGACAGGTCCTCCTCGACGGCACCGACATCCTGCGGCTGTCGGAGAAGCAGATGAGGGCGGTTCGCGGCAAGCGGGTCAGCATGGTCTTCCAGGACCCGATGACCGCCCTCAACCCCGTGGAGCGGATCAGCAAGCAGGTCGGCAACACCGTCGAGTACCACGACCACAAGGCCACCCGGCAGCAGGTCCGGCGCCGGGTCGTCGAGACACTCGAGTCGGTCGGGGTTCCCGACGCCGAGCGCCGCGCCGACCAGTACCCCCACCAGTGGTCCGGCGGGATGCGCCAGCGCGCGGTCATCGCCATGGCCCTCATCAACGAGCCAGAGCTCATCGTCGCCGACGAGCCGACGACCGCTCTCGACGCGACGGTGCAGGCGCAGGTCCTCGACGTCCTGCGGCAGGCGCGGGCCGACCGCGGCTGCTCGCTCGTGCTCATCTCGCACGACCTCGGTGTCGTCCGCGAGGTCGCCGACGACGTCCTGGTCATGTATGCGGGGACCAAGGCCGAGTACTGCGACCGGGAGACGATCTTCGCCGACGCCCGGCACCCCTACACCCGCGCGCTGATCCGGGCCCGTCCCGGCTGGGGACCGCGCACCGAGCGGCTGTTCACCATCGCCGGGCGCCCTCCGGACCTGCTCGATGTCCCCGAGGGCTGCCCGTTCGTGCCGCGCTGCACCGAGTCCGAGGGCCTGCAGGCCTGCCGGACCACGGTCCCGCCGTTGCTGGAGGTCGGCCCGCAGCACGTCGCGGCATGTCACCGTGCCCGGGAGCTGGACAACCTCGGGGACCTCACCCCCGTCGGCGCGGACGGAGGCGCGGGATGACCGCCGACACGACGCGTACCCCGCAGGACGTCACCCCGTCCGACGGGGCGAGCGACCGCGTCCTCGAGGTGACCGACCTCAAGGTGCACATCCCGGTGCGGATGGGGATGCGAAAGGTGACGGTCAAGGCCGTCGACGGCGTCAGCTTCACCCTCGAGCGCGGCCGGACCCTCGGGGTCGTCGGCGAGTCGGGGTGCGGCAAGTCGACGACGGCCCGGGCGGTGATGCGTCTCGAAGAGCCGACCAACGGCTCGGTCCGACTGCTGGGCAAGGACATCACCCATCTGTCCGGCGAGGCGCTGCGGAGCATGCGCCGGCACTGCCAGATGGTCTTCCAGGACCCGTACTCCGCGCTGAACCCCCGGCTCACGGTCGGCCAGATCGTCGCCGAACCGATGCAGGCCCAGGGGATGAACCGCGCGGACATCACCGCTCGGGTCGAGGAGCTGCTCGACCTGGTGGGGCTGCAGCCGCGGCACCGGAATGCGTTCCCCCACCAGTTCTCCGGTGGGCAGCGGCAGCGCATCGGGACGGCACGGGCCCTGTCGACGCATCCCGAGGTGCTCATCCTCGACGAGCCGGTCTCGGCCCTCGACGTCTCGGTGCAAGCCCAGGTCGTCAACCTGTTCCGCGACCTGCAGGAACAGTTCGAGATGGGGATGATCTTCATCTCCCACGACCTGTCCGTCGTCCGCCACGTGTCCGACGACGTCGTCGTCATGTACCTCGGGCAGATCGTCGAGCGGGGGCCGGCCGAGGCGGTGCTCAGCACGCCGCACCACCCCTACACGGAGGCGCTGATCTCGGCGGCGCCCGGTCACGACGACGGCGGCGAGCGCCGCCAGCGGATCGTGCTCACCGGCGAGGTGCCCTCGCCCGTGGACCCACCGGCCGGATGCCGGTTCCGGTCGCGCTGCTGGAAGGCGACGCCGGAGTGCGAGCAGCCGCCGCCGCTGGCCGTGCCCGAGGGCGGCACCCACGAGGTGGCCTGCTTCCACCCCGCCCTCTGAGCTCGGCCCGACGCGAGGTGGGCGTCGTGATCTGCCGTGCCATGACCGGTCGCGCAGTGGCGGTCGCGCAGGATCGTGGACGGTTCCTTCCCTCCCGAGGTGGGGGATCGTCCACGACCGGCGCAGGCGGCCGGGTCAGACCTCCGTCGAGCGACCGCTGACGAACGTCGTCAGTCGGCCGACCGGACCGAGGTCGGCGACCATGACGTCGCCGTCGGTGAGGTAGGTCCCGGTCGTCGCGCCGACCCCCGCCGGCGTGCCGGTGAGGATGACGTCGCCAGGTTGCAACGTGAACAGCCGTGACGCGAACGCGACCAGCTGGCGGCAGTCGTGGATCATGTCCGCGGTCGTGCCGTCCTGCTTCAGCTCACCGTTGACGCTGAGCCGCACGGGCAGGTCCTGCGGGTCGGGCACCTCGTCGGCCGTGAGGATCCACGGGCCGATCGGCGCGGCGCCGTCGGACCACTTGCCCTCCAGCCAGTCGAAGAAGCCCGCCCACGCATTGACGTCGCGGTCGTACCCCACGGCCAGCTTGCGCAGCGAGATGTCGTTGCTCGCCGCATACCCGAACACGTGGTCCAGGGCCCGCTCCTCGGAAATCGCCCGGCCGCCGGACCCGATGACGACGCAGAGCTCGGCCTCCCAGTCGGCCGCCGCGGAGATCTCGGGGATCTCGTAGGTCGCGCCGTCGCCGATGACCGACGCCGGCGGCTTCATGAACAGCTTCGGCGAGACCCGGGTCGGATCGACGCGGTCGCCGCCGCCCTCGACGATGTGCTCCTGGTAGTTCGTCGCGACGCAGAGAACCGTCGGCGGCGCGAGCACCGGCGCGAGGATCGTCAGCTCGTCCCACGCGTACGACGCCCGGGCCGGACCGTCCGCGGGCTCCTCCCCCGCCACCACCCCGAGCAGGTCGCCGTCACCGAGGTCTTCGACCCGGGCGCCGTCGTCGACGACCCGACCGTGTCCCACCGACCCGTCGGGTCGCCGGTAGGTGCTCAGACGCATGGATCTCCTTCAGTGCCAAGGCTTACGAGGGGTATGCGCGTCAACGCCGGGGCAGCGCACCCTGCGCGACCAGCTCTGCCACCGCATTGGCGGCTGCGTCGACGGTGCGGTCGACGTCCGCCTCGGTGAACGCGCCCGACACGTGCATGCGCTTCATCGGGATGGGCAGCATGAGGAAGCCGCGGTCGATCATCGCGCGGTGGAAGGCCCGGCTCGCCGCGGAGTCGTTGGCCAGCAGGTCGCGGTAGCCGTGCGCCTCGCCGGGGATGAAGTACGTCGTGAAGGTGCCGCCGAAGCCCTGGATCCGCGCGGCCACCCCGGCGTCGTCGAAGACGCCCTGGAGCCCCGTGCGGACCCGCGCGCCGAGGGCGTGGGTGCGCTCGTAGAACTCCGGGTGCGACGAGAGGTAGCCGAGGGTGGCGAGGCCCGCCGCGCAGGCCACCGAGTTGCCGTTGAAGGTGCCCATGATGGCGACCTGGCCGCCCTGCGCCGGCTCGGCCTCACGCATGACCTCGGCCGACCCACCGACCCCGCTCACCGCATACCCGTTGCCCATGGCCTTGCCGAAGGTCGTGAGGTCGGGACTCACACCGGCGATCTGCTGGAACCCGCCGAGCGCGTGCCGGAAGCCGGTGATGACCTCGTCGAAGATCAGCACGCTCCCTCGGGCGGCGGTCAGCTCGCGCAGCCCCTCGAGGTAGCCCTGGGCCGGCAGCAGCGCCCCGACGTTGTGCGGGATCGGCTCGACGATGACACCGGCGATCTGGTCGGGGTGCTCGTCGAAGAGGGTGCGCAGCGACTCGAGGTCGTTGTACTCGGCGATGAGGGTCGCCTCGAGCGCCTCGGGCAGGATCCCCGCCGACAGCGGGTCCATCCCGTAGGCCCGGTCGGGCGGGGAGATGACGTTGCGCGCGACCGCGTCGGACCAGCCGTGGAAGCCGCCCTGGACCTTGACCAGCAGCGTCCGGCCGGTGTGCGCGCGGGCGATGCGGACCGCGTACGCGACGGCCTCGCTGCCGGTGGTGACGGTGACCATCCGGTCGATGCTGGGGACGACGTCGACGACCGCCTCGGCCAGGCGTACCTCGAGGGTGCTCGTCCCCCACCCCGTGAGGTCGGGCTCGGTCCGGATGGCCTCGATCACGGCCTCGTCGACGACCGGGTCGTGGTGGCCGAGGAGGATCGCGCCGAACGCGGCGTGGTAGTCGAGGTAGCGCTTGCCGTCGAGGTCGGTGACGTAGGCGCCCTCGGCGGCGGCGATGGTGAGCGGGTCCCCGTTGGCGCGGGTGGCGGAGTTGACCACCCCGGCGACGACCTGCTCCGCGCGGGTGGCCAGGTCGGTGATCTCGGCGGTCATGCGCCGGCCCCCTGCGGCAGGTAGGCGATCGCGTCGACCTCGACGCGCACGTCGGGGTGCCCGAACCCGACGACGACCGTCGTCCGGGCCGGCCGGTGCGTGCCGAACCGCTCGGCGTAGAGCTCGTTGAACCGGCCGAACCTCTCGGCCTCCGACAGCCACGCGCCGACCTTGACGACGTCGCTGACCGACGCCCCACCGGCGGTGAGGACGGCCTCGACGTTGTCCAGCGTCAGCGTCACCTCCCGGTCGAAGTCGCCGCGGTAGACGGTGCCGTCCGGCGTCGTCGCGACCTGGCCGGACACGAAGAGGAAGTCCCCGGCCCGCATGCCCGGGCTGAGCGGCACCGTGGGCGGTGGGACGGCTTCGGGAAACACCGCGGTCATGGATGGCTCCGGACGGTCGCAGTAGGCAGGATGGTCCGGACACATCTCCGGGCCGGGACGGCAAGACGGAACGCCGTTTCAGGTGTCACCCTAACCGGTCCGTCAGCGGGGCGGAAGGTTGACGTGAAATCGTGTTCCGTGTAGGGATGGGCGCGTGCTGATCGACGTCCACACCCACGCCATGAACAGCTGTCACTGGGGCTCGGAGTGGGAGGACCACTGGCAGCCCGTCTACGGCTACGGCTGGACCGACATCACGCCCGAGGCCTACGACGCGGCGATGACCGAGGGCGGCGTCGACCTCTCGTTCGTCTTCGGGATCACCGCCCGGTATGCGGGGATGGACACCCCCAACGAGTACATCGCCGAGTTCGTGCGCCGCTGCACGACCAACGTGGTCGGGTTCATGGCGGTCGACCCGACCGACCCGGGCGCGGTCGAGCAGCTGCGCGACGGCGCCGCTCGCGGGCTGCGCGGCATCAAGTGCTACCCGGTGCTCGGGCTCTACGACATCCGCGACGAGGCTCTCGACCCGTTCTACGAGGCGGCGACGGCGGCGGGACTCATCCTGCTGTGGCACATGGGGGCATCCCCGTCGCCGATCGGCAAGCTCGAGCTGTCGAACCCGATCTACGTCGACGAGGTCGCGCGGCGCCATCCCGACCTGGTCCAGATCATCGCCCACCTCGGCCACCCCTGGCAGCGCGAGACGATGGTCGTGATCCGCAAGAACCGGCGGGTCTTCTCCGACGTGTCGGCCTCGTGGGCGCGGCCGGCCGACGGCTACCGCGCTCTCGTCCGGGCGCAGGAGTGGGGCGTCGTGGACCAGCTGCTGTTCGGCTCGGACTACCCGATCTGGACGCCGCAGCAGGCGATCGAAGGGCTCCGCGGGATCGCGGCCAACCGGGTCGAGGGGATGCCGGTGATCAGCCAGGAGCTCGTCGACCACCTGCTGCACGGCGACCACCGCGAACGGCTCGGCCTGTGACCGCCGCGTCTCTCGCGGAGCTGCCGACGCCGTCGCTCGTCGTCGACGTCGAGCGGTGCGAGGCGAACATCCGCCGGGCCGCGGAGACGTTCTCGTCGCACGGGATCGGGCTGCGGCCGCACGTCAAGACCTCCAAGTGCCTCGAGGTGGTGTCGCGCCAGCGGGCCGCGGGCACCCTCGGGTTCACCTGCTCGACTCCGGCCGAGGTGGAGGCCTTCGGGTCGGCCGGGTTCACCGGACTGCTCTGGGCGCACCAGCCGGTCGGGTCGCAGAAGGTCGCCTTCGCGGTCGACGCCGCGCTGCGCTGGGACGTCACCCTGATCGCCGACTCGCAGGACGTGGCCGGCCCGCTCTCGCAGGAGGCCGTCCGGCGGGGCACCGTCGTCGACCTGATGCTCGACGTCGACACCGGTCAGCACCGCACGGGTGTCGACCCCGGGCGCGCGGTGGAGGTCGGCCGAGCGATCGCCGGCCTGCCGGGCGTGCGGCTGGCCGGCGTGCTCACCCATGAGGGGCACCTCGGCGCATACCTGGCCGATCGGGCGGGCCTCGAGGCGGCGGGCCGTGGTGTCGGTGCTCGGCTGGCGGGCGTCGCTGCCGGACTGCGCGAGGCCGGCCTCCCGTGCGACATCGTCTCGGTCGGCTCCACGCCCGGGATGACGTCGTCACCGTATGCGGACGGCGTCACCGAGGGTCGACCGGGCACCTATGTCTACTTCGACGCGAACCAGGTTCGGCTGGGCAGCGCGCCGTTCGACCAGTGCGCCCTCAGCGTCCTGGCTCGCGTGGTCTCCCGCCAGGGCGACGGCCACGCGATCCTCGACGCCGGGCTCAAGGCGATGAGCTCGGACTCGATCTCGGCCGAGGTCGGCGCCGGCGTGGTGTGCGACCTCGACGCGGTCCCGCTGCCCGACGTCACCTTCCCGACGGCCAACGAGGAGCACGGGTTCCTCGCCGGGGCCGGTGTGAACCGGCTGAGCGTGGGCGACCTGGTCCGGGTGATCCCGAACCACGCCTGCGGCACCACCAACATGTGGAGCCGCCTCCACGCCGTGTCACCCGACGGCGTGGAGGTCTGGCCGATCGTGGCCCGCCACTGACCGTCGCCGACGCCGCGTGGCCGAGACGTCACGAACCCACCCGTCTTCGCGGGGGTCGGCGTCGTTTCGTGGCCGAGATGCCAGAAACCGGCGCCGCCACCGCGTCAGGCCTTCCAGCCCTCGAGGAACGCTACGACCTTGGCCGCCGGCATCTCGCACGGCCGCAGCTGCGCTCCCCCGCTGAGCCGGAACACGTTGGCGCTGACCACGTCGGGCCCGCCCAGCTCCTCCGCGAACAGGCTGACGCTCCGGCCGTCGGTATGCGTCGTCCGGGTGAGCCCGTAGCGGCGGCCGGCGTACGAGACGGCCGACCAGCCCTCGGGCACCCGGTCGAGCAGGTCCTCCAACAAGGGGGTCAGAGTCCGTAGGCCAGCCGGTGCTTCGGCTGGTAGAGCATGATCGGGTCCGCGCCGGGCACCTCGACCATGACGCACAGGCCGAACGGCCGGTCGGCCGGCTGGCCCTCGATGACCGCCCCGCGGCCCCGCAGCTCGACGACGGTCGCCTCGAGGTCGTCGCACAGCAGCGAGATGGTGTGCTGTCGGGACGCTGACCAGCCGTCCCCCGAGGTCGGGTGGACGCCCACCTCACTGCGCCCGGACCGGAAGATCAGCCAGTCCGACGCCTCGGTTCCCTCGTCGTCGGACACGAACGGCCAGCGCAGCACGTCGCGGAAGAACGCCCGCGTCGCCGTGGCGTCGTCGGAGTAGACCAGTGCATGCATCGCCGTGATCATGACCGCACCCTTCCACGCGCCGCCCACGCGGTCGCGTCCAGCGTGAACTCCCCGTCGGGCACCCGCGTCCGGCACGCCGCGATGACCCGGTCGCGAGTCGCGTCGTCGACCGACCGCACGTAGTCCCCGGCCGGACCGACGCCCAGCGTGTAGGGCTCCCACCAGTCCTCGAACGAGGTGTAGGCCCGGGTCGCCGTGAGCTCGCCTCCGACGACATCGTCGAGACCGCACGAGCCCAGCAACGTCACGAGCTGCCCCTCGGTCGACCCCATCAGCGACCCTTCGTCGCGCGCGTCCGGGTCGACCTCGGCGACCGCGGACCAGAAGATCGACAGCGGACCGCGGCCCCCGGCGTGGTCCCAGACGCATACCGCCACGACCCCACCCGGACGGGTGACTCGAGCCATCTGCCCCACGCCCGCGGCCGGGTCCTTCATGAAGTGGACGACGAGCTGCGCGAGGGCCGCGTCGAACGCGTTGTCCGCGAACGGCAGCGACTCGGCCGGCGCGAGCCGGATGTCGACGTCGGGCAACCGCGACCGCACCGCCGCCACGAACGGCTCCGACGGATCCGCCCCGGTCACCGCCGACGCACCCAGCCGGTCGACCAGCACCGCCGTCAGCGCACCAGGCCCGCAGCCCACGTCGACCACCCGCATACCCGAGCCGGCGTCGACCGCCGCGAAGTCCGCGAACGGAGCCGACAGCTTCTCCGAGAAGCGCCCCATGAACCGCTGGTAGGCGTTACCCGCAACGTCGAAGGCCATGGCCCTCAGTGTGGCCCAGTCAGAGGTTGATCATGTGGCCCGCGATGCCCTCGACCGCTTCCTTCATGGCCTCGCTGAGCGTCGGGTGGGCGAAGACGTTGCGGGCGACCTCGTCGGCGGTCAGGTCCCACTGCTGGGCCAGGGTCAGCGCTGGGAGCAGCTCGGTGACCTCGGGACCGATCATGTGCGCGCCGAGGATCTCGTTGTGCTCGGAGTCCGCGACGATCTTGACGAAGCCCACCCCTTCGGCCATTCCCCGCGCCTTGCCGTTGGCGGAGAACGGGAACTGGGCGGTCTTCACGTCGTAGCCCCGCTCGCGCGCCTGCTCCTCGGTGTAGCCGAACGACGCGATCTGCGGCTGGCAGAACGTCGCCCGCGGGATCATGTCGAAGTTGATCTCGATGGTCTCCGCGCCGGCGATCGTCTCGGCCGCCACCACGCCCATGGCCTCGGCCGTATGCGCGAGCATCAGCTTCCCGGTGACGTCACCGATCGCGTAGATCCCGTCCACGTTGGTGCGGCCGCGCTCGTCGACGGCGATCGCCCCCCGGTCGGTCAGGGCGACACCCACCGACTCCAGCCCGTAGCCCTCGATCCGCGGCGCGAACCCGATCGCCTGGAGCACCTTGTCGGCCTCGAGCACCTGCTGGTCGCCGCCCTTGGCCGGGCTGACCGTGACCTTGACCTTGCTGTTGGGGTCATCGGGATCCTCGATCGACTCGACCTTGGTCGAGAGCAGCACCTTGACGCCGAGCTTCTTGTACTGCTTGAGCAGCTCCTTGGACACGTCCGGGTCCTCGGTCGGGACCATCCGGTCGAGGAACTCGACGATGGTCACGTCGACGCCGAAGTTCTTCATGACGTAGGCGAACTCGACACCGATGGCGCCCGACCCGGCGATGATGACCGACCCCGGCAGCTGGTCGGTGAGGATCTGCTCCTCGTAGGTCACGACCCGCTCGGACAGCGACGTTCCCGGCACCAGCCGGGTGACCGCCCCCGTCCCGATGATGAGGTTGTCGAAGGTCACGGTCCGGCGGGTCGTGTCGGCCAGCGTGACGTCGAGCGAGGTCGGCGAGGTGATGACGCCCCAGCCGTCGATCTCGTCGATCTTGTTCTTCTTCATGAGGTAGTGGACGCCCTTGGCGCTGGCGTCGGCGACCGCGCGGCTGCGGGCGTGGGTCGGCCCGAACGCCATCGTCGCGTCGCCCTCGATGCCGAAGACCTTCTTCTCGGCGGTGATGATGTGGGCGATCTCCGCGTTGCGCAGCAACGCCTTGCTGGGGATGCAGCCGACGTTGAGGCATACCCCGCCCCAGTACTTCAGCTCGACGACGGCGACCTTCTTGCCGAGCTGTGCCGCCCGGATCGCCGCGACGTACCCACCCGGACCGGCACCAAGGACCACGACGTCGTATTCAGCCATGAGTCCAGCCTAGGGGGCGACCGTTCACATCACAGGACGGCCTACTCGGCGCTCCGAACGCGCCGGATCGCGGCCACCGGAGTACCTTCCCGTGCGGAGGTCGCACGGGAGCGGCCCGAGAACGCGGAGGTGCCTCATGGCCAACGACTCCCCACCCGATACGCGACGCCATTTCCCGGCGCCACCGGCCAACAAGGGCCTGATGGTGCTGGCCGGGGTGCTGGTAGCCATCCCGATCGTCGCCCTCATGCTGGTGAACACCTACGCGAAGAAGGAGCCGGTCGTCGGGGGCTTCCCCTTCTTCTTCTGGTACCAGTTCCTCTGGGTCTTCCTCTGCTCGGGCTTCACGTATGCGGCGTACGTCGTCGTCCGCAAGGCCCGCCCGCACCGCCCGATGAACGCCGAGGGTGACGAGTACCTCGTCGACCCGACCGAGGACGGCACCCGATGACCGGGGTCAACTGGGTCGCGCTGACCGTCCTCGTCGTCCTGTTCGTCATGGTCGCCGTGATGGGGTTCTGGGCCTCACGCTGGCGCCGTCCGCAGAGCATGGAGAGCCTGGACGAGTGGGGCCTCGGCGGGCGCAGCTTCGGCACCTGGATCACCTGGTTCCTGCTCGGCGGCGACCTCTACACCGCCTACACGTTCGTCGCGGTCCCCGCCGCGATGTTCGGTGCCGGCGCCGTCAGCGGCTTCTTCGCGGTGCCCTACACGATCATCCTCTACCCGATCATCTTCATCTTCATGTCTCGGCTGTGGTCGGTGAGCCACCGGCACGGCTACGTCACCCCGGCCGACTTCGTCGCCGGGCGGCACGGCTCACGCGGGCTCTCGCTCGCCGTCTCGATCACCGGGTTCGTCGCGACGATGCCGTACATCGCGCTGCAGCTGGTCGGCATCCAGGCGGTGCTCGAGGTCTCCGGCGTCGGTGGGTCCGGCAACGCCTTCGCCGCCGACCTGCCCTTGTTCATCGCGTTCCTCGTGCTCGCGCTCTACACCTACACCTCGGGGCTGCGCGCGCCGGCGCTCATCGCCTTCGTCAAGGACATTCTCATCTACCTCGTCATCATCGTGGCGATCATCTACCTGCCGTCGCGGTTCGGCGGCTGGGAGGCGATCTTCGGTGCGGCCGAGAAGAAGATGGCGACGCCCAACCCGACCACAGGTGCGCCGACCGGGGTGTTCATCCCCTCGTCGGCGCAGTACTGGGCCTACGCCTCACTGGCCCTCGGGTCGGCGATGGCCCTGTTCATGTACCCGCACTCGATCACCGGCGCACTCGCGTCCAGGAGCCGCAACACGATCCGCCGCAACGCCGCGATCCTGCCGGCGTACAGCCTTGTGCTCGGCCTCCTCGCCCTGCTCGGGTGGGTCGCGATCGCCGCCGGCACCAAGCCGATCGGTCTCGACGGGAAGCCCAACGCCCAGCTGGTCGTCCCGCAGCTGTTCGAGGACTCCTTCCCGGCGTGGTTCGCGGGGGTCGCCTTCGCGGCCATCGCGATCGGCGCGCTCGTGCCGGCCGCCATCATGTCGATCGCGGCGGCCAACACGTTCACGCGGAACATCTACAAGGAGTGGATCAACAAGGACGCGACCATCCAGCAGGAGGCCAAGGTCTCCAAGATCGCGTCCCTGGTGGTCAAGGCGTTCGCGCTGATCTTCGTCCTCACCATGGACAAGCAGAACGCCATCAACCTTCAGCTGCTCGGCGGGATCTGGATCCTCCAGACGCTGCCCTCCATCGTGTTCAGCCTCTACACGCGGTGGTTCCACCGGTGGGCGCTGCTCGCCGGTTGGGCGGTCGGCATGACCTACGGCACGGTCGCGGCGTGGAACGTCGCCAGCGCGGCGACGCCGCACTTCGGTGGCTCGCTCGCCGCCGTCCCCGTGTGGGGCCAGATGGGCTACATCGCGGTGACGGCGTTCGTCCTCAACGTCGTGGTCGCGGCCATCCTCACGCTGATCCTGCGGGCGGCCAAGGCACCGGCCGGGGTCGACTCAACCCAGCCGGCGGACTACTTCGCCGACGAGGGTGACCCCCGGGTCACGCCGATGCCGAAGAGCGTCGAACAGCTCGCCGCCGAGGGCCAGACCCAGGGCTAGCGGCACACCACCCGGCCGAGGAGGTCCGGGCGTGGCGCCACGGCGTCAGGCCCGGACCTCCCTAGCGTTGCCGGTATGCGAGGACGTGCGGCGGGGCTGGTCGCCGGCCTGGGCGTGTGCGTGTCGCTGGCCGCCTGTTCCGGTGAGCCGAAGCCGGAGCCGGAGGCCGCCCGCACGCATACTCCGGTCACCATCGCCTTCGCGGGCGACGTCCACTTCGCCGGCGTCCTGGCCGATCGGTTGTCGAACCCGGCCACGGCGATGGGTCCCCTGACCAGCGTCCTGGCCTCGGCGGACATCGGCGTCCTCAACCTCGAGACCGCCGTCACGACGCGCGGAGCGCCGCAGGCCAAGCAGTTCACGTTCCGATCGCCACCGGTCGTCTTCGACGCGTTGAAGGACGCGGGCGTCGACGTCGTGACGATGGCCAACAACCACGCCCTGGACTACGGTCCGAGCAGCGTCTCGGACGCCCTCGCAGCGGCACAGACGGCCGGTGTGCCCGTGGTCGGGCTCGGCAGTGACGACCAGCAGGCGTTCGCGCCGTGGGTGACGACGGTCCGCGGCGAGCGCGTGGCATTCCTGGGCGCCACCGCCGTGGTCGACGACAGCCTGGTGAAGACATGGTCCGCGGGTCCGGGACAGCCGGGGGTCGCGACGGCGATCGACGGCCAGAACCAGCGGCTGGTCGACGCGGTCCGCGCCGCCCGGGCGACGGCCGACACGGTGGTGGTCGAGCTGCACTACGGCAAGGACCTCACCACCTGCCCGACCGCCGTGCAGCGCCAGCTGGTCACCGACCTCGTGGCCGCGGGCGCCGACATCGTCGTCGGCCAGCACGCGCACGTCCTCCTCGGCGGCGGGTACCTCGGGTCGGCCTACGTCCACTACGGGATGGGCAACTTCCAGTTCTACGCGTCCAACGGCGGGACGAAGACCGAGACCGGCGTCCTTGTCCTCACCGCGGCCGGCCGGACCGTGAGCGCCCCCGAGTGGCACCCGGGAAGGATCGTCGACGGCCTGCCCACCCCGTTGACCGGAGCGGCGGCCACCACGGCCACCGACCGGTGGGAGGGCCTACGCGGCTGTTCCGGCCTGACAGCGGAACCGACGCCCCAGGCCGGCTGAGCCATCGGGGTCAGACGGGGCCACCCACGCCGATCGGGACATCC
>NZ_DATBTV010000026.1:0-2325 GCF_036559105.1 Lapillicoccus sp. | reverse complement strand
GACCCGCTGGCCGGCTACGCCGACACGCTCGACCACCCGGCCTACGAGCAGACGCTCTCGGGCTACCTGTCGGGATCGCTCGACCTCGTCTTCGGTGTCGGGGAGGGGGACCGCCGGCGCTACCTCGTCGCCGACTACAAGACGACGTGGATCGGAGACCACGAGCAGCCGCACTATGTCGACGCATACCATCCACGCGGGATGGCCGAGGCGATGTCGCGGTCGAGCTACCCGCTGCAGGCTCTGGTGTACTCCGTTGCGCTGCACCGGTTCCTGCGCTGGCGGCAGCCGGGGTACCGGTTCGACCAGCACTTCGGTGGCGTGCTTTATCTCTACCTGCGCGGCATGTGCGGCGCCGCTACTCCGGTGGCCGACGGGCAGCCCTACGGCGTCTTCGCGTGGAAGCCGAGCGAGGCGTTGGTCGAGGCGGTCTCCGATCTGTTCGGCGGGCGGGAGGCGGCCTCGTGAGCGTCGATGCCGGGAGAGGCGAGTACCACCGGGACACCGCGCTCCACGCCACCGGGATGCTGCGCCACTTCAACCGCGCGGGGCTGCTGACGGCGGCCGACACGCACGTCGCCAGCAGGGTCGGGGCGGCGGTCGGGGAGAACGACGAGAGCGTGCTGCTCGCCGTCGCCTTCGCCGTGCGTGCGGCCCGGCAGGGCTCGGTATGCGTCGAGCTCGCCTCGCTCCCCGCTGACGACGGCCTCGGCTGGCCCGACGCCGACGGCTGGGCAGAAGCCGTGGCCGACAGCCGGGTCGCCGCATACGGGGTGGTCCATCACGACCTAGGTCGGCTGTACCTGGACCGGTACTGGCGCGAGGAGCGTCAAGTGGCCGACGACCTCGCCGCGCGGGCCAGCCTGCCGGTCGCCGTCGACCCGGTCGCGCTGAGGGCCGCGCTCGACGAGGCGTTCCCCGGCGCCGCATACCGGGAGCAGCGCGTCGCCGCCGAGGTGGCCTGCACGCACCGGACCAGCATCGTCACCGGCGGACCGGGGACCGGGAAGACGACGACCATCGCGCGGCTCATCGCCGCCCTCGCCGCCATCGAGGGAGCGGGTCTACGGGTGGCCCTCGCGGCGCCTACCGGGAAGGCGGCCGCGCGGATCTCACACGCTGTGCACACGGAGGCGGCCAAGCCCGACTTCCCCTCCACGGCAAGGGATCTGGTGGCTGGGCTCACGGCGGCTACCCTGCACCGGCTGCTCGGCTGGCGACCCGAGAGCCGGACCCGGTTCCGTCACGACCGCCACAACCTGCTGCCCTACGACGTGGTGGTGGTCGACGAGACGTCGATGGTGTCGCTGACCCTGCTGGCCCGCCTCCTCGAGGCGACCCCGTCGCACGCCCGCCTCGTCCTGGTCGGCGACCCGGACCAGCTGACCTCGGTCGAGGCCGGCGCCGTCCTCCGCGACCTCGTCGACGGGCTCGGCCCGCACAGCGACTCGGTGGCCCACCTCGCGACGAGCCACCGCTTCCGAGGCGCGATCGCCGACCTCGCCGAAGCGGTCCGCGCCGGCGACCCTGAGGCCGCGCTGGAGGTCCTCGACGGCGACGACCCGAGTGCGGCGCTGGTCGACGACCTCGAACCGCAGGTGCTCCCAGCGGTGCTCGCGCTGCACGAGGCCTCCGAACGCGGCGACCAGGAGGCCGCCCTCGACCGGCTGGCGCGCCACCAGCTCCTGTGCGCGCACAACACCGGACCGTTCGGAGCGCGCCGGTGGAACCGGCAGCTCGCCACCTGGCTCGCGCAGCAGCTCGGGGTCGACTACCTGCCCGGACGGTACCCCGGCCAACCCCTACTCGTCACCGAGAACGACTACAGCCTGGGCCTGTTCAACGGAGACACGGGTGTCGTCGTCCGCTCGGCCACCACCGGAGGCCTGTATGCGGTCCTGGCCGACGGACTGTCGCCCGGGGGACGGGACCTGCACCTCAGCCGGCTGGCCAACGTCGCCACCGCTCACGCCATGACCGTCCACCGGGCCCAGGGCAGCCAGTACGAGGAGGTCTCGGTCGTGCTGCCCGAGCCGGGTTCTCCCCTGCTGACCCGGGAGCTGTTCTACACCGCGGTGACACGGGCGCGGCATACCGTGCGCATCCGCGGGACACGCGAGGCCGTCGTCGCCGCTGTTGAGCAACGCGCGGTGCGAGCCACCGGCTTGGCGGACCGGCTCAGGTTGACCTGACTAGCGCGAAAGCATTGCCGCTCGTCCCGTTGGTCGCCCATGTCGATGGACCCTGTCCCGGATGGCCCCGACCCATCCCAATGACCCGATGTTAACGGTCTCTTTTGCATTCCCTCACTACAAGGCCTAGTCC
>NZ_DATBTV010000025.1:0-1850 GCF_036559105.1 Lapillicoccus sp. | reverse complement strand
ACGCCCAGGGCGTCATGTGGTGGCACCCATGAAAGAACACTTGCCGCGTAAACGCGACGATCTAAGGCAACCCGAGACAAAAACGTGATCGTCTCGCCACCAAGTTGAGGGCAGATCTTCGGTCGACGTACCTTTTGCGGCCATTTGCCCGTGTTTCTGACGATGTCGGCCGACCTCGGCGGATACTGTCCTGGGCGCCAGCCGACCGCCCCCCTGTGGCGCGGCGAGAACGCCCAGCACCGGGGACGGGCTAGCGTGGCCAGGTGCCCAGTTATGACGACGACCTGCGTCTTGCCCATGTCCTGGCGGACGCTGTCGAGCGGATCACGATGGCGCGATTCCGCGCGGAGGACCTCGTCGTCGAGTCCAAGCCGGACCTGACGCTGGTCAGCGACGCGGACAAGTCGGCCGAGGAGCTCGTGCGCGCACAGCTCAAGCGGACCCGCCCGCGGGACGCCGTGGAGGGCGAGGAGTTCGAGACGACCGGGCACGGCCCGCGCCGCTGGGTCATCGACCCCATCGACGGCACGCACAACTTCGTCCGGGGCGTGCCTGCCTGGGCCACGTTGATCTCGCTGGTGGACAACGAGACTCCGGTACTGGGCCTGGTCGCCGCGCCGGCCCTGGGCCGGCGGTGGTGGGCCGCCACGGGGTCCGGTGCGTGGTCGGGGCGCAGCCTCGCCGCCGCCAAGCGCATCCACGTGTCCAAGGTCAGTCGCATCGAGGACGCGTCCCTGTCGTACTCCAGCCTCAAGGACTGGCGCTCCATCGACCGCTACGACGAGTTCGTCGCGCTCACCGAGGACTGCTGGCGGACCCGCGCGTTCGGCGACTTCTGGTCGTACATGCTCGTCGCCGAGGGGGCTGTCGACATCGCGGCCGAGCCCGAGCTGGCCGTCTACGACATGGCCGCCCTGGTCACGATCGTCACCGAGGCCGGCGGCAGCTTCACCTCGCTGGGCGGCAAGCCCGGCCCCTGGGGTGGCAACGCCGTGGCGACCAACGGCCTGCTACACGACGAGGTGCTGACCCGGATCGGCACCGACACCCGAGCGGCTCGCTGAGGTCAGGCCGGGACGACGGTCACGTCGCCGATGCCCAGGTCGCGCAAGCCGTCGGCATACGCACTGGCATCTCCGACCACGACCACGGTCCACTCCCCCGTGACGTACCGGTTGTAGGCCCGACTCAAGGCGTCCGCGTCCAGCCGCTGCATAGCGTCCAGCGTCTGGGTCGTGAACTGGGTGGTGAGACCCTCGAGCGCGAGGTTGGCCGCTTCGTCGGCGACGGCATCGGCGACCGCGAACCGGCCGGGTGCCGTCTTGCTCATGAAGTCGATGCCCGCCCTGACCTCGCTGTCGCCGAAGCCGTCGCGTGCCCCATCGAGGATGTCCAGCAGCAGGCGCACCGACTCGATCGTCGAGTCCGCGCGCACCGAGCCCGAAGTCAGGAACAGCCCGCCGACCCGGCGCGGCCGGAACCCCGACCGGATGCCGTAGGTGTAGCCCTTCTCCTCGCGCAGCACCGCGTCGACGCGAGCGTTGGGAGAGCCGCCGACGACGAACGACAACACGGGGTATGCCGCCCACCCGCCTTCGGCGCGGCGGTCCGGTCCGGTCCACCCCACGACCAGCTCGCTCTGCACCGAGCCGGGCCGGTCGACCAGCACGACCCGGGCCGCGTCCGGAGCTCGACGCGCGGCGTTCGGCGCCGGCGCGACGACCTGGTCCGGAGCGCGCCAGGCCCCCAGCGTGGACTCCACCAGCGCCGGGATATCGAGGCCTGAGACGTCCCCGGCCACCACGACAGTGGCCCCGAGCGGACCGACGTGACGGGCGTGGAAGTCGACG
>NZ_DATBTV010000024.1:0-36532 GCF_036559105.1 Lapillicoccus sp. | reverse complement strand
GTGTCTTCTCGTAGAGCTCCACCCCGGTGAACCGGGAGCGCTCCCAGGCGCCACCGGTCAGTGAGGCGTGCGCCTGCGGGACGTTGCGCGCCAGCGCCAGCAGCAGCGCCATCGTGTGCTCCGCGGCGGTGATGACGTTGGACTCGGGCGCGTTGGCCACCACGATGCCGCGCTTGGTCGCCACCAGGACGTCGACGTTGTCCACCCCCACCCCGGCGCGGCCCACCGCCCGCAGGCGGGTGGCCTTGGCCAGCAGGTCGCCGTCCAGCTGGGTCGCCGAGCGGATGAGGATCCCCTCGTACTCGCCGATGCGCTGCTCGAGCTCGGCGCGGTCCCAGCTCAGACCGAGGTCGACCTCGAAGTGCTCGCGCAGCAGGCCGACTCCGGAGTCGCCGATCTTCTCGGCGACGAGCACGCGCGTCATGACCGCTCCAGGACCCAGTCGACGCACGCGGTGAGCGCCTGCACGTCGGCGGGGTCGGTGGCAGGGAACATCGCCACCCGCAGCTGGTTGCGGCCGAGCTTGCGGTAGGGCTCCACGTCGACGATCCCGTTGGCGCGCAAGGCCTTCGCCACCGCCGCCGCGTCTATGGCCTCGTCCACGTCGATGGTGCCCACCACCAGGCTGCGCGCGGACGGGTCGGTGACGAACGGGGTCGTGTATGCGGTGTGCTCGGCCCACGAGTACAGCCGACTGCTGCTGTCCGTGGTCCGCTTCACCGCCCACTCCAGGCCGCCCTGCTCGTTGATCCACCGCACCTGCTCGGAGAGCAGGGCCAGGGTGCCGACGGCGGGCGTGTTGTAGGTCTGGTTGAGCCGGCTGTTGGAGATCGCCGTGGGCAGGCTGAAGAAGTCGGGCACCCACCGGCGGGACGCCTCGATCTCGTCCACCCGTGCGAGCGCGGCGGGGGAGAAGGCGGCCAGCCACAATCCACCGTCGGCGGCGAAGCACTTCTGCGGGCCGAAGTAGTAGACGTCGGCCTCGGTGACGTCGACCGGTAGGCCGCCGGCGCCCGAGGTCGCGTCAACGAGGACCAGCGCTCCGTCGTCGGCGCCCTCGACCCGACGGACCGGTGCCATCACCCCGGTAGACGTCTCGTTGTGCGGCCACGCATACACATCGACCCCGGCCTCGGCGGTCGGGGAGGCCAGAGTTCCCGGCTCGGCCTTGACGATCGTCGAGTCGCCGAGGAACGGCGCGCCCTGCGTCACGGATCCGAACTTCGCCGAGAACTCCCCGAAGCTCAGGTGCTGGGCGCGCTCGCGCACCAGGCCGAACGCCGCGATGTCCCAGAACGCGGTCGACCCGCCGTTGCCCAGGACGATCTCGTAGCCCTCGGGCAGCGAGAACAGCTGGGCGAGACCCTCGCGGACGTTGCCGACCAGCCCGCGCACCGGCGCTTGGCGGTGGGACGTCCCCAGCACCGTGCGGCTGAGGGAGGCGAGGTAGTCGACCTGCTCGGGACGGACCTTGCTGGGTCCGGAGCCGAACCGGCCGTCCTGGGGCTTCAGCTGCGCGGGGATGGTCACGGGTGCTGCGTCGGTCACGCGCTCATGATCCCAAAGGCCTCCGCACAGCCCGGCCACGGGTCCGCCACCTGGACTCGACCCGAGCCGGGAACACCGGGGCTGGTGCGCACGTTTGCAGGTGTGTAATCATGTAATCAGGCTTACGAAAGGGGCTCACATGAACACCACACCACAGGACGCACCCGGTCCTCAGGACGGCCCGGGCCACCGTCACGAACACCACGAACATCACGAGCACGGCGAGCACCATGAGCACGGCGAGCGCCACGGCGGTCGTGAGTCCCGCGAGGAGCGGGACGAGCGGCGCGGCGGCCGGCGCGGTGGCCGGCGCGGTCCCGGCGGCCCCTTCGGCCCCGGCTTCGGGCCTGGCCCGTTCGGCCCCGGCGGACCGTTCGCCCAGGGCTTCGGTCCCGGCTTCGGTCCCGGCTTCGGTCGCGGTCGCGGCCGGCGCGGCGGCCCGTTCGGTCGCCCCGGCGGCTGGCAGCAGGCCGACCTCCCGTCCGCCGATGACGCGACGGACTGGTTCGCGGGGCGGCTGCCCTCCGGCTGGTTCGTCGGCGCACCGACCGTGAGCGTCGACCGCGAGGAGATCATCGTTGTCGGTGAGCTCCCGGCCGTGGAGGCCGGCGAGGGCCAGTCCTCCGCCGCGGCGGCCGAGGGCCGGATCGCCCGCTGGCGCGAGGAGACCCGCGACGAGCGGATCGCCATCGCCCAGGAGGCGGAGTCCCGCTACGGCCGCAAGGTCGCCTGGGGCGCCTCGATCGGGGAGCACTCCGACCTGTTCACCCACCAGGCGGTCCCGGTCATGACCCGGCTCCGCCAGCCGCAGCGCATGGTGCTCGACACGCTCGTCGACTCCGGCGTGGCCCGGTCGCGGTCCGAGGCGCTCGCCTGGGCGGTGACCCTGGTCGGCCAGCACGCCGACGAGTGGCTCACCGACCTGCGCAACGCCATGGCCGAGGTCGACAAGCTGCGGTCCGAGGGACCGCAGGCCTGACCCTCACCGCGTCACCCGACGGCGCCGTATCCCCGCTGGGGGTACGGCGCCGTCTGCCGTCCGGCTCGACTGGCAGTCGAGCACCTCGGCTGACGGTATGCGGGCAGCCAAGACGCTCGACTGCCAGTCGAGCCAGGCGGGGTTGCGTCGACGCGACACCGGAATGCGGCAGACTCCGCGAGGTGGCTGACGCGCATACCGACTTCGCCGACGAGGCGCTGGAACCCGACGGCGTGTACGACGAGGTGAGGTTCTCCGGGACCGACCTCCTCGGCGCGGACGCGGGGGGCGCCCGGTTCCTCGACTGCCTGCTCGACGGCGCCGACCTCACCGAGGCCCACCTCAAGGACACCCACTGGACCGACTGCCGGTTCGAGCGGGTACGCGGCGTGGGGACCGAGCTGGTCGAGGCGACGCTCCAGGACTGCGAGTGGCTCGAGCCGCGGCTCGGGGCCGTCGCCGCCTACGGGTCGGGCTGGCGCCGGGTGACGGTCCGCGGCGGGAAGGTCGACTACCTGAACCTGCGCGGCGCCCGGCTGCGGGAGGTGCGGTTCGAGGACTGCGTGCTGCTCGAGCCGGACTTCGCCGACGCGACGTTGACCGACGTGACCTTCGACGGCTGCGTCCTCACGACGGCGCAGTGGAGCAAGGCCACGCTGAGCAAGGTCGACCTCTCCGGAGCGCGGTTGGTCGCGCCGCAGGGTCTCTCCAGCCTGCGTGGAGCCACCATCGGCCGGGTCCAGCTCATCGAGCTCGCCGACGCGTTCGCCGACCAGCTCGGCATCCGCGTCAAGGACTGAGCGGCCGGTCCTGCGGGGTCTCGGGCTCCTCGGCGTCCTCGGCGTCCTTCTTGTCGACGTCCTTCTTGTCGACGGCCTTGTCGTCGACGGCCCTGTCGTCGTCGCCCTTCGCGGCGCCCTGGTCGTCGCCCTTCGCGGAGCGACGCCGGGGGACGTGGACCTTGGAGACGGTCTTCTTCCGCGCCGCGCTGGCCCGCTCCTTGGGCGACGGGAAGTCCTCGGGTGGGCGCCGACGGTCGAGGTCAGCGTGCTCGACCAGCTCCCCCAGCGGTACCCCGATGTCCGGGTGCTCCGACACCGGCTTGTCGCCGCTGTAGACCACCCAGACGGTCTGCTCGCCGTGCAGCAGCTGCAGGACGGACCCGGCGCGGACCGAGGCCGCTTTGGTGACGGCCAACCGTCGTTGTCGCGACGCCTCGACGCGCGTCTTGGCGAAGTCGGTGGCTGGGCCGCGGACCTCGCGGACGACCGCGGCGATGTGCGGTGCGTACTTGACGCCCTTGCTCGCGCTGAAGATGACGACCTTGGTCATGCCCACAGGAACCTCCCGTACCGCTGGCTCGATGCCACCCTAGCCTTGGAACCAGACCGAAAGGGGCACGCATGACCGCCGTTCATCGCGTCGACTACGCCGGCGAGGGCCTCGGCGAGGCCGAGCTCGCGCCGACCCCGTGGCAGCAGGCTCGTCGATGGGTCGACGAGGCCGACGCCCGGGCCGAGTCCGGCGCCGACGTTCCGGAGCCGCGGGCCCTCTCGGTCGCGACCGTGGACGCCTCCGGCGCGCCGAACGTGCGCACCGTCCTCATGCGGTTCTTCGACGAACGCGGGCCCGGGTTCGTGACCAGCCGCGACTCTACGAAGGGCATCGAGCTGGCGCACGACCGCCGCGTGGCGGCCGCGCTGGTCTGGCCGGCGATGTACCGCGCGATCCGGTTCCGCGGGGTGGTCGAGGAGGTCGGCGCCGACGAGGTCGGCGAGTACTGGGCCTCGCGGCCGTGGGGCTCACGGATCAGCGCGTGGGCGTCGCGCCAGTCGCAGCCGACGAGCGGGCGGGAGCAGCTCGAAGCGGAGTTCGACCGGTATGCGACGCAGTTTCCCGACCACGGTCGACCGGACGACGTCCCCGTCCCCGAGTTCTGGGGCGGGTACCGCCTGCGGTGCCAGGAGGTCGAGTTCTGGGCGGGCCGGCGCAACCGGCTGCACGACCGGCTGGTCTTCACGTCCGTCGGCGCCGGCGGAGGGGCGGCGGCGCAGGACGTGGTCGCATACCCGGGCCTGGACGACCCGGCGGCATGGACGGTGCTGAGACGCCAGCCGTGAGCCGAACGATCACCGATGTGGACCGGCGACTGCTGCAGCTGTGGATCGGAGGACGAGCCGGGTGGGGGGACGGACAACCCGTGGGCGCCGGCGGAGAGCCGGCCGCACGCTGGACGGGGCGTACTGACCCACGGGCTGCAGCGACTGCGGTGAATTGCGATCGCGCGTCCGATGCTGACCGAAGGTGGTCAGCGGAACGGCTGCGCTACCGCGCAGTCACCTCACGTGTCCGATAGGAATGCACTATCTGACCACCTCCTTTCTCGTGTCCTTGGACGGTAAGCCGGGACGACCCGTCGCGCAACGGGTTACCCGCACAGCGAACGCCGCCGCCGGGCTCTCGAACGCGTCTCCTTAGAGTGACGAGGTGGTCGAGACGGTCCGGAGCCTGCGCAGCATCGCGCTCCCGGCCTACGGTCCGACCGCGCTCGGCTCGATCGGCACCGGGGCCGTCCTGCCGGTCGTCGTCCTGTCCGCTCGGGCGCTCGGGGCCGAGGTCAGCGTCGCGGCGTTCCTGCTCTCCCTCATCTGGATCGGGCAGCTGGTCTCCGACCTGCCCGCGGGCGCGCTGGCCGCCCGGATCGGCGAGCGGAACGCCCTGGTCGTGGCCTGCGGCGTCGAGGCGCTCGGCATGGTCGGCTGCGCCCTCGCCCCGAACCTCGTCGTCCTCGGCGCCTCCCTCAGCCTGCTCGGCGTCGCGTCGAGCATCTTCGGGCTGGCCCGCCAGGCGTACCTGACCGACGTGGTACCGGTCCACCTGCGCGCCCGCGCGCTGTCCACGCTCGGCGGAGTCAACCGGATCGGCATCTTCATCGGCCCGTTCGTCGGCGCCCTCGTCGTCGCGCACTGGGGCGTCAGCGCCGCCTACGTCGTCGGGTTCGTGTCCTCGTCGGCGGCGCTGCTCTGCGTGCTGCTCGTTCGCGACATCACCTCCGGACACGACCACCGGCAGGGTATGCCGCGCCGCTCGGTCGCCGGGGTGCTCGCCGAGCACCGGCACACCCTGATGACCCTCGGCGTCGGCGTGCTGTTCATCGCGGCGGCCCGCGCGTGCCGGATCGCCCTGATCCCGCTGTTCGCCGAGTCGATCGGACTGAGCGCCGCGCAGACCAGCCTGGTCGTCGGCATCGCGGGTGCCGTGGACATGCTGCTGTTCTACCCGGCCGGCGGGGTCATGGACCGCTACGGCCGGATGTGGGTCGCCCTGCCGAGCATGGTGATCCTCGCCATCGGGATGGTCCTGCTGCCGTTCGCCCACTCGTTCGGGTCGTTGACCGCGGCGGCCGTCGTCCTCGGGCTCGGGAACGGCATCGGCGCCGGTCTGGTGATGACTCTCGGCGCGGATGCCTCGCCGGCCGACGCGCGGGTCCAGTTCCTCGGTGGGTGGCGGCTGATGGCCGACCTCGGCAACGCCGCCGGGCCGGCCGCCGTGAGTGCGATCACCATCGTGTTCCCACTCGGCGCAGCGGCCGTGGCGATGGGCGCCGCAACGCTGGTCGGCGCCGGCTGGCTCCGGGTGTGGCTGCCGCGCTTCGACCCGATCTCCCGGAGGTCGCCGCCCCGCGGTCGGTCCTCACCCTGAGATGCGAGGATGCACAGTGTGACCGATCTCATCGATACGACGGAGATGTACCTCAAGACCATCTTCGAGCTCGATGAAGAGGGGATCACGCCGCTGCGCGCCCGCATCGCCGAGCGCCTCGGACACTCCGGCCCGACGGTCTCGCAGACGGTCGCCCGGATGGAGCGCGACGGGCTGATCCACCTCGCCGACGACCGCCAGCTGCAGTTCACCGAGCGTGGCCGGACGCTGGCCACCCGCGTCATGCGCAAGCACCGGCTTGCCGAGCGGCTCCTTGTCGACGTCATCGGTCTCGAATGGGAGTTCGTCCACGACGAGGCCTGCCGCTGGGAACACGTGATGAGCGAACGCGTCGAGCGTAAGATCCTCGCGCTGCTCGCCGACCACCACAACTCCCCTTACGGCAACCCGATTCCGGGCCTCGACGAGCTCGGCGAGGAGCCCGGTGAGGACTTCCGGGCGGGCGTCTCGACGCTGCTCGAGCTGGCCGGCGACGAGCCGCGGTTGGTTCGCGTGCGCCGGATCGGCGAGACCGTCCAGGTCGACCACGAGGCTCTCTCGCTGCTCACCGTCGCTGGTCTGCTCCCGGGCGAGCAGGTCGCCGTGCGACGCCACGACAACCGGATCATCGCGGTCCGGGACGGCGCTGACGAGGCCGACGGGGTGTCCCTGCCGGAGGGCGTCGCGACCCACGTCTTCGCCGCCGCCGTCTGACCGACCGAACCGCCGCCGGCCCCCGACAGCGACGTCCCACGGACCGAGAACGTCCCGACGTTTTTGTGGCTGTTCCGTGACCTCGGCGTGACATTTCAATCACCGCTGTTGTAGGGTCTGGGCACTCGGTCTCCCTTGGGCCGAGGTCCTGGTAGGGAATCGCCTAGTCCTGCCACCGCACCGGGAATCAGCACTCACCACACATGGCAGGAGCGGGGGAACCACATTCCGGGCGTCGCGAGACGTCCTTGGGGTGAAGTTCCCTTTCGTATGCAAGGCCCTTTTTCCCGCCCCACCAGGCGGCCAGAGTGGCCCCAGTACGAAGGGCACCGGGTGACACACGACACACCTCCCACCCGAACCCGACAGCTCACCTCGTAGGCGTCCGAGAGGTCAACTGTGGCTCAACACCTGGGTCGGCATCGCGCGCCTGACTACAGCCCACTGTCCGAGATCGCCGACATCGCGGCCCGTTCGGCGCAGCCCGCCATGAAGGTGTCAGCCGTCGCCGTCGCCTCCGGTGGCCTCGTCGCGACGTTCGCGCTCCCCGCTTCGGCCGCCCCCGGCCATGAGGACTCCGCCGTCACCACCGCGGCCGGTGCTCCCGTCTCCACGCTTCCGCAGATCGCCGGTCAGACCGTCGCCGTTGCGGCGCCCGCCGTCGACAACGCGGTGGCGCCGACCTTCGGCGTCGTCGGGTTCACGGTCCAGCCGGCCGCGGCCGCGGCCCCGCAGGCCCTGACCATCACCAAGGTCGCCCAGGCGGCCCCGGCCGCTTCGCCGGCGGCTGCTCCGGCCGCCGCCCCCACGACCCGCGCTTCGCGGACCACGACCCGCACGGCGGCTCCGGCTGCTGCTCCGGCGGTCAACGCGGCCCCCGCTCCCGCAGCGACCGGCGGCATCATCGGCATCGCCGCGAGCCTGTCCGGCATCGCCTACCGCTACGGCGGTACGACGACGGCCGGCTTCGACTGCTCCGGCTTCACCGGCTACGTCTACCGCCTCGCGGGCAAGTCCATCCCGCGCACGGCGGCCGCGCAGCAGGCTGCGGCGACGAAGGTCTCGAACCCGGCCCCCGGTGACCTGATCTTCTTCGGCTACCCGGCCTACCACGTGGGCATCTACGCAGGCGGCGGCATGATGTACGACTCGCCGCACACGGGCTCGAGCACCGGGCTGCACGCCATCTGGACCCAGAAGGGCGTCAGCTACGGTCGTTTCTGAGCAACCGCCTGACGGTCGCCCGACCACTCGCGCCATCGGCCCCTGCCCTGTTGGGTGGGGGCCGATGCGTTGCCCAGGCGGCCGACACCGGGCAGTGGCAGGATGGACGCGATGACAGGTTCTGACCTCGGCCCGGCTCACGGACCACCCGAACCGGCCGTCGTCCTCGATGTGTGGGCCGACGTCGTGTGCCCGTGGTGCTACATCGCCAAGCACCGGCTCCGCCGGGCCATCGACGGCTGGAACCGGCCGCACGAAGTGCTCGTCCGGCACCGCGCGTACGAGCTGGACCCGGGGATGCCGAAGGGCCGTCCGGTACCCGTCGCCCGCTACCTCGGGGAGAAGTACGGCGGCGGCGAGCAGGCCGGCGTGGCGATGTCGAGCCGTGTCGCGCAGATCGGGGAGCAGGAGGGCCTGCGCTTCGACATGGGTCGCGCGCTGAAGGTCAGCAGCTACGACGCGCACCGCCTCGTCGCCCTCGCGCGGGAGATGGGCGGGCCGGCGCTCGAGGACGCCGCCCTCGAGCGGATGTTCTCGGCGCACTTCGCCGAGGGCCTGGCCATCGACGACCGCGACACGCTGCTCCGCTGCGCGGCCGAGGCGGGCATGGACGAGCGGCGGGTCGCCTCGGTGCTCGCCGACGACACCTACGGCGACTACGTGCGCGAGGACGAGGAGGAAGCCCGCGCCCTCGGGGTCACCGGGGTCCCGTTCGTCGTCGGGAACGGCCGCGTCGCCGTCTCCGGCGCCCAGCCCGTCGAGGTGTTCCTCGAGCTGCTCCGGGTCGCCGCCCAGCCTCCGGAGGCGGCGGCGGTCGTTACATCGTCAGCACACTGAGGATGTTGCCAGCCGGGTCGGTGAACCAGGCGATGGCGCCGTCGCCCTGACGTTGGACGCCCTTCGGGTCGGTCTCGAACGGCGTCCCCTCGTACCGCTCGAACTGCACGCCCCGAGCCGTCAGCTCGTCGACGGCTTGGTCGATGTCGTCGACGGGGAAGTTGAGGATCGTGTAGGTCGCCGGCACGTGGCCCGGCTTCGGGTAGACGAGCGTGTCGCGGCCACCAGCGAGATGCAGCGTCAGCATGCCGTTGTCTTCGGTCACGTCGATGCCCAGGGTGTCGCCGTAGAACGCCTTGGCGGCGGCGATGTCGGGCACGGCGAAGCCGCTGAAGGCCTTGGTCTCGCGGAACATGGGGTCACCTTCCGGTTGGTGGTGGGCGGTTCGGTGCTGGGGGGTCGAGCCAGTCGGCGATGATTCCGGCGACCAGCTCGGGGTTCTCCAGCATGGGGGCGTGGCCGAGGTCCGGCACGATCTCGACGGTCCACTCGGGGTTCTCGGCGGCCAGGGTCCGTGCGGCGGCGACCGGGACCAGCCGGTCCCGTTCACCGTGGACGAGCAGCACCGGGGCCTCGAGGCCGTTCAACAGCGCGGCATACCTGCGCCCGCGCTTGAGCACGCGCAGGATCGAGCGGGCGGCTCCGAGGTACGCCCCCTGCGCCTCGGGCGCGTGCTCGCGCCGGTAGGCGAGGAGCTCGACGCCGGCATCGATCACCGCAGGGTCGGCGCGGGTCGGGTCGGCGAAGCAGAGGTTGGTCGTGTCCATGACCCGCTGTCGGTCGCTGCGCGCGCCGACCCTGCGAACCAGGGCCTCTCCGACCCGCGGGATTCCGTAGACGAGGAAGGTTACCGCCACCTGACGGTCGGCGTCGCGCCGGCGCGTGGGGATGGACGGGTCGAGCAGGACGAGTCGCGCCACCAGCTCGGGATGTGCCGCCGTCGCGAAGATCGAGACCATGCCGCCCATCGAGTTCCCCACGAGGACGGCAGGCTCGCCGACGACGTCCCGCAGGAACGCGGCGAGCAGGGTCACGTTGGCGGACACGGTGCTCTCCCGCTCGCCACCTCGGGTGAGCCCGAACCCGGCGAGGTCGAGCGCGTACACGCGGCCGTGCCGTCGCAGCTGCGGGCCGAGCAGCACAAAGTTCAGGTGCGAGCCGCCGAGCCCGTGCACGAGGACCAGCGGCGTATGCGGGCCATCGCCGTCGCGTGGCTCAGGACCGCCGAAGTCGACGTAGTGCACGGGCGGGAGGTCGGGCCCGAGGTCGGCCACCTGCGCGGCGCCGCCCCACCGGGCGGCGAGGGACAGGGGCGGGGCGGTCGACCCGCCGGTGCGCTCGTCGGCGGGGTACGGGGCGGTCACCCGACGCATGCTAACCGGGGTCCCCGGGAGGTTTTCGAGCGATGCGAAGAACCACGTGGGGTGAGTAGGCGCGCCTGCTGGGCCAGGGGTACGAACCCTCCTAGGGTCGGTCCCGTCAGACGCAGGAGCCGCGCACGTCGAGAAGAGGGGTGCCGCCATGGCGGGCAAGTTCGAGCTCTACAAGGACAAGGCCGGCAAGTTCCGGTTCCGGCTCAAGGCCAGCAACGGCCAGGTCATCGCCGTGGGCGAGGCCTACGAGACCAAGGCCAGTGCGGCCAAGGGGATCGAGTCGGTCCGCAAGAACGCCGGCGACGCGACGGTCGACGACCAGACCTGATCCGCCGATGCTCGGGGTTCCTCGCGGTCAACCGCCCGCGAGGGCCAGCAGTCGTTCCGTCGATACGCAGGACACGAGGCAGCGCTCCTTGCGGTTCTCGGTCAGCGCCGCGGTCCAGCCGGTGAGGCCGCCGTCCCCGACCTCGACCGGCCCGTCGGGCCCGGACACCTCGAGGCGGAGGGCGAGGTCGGTGTAGTACCCCTTGGCCCTGGTCCGGTCGGGCGCGTCGACGACCGCCATCCGAGGTATCTCGGCGAGGGCAGGTCGAACCCGGTCGGCGAGACGGTCGGCCAGCACCGGGCTCCACGCCGAGATCTCGATGGTCGTCTCCAGCTCGGGTACGGCCTCGGCGATGACGGCCTGCCAGGTGCGCAGCTGCCGGACGAGCAGGTCGGCCTCGGTCGACCCCGAACCTTTGTCGCGGGCGCTCGACACGAGGGTGAGCAGCCGGAAGTGCGCCGAGGCGCCACCCATCGTCTGGGTCCGGAGCTGACGATGGCCGGCGGCGAGGTGCACCTCCTGCTCGGAGGACTGGGCTCGCCGCCGGCGCGCGGCTTCGACCGCCAGGGTGGTGGTCGAGTCGCTGACCACCTCACTGCCGCGCGCGGTGGAGACGATGCGGTCCTGGCCCATGCCGGCAAGTGCCGCGCACGTCCCGAACGGGGTGACCGGGGACAGCTCGAGGGCGTCGAAGGCCGTCGGGACGCGCTGCCAGAGGCGTGCTTCGAGAGCAGCGAGCGCGCGCGGGTCGGACGTCGAAGGCCGCACCAGCCGGTCCGACTCCCAGCGGCGTCGCACGTCGGCGGCGGTGATGCGCTCCGCCCGGTGCGTCAGCACATCCGCGAGGAGGGTCTGCAGGTCACTCGAACCCAGGGCGCCGATGGCCTCACGAGCTCCGTCGGGAAGCGTGGACCAGACGCGAACCGTTGCAGGGTCGCGAGGTGGGGAGCCGGACATGGCGGAACCCTAGTGACGTCCGGACACGCACAACCCCTACCGGATCCCGGGAGTTGCGGCCGTCGCCGTCTCGAGCATCAGCGCATGATGGCGAGAGCGATGCCCGTCGTGACCAGGGATCGACGGGACGAGGCCCCAGATGAGGGCCTTGACGTAGCGGCTGGAGTCCACGGCGTGGCTCCGCGCCTCGCTCGAGTGCACGCACATCGGGATCAGTCCGAAGAGCCCGAAGAAGAGCGTTCAGATAGGTCGCCGGCGAGGGGGTCCGGTGACGAGGGCAGTCCTGCCGACGGCGTGCCCGAATAATCCGTTCTTGGTCAGATATCTACGGTTGATCCCACGTCGGGCGGCCCCTCGCTCTCGTGGCGGCTGCGTGTACGCGGGTCACTGCGAGAGCGAGGGACGACGACCGTCGGCGCGACGGCAGGCCCTCAGTCGGCCGCCTCCTCTGGCGGTTCGACGAGGAACGCCCGGCCCTCGTGCGGGCCGAGCTGCACGTAGCAGCTGTTGAGGTCGTCGATCTGGCCCACGGTGACACCGGTGATCATGTCGACCAGCGCGCTCCCCGGACGCAGGTGGCGGGACATGACCGTCCCGGCGACCGGCGAGGCGGAGAAGTTGAGCACCGTGATCTGGTCGCCCATCTCGAGGCGGTGGACCATGACGAGCATCGCCTTGTTGGACACCGCGGGCACGTCGAGCTGGGTGGCCTTCGCAATGCCGTACCTCGCGCGTACCGCGAGGATGTCGCGCAGCCCGCTGATGAACGACGAGTCGTCCGCGAGCTGGTCGGGCAGCGCGCCGTAGAGAGCAGTTCCCTTGGGCATCTTCGACGACGAGTGCCGGGCGTCCGGCTGGTAGTCCATGAGGTCGTAGGCGGACCGGTGGATCCAGCGGGTGTCGCCGTCGCGGATCAGGTCGGCCACCTGCTTCCGGTCGAGGGGGAGAGCGCCGACGAGGTCCCAGCCCGAGAGCGCGAAGACGCCCGGCTGCCACGCGTTGTACATGGCGAGCAGCAGGTGTCCTCGGCGGATCGACGCAACGTCCTCGGCGGTCAGCCTGGTGAGGTCGCGGAAACCCAAGGCGGCGGCGATGAGCGAGGCGGTCGTGGACGAGATCCCGTTGGTCGTGAAGATCGCGTTGTAGGGACCGCGATCGCCGGTCAGCCGTTCGACCAGCTCGCCGCGGATCCGGGTGGCCAGGTCGGCCCCCGAGATCGGCCGCCGCCGGAAGGTGAACGTGTCGCCCGCGTGCAGCGTCGCGAAGTGGACCAGCTCGTAGGTCATCTCGTCGTGGTTCTGCAGGGCGTGCACGAGGGAGGCCGTGTCGACGCCGGCGGCGCGGGCGAGGTTCATCGTCAGCCGGAGGAACTCGGTGTCCTCCATCGCCAGCGCGTGCTGGTAGGCAGGCCGGTTGATGAAGTCGTAGGAGAGGTCGGCGCCCCGCTCCTGGGTGTTCTTGATGTCGTCGATCGTGAGGTTCAGCTCCTGGAAGGTGAACCCCCCTACCTTGCGGACCATGCTCGCGATGAGCTGGTTCGCAGCCTCGGAGAGGGGATGGCCCTCGGACCAGGCCGGACCGCCCTCGGTGCTCTTCTCGACCCCGAGGAACCCGTTGGCGTCGAGACGGAGGGCCCCGCTGCCGAGGTCACCGATGGAGTGCAGCGCGTCGCCGATCACCAGCCGCATACCGGCGAAGGTCGGGTCGAGCCAGTTCAACGAGGGCTGGCCTTCCTTGAAGTAGTGCAGGTAGACCCAGCGGTGCAGCTTGCCGTCCGGACCGAGCACCGGTGCCGTGGCCGACCAGTTGGTGTCCTTGATGCCCGGCTCGTAGAAGATGACCCGCTGCAGCTGGCCAATGATGTAGCCGCCCTTGGCCAGCCGGTCCTCGGTCTCGTGGTCGAGGTTCACCGAGTCGCGGCCGCGGGGAACCTTCGGCAGCAGGTGCCAGTCGACCTCCGGGACCTCGACCATGTGGTAGATCCCCGGGTAGTCCTTGTAGCCCATCTCGGCGAGCCGGAAGTCCGCGCCCTTGCCGGTGTGGCCCGGGACGATGTCGTCGATGATCGTGCCGCCGTGAGCCGCGGCGACCTCGCACATCGCACGGAACTCGTCCTCGGTGCCGAACTCGTCGTCGAACTGCGTACTGATCCGGTCGAAGTGGCCGTCGACGCTCGGGGTCGCGTCCCAGCCGCTGATGCCGCCCGCCCGCTTCACGGGTCCGGTGTGGATGGCCGTGATCCCGATGGACTGGAAGGCCTCCCAGAGGTCCTGGTCACCCATGGTCCCGAGGAAGGAGTGGCCGGCCTTGGTGATGAGGGAGATCGGGTACGCGGCGAACCAGACCGGTGCCTTGTCGATCGCCGCGCGGGGGTCGGGGTCGGCGAACGGGTTCTGCCACATGCTGCCCTGGCCCGTGAACTGCTTGGCGAAGGCCTTGGCGTCGCCCAGCATCGACTCCTCGACGAGCCACTGCACGTAGTCGGGGTTGTCGCCGGTCGCCGGCCCGCTGCCCGGGCTGCGGCGCTGCCACGGCCACACCCGCAGCCGCGCGCGAGGGCGCAGCCGGGCCGGTCGCGCGGGGTAGAACTGCTCGTCGAAGTTGAGCTCCTCGGCGTGCGCGTCCGTCTGGCCGTCCTCACTCGCACCGTCCAGGGCCGGTCCCTTCGCGATCACGGGGAGCACAACGGTCTGGATCTCGGCGTCGTCGATCTCGGCCACGGGAAGACTCTCCTCCTGCAGGGGTGGGGCCAGGGTGTGCGCGCTGTTCTGCTGTCGCGCCATGCTGCCGCATCCTCCCCGCCCGCGTGGCGCGGGGTCCTCCTTCACACCATCCGCATGGGCGGCTCAGGGACGGCTCATTGCTGCGGCCGGTGGAATCACCGTCATCGAAGCCCGAGATCCGGGCAGCACGGAGCGGTCGAGGAGGCCACGGTGACGACGGCAACACGGGACAGGCAGGCGGCGAAGAACGCGAGGACGGTGCGACCCCGTGGGCGGCGCCGGGTACGAGCGGCCGGCGTCACTGCCCTGCTGGTCGGCGCCGTGGCGTGTTCGGCCGCTCCGGCCTTCGCCGGTCCCATCCTGGTGCGCGGCGGAGGCCCGGCCGGCGGCTACGGGGCGTCCGGTGGGCACGGCGCATACGGCGGGTACGCCACACCGGACTCCCAGTCGGCGACGGCGACGGAGTCAGCGGGCGTGGTGCTCATCGACACGGTGCTGCCGTACCAGAACGCCCAGGCCGCCGGGACCGGCATGGTGCTCACCGCGTCCGGTCAGGTGCTGACGAACTACCACGTCGTCCAGGGCGCCGGGACGATCAACGTGACCGTCGCAACCACGGGTCAGAGCTACGCCGCGACCGTCGTCGGCACGGACCCGAGCAACGACGTCGCCCTCCTCCAGCTCACCGGGGCCTCAGGCCTCACGACGATCAAGGCCGACGCCGACCAGGCCCAGGTCGGGGACGCGGTCACGGCGGTCGGCAACGCCGGCGGGACCGGGACGCTGACGGCCGCCGCCGGGACGATCTCCTCCCTCACCTCCTCGGTGACCGCTGCTTCCGAGGGGTCCTCATCCGGCGCCGAGACGCTGTCGTCGATGATCGAGACCACGGCCGACGTCGTGGCCGGCGACTCCGGCGGACCCCTGTTCGACGCCCAGGGTGAGGTCGTCGGCATCGACACCGCGGCGTCGACCGGTTCCGAGATCGACGGCTACGCGATCCCGATCGCCCGTGCGCTCGGCATCGTCCAGCAGATCCGCTCGGGCGCGGAGACCAGCGCGGTCCGGATCGGGCCGGCCGCCTTCCTCGGGGTGGAGCTGAGCAGCGGGGCGATGGACGACGGCTCCGGTGATGGGTTCGGCTACTCGGGCAACGCGACGACCGCGACGGGCGCCACCATCGGCAACGTCGTCTCCGGGACTGCAGCCGCCGGGGCGGGCCTCCAGGCCGATGACGTCATCACCAGCCTCAACGGGCACGCCGTCAGCTCGGCCGCCGATGTCAGCGCAGCGCTCGTCGGTACGAACCCCGGCGACCAGGTCAGCATCGGCTGGACCGACCAGTCGGGCGCCGCGCATACCGCGACCGTCGCCCTCGGAGCCAGCCCGGTCGCCTGACCGGCGCGGCCCTCGCGCGATCGTGGGAAGAAGTTGACCCCAGAGGGTCAACTTCTTCCCACGCTCAGCTGGTCTGCGGGTGTTGAATTCCGGGATGGCCGTGAACGCGTTCCTGACCTTCTTCGACAAGGCCGATGGCGAGTCGACCCAACGGGGCAAAGAGAAGTGGGTCGAGCTCCTCGGCTGGGACTGGGAGATCGACACCGACGCTCGGGCGGGGAAGGGCGGTGGCGCCAAGGTCGGCAAGGCCCGGCCCGGGAAGCTGACCTTCGAGCACTACTTCGACACGTCGTCGGCCGTCGTCATGGGCTCGCTGGTCACCGGGAGGGCGTTCCCCCAGGTCGAGGTGCAGATGACGAGGACCACCGGCTCTGCCGCGCCGGAGACCTACTTCACGATGCACCTGCAGGGCGCGTACGTCACCAAGGTGTCGAACGCCGCCTCCGACGACGGCACCGTCACCCAGCGCTGCGAGATGGCCTTCGACGTGGTGACGATCGAGTACCACCCGCAGGACGACCAGACGGGGACCCTGGGTCCGGCGTCGACGTTCACCTGGGACATCCCCGCCGGCACGGCGTCACCCTCGGCATGAGGCTGGGCCGGCTCGGACCTATCGGCGCTGAGGTGCCCGTCGTCTGGCAGGGGGACGAGGCACACGACCTGCGCGAGGTCACCACCGACCTCGACGCGGCCTTCTGGACGTCAGGTGGACCGGACGTCGTCCGCCGGCGGCTGGAGACCGGCGACCTTCCGCTGCTCGACGGCGCGGAGGGTATGCGGATCGGCGCGCCGATCGCGAGGCCGGGTGCCGTCGTCTGCGTCGGGCTCAACTACGCCGCGCACGCCGCGGAGTCCGGGGCCCCGCCACCGAAGCAGCCCGTCATCTTCCTCAAGACGCCCAACACCGTCGGCGGGCCGAACGACGACGTGCGAATTCCGCCCCGCAGCAACAAGACCGACTGGGAGGTCGAGCTCGGCGTCGTCATCGGGAGACCGGCGAGCTACCTCGGGTCGCCCGACGAGAGCATCGGCTGCGTCGCGGGGTTCGTTCTGACCAACGACCTCTCGGAGCGCACCTTCCAGCTGGAGGAGTCCGGGGGCCAGTGGAGCAAGGGCAAGTGCTGTCCGGGGTTCACCCCGACCGGGCCGTGGCTGGTCACTCCCGACGAGCTGGACCACGGCTCGCTGGCGCTGAGGTCGTGGGTCAACGGGGAGCCGCGGCAGGACTCGTCGACGGCCGACATGGTGTTCGGCGTCGAGCATCTGGTCTGGAACCTCAGCCAGTACCTCGCCCTGGAGCCGGGGGACCTGCTGCTCACCGGCACGCCGGAGGGCGTCGGGCTGTCCGGCCGGTTCCCCTACCTGCACGCCGGTGACGTCTGCGAGCTCGAGATTCCCGGGCTGGGGCGGCAGCGCCAGACCTTCGTCTGACGCGACCCCTACGGTGGGCGTGGCCGGAGGGAGGTCTCGGTGACCAGGCGGGGTTGGCTGCTGTTCGCGATCCTCAGCGTCTGCTGGGGCATCCCGTACCTCTTCATCCGGATCGCCGTCACCGACCTCGACCCGTTGCACCTGGCCTTCGGCCGGACCGCCCTGGGGGCGCTCATCCTCCTGCCCCTCGCATTGCGGGCGCACGCGCTCAGACCGGTGCTGCGGCGGTGGAAGGTCCTGGTCGTCTACACCCTGGTCGAGATCGTCGGGCCCTGGCTGCTGCTCGGACACGCCGAGACCCGGCTCACCAGCTCGACCACCGGGTTGGTGATCGCCGCCGTGCCGATCGTGGCGGCGGTCATCCTCACGGTGATGGGCCAGGACCGGCTCGGCTGGCGCCGCATCCTGGGGCTGGTCATCGGGCTGGTCGGGGTGGCCGTGCTGCTCGGCCTCGACGTCCACGCCGACGACCTCGTCGCGGTCGGTCAGGTGTTGCTGGTCGTCGTCGGCTACGCGATCGGGCCGATCATCATCAGCCGGCAGCTGTCCGACCTGCCGTCGTTGGGGGTGGTCACGGCGTCGCTGATCCTCGCGGCGGTCGTCTACGCGCCGTTCACGCCGTTCGTGCCGGCGTCGACCCTCACGCCGTCCGCGGTGATCTCGGTGGTCGTCCTCGCCGTGTTCTGCACGGCCATCGCGTTCCTCGTCATGTTCGCCCTCATCGCCGAGGCGGGCCCCGCTCGGATGACCCTGATCACCTACGTGAACCCGGCCGTCGCCCTCCTGCTCGGTGCCCTGGTCCTCCACGAGCCGATCACGCTGGGCCTGGTCGTCGGGTTCCCGCTGGTCATCGTCGGGTCGATCCTCGGCACGTGGGGCCGAGCGGCACCGCCACCGGACGCGTCCGTCTGCGACGCGGAGACGGGCGAGGTCGTGCTGGGTGAGGAGACCTCGCACCGCTGAGCTCGCTAGTTGTCCCCATCGGCCGTTCACAGGTTTCGCATAGCCGAGTGTCCAAGGCTGTGGTCAACCGGGCGCGCTTCCGTCGGCGCTCGCCACCCCAGGAGACTCCATGACCGCAGTCGCGCGGCGGCCGGAAACCCCGGCCGTGTCGCCCACGGCCACGCCGAGCCGTGGCGCCGTCGCCGCATACCGGCCGCACGTCCCCAGCTGGGGGCGAGACGTCGTCGGCATCCTGACGTGGGCGAGCATGCTGGTCGTCGTCGCCCTCTGGGTCGGCGGGGGCAACGTCCAGGACCTCACCGGCTGGGGCACCGGCCTCACGGCGGTCGGCCGCCTCACCGGGCTCGTCGCGTCGGACCTGCTGCTCATCCAGGTCCTGCTGATGGCCCGGATCCCGCTCGTCGAGCGGGTCTACGGCCAGGACGAGCTCGCCCGCCGGCACCGTCTCGTCGGGTTCTGGTCGGTCAACCTCATGGTCGCCCACATCGTCGTCGTGACGATCGGGTACGCACTCCAGTCACGAACCAACGTGTTCGCCGAGACCTGGGACCTCGTCGTCGACTACCCCGGCATCCTGCTGGCCGTCGCCGGGGCGGGGCTGCTCCTGCTCGTCGCCGTGACCAGCATCCGCAAGGCCCGCCAGAAGCTGCGGTACGAGTCGTGGCACCTGCTGCACCTGTATGCGTACCTCGGTGTCGGTCTTGCTCTTCCGCACCAGCTGTGGGCCGGACAGGAGTTCATGTCGTCGACCGTCGCCTCGGTCTACTGGTGGACGCTCTGGGGCGCTGCGGCCGGCGCGATCCTGGTCTGGCGGGTCGGTGTTCCGCTGCACCGGACCCTGAGCCACCGGCTGCGCGTCGTCGACGTCGTCCGCGAGAGCGACGAGGTGGTGTCGGTGGTGATGACCGGCCGCCGCCTCGACCGGCTTCCCGTCGCCGCCGGGCAGTTCTTCGTCTGGCGGTTCCTCGGCGAGCCGGGCTGGACCCGCGGCCACCCGTACTCGCTCTCGGCGGCGCCCACCGGTGACACGCTGCGGATCACCGTCAAGGACCTCGGCGACGCCAGCCGGGGTATCGCGCACGTGCGGCCCGGGACGCGGGTCGCCATCGAAGGCCCCTACGGTCGCCTCCACGAGGGTGTCCGCACCCGACGCAAGGTGCTCCTGCTCGCTGGGGGGATCGGCGTCACTCCGTTGCGCGGCCTGCTCGAGGCGCTCCCGCAGGACGCGGGCGACGTCACGTTGGTCTACCGCGCCTCCCACGATGGCGACCTCATCCTCAAGGACGAGATCGAGGCCCTCGCCGCCGCTCGCGGCGCCCAGGTCTTCTACGCGGTCGGCCCTCGGGTCGGGGACCGCCACTCCTGGCTGCCTCAGGCGGCGTCCGGGTTGTCCGACGAGGACGCGCTGCGCCAGCTGGTGCCGGACGTCGCCGACCGCGACGTCTACGTCTGCGGCGCGGACGGCTGGATGGACGCGGCCGAACGTGCCCTCCTCGCAGCCGGGGTCCCCGGCGACGCGATCCATCTCGAGCGGTTCAGCTGGTAGGGGGCACCGGTATGCGACGCATCGCCATCGCGATCATGGGCACCATCAGCGGGCTGGTCCTGCTGTTCAGCTACCACACCAGCCGCAACGAGGGGTCGGTCGCCGTCGCCGCCTCGGCTCCGGCCGTGGCGGGCTCCTCGGGCTCCTCGGGTTCGTCCGGGTCCTCGGGGTCCTCGGGGTCCTCGGGGTCCTCGGGCGCAGCGCCCGCGGCACCCGCGCCGCAGGCGGCCCAGGGCGCCACCGCTGCCGGCACCTACACCGGCAGCTCCGTCATGACGCGGTGGGGCGCGGTCCAGGTCGAGATCACCGTGGCCGACGGCAAGATCACCGCGGTCCAGGCGGTCGAGTACCCCCAGAACAACGCGCGTGACCGCCAGATCAACGCCTACGCTCTGCCGGTCCTCGCGCAAGAGGCCACGCAGGCCCAGAGCGCCAAGATCGACGCGGTGTCCGGGGCCACCGTGACGAGCGACGGCTACATCCAGTCGCTCCAGTCGGCCCTCGACCAGGCCCACCTCTGACCACTCGGCAGCCGAGCCCGCGGGGGGAGAAGCTAGGTTTCCCGGCATGACGAACGAACCGACCCGCGTCGACTTCCCCAGCAGCGAGGGCGTCACGATCGCCGCATACCGATGGGACCCCGAGGGCCCACCGAAGGCGATCGCCCAGATCACGCACGGGGTGGGGGAGTATGCGACGAGGTACGCGCGGGTCGCCGACGCGCTGACCGCCGCGGGCTACGTCGTGTATGCGCACGACCACCGTGGACACGCGAACTCCGTTGCCGGAGAAGCGGACTACGGCGTGCTGGGTGAGAACGGCTGGACCGAGCTGGTCGCCGACATCGGCCGCATGGGGGCGCGGGCCAAGGACGCGCACCCCGGCCTGCCCCTCGGGCTGGTGGCCCACAGTCTGGGGTCGTTCGCCACCCAGCAGCTCCTGCTCGACCACAGCGAAGACGTCGATGCCGTGGCCCTCTCCGGGACCGCGGCCATCGACCTGCTGGAGCCGTCGATGGACCTCGAGGCGCCGATGGACCTGTCCGGGTTCAACGCGCCGTTCCAGCCGCAGCGCACCGACTTCGACTGGCTCAGCCGCGACGATGCCGAGGTGGATGCCTACATCGATCACCCCTGGTGCGGGTTCGGGCTGGACGTCGCGGGCAGCCAGGGGCTGTTCGCCGGCGCGCGGGCGGTCGCCGACCCGGAGCGCGTCGCCGGGATGCGGAAGGACCTCCCCGTCTACATCACCGTCGGCCAGATGGACCCGGTCGGCGGCGGCCTGGTCCGCGTCGACGCCCTCGTCGACCGCTACCGTGCCGCCGGCCTCACCGACATCACCGTCCGGGTCTGGCCCGGTGCTCGGCACGAGGTGTTCAACGAGACCAACCGGTTCGAGGTCATCGTCGACCTGGTCGACTGGCTGGACTCGAAGCTGGTGCGCGCCACGCGCTAGTGCCTCGGTGGGCTACCGTACCGTCGAGGCCTGACGGGAGCCCTGACCGGAGCCCTGACGGGAGTGGCGGGCCCACGGCACGACGGCCAGCACCACGACCGCCGCGACTGCCGCGAACAGGGCCACCACGAGGGACTGCGGGCTGCCGCTGGTTCGCCCGACCGCGATCCAGCCCAGGCCCCACGCCATCGCGACGGCGACCGTCCAACGACCGCCCAACGTGCGGGCGAACAGGACGCCCAGCGCCGCAGCCACCAGGAGGACGACGGCGGCCAATACGTCGCTGACCCCGTCGCTGGGACGGACCCCCGAGGAGACGAGGGCGGCCGTGACGTTGGCGCACGTGGCCACCGCGACCCAGCCGAGGTAGAGCCCGAAGGTCCCGTCCACGACGACGCGCTCGGCCCGACTCGCGGAAGGCCGCCGGGTCAGCCGTCGCAGCAGCTCGCCGAGGACCAGAGCGAGGGCGAGGATCACCACGACGCTCGCCCAGATCCACCCTTGCTGGGTGACCAGCAGCCAGCCGGCGTTGAGCAACATCGAGACGGCCGCCAGCCAACCGGTCGACCGGGTTCGTTCGGTCACCGAGGAGGGCAGCCACTGCCAGATCGTGTACGCGGCCAGGCCGAGGTAGATGACGCTCCAGATCGAGAACGCCGGACCCGCGGGCGCGAGGCGGGTGGCCTCGGACGACAGGGCGCCACCGGCGGTGTTCTGGACCTCCGTGCCGCCGAGCAGGCCGATGCCCACGAGGGTGCCGAGGACACAGAGGACCTCCGAGACGGTGACGGCGACCTGCCGGAGGCGGTCCTGACCAGTGGCCGGGTGGATCGCCGTGGCGGTGTCGTGGGTGGTGCTGCTCATGCGGTTTCCTCCGAGGTGCTGACGGTGACGGTTTCCGAGGGGGCGTCGGGACGGCGTCCCCGTCCGAGCGAGGCGCTCGCGCCCAGCCCGATGACGAGGAAGCCGGCCGCCACGAGGGCGGACAGCCGGGTGGCGTCGGTGTAGGCGGACTCCGCGGCCACCGCAACGGTGGCGGTGGCGGGGTTCGCGGCCAGGCCGGGAATCACCGCGCCGGCGCTGGACTCGACGGCGTCGACGAGCTGGACCCGCTGGGCCTCCGGGACCCCGAGGTCCGTGAGGGCACTGTCGAACCGGTTGGTGAGGGTGAGGAACAGGACGGTGCCCAGGATCGCGATCCCCAGCGCCGAACCCACCTGGCGGGCCGTGCTCTGCGTCCCGGACCCCTGGCCGCTCTGCTCGACCGGGACGTCGGCGAGGACCACACCGGTCAGCTGCGCCGTCGCGAACCCCACGCCCACGCCGTAGACGAACAGGAGCGGCGCGACGACCACCCAGGTCGAGTCGGGCCGTAGGAAGACGGCGAGCCCGGCGATCCCGAGGATCTCCAGGACGATTCCCAGCCGGACGATAAACAGCGGGCTGCGGGTTCGGCCGATGGCGGCGCCGAGACCGCTGGCCAGGAAGCTCCCGCTGGCGAGAGCGAGCAGGATCAGCCCGGTCTCGAAGGCGGTGTAGCCGATGACGTTCTGCAGCCACAGCGGCAGCGCGAAGATGATGCCGAACTCGCCGAGGCTGACGATCGCCGCCGCGATGTTGCCGTTCCGGAACGAGGGGATCGCGAACAGCGCGAGGTCGAGCATGCCGGCCTCGCCCCGGCGCTGCTTGCGCCGTTCAAGCAGGACGAACACCCCCAGGGCAGCGACGCCGACCACCATCGCGACGGGCACGGGCGAGAGCGACCACGGCCACGACCAGGAGCCGATGGTCAACGGCGTGAGGCTGGTGAACCACCCGTAGGTCCGGCCCTCGATGAGACCGAACACCACCCCTCCGAACCCGAGCGCCGACAGCAGAGCGCCGACGACGTCGACGCGTCCCGCCCGCGACGAGTCCTTCGACTCGGCAACGAGCAGGCCGAGGCCCACGATGACGATCACGCAGAGGGGGATGTTGATCCCGAAGGCCCAGCGCCACGAGAAGCTCGTCGTCAGCCAGCCGCCGAGCAGCGGACCCAGCGCCGCTGTGCCGCCGATGGTCGCGCCCCAGACGCCGAAGGCGATGCCGCGCTCTCGGCCGCGGAACGTCGCGTTGAGCAGAGACAGCGAGGTCGGCAGCATCATGGCGCCGCCGATGCCCTGCAGGGCTCGGGCCCCGATCAGCGTGCCGCCGCTCTGGGCCATCGCGGCCAGCACGCTGGAGAGCCCGAAGATCGCCGCCCCGATCATGAACAGCCGCCGGCGGCCGAAGGTGTCGGCCAGCCGCCCGAACACGAGGAGGAGGGCGGCGAAGACGAGGGTGTAGATCTCCTGGACCCACTGCGCCTGCGTCGACGTGATGCCGATGTCGTTGATGATCGACGGCACCGCGACGTTGACGATCGTCGAGTCGACGATGATGAGCGAGACGCCCAGGCTGATGACGACGAGACCCCACCACCGGGTTCGTGGGTTCGTCGCGAAGATACTGAGCATGCTGAGCAATATAGGTCGCTAAGGTCGGTTCGTGCCAATCCACGCCACCCCGGACCGCCCCGCGGGCGACCCCGGCGACCCCGGCGGGCCGGCCGACTGGTCGCTCGGCCGGCTGCTGTCGACCGCGGCCCGGCTGGTCGAGCACGACTGGAACGCCTGGCTGGCCGAGCGCGGGATCACCCACGCCGGCCTGCTGGCCCTGCATGCACTCGACGAGGGGCCACTCACGCAGAGACGGCTGGCCGCGGCCAGCCGGGTCGAGGAGCAGACCATGAGCCGGGTCCTCGACCGGCTGGAACGCACCGGTCACGTCGAGCGCCGCCGCGACACCGTCGACCGGCGCCGGCTGGTCGTCAGCCTCACTCGAAGCGGTCGCGACGTGCTCGGTCAGATCCGGGAGGCCGACATCGCGGACGTCCTCGTGGCCGAGCACCTCCAGGACGCAGCCGGTTTCCGGGCCGAGCTGGTGCGCCTCGTCTCGGGGGTCTCACCGCCGCCCCGACCGGCGGCGGACCCGCGTACCGACAGCACTCGCCGGAAGCCCTAGGTCACAGTGGCGGGAACTGCCGCCCCACGGCCTCGCCCTGCTCGAAGATGCGGGACGCCGGCCCGAGGATGAGCGGGTCGGGTTCGTCGACCAGCTCGGTGTCCTTCTCGTCGTAGTCGTAGAGGCTGAGGACGTGGCGCATCGCCGCGAGCCGGGCCCGCTTCTTGTCGTTGCTCTTGACCACGGTCCACGGGGCGTGCTCGGTGTCGGTGTAGAAGAACATCGCCTCCTTGGCCTCGGTGTAGTCGCTCCAGTGGTTCAGCGACTTGAGGTCGGTGGGCGACAGCTTCCACTGGCGGACCGGGTCGATCTGCCGGATGAGGAACCGGGTGTGCTGCTCGGACGGCGAGACCGAGAACCACAGCTTGACCAGGAGGATCCCGGACCGGGTCAGCATCTCCTCGAACCGCGGTGCCTGGCGGAGGAACTCGCGGTACTCCTGGTCCGTGCAGAACCCCATGACCCGCTCGACGACGGCCCGGTTGTACCAGGACCGGTCGAACAGGACCAGCTCCCCGGCGGACGGCAGGTGAGCGACGTAGCGCTGGAAGTACCACTGGGTGCTCTCGCGTGCGGTCGGCTTCTCCAGGGCCACGATCCGGGCGCCGCGGGGGTTGAGGTGCTCCATGAACCGCTTGATCGTGCCGCCCTTGCCAGCGGCGTCGCGCCCCTCGAAGACGACGACCAACCGGTTCCCGCTCCGCTTGGCCCAGTACTGGAGCTTGAGCATCTCGATCTGGAGCAGCCGCTTCTCGCGCTCGTAGTCGGTGCGGTCCATCCGCTCGCCGTACGGGTACCCCTGCCGCCAGGTGTCGACCGCCGACCCGTCCGCCCGGAGCAGCACCGGGTCGTCATCGTCGTCGTCGATCACCGTGAACCCGCGAGTCGACAGCAGCGGCGAGCCGTCGGGGCCGGCAGCGGCGAAGGGCGACGTCATGTGCTCATCCTGCCGTCCCGACCCGCAAGAGCCCAGGTTTGCGGCGGAGCGACCCGCGTCGCTTCAGGAGAGCAGGCCAACGTTGCACGGGAGGCGCAGTCGCTCGGCGCTACCGTCGTCTCCGTGCCGTGGACGGGGATCTGAGTGGCCGTCGACTGGATGCGGAACGGGCCCGAGCTGCTGCTCGGCCTGGACCGGAGGGGCGGGACGCCGCTGGCCCACCAGCTCCAGGAGCGGCTGCGTGACGCTATCCGCTCCGGACGCCTCGAGCGCGGCGAGCGGCTGCCCGCCTCCCGGGCGCTCGCCGTGCAGCTCGGCGTCTCGCGCGGGGTCGTCGTCGACACCTATGCGCAGCTCGAGTCGGAGGGGTACCTCCGGTCGGCGCAGGGCTCGGGGACGGTGGTCGCGTCGAGCGGCGGGGACGGCCGGCCGGCCGAGCGGTCTCGCCCTGCTCCACTGCGGTTCGACGTGGACTTCGAGTACGGCGTCCCCGACCTGCGCAGCTTCCCGATGCGCGACTGGCTCTGGGCCATGGGCGTGGCCGGGCGGACCGCGACCGCCGTCGACCTCGGCGACGAGCACGGCGCGGGGGCGGCCCAGCTGCGCGAGGTCCTCGCCGCATACCTGCGCCGGGTGCGCGGAGCGGTCGCCGACCCGGACGAGCTGTTCGTCTGCGCCGGGTTCCGGTACGGCCTCAACCTCGTGCTCCGGGCCTTGCTCGCCGAGGGGGTGACGACGGCTGCCGTGGAGGACCCCGGTCCGGTCGACCACGAGGCGATCGCCCGGCGCAGCAGTATGCGGGTGGTGCCGGTACCGGTCGACGAGCTCGGCCTCGACGTGGCGGCGCTGTCGCGAACGTCCGCCCGGGTCGTGGTGGTGACCCCGGCACACCAGGCGCCGACCGGGGTGGTGCTGGCGCCGGAGCGCCGACACCAGCTGGTCGAGTGGGCCCACCGCGTGGACGGGTTCGTCGTCGAGGACGACTACGACGCGGAGTTCCGCTACGACCGACAGCCGGTGGGCGCGGTCCAGGGCCTGGCGCCGGACCGGGTGATCGCGATGGGCTCGACCAGCAAGACCCTGTCGCCGACGCTGCGGATGGGCTGGCTGGTCTGCCCGCCGCGCCTGCACGACGCGGTGGGCGTCGAGAAGCAGCTTCTCGGCCGCGGCGCACCAGGGCTCGACCAGCTGGCCCTGGCGGCGCTCGTCGAGTCGGGGCGGTACGACCGGCACCTGCGCCAGATGCGCGGCGTCTACAAGAGCCGGCGCGAGGCCCTGGTCGGGGCGCTCGCCCGGTATGCGCCGGAGGTCGCCGTGACGGGGCTGGCCGCCGGCTGTCATGCGGTGCTGCGGCTCCCGGACGGCGTCACCGAGGAGTCAGCCGTTGCCGGCTGCGCGGCGAGTTCCGTTGCGGTGTACGGGATGAGCCGGTACCGCAGCGACCGCGGGACCGAGCCGGACGAGCTGGTGCTGGGGTTCGGCAACGTCAAGGAGAGCGCGATCGTCGAGGCGATGCGCCGGGTGGGTCCGGTCCTGCGCGGCCGGTAGCCGGAGCACCAAGGGCCGCTGCCACGGGATCGTGGTGCAACTCTGACCCTGGGGGGTCAACTCGTCACCACCATCACGGTCGAAGCCTGGATCCGGAGAAGTGGTCCGGTGAACCAGCGCTCGAGTGGACCTGGTCGGCGGACCACGACTGCGTCAGAGTCGTCCCCACGGAAGCACTCGAGGAGGACGACATGGACACCATCACCGCCGCATACCTGAACCGTCTCGGCGTCGAGGCCGAGTCGCCGTCGTCCGAGGCCCTGACCCGGCTGCACCGCGCGCACGTCGAGCGGGTGCCCTACGAGACGTTCTGGATCCACCTCGCGCAGGACTGGGGGATCGACGCGGCCGAGTCAACGCGACGGGTGGCCACCACGCGTCGTGGTGGTTACTGCTACCACCTCAACGGGGCCTTGAAGACGTTGCTGACGGCGCTGGGGTACCAGGTCAGCCTCAACGTGGCCGGTGTGCACGAGGCGGCCGGGCCGGACGAGTCGACGCTGCGGAACCACGCGGCCCTGGTCGTCGAGGGGCTGCCGACCGACAACAACCGCGGCGGGCGCTGGTGGGTGGACGTGGGTCTCGGCGACGCGCTGCACGACCCGATGCCGCTCGTGGACGGCGTGGTCGCCCAGGGGCCGATGCGGTTCGGGATGGCCGAGGTCGGCGCCGAGGGCGTCGGCGACTGGCATCTGACGCACCACCCGTCCGGCTCGTTCACCGGCGTGAGCCTCGTCGACGAGCCGGTCCCGATGGACGTCTTCGCGGCCCGGCACCTCTACAACGCCACGTCGCCCCAGTCGGGCTTCGCGAAGACCGTCACCGCGCAAAGGCGGCACGCGACCGGGACCACCGTCATGCGGGGCTGCGTCCTCATCCAGCTGGACGGCGACATGGTCACGACGCGGACGTGCGAGAGCCTCCACGAGTGGCTCGACGTGCTCGAGGGCGAGTTCGACCTCTCTTTCGGCGACGACGTCACGGCTGACGCGCTCATCGCCCTGTGGACCTCGGTGCGCACGGCGCACCAGGCCTGGGCCGACACGCGCAAGACCGCGTGAGGAGGCCGGCGCACCGGGGTGAGTCGATCGAATGGTTCCGGGCGGACGCGGAGTGGCTGGACTACTCCGTCGAGCTGCTCGACCAGGCCGAGACGCTGCTGTTCGGCGGCGCCCCCTTCACCGGTATGGAGCCGTACTGGCCGTCGGCCGAGGGACCGGTCGCCGACCGGATGAACGCGCTCGACAAGGTGGGCTTCTCGCATACCGCTCGGGAGACGGACTGGCCGAACGCACGGGTCGCCACCGATCCCGTTGCGTCCGTGGCGAGCTGCGGCGCGAGGACGCCCGGTGCTGCTCGGGGGTGGGACTCCCGTGGCCCTTCCGGGGAGTGCCCGCGCCGAGCCGGACCTCGACGACACCCGAGTATTCGGCTCGGGCATCGTCGAGATGCGTTGCGTCCCGAGGCGACTCCCGCGAACCGGCGATTCGCTACCCGGTGACGAGGCTCGGCTCCGGCCCGCGCAGCGCGTCGTCCGGCTTGCCCTCCGGCATGCCCTCACCGGTCGTGACGAGGTTCGGCAGGCTCTCACGCAGGTAGTAGCCCCAGGCCTTGGAGCACACGGCGTAGCACTCGTGGTCCGGTAGGAGTCCGACGTGGGTGAACCGGACGTCGGTCCCGCCGTCGTGCGCGGTCAGGTCGAAGCGGATCTGCGTGTCGACCCACTCGGTCTGGTCCTCGACGAAGCTCATGTAGTTCTCGAGGACCGTCCACACGACGCGCTCGCCGGGAACCAGTTCGGCGACGCGGATCTGGGAGCGGTGCAGGTCCTTGACCCGGAAGGTGAAGGTCTCGCCCTCGAGGTCGGTCGGGCCCTTGACCTCGGCCGACCACCAGGCGCGTACGTCGTTGATGGCGTCGTACACCTCCTGCGGGCTGCGGTCGATGGAGAAGGTGGTGGTGAAGCTCTGGTCGGTCATGGCGTCCTCGCTCGATCGGGGTTAAAGTGCAACTGATGAGTTGCAGGTTAGACGAGATGCTTGCATCACGCAAGTGGCTGGGTACGATCGGCGACATGCTCGGCCGGACGTACGACGCTCAGGTCTGTTCCATCGCGCGGACGCTCGAGGTGGTGGGCGAGCGGTGGAGCATCCTCATCGTCCGTGACGCCCTCTTCGCCGGCTCGACGCGCTACGGCGACTTCCAACGGAGCCTCGGCATCGCGACCAACGTCCTGCGGGACCGCCTGGACGGGTTCGTCGAGGCCGGGATCATGCGTCGGCGCCGCTACTCCGAACGGCCCGAGCTGTTCGAGTACGTCCTGACCGACAAGGGCCGCGACCTAGCGCCGGCGCTCATCGCGTTGACCGCGTGGGGGGACCGGTGGGCCGCGCCGGACGGACAACCCATCCGGTATGCGCACGAGGACTGCGGAGGGTCGGTCACCCAGGAGGTCGTATGCGACCGCTGTGGTCGGTTGGCCGGCGACGCGCCGGTGGCTGCGCGGCCGGGACCGGGTATGCCGGCCGATCGGGCGGCGGCGATGGGCTGACTCCGAGACGGGCTACTGCATGCATACCGATGCGGCCATGCTGGAGTGGTGGCAGAACGCAACGTCCTCGGCGGCGAGCTGGAACCGTGCGGTACCGACCCGATGACCGGGTTCTTCCGGGACGGCTGCTGCAATACCGGGCCGCAGGACATCGGGAGCCACACCATCTGCGCGGTCGTGACGACCGAGTTCCTCGAGCACCAGCGCAGCATCGGCAACGACCTCTCGACCCCCATGCCCCACTACCGCTTCCCGGGTCTGAGCCCCGGCGACCGCTGGTGCGTCACCGCACCGAACTGGGCCCGCGCCTACAACGAAGGAGTGGCTGCCCCTGTCGTGCTGGCCGCCACCAACGAGGCGGTGCTGGCCGTCGTGCCGTTCGCCGCGTTGAGGCAGCACGCCGTGGACGTGCCGGACGACGTCAGCTCGTTGGAGTAGCCGACCGGCCGTGGGCCGCGGTGAAGGCGATCGTCTGCGTCCACCAGGAGGGGTCGGCGCACTGGGTCAGGAAGTGGTCGACGAGGTCCTCGGTGAGGGCGCCGGACTCCACCAGGCCGGATCGGAGCTCGTCGACGGTGTCGACCCAGTAGGTGGCCCACGGTGAACCACCTTGGTAGACAGCGGTTTCCGCCGTACCCGCGATGTCCTGGATGTCGAGGGCGGCCAGCCGGCTGGTCAGCGTGCGGCCGAGAAAGTAGTCGATGCCCTGCTCGCGGGACCATGTCAGCCAGCCTGCCCAGAAGCGATGCACCTCGTCGGGTTCGGCGATGCTGACGGGCAGGAAGTCGGGCTCGATGAGCAGGATCGCCCCGCCCGGAGCGAGGCTGGCGACGAGGTTCCTCATCGCGGCGTCGACGTCGGTGACGTGGTGCAGAACGGCGCGCGCGGTCACGAGGTCGAAGGTCCCGGGGTCGACCGGGCCGGCCACGATGTCGGCCTGGAGGTAGTCGAGGTTCGCCGGAGCGGTGTTCTGGTCGACGAGGGACAGGTCGATGTCGACGGCGAGGGCCTGCCCGGTCGGTCCGACCACCTCGGCGAGCCACGCGGAGACCGAGCCGTTGCCGAAGCCCACCTCGAGGGTGCGCGCCCCGGGGCCGATGCCGAGCGCCTCGATGTAGCGGCGGTGCATCGGGTCGAGGAGGCGAGACATCAGAGCGAGGCGTGAACCCTCGCCGTGCAGGTGGTGGTCCAGTACGTAACCGGGCATGAGCCGATGCTACGAGCGTCGGTGGTCGGTGGGATGGCATGCGGCCGTCACTCGACCGGCGGGGTCCAGCGGTGTGCCGTCGTCCCACCGGTCTCCCGGTCCAGACGTGCCCAGGCTTCCGGTCGGAGTCGGTGATTGGGCCGTAGCTCCCACAGGTCTGTCACCGGCTTGACCGGCGATGCACGTTCTCAGAACGGTCAGCTGAGGCCGTCGATCCGGCAGAGGTGGTGGGGAGGTGCGTTGCCCGCGCAGGGCATCGAGAAGCGCGCCGCCGTGCTGGCCGCGGCCTGGTTTCGCGAACAGGTGGAGCGCGCCGCTCGACAACGTCGTCCGCGCGTTGCCTGCGCCGCCGAAGGGGGTCAGCCCGTCGACCCGCGGGGCGTTGAGTCACGGGGGCGAGGCGGATGATCTGGGCGTCGAGGGTCGCGATGGGCGACGGCGCGGCGACGAGTCGGTGGCGACCAGCGTCATCATGACGGTCGACACACCGGATGTCGGCACCGCACCAGGGGTTGCGCCATCAGGAGCCGCGCCTGCTTCCTTGGCGGTACCCGCGGCGGCGCCCGGACCCGCGGGCTTCACGTCGGTGGCGCCGACACGCGTACTCGACATCCGCACGGGCGTCGGCGCAACCCGGGCCGCAGTGGCCTCGGGAGCGACGGTCACCGCCACGGTGACCGGCGTTGCGGACCTTGGCGCTGTCCGCAGGGTCGAACCGGCCCAACGGTGGCGTACAGGAAGTCGTCAGGAGTGTGCGTTGGAGCCGAATTCGTCGTCCCGTGCGGATTGCGGCTGGTTTCAGGCCCGCCAGCCGATTGGCGGGGGTGTGATCGGCGACAACGTGTGGGGTGGAGGACCGACCGGACATGGCGTCTCCGACTACCGAGCCGGGTGACGCTGAGACGACCCGGCAACACGCACGGGAGCCCGGGCAAGAAGTTCGTCGCCCGGGACGCTGGTCGTGTCGTCTGCATCTTTGGCACCGGTGGCGGACGTACCGCTGTCCCGACGACGGCACCGAGTTCGGCGGCCGTTATCAGGAGTGTCTCGACTGCGGCAAGCAGCGCGACGTAGCGATCGGCGTCGGGTGGTACTGACCCGGGCGCGACCGCCTTCGGTCTCAGGAGCTGCGGTAGTCCTTGACGCCCGACTCCAACAGCTCGACCATCCTGGCGATCCGCTCCTGCCGGAGCTCCGGGCGCCGCGTGGCGCCGTCGATCCACCGTAGGTACCCGCGACGGTAGAACTGGGCGAGGGCGTCGAAGAACGCGCCGGCCTTCGGGTTCGCCTCCAGCGCGGTGGCGACGTCGTCGGCCAAGTCCGCTCGCTGCGGACCTTCGGGGGCGAGCTCGACGTGCACGCGGTCGCCCACGGCCAACGGGCAGTCGCGCAGCCAAGCGACGCCGACGAGAAAGCCCCGGACTCCGTCGTGCGCTTCGACGACGCCACGCACCCGTTTCCCGTCGATGGTTCCGGCGACGGGATGCCGGGTCTTGGCGCCCCATTCGGCGTCCGGGTCGAACGGGGCCGGGACGAACACCCGCCCCCGACCGCCGTCCACTACGACGACGTCGAACTCCTCCACGCTCACGGTGCGATTGTCGCAGCGGGCGATCCGGGGCGGCGGCCCCTGCGGAGTTCGCTTGGTGCCCCCGGGCAGATTCGAACTGCCGACACCCGCTTTAGGAGCGAGTCAAGGAGGAGGAGCCTGATCGGATTCGGCTGCGCCACAACGGTTTCGAGATGGCGAGATACCTGTCTGTACGGGTGGTTCTGGGGCCGTGGGTACCTCTCGGGTACTTCAGGCTTGTCTGGCTAGCGCAGGTTCCAGGGCGGTCGAAGGTTGGTCACCAGCTGCGCCTCGAGGGCGACCGGATCGTCGATTGGATGCACCCACAGGGCCGGGTGGTCACCACGCATGAGGGCCTGAGTGCTCAGCCCATTGAGCCTGCAGTTGGTGCTCTGCCCCCCGGCGAAGCAGTTGCGTGGACGATCACGGCATACCCACCTCGTCCCCAACGCCTTGCCAGAGAGTCCCTGCTCGGCCGATATGCAGGAGCGAGTCGCGGTGGTCGAACACCGCGTAGACCCCTGGTCGAGCAGGCAGGCTGGGGATCTGGAGTCTCGCAAATGGGCCGACACCGCACGGGTTCAGCGCCAGACCCCGCGGGTTCGAAAACCGGACATGCGGGCCGTCGAGGATTGGAGTGCCCTGGTCGTCTCGAAGCGCATCGAGCGGGCCCGCCAGAGCGAAGGCGATCCCAGCGATCTCGCGCGTGGTCATGTGATGAGTCTGTTGGATCAGGTCCTGGTGACGGCGCCGGCCCAGACCCAGGTTTCGTGCTGGTGGGGCGGCACGCCGAAGCGGATCTGGACGGCCCGCGGGGTCCAGGCAACGGCCTGGGCGACGACGAGCTCTTCGACGCCGTCTTCCCAGACGATCCAGGCGCTCACCCGGACGGGCTCGCTGGCCGTGCTGACGCTTGAGTGGGTCAACTGCTCTTGCGTGAGCGACGGCCGCGCCGTTGGCGCATGACTCACACCAGGCGAGCACCAAGGGCGGCCGGCTGCGATGCCGATGTGGAAGCCCATCCGCGGGTCGTAGCAGCTGGACCGAGGCCGTCGCTAGGAGGGACCCTCAAAGCAACCCGCTTAGAACACAGCCCCCTCATCAGCGCATGCGAACCTGTCCCTCCGGTCTTACCGTTCAGGTGTGGAGTTGCCGGCGTTCCTCCTCATCGTCGTGGGCTGCTTCGCGGCCGCGGGCCTGACGGGCTGGTGGTTGCGGCGCCGGAAGTGAGAACCCGGATCCCGCGTGGGGGCGTCCCGTCATCTGGACGGAGGCGTTCCTTCTCCATGTCAGGCCGGAGGCCGAGGACGGCGCGCCAGCGCCGCCCTCAGGCCCGGCCGCGCCGGAGGCGCGCCTTGAGCCAGTACAGAAAATGCTCACCGTCAGGCACGGTCAGGGCTGTCCTCCGGCGGGTGATGCGCGACAGTCGTCCGCCAGGTGATGTGCGACGGGGCCCGGTTCGGCACCCTGGGCTGGGCGTCTTCGTGGGGCGTCCGGACCACCGCGCCAGACCCTCCACGTGCCCACCTGCGGAACTCGGGTGCAAGCTCGCGGGGAAAGCCGATCGGCCACGCCAGCCTCAGCATAGCGACGGCCACACGTGGCCGCCGAGGCTCGACAGCCCGGACGGCAGCGCGAGCGTGGCAGGGGTGTGGTCGTCGCTGTGCACAAGATCGCTTGGACGAACGGTTCGGCCCCGCACGCCACCAGGCGTGCGGGGCCGAGCCCGGGGGGCGAAATTGGTCAGGCGGGCAGCTGCAGGACCTGACCGACGAAGATCAGGTTCGGGTCGCTGACCGTGGAGCGGTTGGCCGCCCACAGCTTCTGCCAGCCGGCGACGCCGTTCTTGACCGCCAGGCCGCTCAGGGTGTCACCAGAGACGACGGTGACCGTCTTGCCAGAGTCAGCCACCGCGGCCGGGGCCGAATTGGTCGCCTTCTTGGTGGTCGCCTTCTTTGTCGTCGTCGCATTCTTGCTCGACGTGATCGACGGCGCGGCCGAGCGGGTCGCCGAGCGCGAGGTCGACGGAGCGGCAGCCCGAGGGGCGGCAGCGACCGATGCACCAGCCGAGGCCCCGCCGCTGGCGGGGGACAGACCGGCCTGCCGGCCGCAGACCGGCCATGCACCCGGGCCCTGGCCGGCCAGGACGCGCTGGGCGACAGCGATCTGGGTCTCGCGGGAGGCGTTCTGCGGCGAGCCGGTGCCGCCGTACGCCCGCCAGGTCGACATGGTGAACTGCAGTCCACCGTAGAAGCCGTTGCCGTTGTTGATGGCCCAGTTGCCGCCGCTCTCACACTGTGCGACGGCGTCCCAGCCGGAGGCGGCGTGGGCAGTGTTGGCGGTGGCCATGCCACCGGCGACGGTGGCTGCACCAACGATGCCGATACCCGCGACGCGGGCCTTCACCTTGGAGTGGTTCTTGGGGGCTGCGTGCTTGGGGATGTGCAAGGGAATGGTCCTCTCCTGACCTGCGCATACGGGGTTAGCTGTCGGGATCGGGCTGTCAGGTGCCCTGCCGGCCGTTGCCGTCCTGTGACGGCGCAGCGCGCGGCTCTCACCCCAAGGACCTCCGGTTCGTCATCAGACGGACATCCTCCGGATGGCCCCACACTGGGTCCCCCATCCTCGTCATACGCCGGGACGATCCCGGGAAGGTGCCCGCCTGACGAGGCTCAGCGCAGCGAGCACGCACCTGAATTGGGTTGTGACTGTGTAGTTGTCGTCGCTCCGGGATATGCCCGGACCGGCCGTGTCGCCACCGAAGCCGCGCAGTCTGGCATTCGCCGCCACACCCCGCGCCGCCCATAGCGCTGAACCGAAGGTAAAGGATCGGCAAAGAAAAACCAAGTCCGCCCGAGATGCATTCGTGACCTTTCCGTAGCCTGTGCGTGACCTGAGGCGGGGTCGACCGGCTGTCCCGATGCCTCGCGACCACCGACCAGCCGCGCAGAAGCGGTGTGTCAGCGCCCTGCGGCGGCCTCCCGCCCGCGTGGCACCACGGCCTCGAACGGCCACCAGGACGGCACGCCGAGGTGGGCGAACGCCTCCCCTCCCAAGACGACCATGACGCCGATGAGCGCCCCCGCGACGATCCCCGTCGGCAGCCCGGGACACACCACACCGCGCACGATCGAGCGGGTCCCTCGTCGCAGCGAGTCCCCGCCCGGCCCCCACCACGCCACCAGGGCACCGACCGCGAACCCGGCGGCAGGCGCCGGGCCCATGGCCAGCAGGACACCGCCTCGCGTGACCGTGGACAGCACCAGGCTCGCGCAGGTCGGCGCCGGCTACGGCCAGCGCAGTGAGGAACGGTTCAACTCCCGCAACGGTCACCGCCACCGAGACCTGGACACCCCACTTCTGGCGCCCGGCAGGCGTTCGCCGCCGCGGCGTCGGTGACGGTGACGTTCCCGGCGGGAGGTTTGTACGGTTTCGGCGCGCCGGGTCATCGCGGCCCCCTGATCTGCCCCCTCCTCATGACAGGGGTGTGCTCTCGTCGGGGACGCCGGCCGGCATTCCGGGCAGTCGCCCAACTCCCGCAGCATTCGAGCCCCCCAAGCTCCTCCGCGGTGCTCAATAGATTCTGCTCACGGGTCAGGACGCCCTGTCGAGGACGCACGCTCACGCCGCGGATCGTGTTGTCTCGTCGAAAGATGGGAGGTCGAGCGGTTCCTGACCGACCTGGCGGTCTCTCGATCTCTGCGGACGGCGGCGCGGCTGCGGACGACCGTGCGAGGACTTTCAGGTACGCAGTCCGCACCCGCCGCATACGGGTGTCGCTGGCCGAGGATGTGCCGTTGCCGCACCCTGACTCACGAACTGGTGTCGTGGTCGAGGTCGTCCCCTTCCCACTCGAGCTGCTGCTCCAGGTCGTCGAGACGCAGCGGGCGGTCGCCGGTCGGTATGCAGATGTGACCCTGGTCCTGGCGCTGACCGGGTTGCGGCTCGGAGAACTGCGTGGGCTGCGGGTGCGTAACGTTTCCTCGGTGCCCTATCCGGGTCTGGTGGGGGAAAGGGCGGTGCCGCAGTCGGATCGGGTGCGTCCGATCGTCGAGGAGTGGGCCGCTGGTCGAGAGGCGAACCAGCTGCTGTTCCCGGCGCCCGAAGGTGGCTACCTGCACGCGGTCGGTGCATTGGTCGACGACGGGTCTCGGTCGGCGCCCTCAGGACCTGCGGCACACCGCTCCGAGTCTGTGGATTGCCGCTGGTGTCGATATCAAGACGGTGTCGGCGGGGCTGGGTCACTCGACGGCGAAACTGACGCTCGACACCTATGGCCACCTGATGGGGACCGACGCCGACCGGGCGGCCCTGGAGCGTGTGAACCGGGCTCTCGGGGGCCCGCCGGAGGCCCAGGGGTTTCGGAGCGGACTCACAAGAGCGGGGGAGAGGGCCAAAGTGGCCTCCGACCTGCGGAATTCGCTTGGTGCCCCCGGGCAGATTCGAACTGCCGACACCCGCTTTAGGAGAGCGGTGCTCTATCCCCTGAGCTACGA
>NZ_DATBTV010000023.1:0-65476 GCF_036559105.1 Lapillicoccus sp. | reverse complement strand
GTCCCGGCCCGTGCGCTCACGGGCCGATCATGCCAAACCGGCCCACCAGGCATCGCCCGGACGGCGACCGCGCTCGTCGGACAGGCAGCGGCCCCGCCGGCCCGGCGTGTCGCCCCGGTTCGGTCGACGTGTCGTCCGTCGAGTCTCGGCCCTGCCTGTCCGACGGTGGCGGCCGACGACCGGCGTCAGAGTCGGAGCGTCAGGAGTCGAGGACCTCGATCGCCCGACGCTGGGCCTCGTGGGAGTCCGGGTGCGTGTAGAACGCCAGATGCGTACCGGTCGATCCCCAGCTCGTCGAGCAGCGCGACGAGGAGGTCCACCTCGGCGTCGATCGACGGAGGGTCGCCCAGCGGCGTGTCCATGTAGCCCGGGCGGGACACGAGGACTGCGGCGAAGTCCGCCTCCGGGAGGAACCGCCCCATGAGGTGAGCGGCGTCGATGCCGCCCGGACTGCCGTGCAGGACCACGACCGGAGCTCCGGTGCCGACGACGGCGTACTCGATGCGCCCCCGCGCGGTCCTGGCGACCGTCGACGAGACGCCCAGCGGCATACCGACCTCCTCGTCCTCGGCCGACGGTAACCGAGCGGATCGACGAGGAGCTCGGCGTCCCCGGCCCGTCGAAGTGACGCTCAGACCGCCTCGAGGTACAACAGCACCAGCGTCGCCGGGTGCAGGTGGGGCGCCTGGATCCCGTGCTGTGACAGGACCCGGCCGGGCAGCGGCACGCCCGGCCCCTCGGGTGCCGCTTCGGCGGCCCACGGCGGCAGTACCCGGGTCGGGGTGAGCCGGTGTCCGGGGGTCTGGAGACGCAACCGGTAGGTGCGGTCCGGGTCCAGCCCTGGCAGCCGCACGAGTCCCGGCGGCTGCGTCAGACCGGTCTGCATCGCCACGAGGGCGAACAGCGCCTCGCCGCCGTCCGGCGCGACGACGCCGTGTACCCACAGCGCCGGGTCGGGATGGTCGGCGCGCACGGTCCGCCCGGTGTGGACCAGGCCCCTCACACTCTTGGCCAGTGCGACCCATTCCGTGAGCTCGGCCAGCTCGGCCTCCGACATCGCCGTGAGGTCGAGCTCCATGCCGAAGTGGCCGAACAACGCCGTGCCTGCGGCGAAGGCGACGGTATGCGTGCGGTGGGTCGTGTGCGAGTGCGCGGCTCCGACATGAGCGCCGAGCAGCTCCGGCGGGACGAGCAGGGAGGTCCACCGCTGGATCTGCTGCCGTTCGAGCGGGTCGTTGCTGTCGCTGGTCCAGACGCGGTCGGTCCGTTCGAGGATGCCGAGGTCGATGCGGCCACCGCCGCCGGCGCAGCTCTCGATCTCGACGCCGGGGTGACGGCGACGGAGCTCGTCGAGCAGCGCGTACAGGGCCTCGGTGCTGCGGTGCACGTCCGCCTCGCCGCCGGGGCCCCGGCCACCGTCGACGACGTCGCGGTTGTTGTCCCACTTGAGGTAGGCGATCGGGTACTCGGTGAGCAGCGCGTCGAGCCGTTCGAGGAGGTACGCCGCGACCTCGGGGTTGCCGAGGTCCAGGAGCTGCTCCAGCCGGGCGAGGGGCGGCAGCCGGCCGCCGGTCGCGAGGACCCAGTCCGGGTGGGCGCGGGCCAGGTCGGAGTCGGGGTTGACGGCCTCGGGCTCGACCCACAGCCCGAACTGCATCCCCAGGGAACGAACATGGTCGACCAGCGGACCGAGGCCGTCCGGCCACCGGACCTCGTCGACGTACCAGTCGCCGAGCCCGGCGAACTCGCCCCGCCGCCCGCGGAACCAGCCGTCGTCCAGCACGAACCGCTCGGTTCCGACGGCGGCTGCGCGGTCCGCGAGGGCCCGGAGGGTGTCGAGGTCCTGGTCGAAGTAGACCGCCTCCCACGTGTTGAGGATGACCGGCCGCGGCGTCGCCGGGTGGCTCGGTCGCGCCCTCAGCCAGTCGTGGATGCGCCCGGACAGCTCGTCCAGGCCCGACGCTCCGTAGGCGCCGACCAACCAGGGGGTCCGATACGTCTCACCCGGCGCGAGGCGTACCTCGCCCGGCATCAGCAGCTCTCCGCCACCGAGCACGGCGTGCCCGCCCGTGGGCAGACGCTCCGCGTAGACCCGGTGGTTGCCGCTCCACGCGACGTGCAGCCCCCACACCTCGCCGGACCGGAACCCGAAGCCGCTCGTCCCGGCGACGAGCAGCAGCGAGGCGTCGTGGCCGCCGTGACCGCGTCGGCTCTCGCGCAGCCGGGTGCCGACGTGGAACGGCTGCCGCTGGGGCGCCCGTTCGCGCAGGTGCCGGCCGGCGAGGTCCAGAAGCTCGTCCGCGACCGGTGGCACCGGCAGTGCGACGTGCACCGCTTCCACCCAGTAGGGCTCGGAGGTATGCGTGTTGGTCAGGCCCGCGCGGACGCGCACCAGACCCGAGGGCGTGAGCTCCACGTCGAGGACGACGGACAGTGCGGCGTCCTCGTCGGTCGCCCGGACGACGAGGGCCTGGGGCCCGTCAGTCCGTTCGACGCCGTTCACGGTGAACAGCGGCGACCAGCCACGGCCATCGCGATGGCCGGTGACTCCCGGCCAGCCCGCATACCCGAGGCCGTGCTCGGGAAGGATGGCCGCGGGAACCGGGTCGTCGGAGACGTACGACGTCACCTGGGCGATCGAGACAACGGCGAGCTCGCGCAGCGCGTCCTCGGACAGCTCGCCGAGATCGGCGCCCCAGTAGAGGATTCGCGGAAGTCCGACCTCGGCGTCGGCGGCGATGACGACGCTGACGCCCCCGGCGCGGAGGTGGTGGACCTGAGGGCCATCGGGGTCGCGGTCACCGTTCACACGGCACATCGTGCCGTAGTCACTCCGGCACGGAGACCGTCATCCGCAGACCGTGCGGCTCGACCGGCGTGGCGACGAGCCGGCCGCCGACCGCCTCGACCCGCAGCCGCTGCGACGCCAGCCCGATGTGCCCCGCGGCGAGCCGCTCACCGGCTCGGGTCTCGTCGAAACCGGTGCCGTCGTCGGTGACGCCGGCGACGATCCGGTCGTCCTGCGCCCCGAGCTCGACGACGACGGAGGTCGCCCCGGAGTGCTTGACGACGTTCGTCACCAGCTCCCGGAGTGCCGCGAAGACCACCCGGTCGGCCTCGCTGGCCGCGCGCACCGGCATGCCCTCCGCCCGCAGGTCGACCTCGTAGCCCCGCTTCCGCAGCCCGTCAACGAGGTCCTCGACGGCTCGGACCAGACCGGCGTGGTCCAGCACGGCCGGATGCAGCTCGCCGACCTTCTGCCGCAGCAGACCGGCCGACGTGGTCAGTGCGTGGTCGACGCGCTCCACCGCCTCCGGGTCACCGTCGCGCACGTCCTCCAGGTCCATCCGGGCGGCCAGGACGTACTGCAGCGCGCCGTCGTGCAACGCTTCGGACAGCTGGCGGCGCTCGCGCTCCTCGACGTCGGTCAGCTCCGACAACAGGCCGGCCCGCGCGATGGCCAGGGTGGCGATCTCCATGACCCGGGACCGCTGGATCCGGGAGAGGGCGATGGACCCGACGGACACGCCGATGAGGACCAGCACCCGCAACAGCAGCGACTCCCACGGCTCGGCGTTGGCCTCCCGCGTGCTGACGCTGGACAGGAGGTAGACCCCGACGGTCGGGACGGCCATCACCACCCCCACCCGCGGGCTGAGCTGGGTGGCGGCGAGGATCGGCAGCAGGAAGAAGCCGTTGACGACCACGTAGGCGGTCCAGCTGTCGTCCGCGGAGAGGCCCGCGAGCAGGGTGACCGCGCCGAGGACGACGATGTCGAGGACGAGCGGCACCCACCCGAGGTCCCGTCCACCGGGCCGGGGCCGGCTCGTCCACGGCATCGTCAGGGCCCAGAGGACGGGGTAGGCCACCGCGATCGCGTAGCACCAGCCGGCCTGGTCGGTGGGCGGAACGAGCAGCAGGCAGGCCCAGACGAAGACGATCACGCCGACGCGCAAGCCGGCCTGGAGGCGCGCGCCCCGCGCGGCATGGGTGACCATCGCCTCGGCGACGACGTCCTGGACGCGCGCCACACCGGCGGCGGTCTCACTCATCGGCACCTCCGGGACGGGTCAGGCAACTATTGTCGTGGTCGCCGCCTCCACACGCCGGGAAGGAGTCGCGTCGTGGTCTCGTCGGATGTTCGCGTGCGGGTCGTCGTCATCGACGACCACCCGTTCTTCCGCGACGGCCTGACCCGCGGCCTGACCAACAGCGGCCGGATCGAGGTCGTCGGCGAGGCCGAGAACGGCCGCGACGGCCTGGAGGTCATCGCCCGGCTGACGCCGGACGTCGCGGTGGTCGACTACCAGATGCCCGACCTCAACGGGCTCCAGGTCCTCTCCGCCGTCGTGCGGGACGGGCTGCCGACGAAGATCCTCATGCTGTCGGCGCTGGTCGAGGGCAGCATCGTGTACGCGGCGGTGGAGGCCGGTGCCGCGGGGTACCTCTCCAAGGACGCTCGCCGGCAGGAGATCGTCGAGGCCGTCGTCGCGGTGAGCAAGGGCCGCACCGTCGTCCCCCCAGAGCTGGCCAGCGGGCTGGTCAACCAGATCCGGATGCGGGCCGAGCCGAACCGCCCGGTGCTCAGCCCGCGCGAGCTCGAGGTGCTCCGCGGTTTCGCCCGTGGGCTGTCGATCCCCGAGCTGGGCCGCGAGCTGTTCCTCGGGTCCAGCACCGTGAAGACCCACACGTCGCGGCTCTACCAGAAGCTCGGCGTCTCGGACCGCGCCGCCGCGGTGGCCGAGGGCATGCGCCAGGGCCTCCTCGAGTAGGCACGACCCGCTCAGGCGGCCCGACGCACCGCCTCCGCCACCGCGGGTGCGACCCCCGGGTGGAAGACGCTCGGGACCACCTCGTCGGCGGTCGGGTGCTCGACGAGGGCGGCGATCGCGTATGCGGCGGCGAGCTTCATCTTCTCGGTCACCTGGCGGGCGCCACAGTCCAGGGCGCCGCGGAAGACGCCGGGGAACGCCAGCACGTTGTTGATCTGGTTCGGGAAGTCGGAGCGGCCGGTGGCCACGACGCGGGCGTACCGGTGGGCGACGGTCGGGTGGACCTCGGGGTCCGGGTTGGCCAGGGCGAAGATCATCGCGTCCGGCGCCATCCGCGCGAGGGCGCTCTCCGGGATGGTGCCGCCGGAGACGCCGACCAGGACGTCGGCACCGACCAGGGCCTCCGCGATCCCGCCGGCGACCCCGCGCCGGTTCGTCAGCGCGGCCAGCTCCTGCTTGTGTGGCGGTAGCGGGGCGCGTCCGGTGTGGAGCGTGCCGGCCGAGTCGACGACGACGACGTGCCCGACGCCGGCGAGCAGGAGGATCTTGGTGACCGCGACGCCGGCCGCGCCCGCGCCGGACACGACGACGTCGAGGGTGGCGAGGTCCCGGCCCACCACCCGAGCGGCGTTGACGAGTGCGGCCAGGACGACGATCGCCGTGCCGTGCTGGTCGTCGTGGAAGACCGGGATCTCGAGGCGCTCCTGCAGCCGACGCTCGATCTCGAAGCAGCGGGGCGCGGAGATGTCCTCGAGGTTGATCCCGCCGTAGGTCGGCGCGACCCGGGCGATGGCGTCGACGAGCTCGTCGACGGTCCCGGTCTCCATGCACAGCGGGACCGCGTCGACACCACCGAACCGCTTGAACAGCACGGCTTTCCCCTCCATGACCGGCATCGCGGCCAGGGGTCCGATGTTGCCGAGACCGAGGACTGCGGTGCCGTCGCTGATGACCGCGACGGTGTTGCGGATGCTCGTGTATGTCCCGGCGAGCTTCGGGTCCGCCGCGATCGCGCGCGAGACCTCGGCGACACCGGGCGTGTAGAGGAGCGACAGGTCAGCGGCGTCGCGCAGCGGCTGGGTCGCGAGGGTGGCGAGCTTGCCGCCCAGATGGGCCCGGAACACCGGACTGGAGGGGTCGACGAGCGGCGTGGACTGACGGTCCATGGGATACACCTCGATGGGCTGGCGGTCGACGGACCGCGGTCGGCTGAGGGCGGCAGCCGAGGTGGTGGCCACGAGAAACGAGGTCCGGCGGAGGGTGACCCGCGCGGTTCCGCCACTGTGACACGCGGTCATTACCCGTGGGTAGTGGATTTAGCGAGCCTCGGTGTGGGCCGCGTCACACGGCCCGCCCACCGTCACTTCTACACTCCGGACCCTATGGAGGCTTCTGCGCCTGCGCCCGACACCCCCGTGCTCATCGTCGGCGGTGGCCCGACCGGCCTTCTGCTCGCCTGCACCCTGCGCCGGCGAGGCGTCGAGTGCGTCCTCGTCGACGCGTACGACGAACCGCTCGGCTGGGACCGGGCGATGGTCATCCACCCTCGGTCGCTGCAGATCTTCGAGGCTCTTGGGATCGTCGACGAGTTCACGACGACCGGGGTGCACATCCGCACCGGCCGGATCCACGCCGACGGCGCAGCCCAGCTCGGCGTCGATGACCTCACCGTCCTCGCGGTCCGGCCGAACCGCGAGGACATCGGTATGCGACGCGACGGCACCGGCGCGGCCGGCGACGAGTACCTCACCGGCTACTTCGTGACGCTCGCGTCATGAGCGGACGGCGGCTCGGCGTCGCCGTCGTGACCGGTCGCTCGATGGAACCGGCACTGCACGAGGGCGACCGGGTGCTGGTGCTCTGGGGCGGCCGACCGCGCGTCGGCCGGATGGCCGTAGTGCGCCTCCCGCCGTCGGAGCGGGGGCCGAGACCGATCTCGGTGAAGCGGGTGACCCGGCCGGCACCCGGCGAACCCGGAGCGTGGTGGGTCGAGCGAGACAACCCGACCGAGGGCGTCGACTCCTGGCACGTCGGCGGCATACTGGAGTCCGACGTGCTGGGGCGGGTGCTGGGACGCCTGCCCCACTTCACCCGCCGAGTTTGGCGGGCGTAGGTTGAGGGAACAGGCTGCCGCAGACCGGTCTCCACTCAACGAAGGGATTCCCCCATGCCCCGCGTCCTCGCTCCGACCGTCCTGATCTCCGCCCACTGCGACCTGCCCTGCGGTGTCTACGACCCCGCGCAGGCCCGGTTGGAGGCCGAGTCGGTCAAGGCGTGCATGACCAAGGTCGCCGACAACGACGACCCGGACTTCAAGGCCCGCGCCCTCGCCATCAAGGAGGAGCGCTCCGACCTCGTCAAGCACCACCTCTGGGTCCTGTGGACCGACTACTTCAAGCCGCCGCACTTCGAGAAGTACCCGAACCTCAACGGGCTGTTCAACGAGGCGACCAAGCTGGCCGGTGCCGGCGGCACCAAGGCCTCGTGGGACCCGAAGGTCGCCGACAACCTGCTCGGCAAGATCGACGAGATCGCCGAGATCTTCTGGGAGACCAAGAAGGCCGCCTGACGGCCGGATCGACCTAGCGCCAGGGGGCGGCAGCCGGTTTCGGCTGCCGCCCCTTCGCCGTGTGGTGACCGGGCCGCAGACGACCGTTCGGACGACGGTTCCGCGCGTCGCTTCCACGCCGACGGCGTCACCTGTTACCCCCCGGCGTGCAGTCACGACGGCCGATGGCACGGGTCGTTGCCGTGAGCGCACCGAGCCCGCTGGAGGAGCCGACCGTCTCGACTCCTCGCCCCGGGGGCGAGGAGCGCGTGGGTCTCGGGCGAGCTCCGCGGACTCATCGCGTCGGCCACCCGATGCGCCGACATGATCAGCCGCAGCGGCCCGTACTCGCGGGCCTCGTCGACCTGCGTACGGGCCGAGGTCAGAAGAAGGGCGAGCAGGTCCAGGGCGTCGTCCTCGTCGAGGACCCACGGTGTCTCCTTGCCGGCCATGGTCGCGACAGGAGCCGCGGGCGAGGTCAGCCCGCGCCGACGACCGCCGCGCGACGGTCGAGGACGCGGATGAGTGCCTCCACGACCCGTGGGTCGTACTCGTAGCCCAGACCGAGGTGGATCCGTTCGATGGCCGACGCGTGCTTGCGGGCCCGGCGGGCACGAGCCTCGCCGACGAGGTCGTCGTAGGCGTTGGCCACCTTGATGATCCGGCTGGCCAGCGGCAGGTCCTCACCGAGCTCGCGCACCTGGCGGTACGGCTTGGACTGGGACTCGAGGATGACGGCGACGTTGTCGAGCACGCCGGTCTGACGGACGATGCCGGCGCCGTCGCGAGCGATGCGGTCCTGGTCGGTGGGGGCGGCCATCATCGTGGCGCCGCCCGGGATGGGTTCGCGCAGGGCGACCTGGCCGATGTCGTGCAGGAGCGCGGCGTACTCGAGGTCCAGGGTGTCGCGATCCGACATGCCGAGGTCGCGGCCCATGGCCACGCTGAGAGCGGCGACGCGGGCCGGGTGGTCACGGCGGGTGTAGCCCCCGATCTCGGTCAGCCGGGACAACGCCCGGATCGTCTGGCCGTAGGTCTCGCGGATGCCGGCGTAGCGCCGGATGGCGAACTGGGTGAGGACCAGGGGGATGAGGAACACCGGCAGGGCCACGACGCCCATCGGCCGCTCCGCGAGCGCGATGAGGGTTCCCGATGCGGCGAGCGCCGCACCGAGACCGGCCCCCTGGCGCACCTCGTCGACCAGCGATCGCCAGAACGGGCGGTGGTCGCGGGACGCCGTCGCCAGTGCCACGCAGAAGGCCTGCACGAACAGGGCGATCCCCGAGACGAGGACCATCGAGATCGCGGTGACCCAGCGCGTCGAGGACCACGAGTCCTGAAGCGTCAGCAGGGGCTGCCCGTCCCACACCACGACGTGGCGGAACAGCAGGGCGGCCACCGCCACCGAGAGGAAGCGCGCAGCGAGGTCGTCGGCGCGAACCGGAGACCGACGCAGCAGTGCTGGCACCGCTCCGGCGAGCATGCCGACGGTCGTGACCGCCACGACCACACCAGCGGTGAACTCGACACGATGGGTCTCGCCGACCTCCCAGGTCATCGCCAGCGCGTAGCCCGCCGCCAGCGACATCGGGGCGGTCTCACGACCACCCGGGAGGACGATGCGGTTCACCTCACCGACGGCAATGACGACGGCGAAGACCATGAGGATGCCCCAGTCCTGGAGCGGCATCTGGGGGCTCGCCACCGCCGCGGCGACTGCGGCCGCCGCCACGGCGATGCTGACGACCGGTAGCAGGCGGTGCAGTCGTAGGCGGCTCGGCAGGTCGCGCAGCGCGGGCCTCACGGCGCCCTCACCTGCTCCACGACCGGGACGTCGTCGGGTTGGCCGGCGACCCGGTGCGGGGGCGACGGCACGTCGGCCACGGGGTGAGGGCTGGACCCGGGCCAGGGCACGCCCGGTCGCAGCGGCGGCGTGCTGGCCCAGACCTGCTCCCAGGCGATCGGGTCGTCGTGGTCGAGATAGCCGCGCATCCGGTCCAGCTCGTCCTCGTCGGCGCTCGTGACCGGCCAGTCGTGCCGCTCGAGCACCGTGACGAGCGCGGCGACGACGTGCGGGTCGAACTGGCGCCCGCGCCGCTGCTCGATCTGCCGGAGGGCCTGCTGGGGAGCGAAGGCGGGTCGCTCGGCGCGGTCGGTGGTGAGCGCGTCGAAGGCGTCGGCGACAGCGATGACCCGGGAGATGAGCGGGATCTCGTCGCCGGCGAGGCCGTCGGGGTAGCCGAGGCCGTCCCACCGTTCGTGGTGGTGCCGGATGCCGGCGAGGGAGCCGTTGAGGAACTCGATCTCGCGCACCAGGACGACGCCCAGCGCCGAGTGGTGGGTGAGCGCCTCGACGTCCGCCGGCGTCCAGGTCCTTGGCCGGCGCAGCAGGCGGGTCGGGACCCCGACCTTGCCGACGTCGTGGAGCATCGCCGCATACACGAGGGCCTGGACGTCCTGCGTTCCCATCGACAGGTGCTCGGCCATCCACTCGGCGAGCCGCGCGATACGGCCGCTGTGCCCCGCGGCGGAGGGGTCCTTGGTCTCGACGGCGGTGACGAGCGCGCTGAGCGTCCGCTCGTGGGCGCGCTGCTCCTCCCCGTACTGGACGAACGCCCATCGCGCGACGTAGAGGGGCGCGAGGATGAGCACCGCGCTGAACCAGCCGACATCGGCGGGACCCCACAGGATGACGAACAGGAACCCGATCACGCCGTAGCCGATGTAGGCGACGCCCGAGTTCGTCACCATCTGCACGATGAACCGACGGGGCGGGATCCCGGTACTGAGTCGGACCACCCCCGCGAGCAGCACCGCGTTGACGAGCATCTGCGCCACGTCCGCGACCATCAGCGGTAGGCCGACGTGCATGATCAGGGCGGCCGCGCCAACGACCTCGTCCAGATCCATGCTGCCGCCGACGGCGAGATAGACCATGCCTCCCACGACCCCTTGCAGCGCGAACATGCTCGCGTTGAAGAGGCGGGCGTGAAGGGTGCGCGTCCCGCGTTCGAGCCCCATCGAGAGGGCTCCGACCAGCGCGCTGCCGACCGGACCCACCAGGACGACCGACGCGATGACGATGATGCTGAGGAAGGAGAAGGTGATGTTGGCGCCGACGTCTCGTTCCCGCACGAGCATGCTGAGCACCCCGAGAACGAGCAGGGTGATGAGGGCGACCGGTTCGGCGAAGGGGTTCGCGGCATCCCAGGCCCACCAGATGCTGAGGACGGCGGCGAGGGTCGTCGCCGCGATGTAGAGAGGCACGGCCCGCGAGGAACCCGGCTCCCGCGCGGCACCCGCCTTACTCATACACCTACGGTACGGCTCAGCCGAGCGTCACCCACCCCATCCCCAGCCGGCCTCCGGACCGATCTGCGGCTTGAGGGCCGGACCGGCCGTGTTCCAGGAGGGGGTGGCGGGCTTGGACAGCATGGTCTCGAGGACCTTGGCGATCGTCTTCATGGCAGGGGGCAATCCTTCTAGCCGCTCGGGGCGTGCGGCCTGACGGGGACACGCCGCTGACCTGCGGCGTTGCACGAAACGTGCATCAATCAGGGTCACACAACGTGGCGTCGCAAGGCGCCGAAGGTGACGTCGCGTATAGCCGTCTTTACCAAGATTTGAATCGGTTGGCGGGCAGCCGCCACGCCGGAGTCGTGGTATGTCGCCCTCACGGCTCCGGGCGGAGGACCGTCACCACTGTGGGAGACTTGCTGCAGAGTGGGTCAAAACCGGCGAAAGGGCCGGCTGGTGCCCTCGCAGACCCGGAAGGAGCCCAGATGAGCAAGCGGTCCAGGAAGCGGCGCAGCCGCAAGAGCAACTCGGCGAACCACGGTCGGCGTCCCAACGCCTGACCGGGTTCACGCCGGAAACCGACAGTGGGGCGTCCGGGGATCCGGACGCTCCACTGTCGTTGAGGACGCCGCCTCGGCGGGAGACCTCTCGGTCAGTCGCTCGTCTCGATCCGCACCATGGTCAGCCGGCGAAGGATGGTGGTCCGCAGCTCGACCGGGGCCGTCTCGCAGCCGCAGGAACGCTTGACCACCATCTTCAGTGCCTGGTCGACGTGGTACTCGCGCAGACAGGGGCCGCACTCGTCGAGGTGGGTCTGCATCCGGCGGCAGTCCTCGGGACTCATCTCCCCGTCGAGGAACTCGAAGATCCGCATGACGGTCTCCGAGCAGTCCGTGACGGTGACGGCCGCCGCCGGGTGACCGCGCAATCCGTCGGCCGAGGCGGGAGGCTCCTGCTCGCTCATGAGTCCGATCCTTCCGTGGACGCGCCGGCGACGCTGCCGGCCTGAGGTGAGGGGGCGCCCGAGATGCCGCGGTCGGACGCATACTCGCTGAGCAGCTCGCGCAGCTGGCGCCGGCCGCGGTGCAGCCGGGACATCACGGTGCCGATGGGCGTGCCCATGATCTCCGCGATCTCCTTGTAGGCGTAGCCCTCGACGTCGGCGAAGTAGACCGCCAGCCGGAAGTCTTCGGGGATCTCGAGCAGGGCACGCTTCACGTCGCTGTCGGGCAGGTGCTCCAGCGCGACGTCCTCCGCCGAGCGCAGGCCCGCCGAGCTGTGCGACTCGGCGCGGTGCAGCTGGTAGTCCTCGACCTCCGCGGCGTCCGACTTCAGCGGCTCGCGCTGCTTCTTGCGGTAGGTGTTGATGTAGGTGTTGGTGAGGATGCGGTACATCCACGCCTTGAGGTTGGTGCCCGGCCGGTACTGGTGGAAGGCGGCGTAGGCCTTGGCGTAGGTCTCCTGGACGAGGTCCTCCGCGTCGGTCGGGTTGCGCGTCGTGCGCAGCGCCGCGGAGTACATCTGGTCCAGCAGCGGCATCGCCTCGCGCTCGAAGCGCGCACGCCGCTCGTCGGTGGTCTCGGTGGCGACGTCCACCGTGGCGTCGTCCACCCCGAGCCCCTGCTCTGTGTTGGTGTCGGTCATCCCTCCCCAGCCTAGTCGCGGCGACGTGAACGTCTTGCCGACACTGGTCCCCGGGCTGATCGGGCCGCCGACGGCGGGGACGGAGAGCATGAGCACGATGGCGTCAACGCCACCACGGGCGCGACCCATTCCCGGGCCGTGTGGTTGTTCGGCACCCGTCGCAAACTCACGCGGCTGGAGCGGGAGCGGCGGTCAGTCGCGCAGCGGGGCGGTGAAGTGGAGCACGGCCGCGGCGACGGCGGCGGCGCTCCCGCGGGGGATGCTGTGGGTGCCGGTCACCGGGTAGACCGCGCCCTCGGGCAGGTATGCGGCGAGCTCGGCGGCCGTGCCGAAGGCATCGGTCTCTCCCTGCACCGCCGCGATCGGCCGGCCCGCATCCGTGACCAGCCGCAGCTCGGGCGCTCGGGACTTGTCCGGCCGGTCGGCATACCCCGGCAGGTGCAGGGGGAACGACAGGCAGAGGACCGCGGCGGCTCCGAGGACCTCGGCCGTGCGACAGGCCACCCGAGCACCCGCGCTGCGGCCGCCGACGACCAGAGGCCCGCGCACGGTCGCCAGCGCGCCACCGCGGGCCCGCAGCGCCTGCACCAGTGGAACCCACGCCGCGTCGAGAGTCGGCGGTGGTCCGGCGACGCGTCGGCCGGCGACCAGCCAGGGCTGCTCGACCAGCCCCGTCGCCCACCCCTCCGCGTCGAGCAGGGACACCGCAGCCGTGAGGTCCACCGACCTCAGGCCGCCGCCCGCGCCGTGACCCAGCAGCACGGTCCCACGTGCCCCCCGGGGCCGCCGGACGTGGACCCGCGCCGGACCACCCGGGGTCGGAACCTCGACCACGACCGGGCCTCCACGCGTACCGGCCGTCATCGGGCGCCGACGACCTCCCCGGTCACGATGTCGACGACGCCGTGCAGCTCCTCCGCCGACAGCGGCAGCAGCAGGTCGGGACCGTTGTTGCGGGTGTTGTTGACCTCGGTCGAGATCGGGTAGGCGTCGAACCGGCCGGGCTCCTCGAAGGCCAGCAGCCGTCGGACGGTCTCCTCGTCGGTCTCCGGGTCGAGCCAGGCCGCCCAGTCGGAGCGCTCGAGCACGAGGGGCTGCCGGTCGTGGATCCGGTCGAGGCCCGGCTCGGCGTCGGTTGTGATGATCGTGAACGAGGTCAGCCAGGCCTCCGCGTCGTCGGGGTCCTCGATCGCCTTGTCGCGCCAGAACTCGTAGAGCCCCGCGAAGGCCATGACGTCGCCGTCGGCGCGGTGCGTGTAGAACGGCTGCTTGCGCGGCTTGCCCTTGGCGTCCATCTCGGTCGGAGACTTCTGCCACTCGTACCAGCCCTCGGCGGGCACGAGACAGCGCCGGGACTTGGCGGCCCGCTTGAACGCCGGCTTCTCCAGCACCGAGTCGGCCCGGGAGTTGATCATCCGGTTGCCGATCTTGACGTCCTTGGCCCAGCTCGGGACCAGCCCCCAGTTGACCAGCCGGAGCTGGCGAACCGGTGCCGCCCCGTCGTCGGCCCCGCGCGGTGGCCTGGACATCACCACGGGCGCCTTCTTGGTGGGCGCCATGTTGTAGTCGGGCTGCCCGGCGGGCGGGTTCTGCTGGTGAGTCATCACCGCGCGGGCGGGCTCACCGGTGGCGTCGACCTCGACCTCGAACTCCTCGACGAGGTCGCCCTGGTTCTTCGTCGCGGCGTACCGACCACACATGCGCGCCACTGTAGGGCCGGGCTCCGACGGTCGCCGACCTGCTCCTCGGCGGGAACCAGCCGGAGCAACTACGGTGGACCCCACACCCGACCCCGTGAGGAACTGCCGCTGCGATGATCATCGTCCGACGTGTCGCCCGCCCCATGATTGCCGCCATCTTCATCGTCCAAGGTCTCGATGCCTTCCGGCATCCCGGTCCCCTGGCCGAGCGGTCGTCGCCGCTGCTCGACAAGGCGATCCCCCTCCTCGGTCTGCCGGACGACAAGGCGCTGCTGGTCCGCGCCAACGGGGTCACCCAGATGGTCGGTGGCGCCATGCTTTCCGCCGGCTTCCTGCCCCGTGTCGGCGCCATGGCGATCGCGGCGTCCCTGGTCCCGACCACGTTCGCCGGTCACCCGTTCTGGAAGGAGGAGGACCCCGCCAAGCGCAAGGCGCAGCGGATCCAGTTCCTCAAGAACATGGCGATGATGGGCGGCGTGCTCCTGGCCGCCGTCGACACCGCGGGCAAACCGGGGCTGACCTGGCGCGCCCAGAACCTCGCCAACCGGGGCCAGCGTGAGGCCAAGCACACCCTGAAGTCCACGGCCCGCGAGGCGAAGATCGCCAAGCGGGGCGCCCAGATCAAGGTTCAGGACGCACTGAGCTGACCGGAGCCGAGCACCCGTGACGGCCTCCGCGCCGACCGCGACCGGAGAGCCCGGCGATCCCCGCCATCCCGGCGACTGGGCCGCGCCGACCGCGCGCCGACCCGTCGAGGCAACGGTCGCGCTGCCCGGCAGCAAGTCGCTGACCAACCGGTTCCTCGTCCTGGCCGCGCTGGCCGGGGACTGGTCCCGGCTCCGCCAGCCGCTCCGCTCGCGCGACACCCTGCTGATGGCCGCCGGGCTGCGCGCACTCGGCGTCGAGATCGAGGATGTCCCCGCGGAGGGACACCACGGTGCCGGTATGCCGGTCCACGAGGTCTCCGCGGTCGCGGACTGGGTGGTCCGGCCTCCGGAGACCCTCCGGGGTGGCGTCCACGTCGATGTCGGGCTGGCCGGCACGGTCATGCGGTTCCTGCCGCCGGCCGCTGCCCTGGCGCGGGGGCGGGTCGAGTTCGACGGCGACCCGCAGGCCCGGGTCCGGCCGATGGGCCCCGTGCTGGACGCCCTGCGCACCCTCGGAGTGGCGTTGGACGACGGTGGCCGTGGATCGCTCCCGGTCGTCGTCGACGGGACCGGTTCGGTCCGAGGCGGCCCGGTGACCCTCGACGCCTCCTCATCGTCTCAGTTCATCTCGGCCCTCCTCCTGGCCGGCGCCCGTTACGACGAGGGTGTCACCGTCCACCATGACGGCAAGCCGGTGCCGAGCGAGCCGCACATCGCGATGACCGTGGAGACGCTGCGCGACGCCGGTGTGGTCGTCGACGACGCCGAGCCGAACACCTGGCGCGTCGAGCCCAGCGAGATCCGCTCCCTCGACGTGCTGATCGAGCCGGACCTCTCCAACGCCGGGCCGTTCCTCGCCGCCGCGCTGGTCACCGCCGGACGGGTCCGGGTCCCCGACTGGCCACAGCACACGACTCAGGCCGGCGACGCGCTGAGGGACATCCTCGACGGGATGGGTGCCGACGTCAGCCTCGACCGGAGCGGCCTCACCGTCACCGGCACCGGTGAGATCGAGGGCATCGACGTCGACCTCCACGACGCCAGCGAGCTGACCCCGGTCGTCGCCGCACTGGCCGCCCTCGCCCAGTCCCCGTCGTGGATCCGCGGCGTCGCCCACATCCGCGGCCACGAGACCGACCGGATCGCAGCGCTCGCCACCGAGCTCAACGCCCTGGGCGCGTCGGTGACCGAGACCGAGGACGGTCTCCGGATCACGCCGAAACCGTTGCGCGGCGGGCGGTTCCACAGCTATCACGACCACCGGATGGCGACCGCCGGTGCGGTCCTGGGCCTGCGCATACCCGGCGTCGTGGTCGAGGACATCGCCACGACGGCCAAGACCCTGCCTGACTTCACCGGACTCTGGCGCGCCATGCTCCGCGTCGACGCTGTCCGAGCCTGAACCCCGATGAGCTGGCAGCACCTCGACGAGTCCGACATCCGCGTGCGCCCGAACCCGCGCGGGTCGCGGCGTCGTACCAAGACCCGACCCGCCCACGAGGACGCCGTGCCCGGGTTCGTCACGGGCGTCGACCGCGGCCGGTATGCGGTTCTGCTCGGCGCCGGGGTAGGCGGCAAGAAGGCCCCGGAGCGGATGATCACCGCGATGCGCGCGCGTGAGCTCGGGCGCAAGAGCGTGGTCGTCGGCGATCAGGTGGCTCTGGTCGGCGACACCGCCGGCGGCCCGGACGCGCTGGCTCGCATCGTCCGCGTCGAGCCTCGCCAGTCGACACTGCGGCGCAGCGCCGACGACACCGACGCCGTGGAGCGCGTCATCGTCGCCAACGCCGACCAGCTCGTCGTCGTCTCAGCGCTGGCCGACCCCGAGCCCCGGCCGCGGCTGATCGACCGCTGCCTCGTCGCCGCCACGACGCCGGCCTCGACCCCTTGCTCGTCCTCACCAAGGCCGACCTTGTCGAACCGGACGCGTTCCTCGCGGCCTACGCCACCCTGGCCGTCCCCTACGTCGTGACCCGCCGGAACCCGAACGACCCGGCCGACCTTGTCGGGATCGAGGAGGTCCGCGACCACCTGTCCGGCCGGGTTTCAGTGCTCATCGGTCACTCGGGGGTGGGCAAGTCGACGCTGGTCAACCGGCTGGTCCCGGATGCCGAGCGAGCAGTGGGGGTCGTCAACACCGTGACGGGTCGCGGCCGGCACACCTCGACGTCGTCGGTGGCCCTGCCGCTGCCGGGCGACGACGGCTGGGTCATCGACACGGCCGGCATCCGGTCGTTCGGACTGGCCCACGTCGAGATCGCGCGGATCATCACCTTCTTCCCCGACCTCGAACCCGGGACCGCCGAGTGCCCTCGTGGCTGCACGCACGACGAGGAGGAGTGCGCGCTCGACGCCTACGTCGCCACCGGCGCCGCCGGCCCCGCGGGCGTCTCACGGCTCGACTCCCTGCGCCGGCTGCTGCGCGCGCGTCTGGGCACGGACGAGTGAGCGGACGGGTGAACCGACCTCTCTAGGCTGTCGTCACCCCGGAGGACCTTCCGCACCGACAGGCCCCACCGACAGGAGTGACCATGTTCGACACGATCACCGGCCTGCCCGTCCACCCGCTCGTCGTCCACGCCGTCGTCGTCGGGATCCCCGTCATGGCGATCCTCACCATCCTCGTCGCGGTCCGCAAGAACCTTCGCGAGAAATACAGCTGGTGGGTGGCCGGCGCGAACTTCCTCCTGTTCCTGGTGACCCTGGTGGCCAAGGAGAGCGGCGAAGCGCTGCAGGAGGCCAAGGGCGGCCAGCTGGCCATCGAGCACGGCCAGCTCGGAAGCGTCCTGCCCTGGTTCGTCCTGGTCATGACCGCCGCCTCGGCCGCGGTGGCGGGCACGAGCAAGAACCGGGCTCTCGGCCCGATCGCGGTCGTCCTCGCCATCCTCTCCTCGGTCGCCGCGGTCTATTGGACGGTCCGGACCGGCGACGCGGGCGCGCGCGCCGTATGGGGGTCGTGACTCGCTGACCGGATGAGGTCGGGCGAGCAGCGTCGCGCCACTCCGCCCGACGGGCCGGCGCCGACGTCCCAGGTTGAGGCCGGCCGGGCTCGGCCACCGCAAGCGTTCGCAGTGCCGCCGTAGAGACGAGCCCGTCGTTCCCCAGCGGGCACACCCTGAACTCGACGGTCATCGCTATCGTCCTCGCCTACTGGTCCCTGCTCCATGTGAAGAGCCGGACGGGACGCGTCCCCACCGTGTCGCTGCTCGCGTTCTACGCGGTGGCCATGGGGCTGAGCCGGGTCTTCCTCGGGCACCACTGGTTCACCGACGTCGTCGCGGGGTTCATCTCCGGGACCGCCTGGGTGATGGTCGTGATCCTCGCCCACCGGCTGCTCCTGCGCCTGCAGCACCTGCGCGCGCAACGGTCCGGGGCCCGACCCGCGCCCTAGGTCTCGTCTAGGTTGTCGTCTCGTGCCCTCGACTCCCCACTACGACGACGACCTCCGCCTCGCTCACGTCCTCGCCGACGCCGTGGAGCGGGTGACGATGGCCCGGTTCCGCGCGGAGGACCTCGTCGTCGAGCGCAAGCCCGACCTGACCCCGGTCACCGACGCCGACCGGACCGCCGAGGAGCACATCCGGGCCCAGCTCAAGCGGACCCGGCCTCGCGATGCCGTGGAGGGTGAGGAGTTCGACACGACCGGGCACGGTCCCCGTCGCTGGGTCATCGACCCCATCGACGGGACCAAGAACTTCGTCCGCGGCGTACCCGTATGGGCGAGCCTCATCGCCCTCGTCGACGACGGTATGCCCGTGGTCGGGCTGGTCTCGGCGCCGGCCCTCGGGCGGCGCTGGTGGGCGGCCACGGGCTCCGGTGCGTACTCCGGCCGGTCGTTGTCGTCGGCCAAGCCCATCCACGTGTCGAAGGTCGCCTCGCTCGAGGACGCGTCCATGTCGTACTCGTCGACCGCGTCGTGGCGGAAGGTCGACCGGTACGACCAGTTCATCGGCCTCGCCGACACCTGCTGGCGGACCCGCGCGTACGGGGACTTCTGGTCCTACATGCTCGTCGCCGAGGGCGCCGTCGACATCGCCGCCGAGCCGGAGCTCGAGGTCTACGACATGGCCGCCCTCGTCCCGATCGTCACCGAGGCCGGCGGCCGGTTCACCTCGCTCGACGGTCGGGACGGCTGCTGGGGCGGCAACGCCGTCGCCACGAACGGCCTGCTCCACGACGAGGTCCTCGGCCGGCTGGGTGCCGTGTAGCTCACCCTTCGCCCGGTCGGGGTTCACCCGCACGGGTGCGGGGGGGACGCGGCCGCCACGGCCCCGCCTGGCTGCGGTCCGGCGCGGCCCGACCTGGTCAGCCGGCCGGGACCCGAGCCCGGTCCGCGTTGTCGCGGAGGTGCCCAACGAGCGTCGGCCATAGTGGCCGGGGCAGCTCGTGCCCGACACCGGGCAGGATCACGAGGCGGGCGTGGGGAACCTGCCGGGCGATCGCGCGGGCCGCCGACGGGCGGCCGACCGGGTCCGCGTCACCGTGCAGGACCAGCGTCGGAACGGTCAGGGTGCGCAGCTTCGGGCCGTGCCATGGCGCGCGCAGCTGGCGGGCCTGTGCGGTGCCGTCCCGGACGCCGTCGACGGGCGCGTGCTCGAGCCAGGCCCGCATCTCCGCCTCGTCCAGCGGATATGCCGGTGAGGCGCAGAGCCGTGCGACGGCCATGGCGGTCTCGACGTCACCCTCGGGGGTGTCCGGGAAGTCGAGCCTGCTGGTCGCCCGGATGAAGCCCAGGTGGAGGTAGCGCAGGCTGCCGAGGCCGCTCGCGTCGCTGGGCATCGCGCTCATGGTGGCGAGCGAGAGAACCCGGTCGGGATGGCGCAGGGCGATGCGCTGCGCCAGGAGGCCACCCATCGAGAGGCCGAACACGTGGGCCCTGCCCCATCCGACGGCGTCCATGACGGCGACGGCGTCGTCGGTCATGTCCTCCGCGCTGTAGGCGGACGTCCCGCCACCGATCAGGCCCCGGAACGGGCTCTGCGCGGCCACGGCGTCGGTGAACCGGGTCGAGGCGCCGACGTCACGGTGGTCGTAGGTCACGACGTGGAAGCCGGCGTCGACCAGCGCGGCGATGAACGGCGGCGGGTAGGAGCCGCGGCCGCCGCCGAGCCCGGCCACCATGAGCAGCGGTTCCCCCTCGCTTCCGGCCGGCCTCCCCCAGTCCAGGAACGCAAGACGAACCTCGCCGTTCTGGGCGAGCTGGACGGTCGGCTCGGACATGACACCCTTTCGCGTGGTACCTGGTTCGCTAACGATGTTCGCGAACGTTGTACGCATATAATAGCGGAACCGTTCGCCACCAGGCACATCCCTGCGGACCAAGGAGAGACCCTGAGCACGGTGTGGCTCCGGCCAGAACAGTCCGGCGTCGGGCGTCCGGCCCGACGCAGCCGGGCCGAGCTCACCGTTGCCGCGGTGCATGTCGCCGACCGCGAGGGCCTCGACGCCGTGACGATGCGGCGGGTGGCTGCCGAGCTGGACACCGGCGCCGGGAGCCTCTACCGGTATGTGGAGAACCGCGAGGAGCTGCTCGATCTCATGGCCGACCACGTCGCCGGCGAGTACCGGTTCGCCGAGCCGACCGGCGACTGGGTGGCCGACCTCGTCGACGTGGGCCTGCAGGCTCGCGACATCCACCGCCGGCACCCGTGGCTGCCGGACCGCACCCTGACGGCACCCGGTGTCGGACCGAACGCCGTCGACCTCGTCGAGCACTACCTCACCGTCCTCGACGGACACCCGGCCGACGACGCCACCAAGCTCGTCGCGATCGGAGCGGTCAACGCGCTCGTCGCCGCGGTCGCTCGCAGCGAGCAGTCCACGGTCCGGGTGGAGCGCAACGCCGAGTACCTGGCGCACGTCGCGGCGTCGGGGACGCACCCCCACCTCAGCGCCCTGTCCGCGCCGCCCTTGGGGGGCACGGACCCGCTTCCGGCCATCATCCGGGGTGTCCTTGTCGGGCTCCTGCCCGCCTAGCCGACCGGTCAGATGCTCAGCGACTCGTCGTGCAGCTGCCGGGTGCGAGCCGGAGTCCCCTGGGCGTCGACAGCGGTTCGTCAGCAAGGAGGTCCGCCTGGAGCGGGAGACACCGAGCGCTGTTCGGGCCGTCGGCCGAGGTGCGTCGGTCGACGTGGGTCAGTCGAAGAGGACCAGCTGGTCGCGTTCGGTCGCAACCCCTTCGATCCGCAGCAGCGCCGACTTCCGCGGCAGGCCGCCGCCGTAGCCGGTCAGCGTGCCGTCGGCTCCGATCACGCGGTGGCACGGCACGAAGATCGAGAGCGGGTTGGCGCCGTTCGCCGCGCCCACCGCCCGGGACGCGGACAGCGGCATCCCCAGCGCCGTGGCGATCGCACCGTAGGTCGTCGTGGTCCCCCAGGGGATCGCGGAGAGCTGGTCCCAGACCGCCTTCTGGAACGTGGTTCCCTTGGCGCGCAACGGAAGGTCGAACGACTGACGCTCACCCGCGAAGTACTCCGCGAGCTGCACGGTGGCGGCCGCGAGCACCTCCGCGTCCGCACGCGGCAGTTCGGCCTCGTCGGCCGACGCACGACCGAGGCCGTCGAACCAGACATGGGTCAGCGCCCCCTCGGAGGCAACGAGGAGCAGCGGCCCGATCGGCGTGTCGACGACGACCTCGGCCACCGGGCTCACCCCGTGACGACGGTGACGTCCTGCGCCACCGGATGGGCCAGGGCTCTGATCCCGTCGGCGTGCGCCGCAGCGTCGCCGACGACGACGACCGTCCACGAACCGTCGGCGAACCGCCCGTAGGCGTCGACCATCCGTTCCGGGTCGACCGCGGCGAGGTCGCGCAGCGTCGCCGTCGTGAACTCCGTGGTCAGCCCCTCGAACGCCAACGTCGCCGCCTCGTCGGCGATCGCGTCCGCCGTCGCATACCGGCTGGCCGCGGTCATTGCGATGTAGTCGACGCCCTGCTTGGTCTCGATGTCGGTGAAGCCCTGCCGCGCGCCGTCGAGGATGGTGAGCAGGATGTCGAGCGACTCCACCGTCACGTCGCCACGCACGCTGCCGCTGGTGAGGAACAACCCGCCGCGGCGGCGCGGCCGGAACACCGACCGGATGCCGTAGGTGTAGCCCTTCTCCTCGCGCAGCACCGCGTCGACGCGGGCATTCGGGGATCCGCCCAGCACGAACCCCAGGACCGGGTAGGGGGCCCAGCCGCTGTCCACCCGCCGGTCCGGACCGGGCGTCGCCACGATCAGCTCGGTCTGGACCGAACCGGGCCGGTCGACGAGGACGACCCGGCCCCGGTTCGCCGCCGTGCGTGCGGCGACCGGCTCGGGCGGAGCCTCCCAGCCGTCCGGCGCCGACCAGCCGCCGAGGGCCGCCTCGATGGCGGCGAACGCGTCGACGTCGTCGAGGTCGCCGGCCAGGACCAGGGTCGCCCCGACCGGGGAGAACTCCCGGGCGTGGAACGCCGCCACGTCGTCGCGGGTGATCGCTGCCACGGTGTCCCGGGTTCCGGCAGTCGGACGGCTGGAGCGCTCGTCGGGGTCGAAGAACGTCGCGATCAGCTCGATCGCCCCGCGCTGCGCGGCGACCGACCGCTCCTGCTCGATCTCGGCGAGCCGCTGCTTGACGTGCCGAGCCACCTCGGCCGCCGGGAACGCCGGCTCGGTGAGGGTCTGGCGCAGGAGGTCCAGCGCATACTCGAGATGCCGTTTGGCGACGTCGACGTCGACGCTGATCCCGGCCTCGGACGCACCCGCGCCGAGCGCGACGCCCTTCCGCTCGAGCAGCAGAGCGAACTCGCTCGACGAGTGCGTCTCGGTGCCCTCGTCGAGGGTGCGCGCCATGATCGTCGCGACGCCCTCCCGCTCGCGGGGCTCCCGGGACAGCGGGAGCGGGACCGACAGGCGTACCGAGTGCACGTACTGGCCCGGCACGTCGTAGACGACGACGTCGAGGCCGTTCGGCAGGGTGCGCCGCTCGGCCACCGGGAAGGTGTAGGGCTCCGGCGGGAGGACGTCCGGGCGCGGGATGTCGACGGTGGGCGTACTCATGCCGCCGCCTCCTGCTCGTCGACGAGGTAGGACACCACGGTGCGCGAACGGGGCTGGAGGTAGGCGGCGGCGGCCGTCTTGATCCGCTCCCGTCCGATGGCGCCGACCCGGTTGAGCAGCGTGTTGACGTAGTGGCTGTCGTCGGCCAGCAGCGTGTAGTGGCAGATCAGGTCGGCGCGCTCCTCCTGGCTGGCCAGCGAGCTGAGCCAGGAGCGTTCGGTCTCGGCCAGCGAGCTCTCCAGCTCGACGTCGGTCGGACCTTCGGCGATGAGCCGCTCCAGCTCCTCGACGACGGCGGACTCCACGGCCGACGCCTCGGTGCCGGCGGCGACGTCGATGATGAGCAGTCCGAGCGAGACGCCGTCGACGAACCCCATCGTGTGCGCGTGGACGGCGGTCGCCGACTGCTCGTCGCGGACCAGCCGCTGCACCAACCGAGACGTGCTGAGCCCACCCAGGACGTCGAAGGCCAAGGAGCAGGCGAGGTAGTCCTCGTCGCTGTCGACGGGCAGCCGCCACGCGAGGTGCAGCCGGTCGTTGGGCACGTCCTCGAGACGCTCAAGCCGGGCCGGCTCCGTGAGCGGGTCGAGATGGTGGACGTCGCGCGGTGGGGGCTGTGCCGAGGCCGGCAGCGACCCGAAGTAGGTCTCCACCTTGGCGAACGCGTCCTCCGGCTCGATGTCGCCGACGATGGTCAGCACCGAGTTGTTGGGGCCGTAGTAGTGGCGGAAGAAGGCGTGGACGTCCTCGAGGCTCGCGGCGTCCAGGTCCTCCATCGACCCGATCGTCGGGTGGTGGTAGGGATGGCCGTCGGGGAAGACCGTGGCGTAGACGTCGGTGAGGGCGTTGCCGTAGGGCACGTTGTCGTAGCGCTGCCGCTTCTCCTCCTTGACGACGTCGCGCTGGTTGTCGAGGTTCTCCTGGGTCAGCGCGTCGAGCAGGTGCCCGTGCCGGTCGGCCTCCAGCCAGAGCGCGAGGTCCAGGGCGCCCTTGGGGATCGTCTCGAAGTAGTTGGTCCGGTCGAACCAGGTCGTCGCGTTGAGACGGCCGCCCTCGGCCATCAGCGCGCTGAAGTGCTCGCCGCTCTTCACGTTGCGCGATCCCTGGAACATCAGGTGCTCGAAGAGGTGGGCGAACCCCGTCCGCCCGGCCGGCTCGTGCCGCGACCCGACGCCCACCCAGAGGTTCACGGTGACAGTCGGAACGGTGTGGTCCTCGGAGACGACCACCCGCAGGCCGTTGGCCAGCGTGCGCTCGGCGATGGGGTACGCGATGTCAGCCACGGGGCGACGATACGCGACCCGTCCGACCCCGCTGTTCCCGACTTCCAGACCACTGTTGTTGCCAGTTTCGCGCGGCGAGACGGCGCGAAACTCAGCACAACGGTGGTCTGGAAGCGGGAGGGGTAGGCGTGAGGGCGCTACGGGAGGTGGGGCTGGTGCGCTTCGCCGAGCCGCTCGATCGCCTCGCGGGCGAAGACCTGCTGCTCGGTGATGGCCCGCTCGGACCGACCGCGGCCGAGGAACGAGATGAACCAGTGCAACAGCGTTGTTATCCGGGACTTGAACCCGATGAGGTAGAAGAGGTGGATCACCAGCCAGAGCATCCACGCGACGAACCCGCCGAACCGCAGCCGGCCGACGCTGGCCACCGCCGAGAACCGCGACACCGTCGCCATCGAGCCCTTGTCGACGTAGTGGAACGCCGGGTCGGTGGGCTTCCCGGCCAGCCGGTGCTTGACCTGCCTGGCCGCGAACTTGCCGCCCTGGATGGCCACCTGGGCCACACCGGGCAGGTCGTCGAGCGCGATCATGTCGCCGAGGACGAACACCTCGGGGTAGCCCGGCAGGGTCAGGTCGGGGTCGACCTTTACGCGGCCGGCGCGGTCGGTCTCGGCGCCCGCCTGCCGGGCGACGGTGGGGCCGAGCGGGCTGGCCTGCACGCCGGCAGCCCAGACCTTCGCGACGGCCTCGATCCGCCGCGCGTAGCCCGACGGGTCGTTGACGTCCTGCACCTCGATGCCGGTGGCGTCGACGTCGACGACCTTCGCGCCGAGCTGGACGTCGACGCCCATCTTCTCGAGGCGGCGCTGGGCGATCTCACCGAGCCGGTCGCCGAACGCGGGCAGCACCTGGGGCGCGGCGTCGACGAGGGTGACCTGGGCCATCGTCGGGTCGATGTGCCGGAAGTCCGACTTGAGGGTCCGCTTCGACAGCTCGGCGATCTGGCCGGCCATCTCGACACCGGTGGGGCCGGCGCCGACGACGACGAACGACATCAGCCGCGCGGCCTCCTGCTTGTCGCCACGGATCGCCGCAAGCTCGGCCTGCTCGAAGCTGCCGAGAATGAGTCCACGCAGCTCGAGGGCGTCGTCGATGTCCTTCATCCCCGGTGCGTAACGGGCGAACTGGTCGTTGCCGAAGTACGACTGGCCGGCCCCGGCGGCGAGGATCAGCGTGTCGTACGGCGTGACCGCGGTGCGGCCCAGGCTGTCGGACGTGACCGTCCTGGCCGCGATGTCGATGTCGGTGACGTCGCCGAGGATCGTCGTGATGTTGCGCTGCTTGCGCACGATCTCGCGGGTCGCCGGCGCGATCTCCCCCTCGGAGAGGATGCCGGTCGCGACCTGGTAGAGCAGCGGCTGGAACAGGTGGCTGGTCGTGCGGGCGATGAGGGTGATGTCGACGTCCGCGCGCTTGAGGGACCGGGCGGCGAAGAGGCCGCCGAAGCCGGACCCGATGATGACGACACGGTGCCGTGGAGAGGTGCTGGTGGGAGGGGTGGTGGTCTGTGGCATGGCGCTCACATCAGGGGCAACCGGGGCCGCATACCGCTCATTCCGCAACGGTATGCGACCTCTGTCACCTCCCAGAAGACGGGTTTCTCCCCGCTTCGGAAGGGGCCGGACACGCCCCGGTCAGGCCCGGACGAGCGGCGGGTCGGCGGGCAGGACGTGCTCCGCGTGCATGTCGGTGCTGAGGCACAGCGAGCAGATGTGCGCCTCGTGGGCGAAACAGGCGACCATGTCGGGTCGTTCGTACTCGTGGTGGCAGACGTGACAGGTGAGGTGCTCGCCAGAGGGTTGCCGAGCTCGTCGTCCATCGGAAGGTCGATGCCGTCGTCACTGCGCCGTAGGTAGTACCGGCCCTTGGTCCCGAGCGCGATGACCGGTGGGAGGACCAGGGCCAGCCCGATGGCGACGAGCGGCGAGTACGGGCGGATCCCCGAGCCGAGCGCCCCGAAGAACGCGGCCATCGAGACCCCCGCCGCGATGAGCATCGAGCCGAACCCGACCGGGTTGACCGCGTACACCATGCCGCGGCGGAACTCCGGCCGCTTCGGGGAGATCGTCAGCAGGTACTTGTTGATGGCGATGTCGGAGGCGACCGCCACGACCCAGGCCATGCCGCAGTTGGCGTAGAACCCGAGGATGGTGTTGAGGAAGTCGAACATGTTCGCCTCCATCAGCACCAGCGCGATGAGCAGGTTGACGCCGAGGAAGACCAGCCGGCCCGGGTAGTGCTTGGTGACGGGCGTGAACGAGTTGGTCCAGGCCAGCGAGCCGGAGTAGGCGTTGGTGACGTTGATCTTCACCTGGCTGAAGACGACCGGGCAGACCGCTAGCGCCGGAGCGGCCCAGTGCGGCATGAAGCCCTGGTAGATCTCGAGGAACTGCTGCACCGGCTGGTTGGCGAACGCGGCGCCGCCGGCGACGGTGGCGATGAGGTAGACGGCAAGGAAGAGCCCGATGACCTGCTTGATGGCGCCGAAAATGACCCAGCCGGGGCCAGCCAAGAGCATGGCGCTCCACCACTGCCGGGCGTTCTCGGGCGTCTTCGGCGGCATGAACCGCAGGTAGGCGAACGGCAGGACCATGAGGATGAGCCAGAGCGGCGTGGTCCAGAGCTGCAGCTTCGACAGCGCCTTCATGCCGTAGATGACCAGCGGGAAGATGATCAGGGTCGACGCCGCATACCCCGCCCAGAGCGGGATCCCGAGCCCGAGCTGCAGGCCTTGGGCCATGATCGAGCCCTCGAGGGCGAAGAAGATGAACGTGAACGTCGCGAAGATGACATTCGTGACGACCGAGCCGTAGTACCCGAACCCACTACCCCGGGTGATGAGGTCGATGTTGTAGCGCGCGGCGTAGTACGCCACGGGCAGCCCGGTGACCACGATGACCACCGCGAAGACGAGGATCCTCCAGAGGGCGTTCGTCGTGCCGTAGGAGATGCCGATGTTGGCGCCAATGGCGAGTCGGCGAGGTAGGCGATGCCGCCCAGCGCTGACACTGCGACGACGCCGGTGGACCATCTGCGATAGCTCCGCGGCGCGAACCGAAGGGTGTAGTCCTCCAGGGTCTCCTTGGTGGCGGTGAGCACGTCGTGCTCGACCGGCTCGCTCAGGTTGTTCTAAGACGCGTTCTGGGTCATCCGGTCTCCCGAGGGGTGCGGCCCGGGCGCGGGCACCGCGCCCGGCCCGGGAACCGACCCTAGGAACCCACCGTTTCGCCCGTGTCTCCGTCGAGTTACGTGTGCTGGCGCCTCATGGCGTCGAGCAACAGGACTCCCGGGCGGCCGCGAGGACCTCCGGCGCGTTCCACCAGAACCCGCGTTGCGACGCGTGCTTCGGTACGGCCGGAAGGACCCGGTTGCGACCGCCGGAAGACGTGGCCTGCGGCGCCTGCTGGGTCTGCGGCGCCGCGGCGGCACCAGCACCGCCGGTCGTCGCGGTCGCACTCGTATAGGGCGCCAGCAGGTCCTCGACGGTTGCGTATGCGCCGTTGGTCACCACCGCGGTCACCTTGGCCGCGTCCGCGATGTTGCCCAGAGGGTTGCCGTCGACGATGGCGAGGTCGGCGTAGAAGCCGTTCGCGATCCGGCCGAGCTGATCGCCGAGGAAGGTGCCGGAGGTGCTCATCGCCGTGATGAGCGCCTCCTGGGGCGTCATCCCGAAGGTGACCATCGCCCGCAGGTTCATGTGGGTGCTGATGGCGAGGTGGTCGATCGGCGAGTCGGTGCCGGTCGTGACGACCCCTCCCCCACGGACCATGGCCTTGACCTGGGCCACCTGGTTCGCGAGGTTGGCTCGCGCCACGGTCTGGTCCGTCGTCTTCGCGGCGGTGACCGTGGCGGCGAGCGCTGCCTGCCGCCACGGCGGGTACAGCCGCGTCACCCGCGGGTCGGTGACCAGCGAGGTGTCGTCGCGGTAGAGCGTCGTGCTGCCGAAGAGCGTGGGCGTTCGTGCCATCTTCGACTGGTTGAACATGTCGATGACATCCGAGTAGCCGCTCCCGACGTTGGTGACCGTCCGGGAGTACCCGAAGCGGTTGGTCGCGCCGATGTGCTCCGTCCCGTCGCCGCCCAGCGCCATCGCCGGGTAGTGGTAGTGCGACGTGACCGGAAGCCCGCGCGGGTGCGACCACTCGATGACCTGCTTGTGCCACGCGACCGGCAGGCGGACGTAGCACTTCATGAGGTCGTAGTCGAGGGCGGCAGCGCGAGCCAGCTCCTTGGTCAGCTGTCCCTGGCTGAACGTCGGTCGCATGAAGTTGTAGTAGATGCGCGCGCCGTCGACGGCCTCACCCGTCCCGAAATACCTTGGTGCGACACGCTTTCCGGACTGCACCGACTCGCGCTCCTCGACCATGTGGTAGGCCGGGCTGCCGGGCGACCGCGTCGTCGTGATGCCGAGCGCCAGCCACAGCGGACCCTGCCGCGACCCGTAGGAGTAACCCTGCATCTCTCGGTGATGGTGGATGTCGATGATCCCCGGCATGACGAACCGGTTGCTGGCGTCGACGACCTGACCCGGGCGCCCGGCGCGGTGCGGCTCGATGCCGACGATCCGGTGGTTCTGCACGAGGATGTCGACGTTCTCGCGGACCGCGGCGGCGGTGCCGTCCCACATCCGGCCGGCGTGGATGACGAGCCGGTCGGGGCCCTTCGCGTTGACCCAGGTCAGCGGCAGGTCGACGGGCTTGCTCTCGCGGGGCTTGCCCTTCCCGTTGACCTTGACCGTCTGGAGCTTGCCGTTGCTGAGGTAGAGCACCGTCTTGGAGTCGCCGGCCCACGAGGGCGCATCGCTGACGTCGGTCGTCAGCTGCCACGCCGGACCCGTCGGCCGGCCGTCACCCCCGACCGGCAGGACCCAGAGCACGCTCTCCATGGCGAAGACGAACATCGTCCCGTCCGGCGACCACACCGGCCCGTCGTCGCCGCGGGTCTGCAGCGACCGGTCCGGAGCCGGGTCGACGTAGGTCGCCTCGCCGGTACGCCGGTTGACGACCAGGATCTTGCTGAGACCCTCGCGGTAGCGGCGGGAGTACGGCTTGACCGCCGCGAGCGCGATGACGTTGCCGTCCTTGGACCAGGTCGGCCGGCCCGGCTCGAAGGTCGCCTCGAAGACCTGCTGGACGTCGCCGCTCGCGACGTCAACGGTCCAGACCGCACCGTTCTGGTCGAGGTAGGCGAGCATCCGGCCGTCGGGCGACCAACGGCAGGACACCGCCGCCGACTCGGTGAAGAACGTCACCTGCTGGTCGGTGCCCGACTGCAGGTCGCGGACCCAGAGGTTCAGGGTGCCGGTGCGGTCGGAGGCGTAGGCGAGTCGACGCCCGTCCGGGGACCAGTCCGGGTCGCTCTTCCACCACCGGTCGCCGAACAAGGGCTCCGGCTTCTTGCCCAACCGGCCGACGTAGATGTCGTTGAGCGCTCGGAACGCCACCGAGCGGCCGTCCGGCGAGATCACCGGACTGCCGATTCCCACCACCTGCTGCGGCTTCGTGGAGTCGAAGTCCCGACGCTTCTTCGCATACTCGGGGGTCACGGTGGACACCGCCGCGGTGAAGCCGACCGTCGCCGGGGCTGCGGTCGAGCCGAGCTCGCGGCGCCGGACCTTGCCGTCGGACGTGTAGTAGAACCGACCGCCCGCCGTGAACGAGATCCGGAACGGGAACGCCTCCTCGCCGGTCACCACTGCCGTGGTACCGACCATGATCTCGTTGAGGCCGGCGTGGAGCAGGTGGTACGCGACGGTGCTCCCGTCGGGCAGGAACTGCGGCTGGTGGATCACCTGGCCGGCCGGCACGGTCACCAGCGTCGAACGCGCCGAGGTGGCGACGTCGACGACGTCGATGCGAGTATCGGCAACCACGAACGCGATTCGCTTCCCGTCCGGCGACCAGGTCGGCTCGTACTCCTCCTCCGCGGTCTCGACCACCGCCCGGATGACGCCGGTCGTGGTGTCGTAGGTGTAGACGCCGTAGCTGCCGCGCAGGTCGCTGGAGAAGGCGATGTAGCGGCCGTCCGGGGAGTAGCGAGGCTCGCGGTGGTCGTACGGACCCTGGGTGAGCTGGCGGGCCTGGGTGCCGTCGGGGGTGATGGTCCAGAGGTTGAAGACGCCGTCGCGGTAGGACTGGAACACGAGGGTGCGGCCGTCCGGCGCCCAGTCCGGCTGGGCGATGTCGTAGAGGTCGCTGGTCAGCCGAGTGGCGTCACCACCGGACGACGAGTAGGTCCACAGGACGCCGAGCAGGTCGAGGGCGAGCGTCGCGCCGTCCGGCGACACCCGGGCCGAGAAGTCGGTGCCCGCCCCGATGCGGCCGAGCTGCTCCGCGGCCGCCAGCCGAGCGGCGTGCGCCTCCCGGGCCGAGCCCGGCCCGGCGAGGGTGAGCGCGGTCGCGCCGGCCGCCGCGCCCAGGACCACGCGGCGCGAGACCACGGGATCGCGCCAGGGCCCCCCAGTACCGGCTCCCACCGGGTGCTCCGAGTGCTGGTGCACCGAGTGCTCCGGGTGCTGGTCCTCCGACTGGAGCTGCTCGTCGTGACGGGTCCGGAACTGGCGCATCGGTGAGCCTTCCTGGTTCGCGTCCGGCCGCATTACCGGACATCTCCGGCATACCGAGAGCTCGGTCAACGGGGGGTTTTCGGCCCTGGAGACTGCGCTGGAAGGTTGGTTTCCTGCGACGACCGGTCAGTATGCGGAGGTTAGTGACCGACAGGCGGACCGACCGCCGGGCCGAGCGCACTAGCGTGAGCGGCATGCCGTATGCGGGTGTGTTGGCGTGGTTCGACGTCACCGCCGGAGTGGCCGGGGACATGCTCCTCGGGGCCCTCGTCGACGCCGGCGCCGACCTCGCCGAGGTGCAGCGGCTGGTCGATCTCGTGCTCCCGGAGACGGTGCGGCTGGAGGCGAGCACAGTGCAGCGCGCCGGCCTGCGGGCCATGAGGGTCGAGGTGCTCTCCATCATCGAGGACCACCCGCACCGCCGGTGGCCGGAGATCCGCGCCCGCATCGCGTCCGCCGGTCTGCCCGAGCCGGTGGCGGACCGCGCGACGGCGGTGTTCCTGCGGCTGGCCGAGGTCGAGGCGTCGGCGCACGGGGTGCCGGTCGAGGACGTCGAGTTCCACGAGGTGGGGTCGTGGGACTCGGTCGCCGACGTGGTGGGGACGTGCGCGGCCCTCCATCTGCTGGGCGTCGAGGAGGTCGTGGCGACGCGAATCGCGTTGGGGTCAGGGACGGTTCGTACCGTCCACGGGCTGCTCCCGGTGCCGGTTCCCGCCGTGCTCGGCCTGGTCGACGGGTGGCAGGTGGAGGCGGGCGGCGACAGTGAGCTGGCGACCCCGACCGGCGCGGCGCTGGTGACCACGTGTGCGACGGCCCAGGGTCCGCTGCCCGCCCTCGACGTGATCACGTCGGGGGTCGGAGCCGGCACGCGCGACCCGGCTGGACGAGCCAATGTCGTCCGCGTGGTGCTGGGCACCCGGCCGAGCGCAACGGCGTCGGGCGCCCCGCGCCCGATGGTCGTCCTCGAGGCGAACGTCGACGACATGGACCCGCGGGTATGGCCGACGGTGCTGACCACCCTGATGGACGCCGGCGCCGCCGACGCGTGGCTGACGCCGATCCTCATGAAGAAGGGCCGACCGGCCCACACGCTCTCCGTCCTCGGTGACCCGGACCAGGCGCCGGCCCTCCGCGATCAGATGCTGCGGCTCACCAGCACGATCGGCGTCCGCCAGACGGCCGTCGACCGCTGGGCGCTGGGCCGCGGCTGGACCGACGTCTCCGTCCACGGACAGGCGGTGCCGGTCAAGGTCGCCCATCAAGACGGCGTCGTCGTCCACGCGACTCCGGAGTTCGAGGACGTCGCGCGGCTCGCGGCCGGATGGAGGCAGCCGATCCGCGACGTCCTCGCCGTCGCGATCGCATCGGCGGAGGCCTCTGGGCTGACCTCGGGAGCCGACGTACCCGCTGACCTGCGCCCCACACATTCGCCATAGGGGCGACCGGCCGGCCGCCCATCCGAACAGTGGTGTGGCGGCGCTCGGAAGAGCGCTGGGGCACCACTGACCCCTAGGTGTCATCCGATGGAGCCGGCAGCGCGCGGAGATGGTGTCGCCCGAGGTCTTGTCGGCGGTCAACGATCAGAACGGCGACGCGATCTGGGCGGCCAGGTGCCCCGCGCCGTACCCGTTGTCGATGTTGACGACCGCCACCCCCGGCGCGCACGCGTTGAGCATGGCCAGCAGCGCCGCGAGCCCCTCGAACGCCGCACCGTACCCCACGGAGGTCGGTACGGCGACGACCGGCGCCGACACCAGTCCGGCGACGACGCTCGGCAGAGCGCCGTCCATCCCGGCGACCACGACGATGACGCGGGCCTCGCGCAGCTGCTCCAGCCGCCCCAGGACGCGGTGCAGCCCGGCCACCCCGACGTCGACGACCAGCTCGGCGTCACGGCCCAGGTGCTGCGCCGTGAGGAGGGCCTCCCGCGCGACCGGCAGGTCGGACGTCCCGGCGCACAGCACGAGGACGCGACCGCCGACGGGCTCCGGAGGTGAGGGCGGCCAGGCGACCAGCCGCGCCACCTCGTCGACCGCCGGGTCGGGCAGCACGTCGCGCAGCACGGTGACCTGCTCCGCCGAGCACCGGGTGAAGAGCACCGGTCCGCCGGCCGTCCGGAGCGCGGTGGCGATCGCCCGCAGCTGCTCGACCGACTTACCCTCCGCGTAGACCGCCTCCGGGTACCCACGGCGGGATGCGCGTGCGAGATCCAGCTCGGCGATCCCGTCGAGGTCACCCATGCGATACGGCCACCAGCGGGAGGGTGAACGCCCCCGACTGGATCCCGGCCAGGTCGACGGTCACGAACCGGAAACCTGCCGCGCGAACGCCCTCGACCAGCCGCCGGCGCAGGCCCGGCTCCATGACCCGGTCCAGGTCGGCCTCCAGCAGCTCCACCCGGGCCACGTCGCCGTGGTGCCGCACGCGGCAGTCGGCGAACCCCAGCGCCCGCACGGCGGCCTCGGCGGCCTCGACCTGAGCCAGCTTGGTCGGGTCGACCTCCGAGAAGTGCGGTATGCGAGAGGCCAGGCACGGCGCGGCCGGTTTGTCAGCGTTGGGGAGACCCAGCTGCCGGGCCAGGTCGCGGACGTCCGCCTTGGTGAGACCCAGGTCGGCCAGGGGGCGCAGCACCGCGTGCTCGGTCGCCGCCCTGCTGCCCGGGCGGTCCGGTCGCCGTGCGTCGTCGGCGTTCTCGCCGTAGGCCACCGCGTCGAGCCGGAGCCGCTGGACCACCTCGTCGGAGATGCGGGTGAACAGCTCGTCCTTGCAGTGGAAGCACCGGTCCGGGCCGTTCGCTCGGTATGCGGGCACGTCGCCCTCGTAGGTCGCGACCTCGACCACGCGGACCCCGAGGCCGGCGGCGACGTCGTGGGCCGCCTCCCGTTCAGTGCCGGCCAGGCTGGCCGAGACCCCGATGACGCCGACGACGTTCGCGGGTCCGAGGACCCGGGTCGCGAGGCCGAGGAGGACCGACGAGTCGACCCCGCCGGAGTAGGCGACGCCGAGCCGGTGGACGCCGGCGAGCAGCGGGGTCAGTCGGGCGACGGTCTGGTCCAGGGTCATGCGCCCGCCTCGCGTGGCTTCGGGTGCGCGTCCGCGTCGATCTCGGTCCGGTCCCCCGACCACAGCGTGTGGAAGGTGCCGTCCCGGTCGGTGCGCTGGTAGGTGTGAGCCCCGAAGTTGTCGCGCAGCCCCTGGACCAGTGCGGCCGGCAGCCGGTCGGCCCGGACCGTGTCGTAGTACGCCAGCGCCGACGAGAACCCGGGGACCGGGACCCCCGCGGTCGTCGCCGCCCCGACGACGCGACGCCACGCCACCTGCCGCTCCCCCAGCCCCGAGGCGATGCTCGGGGCGACGAGCAGGGTCGCCAGCTGCGAACCCGCATACTCGTCACTGATCTGGGCGAGGAGCCGCGCACGGATGATGCAGCCGCCGCGCCAGATCCGCGCCACCGTGGCGATGTCGACGCCCCAGTCGTAGCTCTCGCTGGCCTTGCGGATCATCTCGAGGCCCTGCGCGTAGGCGACGACCTTCGACGCCCAGAGCGCGTCGCGCACGTCGTCGACCAGAGCCTGGCGTTCGTCGGCGGGGATGCGGCGCTCCGGCCCGGTCAGCACCGGCCGGCTCGCCTCGCGGATGGCAGTGTCGCCCGAGGCGGACCGCGCGAAGACCGCCTCGGCGATGGAGGGCACGGGGACCCCGAGCTCCAGGGCGATCTGGACCGTCCAGCGGCCGGTGCCCTTCTGCTCCGCCCGGTCGAGGATGCGCTCCACCAACGCCGCTCCGGTCTGCGCGTCCACCTGGTCGAGGACCTCGGCAGTGATCTCGACGAGGAAGGAGTCGAGGTCGCCCTGGTTCCACTCGCGGAACACGTCGGCGCACTCGTGGGCCGAGAGGCCGGCTGCGCTGAGGACGTCGTAGGCCTCCGCGATGAACTGCATGTCGGCGTACTCGATGCCGTTGTGGACCATCTTGACGAAGTGGCCGGCGCCGTCCGGACCCATCCATGCGCAGCACGGCTCACCGTCAACGTGGGCGGAGATCGACTCGAGCAGCGGCCCGAGGGACGCATAGGACTCCTTCGAGCCTCCCGGCATGATCGACGGACCCTCGAGCGCGCCGACCTCACCTCCGGAGATGCCGCTTCCGACGAAGTGGATGCCGTGCTCGCGCAGCGCCTGCTCGCGGCGGCGGGTGTCCTCGAAGTGGGCGTTGCCGCCGTCGACGACGATGTCGCCCTCCTCGAGGAGCGGGACCAGCTCGTCGATGACCGCGTCGGTGGGGTCGCCCGCCTTGACCATGACGACGATCCGGCGCGGCTTCTCCAGCGAGGCGACAAACTCCTCCGTGGAGGTGCTCGCCACGAACGACCCTTCGTCACCGAAGTCGCGGACCAGGTCGTCGACCCGGCTCTGGGTGCGGTTGTGCAGCGCAACGGTATGCCCGTGCCTGGCGAAGTTGCGGGCCAGGTTGCGGCCCATGACGGCGAGACCAGTGACCCCGATCTGCGCGGTGGCGGACGTGTTCATCCTGGCAGTCTCTCCCTCCCTCCCGCGGCGCCACAGAGCGCAAGACAACAAATGGCAACTCATTGTTGCCCGTGGCGGCGGCGCGGAACCATCCGGTAACGCCCTACAGATGGCCGGATGCCGTCTGTTACCGCAGGGCCTTTGCTTAAAGGAGAGCAGACCCATGGTTCACACGACGATGCGCTCGGTCGCGGTCCTAGGGAGTGTCGGCCTCGTGGCCGTGGCCCTGGCCGCCTGCAGCAGCAGCAACAGCGGGGGCAGCAGCTCCGGAGGCGACACGAACTCCGGCGCCGGGAAGACGTTGAACGTCTACATCGGCAACAACACTCAGTTCCCGGCCGAGCAGAAGGCCTGGTTCGACTCGACGTCGGCGAAGTTCAAGGCCCAGACCGGGGCCACGGTCGCGTGGGAGACGTTCGCCTCGGCCAACGACGAGCTGACCAAGATCCAGACCTCGGTCGTGTCCGGGCAGGGCCCCGATGTCTACAGCCTCGGCACGACCTTCACCCCGACCGCCTACGCGACGGGCGCCTTCGTCAAGCTCGGCGACAAGGAGTGGACGGCGGTAGGCGGGAAGGACAAGTTCGTGCCGGCGACGCTGGGGATCTCGGGTCCGGACCCGAACAACCTGGTCGGCATCCCCTTCGCGAGCCGGCCGTTCGTCATGGCCTACAACAAGGACCTCCTCAAGGCGGCCGGCATCGACAAGCCGGCGACCACGTGGGACGAGCTGGGCGCGCAGGCCAAGAAACTCACCACCGGCGGCAACTACGGGCTGGCGATCGCCTACAAGGACGGCTTCGACCCGTGGAAGTTCGCGTGGGGCATGTCGATCCAGGCCGGTAACCCGATCATCGACGGCAAGACCGCGAAGATCGACGACCCGACGACGAAGAAGGCGTACGACACGTACTTCGGCTGGCTGACCAAGGACAAGGCGGTCGACCCGGCCTCGATCGGGTGGTCGAACACCCAGGCGCTCGCGGCGTTCGCGGCCGGCAAGGCGGCGTACTTCCCGATGACGACGTACACGTCGGCGCCGACGCTCGACAAGAGCGCCATCAAGGACAAGTACGCCTACACGTTGATGCCGACCATCCCGCCGGGCGCGACCTCGCTCCCCGCGGGCGGCAAGGAGGCGGCCAGCATCCTGTCCGGCGACAACGTCGTCGTGGCGGACTACAGCCAGAACAAGGACCTGGCCTTCCAGTTCGTCAAGATGCTCACCGATCCGGACATCCAGGCGGAGTACTTCAAGATCTTCGGCAACCTTCCGGTCAACGCCCAGTCGGCGGCGGCCCTGAAGTCGGACCCGAAGCTCACTGTGTTCACTGACGCGTCGGCCAAGTCCGTCGCCACCCCGTTCACGGGCGCGTGGGGTGACACCCAGCTGGCGCTGACCAACGTCGTCGTCCAGTCGATCCCGGACCTGTCGAAGGGCTCGGTGTCCGACGCTGACCTGTCGGCCCGGCTCGCGACCGCTCAGAAGGCGGCCCAGTCGGCCGTCGACCGGGCCAAGTAGGAAGTAGAGCGCCATGAGCAGCGCCAAGGCCCCTGAGGCCGGGCAGGGGGTGGCGGTTCCGGCCGCCGCCCCCGGCCCGGCCGGGCAGCGGCCGGCCCCCAAGAAGGTCAAGCCGCTGTCCCAGCGACAGCGCCCGCTGTGGATGCTGATCCCAGGCGGGCTGCTGATGACGCTCATCATCGTCATCCCGTTCCTGATCGGCGTCTGGATCTCGCTGACCGACCTCGACCAGTACACCCTCCGCCGCTGGCTGAGCGCCCCGTTCGTCGGCCTGGCGAACTACGTCGAGTCTTTCAGCGCCGGGCTGCCCGCCGCGATCTGGATCAGCATCTCGTTCGCACTGATCAGCACCATCGTGACCGTCCCCATCGGGGTGGCCGCCGCGATCGTCACGCAGAACAAGTACCGCGGTCGCGCCCTGATCCGTGCGATCTTCCTCATCCCCTACGTGCTGCCGTCCTTCGTGGTGGCGACGGTCTGGCGGACCATGCTGCAGCCCGACGGCATCGTCAACAGCCTGCTGAACAAGGTCGGTATCGGCGACCAGCTCTGGCTGAGCGGCCCGACCGCCTACTGGACGCTGATCCTCGTCGAGATCTGGGCGGCCTGGCCGTTCATCTACCTGCTCGCCCTGTCGGGACTGCAGTCCGTAGACGGTGAGGTGCACGAGGCGTCGGCGCTGGACGGGGCGCCATGGTGGCCGAAGCTGCGCTACATCGTGCTGCCGTACTTGAAGGGCCCCCTGGCGCTGGCCTTCCTGCTGGCCACCCTCAACCACATCAACAACTTCACGCTGCCGTTCGTCCTCTTCGGGGCACCCGCCCCCGAGTCCGTCAACGTGATGCCGATGATCGTCTACGCCACGAGCTTCACGAGCCTGCGGTTCGGCCTGTCCGCCGCGATGGCCATCGTCTCGTTGATCATCATCGCCATCCCCCTGTTCATCTACCTGCGGGCGGTCCGGCTCGATGTCCACGAAGAAGGAGCCAAGTGATGGCCACCGCGACTGCCACCGCCCCACCGGCGCCGCGCAAGGGCAAGGGCCGAGCCGGTTCCGAGGAGGCCCACCGGCTGATGCCGACGCCGCTGTTGGCCACCCTCACCACGCTGCTGTGCCTGATGGTCCTCATCCCGGTGGCCTACATCGTGCTGGCCTCGCTCAACTCCGATGCCGGGGTTGCGTCCGGGGAGTTCTGGCCGAGCAGCTTCTCCGGGGAGTCCTACACGCTGATCTGGTCCACGGTCGGCCTCAGCAAAGCCCTGGTCAACAGCCTCATCGTCGCCGGCTCGGTCGCCATCGCCTCCGCCCTGCTCGCGGTGCCGACGGCCTACGTCCTGGTCCGCTATGCGTTCCGGGGCCGGGTGACCATCCTGCGGGGCCTGCTCGGGTTCCAGAGCATCCCCGGCACCCTGATGCTGCTGCCCGTCTTCGTGCTCTTCTCGTCGATTGGCAGCACCCTCGGGATCGCCATCATCGGCACCCTGTGGGGGCTGTTCATCGCGTACCTGACCTTCGCCCTCCCGTTCTCGACGTGGGTCATGGTCACCTACCTGCGCGGGCTGCCCAGGGAGCTGGAGGAGGCGGCGCGCATCGACGGCGCCTCCAACATCCAGATCCTTGCCCGGATCATCTTCCCGCTCAGCGGGCCGGCGATCGTCGTCTCCGGGATCTTCGCCTTCCTCCTCGGCTGGAACGACGTCCTGTTCGCCTCGGTGATGACCCGGCCGGACACGCATACGGCCGCCATCGCCCTCCAGGTGTTCGGCGCCAGCATGGAGGGCGGGGCCATCCCCGTGTACTCGCAGATGATGGCCGCTTCCCTGGTCTGTGCGGCACCGGTCGTCATCCTCTACTTCGTCTTCCAGCGCTACCTGGTCGGCGGACTGACCGCAGGGAGCGTGAAGTAACACGATGTGGACTCTGTCCGGATTCGTCGACGAGATCTCCGAGGACTTCGAGACCCAGTGCTCGGTGGCGGCGGGTCTCGGCCTGAAGTACGTCGAGATCCGCAGCGCCTGGGGCGTCAACATCCTCGACCTCGACGACACCCAGCTCGCGACGGTGCAGGAGACCCTGGACCGGCACGGTCTCAAGGTCTCCAGCATCGGCTCGCCGATCGGGAAGATCTTCGTCGACGAGGACTTCGAGCCGCATCTCGAGCGCGCTCGACATGCGGCCGATGTGGCGAAAACCCTTGGTGCGCCCTATATCCGGCTGTTCTCGTTCTTCATCCGCCCCGGGGACGACCCCAAGGACCATCGCGACGAGGTGCTCCGCCGTATGCGTGCCCTCGCCGACGTCGGCGAGTCCGCCGGAGTGGTCCTCGTGCACGAGAACGAGAAGGAGATCTACGGCGACACCCCGGAGCGCTGCCTCGACATCATCGAGTCGGTCGGGTCGCCGAGCCTGCGCGCGGCGTGGGACCCGGCGAACTTCGTCCAGGTCGGGGTCCGCCCCTTCACCGAGGGGTACGCGTCGCTGCGTCCGCACCTCGAGTACATGCAGATCAAGGACGCCCACGCGGCCGACGGGACTGTCACGGTCGCCGGCGACGGCGACGGCCAGCTGGTCGAGACCATCCGGGCCTTGCGCGAGGACGGCTTCGACGGGTTCTTCTCCCTCGAGCCGCACCTGGGCGACGTCCACGCGCTCGGTGGCTTCTCCGGCCCCGAGCTCTTCACCCGCGCGCACGCCGCCTTCACGGGGCTGCTGCAGAACGAAGGAATCGAGTACGCATGACCAACGCGGTAACCGAGACACCAGACCGTCCCAAGTTCGTCATCGTCGGCGCCGGGGTGATCGGCAAGCAGCACGGCAAGGTGATGACCGAGCTCGGCGACCGGGTCGAACTGGTCGCCGTCGCCGACGTCGACCTGTCACGCGCCGAGGCCCTGGCCGCTGAGCGGGGAGGCCGCCCCTACGCCTCCCTGGCCGACGCCCTGGCGTCCGAGGACATCGACGTGGTCACCGTCTGCACGCCCACCGGCCTCCACGGCGTAGTCGCCAAGGAGGCGCTCGCCGCCGGCAAGCACGTCATCATCGAGAAGCCGGCCGAGGTGACCGTCGAGAAGACCGACGAGATCATCGCGGCGCAGCGCGAGGCCGGCACGCTGGTCTCGGTCATCTCGCAGCACCGCTTCGACCCGGCCACGGACATCGCCGTCGCCGCGATCGAGGCGGGCGAGCTCGGCCGGCTCACCTCGGGGATCGCGTCCATCGACTGGTGGCGTGGACAGACCTACTACGACTCCGGCGACTGGCGCGGAACCTGGGAGCTCGACGGCGGCGGCGCCATGATGAACCAGGGCGTCCACACCGTCGACCTCCTCATCGCCGCGATGGGCCGGCCGGTCGAGGTGTTCGCCTACACCGGCACGCTCGCCCATGAGCGCGTCGAGACCGAGGACGTCGCGGTGGCCGTCGTGAAGTTCGAGAGCGGCGCGCTCGGCGTCATCCACGCCACGACCGCCGCATACCCGGGACTCAGCGCCCGGGTCCAGATCCACGGCGACAAGGGCTCCGTGGTCATCGACAACGACGAGCTCGCCTACATCCACCGAGCGGCCTACGCCGCCGACCAGCGGGACGTGTCCTACGGCGCCAACTCGGAGACCGACAACCAGAAGGACAGCCTCGACCTTCCCGAGAAGGCCACGGCCGGGGCCGGTCGCGACCCGGGCCAGCTGTCCGACGCGCACCGCGCCCAGTACCTCAACATCCTCGCCGCGCTCCAGGGGCGCGAGAAGCTGCGGGTCGACCTCGAGACCAACCGCCAGGCCATCTCGGTCATCACCGGCGCCTACGAGTCGGCACGCACCGGACAGCCGGTGAAGCTCACGTGAGCGGCCCTCGTATCGCGGCCAACCCGATCCCCTACTGGGCCAAGGCCGGCAAGTCACGCGAGGTGTTCGAGCAGGCCTTCCGCGACTTCTCCGACATCGGCTATACCGCAGTCAAGGCGGACATCCCCGAGGGCATGTCGGCGGCGGAGTACCTCGAGTGGATCGGCGGGTACGGCCTGGCGCCGGCGCTCAGCCTCTACAGCTCGGCGTTCGACGAGACGGTCGACGCAACCCAGGAGCTGGAGTCGGTCAAGCGCTTCGCCGACGACCAGGCGTCCCTCGGCATGGACCGGACGATGGTGTCCTCGATGGCCGTGCCGGCCCGGCTGGCGCGTCCGGCGGTGGGTGCCGACTTCGACGAGGGCCGCCTGTCCCGAGCCATCGAGCGCGTTGGGCAGGCCTGTGCGGCCTTGCAGTCCGCCGGCATCCGCCCGCTGCACCACTCCCACATCGGCGGGGTCTTCGAGACCGAGTCCGAGATCGTCCGGCTGCTCGACGACCTCGGACCGGACGTCATCGGCGTCGGTCCGGACACCGGTCACCTGCGGTGGGCCGGGATCGACCCGGCGACGTTCATCGCGCGGTACGCCGGCCGGATCGGGGGCATCCACATCAAGGACTGCTTCCCCGACTTCCTCGACGGCCGCCTGGATCCCGCGGACGGGCGGAGCTACCACGAGCTGACCGGGACCAAGCGGCTCTGGGCCGAGCCCGGGCTGGGCGTCGTCGACTTCGACGCCGTTCTCGCCGCGCTCCCGGTCGGCTACGACGGCGACCTGATGATCGAGATCGACGAGCCGAGCGTGGACTCGAAGTACGAGTCACACCGGATGGCGTTCGAGTGGGCCCAGCACGGCCTGGCGCCGGTCACGGGCTGACGAGGCCCGTCGAGGTCGCTAACCCTGCTGCAGGATGCGAACGGGGTTGCCGAAGGGGTCCCGAACGCCCATGTCCACGCCGTAGAAGTGCTCCGTCGGCTCCTGGGTGAAGTCGGTGACGCCGCGCTCTCGAAGTGCGTCGTAAAGGGCGCGGACGTCGTCCGTGAGGAGGACCAGGCCGTTGAGCGCCCCCTTGGTGACCAGCTCGCGGAGCTGCTGAGCGGTTGCCTCGTCGTGGAGCGGGGGGCCGGGCACCTCGAGCGAGACTTCGGTCGGGTGGTCGCCGCCGGGCACCCGCACGGTCAACCAGCGGTAGTCGCCCTGCGGCACGTCGTTGCCCTTCTCGAGCCCTAGCTTGTCGACGTAGAACTCGAGCGCCTGCTCCTTGTCCAGGACGTGGATGGACACCGTGTTCAGCCTGCGGATCATCGTGTACTCCCGCGTTGTTCCGACCAGTTCCGGCCGATCCTCCTCGACGGCGCGGCTCACCCCCGACGCTAGCCACGACGACAGGGGTATGCCGCGTTTCACCGGCTGACGTCCCTCGATCGTCGCTCACCGCCGGTGCCCGTCACCTACTCGTCGCGGCCTTCTCGACGAGCTTGACGAACCGCGACGAGTAGTGGGTGAAGCCGCCGGAGTGGCTGGCGTCGTCGAAGGTGACGACGGTCGACCCGGCCCGGGTGGCCATGGCGCGCTGGAGGGCCGGGTCGATGACGCGGTCCGCGCCGGAGACGGCATACCAGGACGGCAGGTCGCGCCACGCGGGTGGCCCGGACGGCGTGAAGAGGATGCTGAGGCTGGTGGGCGTCTGAGCGGCGGCCATCGACCCCGCGAGCTTCGGGTTGAGGTCCTGCGCGAAGTCCTCCCGGTAGTTCGCCGGGGTGATCGTGGCGACACCGTTCTGGTCGACGACGAGGTGGCCGGGTGCCAGGAAGGATGCGGGGGCATACCCGGTGCCGAGGCCGACGATCGTGTCGCCATCATCGGGCAGGAACGCCGCGGTGAACACGAGTCCGACGACGTCGGCGCGACCGGTGGCGGCGTTCGAGACGACGAGCCCGCCGTACGAGTGGCCGACGACGATCTTGGGGCCGGGGGTCGCGTCCAGGGCGGCCCTCACCGTGGCCACGTCGGCGGAGAGACCCGAAAGCGTGAGGGCAGGGGCGACAGTGGTGTAGCCGTCCTTCCGCAGACCGGCGGCGACCTCGTTCCACGCCGACGACCCGGAGAAGGCGCCGTGGACGAGGACGATGGTGGGCCGCGGCGTGCTGGCCTGCGCAGGCGCGGCGATGGTGAACACGACGGACACCAACGCGGCGACGGCGGCGGTGGCGAGGATGAGGAGCCGGCGCGGACTCTGGAGGTTGAGGGACGGGGCGCGAGCAGGGTTGTGGGGCACGGCTTCTCCTTGGAGGACTGTTCGGGCGGTTACGTGGTGGTGGTGAGCCCGCCGTCGATGGTGACGTCGGTCCCGGTGACGTTCCCGGCGGCGTCACTGGCCAGGAAGGCCACCAACCGGCCGATCTCGCCCGGTTGGGTGAACCGCCCACTGACGCTGGCGGCCGCCGCCCCGGCGGCGACCGTTGAGGGGTCGGCGCCGTTCTCCGCGGCGAGGGTGTCGGCGACCCCGCCAGGTCCCAGCCAGAGGTCCGTGGCGACGGGGCCGGGACTGACCGTGTTGACCCTGATGCCCTGGCCACCCAGCTCCTTGGACAGCGCCTTGCAGAAGTTCGTGAGAGCGGCCTTGGCGGCGCCGTAGTCGATCACCAGCGGGTCGGGCAGGAACGCGTTGACCGAGCTGACCGTGACGATCGAGCCGTGGCCGGCCGCAAGCATCATCGGCAGGGCCGCCCGAGTGGTGCGGACGGCCGCCATGACGTTGAGCATGAACGCGGCCTCCCACTCGTCGTCGGTCACGGTGAGGAAGCCGCCGGGCCGTGGGGTGACGGCGCCGACGTTGTTGACCAGGATGTCGAGCCGTCCCCGGCCCGCGGCCGCGTCGATGAGGTGGGCGGGCCCGTCGGCGGTGGACAAGTCGGCGGCGACGAAGTCGACGTGTCCGGTTCGCGCCAACCGCATGAGCTCGGGCGAGGCGCGGCGGGCACCGGCGACGACCGCCACCCCCTCGTCGACGAGGGCCTCGGTGACGGCCAGCCCGATGCCCTTGCTCGCCCCGGTGACGATCGCGACCTGCCCGGTCAGGCCGAGCTCCACGACCTCAGAGCCCCTTGTCGCTCAGCCAGGCGAGTACCGCGTCGGCGACGTCGCGCCACCCCGCGTCGATGGTCAGAGAGTGGCCGCGCCCCTCGAACTGCTTGAGCTCGGTGACCGCCGTCGAGCTCCGGTACTGCTTCAGGGTCGAGCGGGTCACGACGTCGGGCACCGTGTGGTCCTCCAAGCCGGAGATGAGCAGCAACGGCCCGCGGGTGCTGTTGTCGGTGTCGACCTTGGCTTCGGAGTGCATCGAGAAGTTCGCGGCCGCTGCCTGGAACAGCGGCCGAGCCGGGGACGGGATCGTCCACCGCTCGTACAGCTCGTCGGACAATTCCGGGGTCAACGCGTTTCCGAAGCCGAAGCGAAACTCCTTGGCGGTCAGCGAGACCGCCTTGTGCCGGTTGGCTGGGTTACCGAGGGCCGGGAAACCCGCTCGCAGCTGCGCGAGCGGCAGGGGCAGCACGCCCTTGATCTGGGCAGGGTCGATGGCCACGGCGGCTGCGCCGCGACCCTCGCCGAGGAGCTTCTCGGCGATGAGCCCGCCGAAGGAGTGGCCCACGATGACCGGCGGCTGCTCGAGGCCGTCGATGATGGACGCGAAGTGGCCCGTGGCGTCGTCGATCCCCACGTCGGCGACGGCCTCCGGGTCGGCCCGGGCGGCCTCGACGGTAGGCGGTTCGCCCGGCCAGCCAGGAGCCACGGGCTGGTAGCCGGCCTCGCGGAACACCGTGACCCACGGGTCCCAGCTGGTCGCGTGCAGCCACAGGCCGTGGATGAAGACGACCGGGCGCGGTGATGCACTCGGTGATGCACTCGGTGATGCACTGGGTGATGCACTCATGGGTACTGCCTCTCCTGTTGCTGCGCTGGGGCTTGTTGAGCCAGGGTCCACCCCGCAGTCGTCGTGGGTCCAAGACCGATTCGGTGCCGATCGATAACCCGCCAGTCTGGGGGTGAGCCTGCTGGCGCTAGCGTGTCGGCAGAGGGAGACCGTCGAACCCGCCCGGACGGCGCCTTGTCGGAGGCGACTGTGGAGTTGGACCTGCGCCTGGTGCGCTCCTTCGTTGCGGTCGCCACGGAGCTGCACTTCGGACGGGCCGCGGCCCGGTTGTACGTCAGCCAGCCGGCGGTGTCCAAACAGGTTCGCAAGCTCGAGGACCAGCTCGGTGAGCCGCTCTTCGAGCGCGACAGCCGACACGTCACCCTCACGGCCCGCGGTCGTCAGTTCTACGACGACGCCCAACGTCTGCTGGCCATCGCGAACGCGATGCAGCACCCGGCCCGGACCGACGGCGTCCGGATCGCGCACATCCACGAGCTGTCGACCAGCCGTGCGGTGGCCGACGCCTTCGCGCAGGCCCACCCGGACGTGCCGCTGCTCGAGCACGCGATGGACAGCGTCACCCAGCTGAACGCCCTCCTGGAGCGCCGCATCGACGTGGCGATCCTGCGAGTCACCCCCCGGATGCGCGTGGCCCATCCGGCCGGCTGGCGGCACCGACTGTTGCGTCTGGAACCGATGGTGCTGGTCGGGCCACGGGGCGACCCGCCGATGACCACGGTGTCGTTCCACGAGCGCCCCCTCGACGTCCTCGCCGACCCTCCCCAGTCCGGCGCGTACAACGCCCACGGCCAGTACCTCACCGCCCTCGAGCACGACCTCGGCCTCACGATGAGCTGGCTCGGCACCCCAGGGGCGTTCAGTCACTGCCTCGCTCTCGTCAACCGGGTGCCGTCCCGCAACCGCCACCTGGAGTTCCTCAGCTACGCCGAGATGTACGTCGAGGCTGGTCTGCCGATGCACTGGCCCGAGGAGGTCCAGCCCTACTACCCCTGGGCCCTGGCCTGGCGGGACGACGACGAGTCGGTCACCACGCGGAACCTGCTCGAGGTCGCCGCCGGGCTCGCCCGGGAGCGCGGCTGGCTCGATGTGCACCGCGCCGACCTTCCGCTGGCGCCGCCCTGGCTACCGCCCGACGAGCCGGTTCGGGCCGACCCGCTGTGGCGGGCGGCCGAGAGTGGCCGTGCCACGACCCGGGGTCCGGCAGGGGTAGAGACAACGGTCTCGGGGTAGGGACGGTAGATGCGCATCTTCTTCACCGGCGGTAGTGGCAAGGCCGGCCGGCACGTCGCCCCGTACCTCGTCGAGCAGGGCCACCAGGTCACCAACGCCGACCTCGTACCGCTGGGACACCCGTCGATCGCCGACCTTCGCATCGACCTGACCGATGCCGGTGAGACCTACTCGGCGCTCGCTGGGCCGGCGACGTTCGCGGAGCTGGACCTGCCGGAACAGCCGACGTATGACGCCGTCGTCCACTTCGCCGCCGTCCCGCGGATCCTGCTCACGTCCGACGCGGCCACGTATGCGACGAACGTCGTCAGTACCTACAACGTGCTCGAGGCCGCGACCCGGTTGGGAGTGCGCAAGATCGTGTTCGCCTCCTCGGAGACGACCTACGGGATCTGTTTCGCCCAGGGCGAGCGGCGCCCGCTCTACGTGCCGGTCGACGAGGAGCACCCGACGGTGCCCGAGGACGCCTACGCGATGTCGAAGGTCGCCGGTGAGGTCACGGCGCGATCCTTCCACGCCCGCACGGGAGCGGACATCTACGGCCTGCGCATCAACAACGTCATCGAGCCGCACGAGTATGCGGAGAAGTTTCCGCCCTTCCTCACCGACCCGGCTCGGAGACGGCGAAACCTGTTCGCCTACATCGACGCCCGTGACCTGGGGCAGATGGTGCAGCGCTGCCTGGAGACCGACGGTCTGGGCTACCAGGTCTTCAACGTCGCCAACGCCGACATGTCCGTGGCGGTGACGACGCAGCAGATCCTGGACCGGTTCTACGACGGCGTGGACCTGCGCCGCGAGATGAGCCGCGACGAGACCTTCTACGCCATCGACAAGGCTCGGGACCTTCTGGGGTACGCCCCCCGCCACTCCTGGCGGGATGTTGTGCCCGACCCCGGATCTGGTCCCGCCTGAGCGACCGCCGTCACGACGTCGGCACGACCTCGTCGCGGCGGCGACGCACTCTGGGCGGCATGCTGGTGCAGCCGTTGACCACCGAGCACGACGAATGCCGCATGCCGGGGTCAGCGCGCGGGACGCCGGGATCGCTTGGCCAGCGCGCCCAGCCGCGTGCTGTCGGCATCGATGCCCATGAGGGGTCGGCTCTGCGCGATGGTCACATCGTCACAGCCGGCGTCGTGCACGGCACGGAAGATCCGGTCTGCGGCGGCGCAGGACGCGATGAACATCAGGTAACCGAGCCCTGAGAGGTCCACGGGCTGGTCACCCTCCGGGGCGACATCCTGGTCCAGCCGAGACCCCACGGGCCGTGGTCACAACCGGGCCGAGCAGCGCGCGAGTCACGTCGCCGAACGGGATGGTCGACCACACCGCCGGACCGTCGGCGAACGGGACCAGCACCCGGCCCTGGTCGTCGCTCTCGACGAAGGTCAGCTCGAGGAGCACGTCGTCCCGGCGGTACCCCGCTCCGATCGCCTCGTCGTCGACCGGGGCCGGCTGCCAGCCGTCGGCGAGCAGGACCTCGTCGATGAGGGGACCGTCGCGAAGCCGCACCGCCAGGTCGACGTCACCATGCTCGCGCGTCATGCACCCCACCCAGAGGTCGACCGCCCATCCACCGAAGAGCCAGTGGTCGACACCACGCTCCCGGAACAGCCGCGCAACGCTCGCGATCGCGTCGAGCTGCTCTCCCGCCAGCGAGCTCGCGCCGGCCTGGCTCATGGTGGGCGAGAGTAGCGCGGCGCAGGGCGCCCCCGCGTCGGTGTAGCAACGGCGATGTCCCGCAACGCATACCGCGTTGCGCTGGCCGATGCTCGGGAAGCCGGCGCGACTACCCTGGCGACCGTGAAGCGGGTGCGGTGGGGAATCATCGGCGTCGGCGATGTGACGGAGCGCAAGAGCGGGCCGGGCTTCCAGCAGGCCGAGCGCTCCGAGCTCGTGGCGGTGATGCGCCGGAACGGTGACCTCGCCGCGGACTACGCCCGGCGACACGGCGTTCCGCGTTGGTTCAGCGACGCGGACGAGCTGATCGACGACCCCGAGGTCGACGCTGTGTACGTGGCCACTCCGCCCGACTCCCATCGGGACTACGTCCTGCGCGCCGCGCGGGCCGGCAAGCCGGTCTATGTCGAGAAGCCGATGGCGCGTACGGCGGCTGAGTGCGAGGAGATGATCTCCGCCTGCGAGGCCTGCGGGGTGGGGCTGTTCGTGGCCTACTACCGTCGCGCGATGCCGCGCTTCGCCACGGTCAAGGAGCTCCTGACCAGTGGCCGGATCGGCGAGCTTCGTGCGGTCGCGATCCGCAACGAGCGGCCGGCGCCGGCCGATGGGACGGCGTCGGAGGGGTGGCGGGTGGATCCTACGGTCTCCGGCGGAGGCCACTTCGTCGACCTGGCCTCCCACACCCTCGACCTGCTCGACTGGCTCCTGGGACCGGTCACCCACGCGTCCGGCGTCGCGACCAACAGGGGCGGCCGCTACCCCGCCGAGGACCTCGTCACCGCGGCTCTCACGTTCCGCTCCGGCGTGGAGGGGGTCGGACTCTGGAACTACGACTCGTACCAGAACACGGATGACATCGAGATCGTCGGCACCCAAGGATCGCTGCGGTTCTCCTGCTTCGCGGGTGAACCCCTGCGACTGGTGACGGCTGAGGGGACGGAAGAGATCGAGGCGCCCTACCCGGAGGTCGTCCAGCTGCCGCTCATCCAAGCCGTGGTCGACGCCCTGACCGGGGTCGGGGCGTCGCCCAGCGACGGACGCAGCGCCGTGCGAACGGCCCGGGTCGTCGACACGCTGCTCTCGGGGTACCGGGACAGCCACGGGATCACCTACTCGAGCCGCTAGGCCCACCGGACCGGAGCCGGGCACTGCTGGTAGAAGAGACTGTGCGCGCGGTTGCCTTCGACTCCATCGGCGGGCCGGTGCGTGTCGTCGACGTCCCGCGCCCGGACTGCGCTCCGGGCGGCGTGGTCATCGACGTGCGGGCGACCGGGGTATGCCGCTCCGACTGGCACGCCTGGCGAGGACACGATCCCGTGACGCTGCCGCATGTGCCCGGCCACGAGTTCGCCGGTGTGATCGCCGACATCGGCTCTCAGGTCTCACGGTTCGCCGTCGGAGACCGGGTCACGGTGCCGTTCGTCGTGGGCTGTGGGCTCTGCGAATGGTGCCGGTCAGGGCACGCCCAGGTGTGTCCGGACCAGACCCAACCGGGCTTCACCCAGGCCGGTTCGTTCGCCGAGCAAGTGGCGATCGGCGCCGCGGACTTCAACCTGGTTCGGCTCCCCGACGAGCTGGACTACGTCACCGCGGCCATGCTCGGCTGCCGGTTCGCCACCGCGTTCCACGCGCTCACCGCGCAGGCACAGGTTCAGCCGGGCGAGTGGGTCGCGGTCTACGGCTGCGGCGGGGTGGGCCTCTCGGCGGTGATGGTCGCCACCGCGCTCGGGGCGCGGGTGGTCGCGGTGGACCCTGCGTCGGCCGCGTTGGCTCGAGCCTCGGACCTCGGCGCGGAGGCGGTGGTCGCCGACCCGGACCCGGTGCCGGCGGTCCGCTCGATCACGACGGGCGGCGCGCACGCCACGATCGACGCGTTCGGGTCCGGGGTCACGGCGAGCGCGGCGGTGCGGAGCCTGCGCCGCCGGGGCCGGCACGTCCAGGTGGGTCTGATGTTCGGCGACGACCGGCATACGCCACTGCCCTGGGAGCTCGTACTCGCCCACGAGCTCCGGATCCTCGGGGCTCACGGGATGGCCGCGCTGGACTACCCGCCGATGCTCGACCTGATCGCGAGCGGCCGACTTCAGCCGAGACGCCTGCTGGGATCGGTGATCACGCTGGACCAGGTCGGCGCTGCACTGATGGCCATGGACGAGCCCATTCCAGCGCAAGGGGGCTTCTCCGTCGCCACCGTGTGACGGCGTGGACGACGCCGACGACTGCCGCCCTCTGTGCCGACCGGGGACTTGGCGTATCGTCGATGAACGACGGCTTCGGCTCGGCACAACCCGTGCGCTCGCCGATTCCGTACCAGGACAAGCACCTTGGGTGGGCTGAGCCATGATCATCCTCATCGTCGCGACGCTCGTCTTCATGGCCGTCAGACTGGTCGTCACGTTCCTCGCCGCCCTGGTGGCCATCCGGATGTCGTTGGACGACGGCCGAGGGGTTGCCGTCACACACCAACGGCCTGAGGGCGTTCCCCTGATCGGCCCGTGGGACCCGGTCCGGGGGCCACAGGACGCCCCCCGCCCACAGGACGCCAGGACCGACCCGACGGTTCCGCGGCCCCAGGACGCGTCCGGCTCGCCTCAACGGGGGTCGTCGGCCCCGCAAGGTGCGCCGACCCTCCGATGGCTGCCGTTGCTCATCGCGGCTCGCGCGGGGGCCGGTTCCGGTATGCCGGTCGGTACCCCGTGTGCCGAGCAGGCGATGGCCGGCCGTACGACCGTCCTAGATGTGGTGCCACGCCCGACCACCGGCCCGGCCTACCTCGGTGGCCGGGACGACGCCGCCTACCTCCGCGGCTGGGACGACGGAGTCGACTGGATCCGGGAGGGCAACCCGGAGCGGGAGCCCAGCTGGAGCAGCGCGGCCTACATGACCGGCTGGAACGACTCGGTGAAGGCCATCACCAAGGCTCGATGCGGTTGACCGCCTGCGGAGCAGGTGTGCCCGTCGCGCCCTGAGTCCGCGACGGGTGCTCTGATCGTGCCGTGGACATCTGGGAGCGCGAACGGGCGTTGGCGCGCACGACGGTGGCGTGGGGAGTGGTCAGCGTCCTGGCCGGCCTCGGCCTCGCGGCGACGACTCGGTACCCTTGGCGTCGCTCGTTCGCGCTGCAGACGGCCGGATGGGGCGCCGTCGACCTCGGGATCGCGACGCTGGGCTCACGGCTGCAGGATCGGCGGATGCGCCGACTGCCCGACGCGTACGAGCCGTCAGCTCAGGAAGCGGAACGCGTCACGCTGCGGCGGGTGCTGCTCGTCAATGCGGCCGCGGATGCCGGCTACGTCGCGCTGGGGGTCGCGCTGGCCCGTGACCCTCGTCCCCGTCTCGCCGGTGCCGGTGTCGCCATCGTGATGCAGGGCGCCTTCCTGCTCGTGCACGACAGCCTCCACGCTGCCGGCGCTCGCCCGGCCACCTGATGCCCTGCGCCTGGACATCACAGCTAGATGAGGATCTCGACCTGCTGCCGGGCGAGCGTGAGGATGTCGTCGGCGACCTGGATCAACGAGGCCTGTTGGCCTGCAGGGGCGGCGAGGAGCTCGGTCATGTTGATGCTGTCGACGCATACCTGGCAGGCGGCGACCTCGACGAACGCTTGGTACTGGCGCTGTTGCTCACGTCCGAGGTCGGACCAGCGGATCGCCGGGGTGGTGAGCTGGGCATGCCACCGGCGCAGCGCGTGGCCGGCGTGCGTCGCGATGTAGCCCATGAGCTCGGTCGCGCGGCCAAGGATGTCCATGACCGCGTCGAAGCCGAGCTGGGTGGCGGCGAGGTTGGCCTCGGCCTGGTCCAGCTCGATGCGCAGCTGGTCGTTCTGTCGGCGGCTGCGACGGGCCAGCCAGGCGAGGGTGCCGGCGGCGAACAGTGGTGATGCGGCCGAGGCCACGAACCCGGTCAGCAGCATCGTCCCGGCGGCGATGCCGGTCCGGCCGGAGTGGGTGGTGCCCCCGCCCAGGAGGGCCCGGGTGGCTCGCGCGGTCGCGCCGGCCTGCTGGACTGGATGTGCTGCTGACGGGGCGGGAGTGAGCATGGCCGCCGCGACCACGGCGCTGTAGGCGGCCTCGGGGTCCGTCTCGCTCTCAGCCGCCGCGGCGCCGGCCCCCGAGGCGAGCGTGGCGGCGATGCCGTGGGCCGCCACCTGACGCCTCAGCGCGACCTCCGTAGTGGGGCTGAGACCCCTTTCGTCGGGGACTGCGCGGGTGGCCGGGGTCTGCGGTACCGGCAGGCCGGTGATCGTGCTGGATCGGGCGACCAGCTCCAATAGGAAGTCGTCGCGCGCGCTGTCGTGGGCGGCGTTGAACGCAAGGCCCTTCGTGACCGCCTGGGTGTTGCGCCGGTCGAAGTCACCCTGAATGCGTCTCATCCGGTCCTTGGTGGACTCGCCGTCGCGGCGCGTCACCGGGGTTTCCGGCGGTGCCGCAGCCGCCCGGCCCGCCCGCGGCTGGGGCTCGCCCCGTCGGCCCGGCTCACCCGACCGCTGCGCGCCGCGAGTCTCCAGCTCCCGCACGGTCAGTCCCAGCGTACGCGCAATGCCCTCGAGGCGCTTGGGGCCGGGGCGGGTCATGCCGTTCTCGATCCGGGACATCGACACTCCGGCACCCGTCCGGTAGCCGGCCTTTCTCCCGAGCTCTTCCTGGCTGAGCCTGGGCGCCCGGGCTTCACGAAGTTCGCGGATCACCTGACCCAGGGCCTCCCGCGAGTACTCCATAGCGTCGGAATCTAGCAGGTTTCGACCCTAAGATATGACTTAGCATTTACATATTGACTAAGTCACTAAGAACGACGTATGGTCTCTCACGTCGGGGGTGACCGGCACCCCTACAGACGGTGGGAGCACCGATGGCTCGGATCAACATCAACGAGTTCAGCGCACAGGCCGGAGGCCTGGCGTCCCGCGCGAACCAGGTTCGCACCGACCCGGCCGTGGTCAAGGCGGCCCAGGACGCCTGGGTCGACCTCAAGGATGCCAGGAGCTCCTGCGCCGTCCTGGCCAGGGAGGCCAACGCCGCGTGGCAGCGCACCCGCGCTTCGGGGCCGAATGCCACCGCTTACCAGGCATACTCGGCCCCGGACCCCATCCAGGACCGGCCCACGGTCGTCGCCCCCTAAGCGGCGGACGCCACCCGGACGGCGCCGGCCCTGCCGACGCCGTCCCGCTGTGACCACCTCGGCTGAGGACCCCCATCGCGTCGAGCGGCGATGGGGGTCCGACGTTTCGCGGTCAGCGCGGTTCGCCCCGTGGCGTGGAGCAGCACGCGTGCGGGATCCCCGTTCGGCGCCGGGAAGAGCCGCTCGATGACGGCTCGGGCGTAGGCGGTCCGGAGGGACCCGTTCGAGGCCGAGTCCGCCGGCGCTGTCGTGCCCTAGAACAAGGGTCTCAGTGCGCCCATCGCGGCGAGGCCATCGTGTTCCGAGGTTCCTCGGGGATGCCCGGGTGGAGTGCCCGGTCCAGCTCGTCGGTGGCGGCACTGACCAGGCCACCCATGGAGGGCACCTCCGCACCCTGGTTCCGGACCGACGGCACAGCCGGCGCGATGTCTCGCTCTTCCCAACCGGACGCGTCCGCACTAGGGTCGTTAGATTCTTACGCGAAGTCCGAGTCGGGAGGTACTAATGTTCGATCGCTCAGCATCCTCGACCCGCCGTGGCCGGCTGCCCGTCCGGCTCCTGGTCGTCGGGCTGTGCCTGGCGGTGCTCGCGGCCTTCGGGCCGGCTGCGGCCGCTGCGGGCGATCCGGGACACTCTGGGGACGCGCCGTACCGCGGCAAGGTGATCTCGCTGATGCGGCACATGACGCTGGAGCAGAAGGTCGGTCAGCTCTTCGTCATCGAGGTGGCCGGTCGCGACGCCAACTCGGTGAGCGACACCGCCAAGGGGGTCAACCAGCGGTTGTTCGGCGTCGACACGCCCGCCCAGGCGATCGCGAAGTACCAGCCCGGTGGCGTCATCTACTACACGACCCGCAACAACGACGACAACATCGGCGACCCCGCGCAGGTCGCCACGCTCTCCAACGGCCTGCAGACCGCCGCCATGGCGCAACCGGCCCGCATCCCGCTGCAGATCTCGGTCGACCAGGAGGGCGGCGCACTCGTCGCGCGGTTCGGCGGACCGGCGACCCAGATGCCCGGCAACATGGCCCTCGGCGCCGGGCGTTCCGCGTCCGACGCCCGTCGCTCGGCCGAGGTCATCGGTACCGAGCTCGCGGCCGTGGGCGTGACCCAGGACTACGCGCCGGTGTCCGACGTCAACATCAACCCGAACAACCCGGTCATCGGGATCCGTTCCATCGGGGGGGACCCCGGTCTGGTGTCCTCCCTCGCCGCTGCGCAGGTGGCGGGCTACCACGACGGTGGTGTCGCTGCGGTCGCCAAGCACTTCCCGGGCCACGGCGACACGGGTGTGGACAGTCACTTCGGCCTGCCTGAGGTGACCCACTCGCTGGACCAGATCCACCAGATCGACCTGCCGCCGTTCAGGGCGGACATCGCCGCCGGCGTCGACACGATCATGACCGCGCACGTCGTGATGCCCGCTATCGACCCAGGGGTCCCGGCGACGATGTCGCACAAGATCCTCACCGGGCTGCTGCGCGACGAGCTCGGCTTCGACGGACTGATCGTCACCGACGCCCTCGACATGGCCGGCGCCACGGCCACCTACCCGCCGAACGTGGCTCCGGTCAAAGCGCTGATGGCCGGTGCGGACCAGCTGCTCGTCGCGCCGCAGATGGACACGGCATATGGCTCGGTCCTCGCCGCAGCCCGCAGCGGTGAGATCAGCGCGAAGCGACTCGACGAGTCCGTCTACCGGGTGCTCCTGCACAAGTTCCAGCGCGGCCTGTTCGGCGACGCGCTCGTCGACCCCGCCGCCGCACCGCAGGTCCTCGGCGCTCCGCAGCACCTGGCGGACGCTCAGGCGATCACCGACCGCACCACGACCCTGGTGAAGAACGACCGCAGGCTCCTTCCGCTGACGTCCGGACCCCGCAACGTGCTCGTCGCGGGCTGGGGTGTGGGCACGACCCAGACGATGGCGGCCGCGCTCGCTGCGCGCGGAGCCACCACACAGGTGCGCGAGTCCGGAACCACCCCCTCGGCGAGCGCCATCGACCTCGCCGTCGCGTCCGCGCAGAATGCCGACCTCGTCGTGGTCACGACCAACAACGCCTATGCCGTGGATGCGACCACCAAGCTGCCGGCCCCCGCCGCCGCCGCGCAGACGAGGTTGGTCCAGGCCCTGCTGGCGACCGGAAAGCCGGTGGTGGTCGCCGCGATGCGCAACCCGTACGACGTGGCGTCGTTCCCCGAGGCGCCGACAGTGGTCGACACCTTCGGCTACACCACCCACCAGGTCGAGTCGCTGGTACGCGTGCTCTTCGGCGAGGTGAACCCGGCTGGCCGGCTGCCGGTCTCGATCCCGCGTACGGACGGCACTGGCGACCTGTTCCCGTTCGGCCACGGCCTGAGCTACTGAATGGCCCAACAGGGAGGCACCTCACTGTCGGGTCGGAGCATGACCCGTGACGTTGTCTCGGGGCGACGACCTCGTTCGTAGCGTTGGTGATGACGTCGGCACCACCGCCGTCGACCAGCCGCATTAGAGTCGGGCAGTGACGCGACGATGAGCAAGATGGACGACACACGCGCAATGCGTGAAGCTCGGCACGAGGCATACCGAGCCCGTGTCGCACAGCCCAGCGCAGCGCCCGGGGCCCAGCCACCCGTTCCGGAGCGCGCACCCAAAGCCGACGCGGCTCCAGCACCCGCGCCGGCCGATGACGGGCTGTGCGGGCATCGAGCCATCAGCGGCCGCACGTGCACCCGCGACAAGGGACACGCCGCCAAGAGCCACCGCTACTCCTAGAGGGGGGGCTCGGCCACTATCCGGGCATCGGTCGGGTCGAACCGGCGTCGCCGAGGGATGATGGAGCGTGAGCAGTCCGCTCCCCTACTGGCTCTTCGTCACGGCAGCCGCGGTCGTCGCGGTCGTCCTCTGTGTGGCGTGCCGGCGGTGGCCGGGTCCCTGGGTCCGGTGGGCCGGCCGAGCTCTCGCGCTGGTCCTGGCCGCCGACGCCGTCGTGTTCGTGGTCCGCCAGGGCCTCGGCGGCACCTGGTCGGTGCAGAGCTCGTTGCCGTTGGCCCTGTGCGACGTCGCTCTCGTGGTGGCGGCCGTCGCCTGCTGGTACCCGAGCTGGTCCCTCGGCGTCGAGCTGACCTACTTCTGGGGGTTGGCCGGGACCCTGCAGGCGGTCCTGACGCCGGATCTGCACGTGGGGTTCCCGAGCATCGAGTTCGTCCTGTTCGTGGTCGGCCACCTCGGCATCGTGCTGGCCGCGCTGTACCTCGTCGTGGGCCTGCGGATCGTTCCCCGGCCCGGAGCAGCGGTCCGCGTGTTCGGCATCACGGTCGCGTATGCGGCGGTCATCGGCGCCTTCAACTGGCTCACCGGCTCCAACTACATGTACCTCGCTGCTCCGCCGGAGAACCCTTCTCTGCTGTCACTGCTCGGCCCGTGGCCCTGGTACCTGCTCAGTGCGACGGGCGTCGCGATCGTCCTGTTCGCGGTCCTGGACGCCCCGTTCCGCCACACGCGGGGCCGGGCCCCCGTCGACGCCAATGCCCCAGGGTGTACGCCCACGCCTATGTCCGGTTGACGGGCGTTCGGCGAGCGGCGAGCGGTCAGCATGGGCCGGTGGTGCAGGCGGTGCTGGAAGCCGATTACGTGGTGGTCGGCGCGGGTGCGATGGGGATGGCGTTCAGCGACGCCCTGGTCGGTCATGCGGACATCGGCGTGGTCCTGGTCGACGGCCGGTACGGCGTCGGCGGGCATCGGCTGAACGCCTATCCGCTCGTCCGACTTCACCAGGCCTCCTCGACCTACGGGTGGCGTCCACGCTGCTCGGCGACAACCGGCTCCAGGAGAGCGGTGCCGAGGCGGCATGGACGAGCGGGCCTCGGCGTCGGAGATCTGCCTGTACTACGCGCGTGTGCTGAGGGAGCGACTGCTCGACTCCGGCCGGGTTTCCTTCTACCCCAACTGCGACTACATCGGCGAGGGGCGGTTCGTCTCGCAGGTGTCGGGGCCGCAGTTCGAGGTGCGCGGCCGCCGACGCATCGTCAGCGCCCACTACCTCTCGCCGATGATCCCGGCGACGAGCCCGCCGCCCTTCGGGGTCGCAGAGGGGGTTCGGGTGCTCCCGGTCAACGACCTGGTCGACCTGGTCGACCTGGTCGACCTGGACGAGGCGCCGTCGCAGTACGTGGTCGCCGGCTCGGGCAAGACCGCTACCGACGCCTGCATCTGGCTGCTCGACCGCGGCGTCGATCCCGAGGCGATCGTGTGGGTCCGCCCACGCTACCCGTGGATGATCAACCGCGGCCGTCCAGCCGGATCCGGTGGTGTTCTTGACCACCGAGGCCGAGATCATGGAGGCAGCGGAGGCGGCCGGCTCTCCCGACGATCTGTTCTTCCTCATGGAAGAGGCCGGGGTGATGGTGCGGATCGACCGATCCATGACTCCGACGATGGCCAAGATCGCCACGTGGGCCCCACTGGGAGCTGGATCGACTCCGCACCATCGAGCGGGTCGTCCGGCTCGGCCACATCGTGCACGTCAAGCCCGGACGGTTGATGCTCGCCGACGGCGAGGTCGGGATCGCCCGGGACGCCGTGGTCACCCACTGCGCCGCTCGGGATCTGCGGTTCCCCCACTGGTGCCCGTGTGGCGACGGAGGCGATCACGCTGCAGACGATCCGCAACACGTATGCCTGCTTCGGTCCCGCACTCGCGGGCTACGCGGAAGCGAGGGTGGAGGATGACGCCGAGAAGAACCGCATGTGCCCACCGGTGCCGCTCTCCAGCACCACCGCCGACTGGGCTCGCCAGCAGGTGTTGGGCGCCCGGGCGTCCTTCACATCACACCCTCACGTCGACGAGTGGGCCGACAGCGTGTCGCTCAACCCGGCCCGCGTCCGCCGGCGCTGGTCAGGTCTCCGGCCGTGACCGCCGCCGCCCAGCGGTTCCGTCAGCACGAGGGTCCGGGCTGGCCATGCTGGCCGCGCTTGCCGAGATGCATCCGCTGAGGGCCTGACCCGTCGCGGTCAGGTCCTCGGCGGGTCACCAGAGCGGACGGACTGGTGGTAGCTCTCCGTTCTCCTGGCTCAGGACTCTGACGAGGTCGCTGCGCAGGACGTCCAGGTGGTCTGCGCCGATCCTCGCTGCCCACCGGCTCTCGAGGTCGGCGTAGATCTCCTCGGCGGCCGCGAGCAGCTTCCGGCCGCGGTCGGTGAGGGCGATGGGGCGCAACCGAGCGTCATGGCTGCCGGTGGATCGTTCGACGTACCCAGAGCTGACCATGTCGTCCACCAGCTTGGCGGTCGCCTGCTTGGTCATGCCCAGGACCGAGGCGAGGTCCACTCCGGTGAGCGGCCCTTCGCGCAGTGTCAGCAGGGTGAAACCGGTGGCGGGGCGCAGGTCGGTCCACCCTCGATGCTCGAGCTCGTCGTGCAGGTCCAGCACCAGCCGGCGGTAGGCAATGGCGAACAGCCGGGCCAACGGGACCGATCCGTCCACCGCTCGCACCCGCCCGCCCCCGCGGGTCACTGCGACCAGGGCGGCGTGATGACGGTGCCGTCGTCGAGCCGGCCCTGGCCGCCGACGGGCATGCAGCAGAGCAGCTCCAGGGGCCCGTCGCCCGCGTTGCGCAGCTCGAAGCGCTGGTCGGGCGGGACCACGATCGCGTCGCCGACCCGGGCGGTCGCCCGGGTGGTGCCGAGGGTGACGTCGGCGGAGCCTACGAGCACCACGAACACCTCCTCGCGCGTCAGCGAGTGCGGCGTCGGTGGCGCGCCGGGCGGGATCTGCACCCGCCACACCGCCGACTCCTGGCTTCCCCGACTCGGCGTGGCCAGCGAGGTGAAGTGCGTGCCGTGCAGCGTGTGCGTGGGTTCGGCGGGGGCGGCGATCACCGGCATCAGGAGTCCTCTCGGGTCGTCAACGATGTTGACGATTCTGGCAGTCGACGACCCAATCGTCAATCAGGTTGACGATGTGGCGGGCGAGAGCTGCCACGGCCGAGGTGGGGCTTCGCATCCTGACGTGGTACGCGGTCGTTCTAGCCATGTCGCTCGTCGTCGGCGGGGCGGCGTGGCGTGGGTTACCCGGCAGGTGTCGTCGTGGATCGATCCCCTTCGCGGCTCAGTACCCGGTGCGGTGCACGACCCAGACGTTCGGCTCGACGTACACCGCGACTCCGTGTTCGACGTCGCAATGGACCGGAGTCAGTGCTCGCGGCACGACGACGGGGCCGGTCTCGTCGAACGGCAGCCCGGTCCACTCACGCCACTCCGCGAGGGTCCCGGGGACGACCATCGAGCGCGGGGCCACTGCGGTGATGCGGCCACCGGCCCGCACGTGTACCCGGAGCCAGGGGTCGACGGGAAGGCCGTCCTCGCGCACGCGGAGTGCGTAGGTCGACATCGGCTCGAGGACGTCGGTCCTCCCGTTGGGACGGACGGGTGCGACGAGCTCGGCGAAGCCCCACCTCGCCGCGTTGTCGCGCATCGCTGCGAGCATCTGTCCGGAGAGACCGGTGCCCTGGTGGTCGGGACGGACAGCGATCTCGACGGCGGAGATCGCGTCGGGCTGCCGGCCGCTGAGGCTGGCGAGCAGCCCGTTGCGGATCACGAAGTCCCACCCGTTGTCAGGTAGGGGGCCGCCGCCGAGCACGAAGGGGATGGAGTATGCGCACGCGACGACCTCGCCGGCATCGTCTTCGGCGACGAGGACGAACTCGGCAAAGCGCGTTTCGACGTTGCCGTAGAACAGCCCGCCGATCGGGTCGTGACGCATGAACTCCGGCCACGAGTTGGGCATGCTCCACATCGCCCCGGCAAGGTCCGGCCGGTCGGCGAGCAGGGAGATGGTGAGCGGCACACCCACATCGTGGCGGGTGCTGAGGGTGTTGGTCGCCTCGATGATGGAGATCAACGCTATCCGCCGCTCGGGGCCGCGGTCGGCGTCATGGCGTCGGCCCTCATCGAGCCATGTCGGTGCGACCGAGATCAGGCGCCCGGGTCCGCGAGCACGCCGGCATCTCGATACACCTGGTCGAGGACAGCCAGCGCCGCCAGCCCCTCCGCGGGGCCGATCCAGAACGGCTCCGGGTCCTCGAGGGTCCGGTAGAAGTCCGCGACCAGCAGCTCGTGGGAGACGCCCCAATAGGCCCGGCCGGTGGACGTGGCGCGGCGCTCCTCGACGACGTCAGTGCGGCCGTCGGCGTAGACGACCGTGAGGTCGCCGCGGATGAGCAGCCGCGCATGCTCGGTGTCGATCTCGATCGTCACCGGCGAGTCCACGGAATTGGCCAAGGTCGCGAACAACACACTGCGGGAACCGGATTCGTGATCCATGACCAGCTGAGCGGTGTCCTCGACGTCGACGTAGTCGCCGAGCGCGAGCGTGCCGATCCGGCTGCCCACCTGGGCGACCGGTCCGAGGAACCACTGAACGAGATCCAGCGTATGGATCGCCTGGTTCATCAGCACGCCGCCGCCGCTGCGTCGACGCTGGCCGCGCCACGGACCGCGGGCGTAGTACTCGGGAGTGCGGTGCCAGGCAACCGTGGCGGACGCTCCCCGGATCGCGCCGAGGGATCCGTCGTGGATGAGCCGGTGCGCCTCCTGCGACGCTCGGTTGTAACGGTTCTGGAAGCAGACGGCCACCTTCACTGCGGGGTTAGCGAGGTGAGCGTCCAGCACCGGCTGCGCGTCGGAGAGGGTGTGCGCGACCGGCTTCTCGAGGATGACGTGAACTCCGCTTGCGATGCAGTCCACCGCGACCGGCGCGTGCTGGTCGTGCGGCGTGCAGACGTGCACGACGGCGGGCCGGAGTGAGTCGAGCATCTCACGATGGTCGGTGTAGGCGACCGTGCCCTGAGTGTCGGCGGTGGCCTGGGCGCGGGCGGCGTCCACGTCACAGACGCCGACGAGCTCCACGCCGTCGAGGTCGCGCAGCGCCGCCAGGTGGACCGCCGAGATGTCGCCGCACCCGACGACTGCCGCGCGGACCCGCGCCGTCACGGGTTCGTGCTCCGGGCCTCGAGCTCGGCCACCTGCTGCTCGACGAGCGCGCTCACCTCGAGGTCGTCGACGCCCAGCCACTCGAGCACCGCGGCCACCCCTTCGCGGACCGGACCCTGAGCCAACGCCGTCAGCGCCGCACCGTCCACGTCGTTGACCGGGGCACCGTTGCCGCGCAGGTGCGCGATCCAGGCGGCCACGAATCTCGTTGCGCCGCTGGGCAGCTGGCCGTTCGCGCGGGCGGCGCGAAGGACCGGGAGCGCGCGGATCGGGACCTTCTGCGACCCGTCGGCCGCGATCTGCGCGAGCAGGTGCCGGATGTTGGGGTTCGCGAACCGGTCGAACAGCGCCTGCCGGTATGCGGCGACCTCTTCCTCGGGGAGGGTGAGGTACTGCGCGGCACAGTCCCACCAGTCCTCCACCCAACCGAAGACCTCGGGATCCATGATCGCCTCGGCGACGGTCTCGTGCCCGACGATCGAACCCGCATACGCCATGATTGAGTGAGCACCGTTGAGCAGCCACAGCTTTCGCGTCTCGAACGGTTTGACGTCCGAGACGAAGCGAGCCCCTGCGGTCTCCCAGGCGGGCCGTCCGGCGGGGAAGTCGCCGGCCAGCACCCACTCGGTGAACGGCTCGGTGACGACCAGTGCGGCGTCCTCGACGCCGGTCAGCGCGCGGGCGTCGGCCAGGTCGGCGTCCGTCGCCCGCGGGGTGATCCGGTCGACCATGGTGGTGACGAACGAGACGTTCGCATCGACCCACCCGGCCAGGTCGGGATCGACCTGCTGCGCGAGCTCGGTGACGATGCGCTGGGTCATGGCGCCGTTGTGGGGAACGTTGTCGCAGGAGACGACGGCCAGCGGGCCGGCACCGGCGTCACGTCTCGCCGACAGCCCCGCGACGAGCCGGCCGGGGACGGTGTCGAGGCTGTCGGGGCGACCGGCGCGCAGGGCGGACACGTCGGCCTGCACGGCGGCGGACCCGAGGTCGAGGCCACCCTCCTCGTTCCGGCAGTAGCCCGCCTCGGTGACGGTGAGGGTGACGACGCCGACGTCGCACGACGCCATGTGGTCCACCAGCGCGGTCAGGTCGGACCCGACGTGCACGGCACTCACCGACCCGATGACCTCGGGCAGGCTCTCCGACTCATGGCGGACGAGCAGCGTGTAGAGGCAGTCCTGCGAGGCCAGCTCGTCGGCGGTGCGACGCGAATGACCGGTGAAGGCAGCGATCCCCCACTGGTCGGCGTCGTCGGAATGCTCGGTGTACCACGCCTGGTGGGCCCGGAAGAAGTTGCCAACCCCCAGGTGGACGACGCGCACAGGGGCCGCCGGGCGGCCGTCGTCGGCCCGGCTCAGGTGGCGGGTGGGAGCGATCGCGCTCACAGCTTGAACACCTGACGCGGGATCGTTGTCACGAGGTCGACGCCGGTCTCGAACGCCTCGTCCTCGTCGAGCCGGTGCTGCACGACCAGCTCGGCGAGGTAGGCGCTGTCGAGGCGGCGGGACATGTCGTGCCGCGCGGGAATCGAGCAGAAGGCACGGGTGTCGTCGATGAAGCCGGAGGTCCGGTAGAAGCCCAGAGTCTCGGTGACGGCTCCGCGGTAGCGACGGATCGCCTCTGGCGCGTCGAGGAACCACCAGGGCACACCGGCATACACCGCGGGGTAGAAGCCGGCGAGTGGCGCGATCTCCCGCGAGAAGACGGTCTCGTCGACGGTGAACAGGACGAGGTGCAGCCCGGGCGCGGTGCCGAACCGGTCGAGCAGCGGCTGCAGCGACCGGGTGAACTCGACGGCCACGGGGATGTCGTGACCGGTGTCGGGGCCGAACGCCTTGAGCGTCGGGGAGTGGTGGTTGCGGTGCACACCCGGGTGCAGCGTCATGACCAGCCCGTCGTCGACCGACATCTGGGCCATCTCGACCATCATGTGGCGGCGCAGCGCGGTCGACTCCTCGGTCGACGTCTCGCCCCGCAGCGCCGCCGCGTAGATCCGGGCCGCCTCCGAGGGGGCCAGCTCGAGGGTCACGACGTCGGCGTGGCTGTGGTCGGCGGAGACGGCGCCGTGCTGCTTGAAGTGGCGACGACGCTGGGCGAGCGCCCGCAGGTATCCCGGGAAGTCGCCGGTGTCCTCCCCCGACGCCTCGGCGAGGCGGTCCATGAGCTGGGAGAAGCCCGGACGGCCCGGCTCGAGGTAGCGGTCGGGACGGAAGGTTGGGACGACACGACCGTCGAAGCTGGGGTCGGCGGCCAACGCCGCGTGGTGCGCGAGATCCGCGCACGGGTCGTCGGTGGTCGCGAGCACGTCGATGCCGAAGCTCTTGAACAGCTCGCGCGGCCGGTACTCGTCGGACGTGAGGCACTCCGCCACCCGGTCGTAGATCGCGTCGGCGGACTCCGCGCTCGGTCGCTGGGTGACGCCGAAGATGCTGCTGAGGACGCTCTCCATCCAGAACCGGCTGGGCGTCCCCCGGAACAGGGCCCAGTGCTCGCAGAACGCCCGCCAGGCCGCCCGGCTCTCCGCGTCGCTCAACGTCTGGTCGCCGACACCCAAGGAGCCGAGCGGAACCCCTGCTGCGTGCAGGAGCCGGAAGATGTAGTGGTCCGGGGAGAGGAGCAGGGCGGTGGGGTCGGTGAACGGGATGTTGCCCTCGATCCACTCGACCGGCACGTGGCCGTGCGGGGAGATGATCGGGAGGTCGCGCACCTGCTGGTAGAGGCGTCGCGCCAGGTCGCGCACCGCAGGGTCGGCCGGGAGGAGCCGGTCGTCATGGGGATGGAGACCGGGGAGCTCGGACATGGCAGTCATGCTCCGGCTCCGCCGAAGTGGGTCGCCACAAGTTGCCACTAGTTGCCGTGAACGCTTGCCGGTGGGTGAGACTCGCGGCCAGAGTGATGGGGTGAGCAGTACCAGCACCTCATCGACCTCGACCCTGCCCGAGCCCGTGGTCCTCCCCGCCACGACGGTCGGCGATGCCACGGGAATCCTGTCCTCCGACGAGGTGTCGGCGTTCGTGCGCGAGCAGCTCGACGCATACCCGGTCGACGGGCGCAGCGTCTGTATCCTCGTCCCCGACGCGACCCGCACGGTGCCGCTTCCCTTGTTGATCAAGGCGGTTCACGCGTCACTGGCCGGCCGAGCCACGCGGATGACGGTACTGGTGGCGTTGGGTACCCACGCCGCGATGAGCGACGAGGCGCTGGCCGCCCACCTCGGCTACTCCGAGAAGGGGCTGGAGGCGACCTATCCGGGAATGACCGTCCACAACCACGAGTGGTGGGACCCGGAGACCTTCGCCGATCTCGGGACGATCCCGGCCGCCCGGATGCGCGAGCTGTCGGAGGGTCGGCTCGACGTCGACGTTCCCGTGCACCTCAACCGCGCGGTCGTCGAGCACGACATCGCGCTCGTCGTCGGTCCGGTGCTGCCGCACGAGGTCGTCGGCATCTCCGGCGGCAACAAGTACTTCTTCCCGGGGGTCGCGGGGCAGGACATCATCGACATCTCGCACTGGCTGGGCGCGCTGATCACGTCGGCGGAGATTATCGGGACCACCGCCCAGACACCGGTACGCGCCCTCATCGACGAAGGGGCGGCGCTCATCCCCGCGGACCGGCTGGCGTTCTGTGTCGTCGGCGCGGCCGAGAGCGACCACGGTTCGCCCGCCCTGCACTCGGTCTCGTTCGGGGACACGATCGCGTCCTGGTCCGCGGCCGCCCAGGTCTGCGCGGAGAGCCACGTGACCTACCTCGACGCACCGGTCCAGCGCGTGCTGTCACTGGTCCCGGCGATGTACGCCGACATCTGGACCGGTGCCAAGGGCTTCTACAAGCTGGAGCCGGTGGTCGCGGACGGCGGCGAGGTCATCCTCTACGCACCGCACATCACGCAGATCTCCGAGATGCACCCGGAGATCGTCGAGATCGGGTACCACTGCCGCGACTACTTCGTGAAGCAGTGGGACCGGTTCTCGCACCTGCACTGGGGCGTGCTCGCCCACTCGACCCACCTGCGAGGGGCGGGCAGCTACGACGCGGAGACCCGCGAGGAGCGCCTGCGGGTACAGGTCACCCTGGCGACGGGCATACCGGAGCAGGTATGCCGCGAGGCGAACCTCGGCTACCTCGACCCGGCCACCGTGGACGTCGGCGCCTTCGAGGCCGACCCGGGGACGTTGGTCGTACCCAACGCCGGCGAGGTCCTCTTCCGCCTGCGCTGAGCGGTCGAACCCCGGACGACGAGCTTGACCGGCAGGACGATCGGCTCACGGCTCGGTGTTGCTCCGCCGATGGCGGCGATGAGGTTCTTGACCCCGGTGATCCCCATGGCCCGCAATGGCGCCGCCACGGTGGTCAGCTCCGGCTCGACGATCTCCGACAGGACGACGTTGTCGAAGCCGATCACGCTGATGTCGTCGGGAACCCGGACGCCGGCTCGCCGCATCCCCTTGATGACGCCGATGGCCATCACGTCGTTGTAGGCGATCACCGCCGTCGGCCGTTGGGCGAGCACCGCCTGCGCGGTGGCGAAGCCGGCGTGCACCGTCGGCACGTTGCAGGGCCCGACTCGGCGGACCCGGAGCTCGAGCTCGTGCGCCGCTTCCATGAGCGCGACCCACCGCATCCCGTCGGCCCAGCTCGCCTCCGGTCCGGCGACGTAGGTGACGGTCTGGTGGCCGAGCTCGGCGAGGTGCTCGAGGGCCCGACGCATACCTCTGGCGTTGTCGGTGATGACGCAGGGCACCTCGGGGACGCGGCGGTTGAGCAGGACCATCGGTTTCTGCTTGGCGAGCATCCGGATCGCGTTGCCGGACATGCGCGAGCTGGTGAGCAGGACGCCCTCGACGGCGCCGAGCTCCCGCTCGGTCCAGTCGCGCTCCAGCTGGGCGTCCTCCTGGGTGTGCGAGAGCAGGATCGTGTAGCCCGACTCGCCCGCCGCCTCGTGGGCGCCGCGGATGATCTCGCTGTAGAAGGGGTTCGTGATGTCGGTGACGACGACCGCGAGGCTGCGGGTGCGCTGCCCGACCAGCCCGTGGAGCACCTCGGAGCGGTAGCCGACGTCGCGCGCCGCGGCGAAGACGCGCTCAGCGGTACGCGAGTTGACCCGGCCGGGACGCGAGAACGCCCGGGAGACCGTCGAGGGAGCCACGCCGGC
>NZ_DATBTV010000022.1:0-1927 GCF_036559105.1 Lapillicoccus sp. | reverse complement strand
GGGGTAACGCTCAAAATCGGCGATGGCCATTGGGGACCCTTCAGTAACGTTGAGGCAGTTTATAGGCCGCACACGCGTTCAGCGATGCTGTTGCGGCTCACCACTTTGCCCATTCAGGCGTTGGGGCGGTCAAGATTCGCGTTCCGCGCCCGGCGTCGGGCCATGTGAACCGCACATCCGGATCGCTTGGCCGTTCCCAACCTGTGAACTGATTGGGGATGCTGAGACGCGGTCGATCTCGAGGTCTCCGTGTTAGCCCACCAAATGAATGCGACGACAGCCGAGAGCACGATAACGAAAGCGATGGTCGGGCTCGCCGTATGAGGGAGGTCGTCGGCTTGTTCGAACACGGAGGCGACGGCTGCTCCGATGCCTCCGCTGACGACGGCCAGCAGGGCGACAGTGGCGAACTGAGTCACGTGCCCTCCCTGCTGGTTTCCATGTTCCACTCTCCCTCGATCCGGTCGACGACACATCAGGCGTGGGGCTGATCCATATCATTCTGAGGGCCCTCACTAGACTGACCTCGAATCATCGCCGACTCCTGGAGCAATGTGCCGAACTCCGACTTCCTCACCCAGCCCGCACTCCCGCGCCCCGAGGTGACCGCTGAGGACGCCGCGGCGATCGCCGCCGCTCGATTCGGTCTGGAGGGCCGGATCCTTGAGCTGGGCAGCAACCAGGACCGCAACTTTCGCATCGACACCGGGGCCGGCCGCTATGTGCTGAAACTGGCCAACCCGGTGTTCTCCCGCGACGAACTGCGGGCGCAGAACGCGGCCCTCGCGGCGCTCGCCGACTCCGGCATCCGCATCCCCGAGGCGATCGTTTCGCTGGACGGCGAGGAACTCGTCCCTGTCGAGGTCCGTGGCACCACCCTGCTCGCACGCGTACTCCGCTACCTCGAGGGCGAGCCGCTGACCGGCGTCGGACGCCCCTCCCAGGAGCAGCTGCGAACCCTCGGCACGCTGGCGGGCAGGGTCGCCCGCGGCCTTTCCGACCTCCGGCACCCGGGGCTCGACCGCACGACACAGTGGGATGCGCGTATCGGCGGCGAGGTCGTCGACTTCCTCCTCGACCACGTCGAGCAACCGGCGAAACGCCGGGTGGTCCGCGAGGCGACGGACGCGGCGCTCGCCCGTCTCGAGCCACTGCGCGAGCGGCTGCGAGTGCAGGCGGTCCACGGCGACGTCACCGACGACAACATCGTCCTCGGTGAGGACGGCCCTGGCGTCATCGATTTCGGCGACGTCTCCGACGGCTGGCTCGTCGCCGAACTCGCTGCGACGGTCGCGAGCGCGCTGCATCATGTCCCCGACGAACCGCTCGCCGTCCTGGACGCGGTGGAGGCGTTCCACGCCGAGGCGCCGCTGGACGACGCCGATCTCGCCGCTCTCTGGCCGCTCGTCGTGCTGCGCGGAGCGGTGCTGGTGGTCAGCGGCGAGCAGCAGGTGGCGCTGGAGGCGGACAACCTCTACGCGGACGAGAACCGCGCCCACGAGTGGGTGGCGTTCGACGTCGCCCGGCGACTGGATGCGGAGGAGGTGGAGACGCTGGTCCGGGCGCGCCTGGCAGGGGTCGGAGCTGACACGGGCCGCGAGCCCACGCCGCAACCCACGCCACACCCCGCGCTCGGCCGCCTCGTCGCCTTCCCGAGCACCGCATCCGACCTCGCAGACCTGTCCGTCACAGCCCGCGACCTCGACGCCGGCGCCTGGCTGCGCGACGACGCGGAGGACGTCGTGCTCGCCCGCATCTGCCGCGACCGCGGCCACGCGATCACCCGGTACGGCGAGGCGCGACTGACCCGGGCGATCACCGACCGCTCCGTCCCGTCCGCCACCGTGGCCCTGGCCGTCACACTGGATGCGCCGACCGGTGTGGAGGTGACCGCTCCGTTCGCGGGCGAACTCGCCCGCGCCGGCGA